>NZ_BAKK01000011.1 GCF_000614145.1 Bacteroides faecichinchillae JCM 17102 | reverse complement strand
CTGCTGGGCCGAGACTTCCGGATCTGCCATGTTTACTTTTGCTTTTATTGTAGGTGTGAAGAATGGCTGGCTGGATGCAGAGGTATACGGTCCTGCTGCACGTAAAGCATGGATGGCTTTGGTGTCCTATATTAATGATAAGGGAGCTGTGAGAGAAGTATGTGTCGGAACAAACAAAAAGAATAGTAAGCAGTACTACTATGACCGTCCCCGCAATACGGGGGATTATCATGGACAGGCTCCTTATCTATGGTGTACGGTTGCACTACTGGAAAAGTAACAGAGCTCCATCATGTTTAGTTATCTTAAAGCAGATACACATTGTTTTCAAATATTAATAGTCAATCTATTGGCTACTAATATCTAAGATATTGAGGATTAATAGCTGATATATTAACTATTAATCCTCAACAAGCAGAAAAATAATAATCATTTTGAAGCCCTAGAAACGTATTATGGGAGTTTGTTTATGATTTTATTCCTGTCATTAAATAAGGAACTGAAGACAAAACAGCGAATGATGTGTTGATGATCCGTTTTCCTGAAAATATATCGCGATTCATTTTATCAAGCTAGCGCTGAAAGATGAAAGAGCATACTGACCAGACCTATCGCTTTAGATTTCAAGCAATTGGATGGTCTCAAATCTTCCAAAATAAAGCTATTATATATGTTTAGGGAAGATGGGAAGCATATTTTATTATTTATTGATTCTTATCTTTACATTCTTCTAAATGTTTTTGCCTTATTTTGCATTGTTAAATCTAAAACTAGTTTCATATGAAAACTAAGACCTTGTCATTAAGACATCTTTGTCGTTATCTCATTTCAATCAACCATTTCCCATATAACTATTGTGGGTAACTATTAAAATTAATGTTTAAGATGAAAAGACAGTTCGTTACATTAATAATATTTTTTATAGTAGTATCCGCTTTTGCTCAAAAAACATATTATTGCCAGCAAGAAGGAGACACATTAATTATTGGGAATGATCAGATTGAACGGAAGTTTATTTGGAATGGTGGGAATTTAATGACATATAGTTTAAGTAACAAAGCAAGTGGTAAAATAGAACTAGTAACCGCTCCCCTACCGGATCTACTCATTTCCAAAACGGAGAAAGTCGGCACTAACGGTCTATGCCGAACGGAAGAAGTAACTGCTACTGATATTCATCCAGCTTATCTAAAAACGACAGTAACATTCACCTTGGGTGCATTAGATATTCAAAGAATATATCGAATTTATGATCATTGCCCAGCAATAGCATGTGATACCTATCTGAAAGGAACAATGAATCGTATTTCAGGAGAACAAAATGAAAATTCAGCCGACCACAAAAATATAGAATTTGCAGAAGACATGAAATCCAGGGCTATAACTGCGATCTTAGACCAATTGAATTTTAAAGGACAACATTGGCATGCGAAAGCTGTAGAATTTTGGGATGTGACAGATTGGAATAATAATTTAGTAACAGAACGAAATGCCATTATTTATCGTAAAAACAATTATCGTGGGAACCTTTTTTTCGTACGTAACGGAGAAGATAACAATGGTTTCTTCTTTTTAAAAGAAGCTCCTTGCTCCAGTGTTCAGTTAGCGTATAAAGATGCAGACTTCATCGCTGAATTTGGAAAATTCATGATCACGGGATTAGGACTTACAGAAACAGATATCCGAGAAGATGAATGGACGCGAACATACAGTTGCGTAACAGGAGTATATACTGGAGATGAACTAGAAGCATTGACTGCATTACGCAATTACCAGAAAAACATCCGTACCCATCTTCAAGAACGTGACGAAATGATTATGATGAATACTTGGGGTGATCGCAGCCAAGATACTAAAGTCAATGAAGCATTCTGCTTACAAGAATTAGAACGTGCAGCTAAATTAGGAATTACTCATTTTCAAATAGATGATGGATGGCAAACGGGAAAAAGTCCTAATTCAGCTATAGCCAAAGGATCTTTCAAGAATATCTGGGATAATAAAGACTACTGGAAACCCAATATAGACAAATATCCACATGGATTAACTCCAATTGTTGAAAGAGGAAAAAGGTTAGGTATTGAGATTTGTCTATGGTTCAATCCCAGTGTACAAAATGATTTTGCAGACTGGCATAAAGACGCAGAAGCACTGATCGGAATTTATCGTAAATACGGAATCCGAATTTTTAAGATTGATGGATTGACCATTCCCACCAAAACATCTGAAATAAATCTTCGTAAACTATTTAATAAAGTACTGGCAGAGACGGATAATAAAGTCATGTTCAATCTAGATGCGACAGCCAGCCGTCGTGGAGGTTACCATATGTTCAATGAATATGGAAATATCTTTCTGGAAAACCGCTATACAGATTGGAAGAATTACTACCCATATTGGACACTTCGCAACTTATGGATGCTAGCCAAATATGTACCCGCAGAAAAATTGCAAATCGAATTTCTAAATAAGTGGAGAAATTCACAGAAATATGGTAACGAACCATTTGCTCCGGCAAATTATTCATTCGAATATCTCTTTGCAACTACTATGGCAGGACAGCCATTAGCCTGGATGGAAGCTTCTAATCTTCCTGACGAAGCGTTTAAACTGAAGAAGCTAGTAGAGCAATACAAAGAACTACAATATAATTTTCACCAAGGAATCATTCTCCCTATTGGAGATGAACCTTCCGGACGCTCTTGGACAGGTTTCCAATCGATCTGCGATCAAGTGAACAAAGCTCCGAGTGGTTATCTCCTTATTTATAGAGAAGATAATGACCAAGATGAAACATGGATAGAAACTTGGTTACCTGAAGGTAAAGAAATCGTCTGTACTCCAATATTTGGAAATGGTAAAGCAATGAATAGTATAGTTGGAAGAAAAGGCTCAATAAAAGTCACTCTTCCCCAAAAAAATAACTTCGTCATGTATCAATATCAAGTAAAGGAAAACTGATACTAAACTATAAACACAAGAGAATTTACACTTAAATATAACTTCAAATAAAAAACAGATATGAATAAGAATCTATATTTGTTACTATTTCTACTTTTTCAATCTTTAGCGATATATGCCGGAGAAAAAGTAAAACCATCCGATCTAGACTTATATTTATGTATAGGTCAATCTAACATGGCAGGACGTGCAGATCTAACTCCGGAAATAATGGACACTTTGCAAAATGTATATCTATTAAATGACAAAGGACATTTTGAACCGGCTTCCAATCCGTTAAATCGTTATTCAACAGTCAGAAAGAACCTATCAATGCAACGTTTAGGACCAAGTTATGCCTTTGCCAAGGAAATTGAAAGAAAAACGAAACACCCGGTAGGTTTAGTAGTAAATGCCCGCGGGGGAAGCTCCATAAATGCCTGGTTGAAAGACAACAAAAATGGGTATTATGAAAAAGCCTTATCACGAATCCGAATAGCCATGAAACAAGGAGGACACTTGAAAGCTATTCTCTGGCATCAAGGAGAAGCCGATTGTTCGAATCCGGAAGAATATAAGCAAAAATTAATTTTACTTATTAAAAGTTTCAGAGAAGATCTGGGAATGCCTGAGCTTCCTGTTATTGTTGGACAGATTTCTCAATGGAATTGGACAAAAAGAGAAGCAGGAACAGCTCCTTTTAATAAGATGATTAGGAAGGTTTCTTCATTTATCCCATACTCTGATTGGGTTTCATCCAAAGGAGCAGATTGCTACAAAGATGAAACAGATCCTCATTTTGGGACTAAAGGACAATTGCTAATAGGAAAACGCTATGCTAAAAAAGTATACAAGTTCTATAAATAAAATGAAGCTGTATCAAAATGCTGATTAACTTATCATTCTGTTCTAAGAGAACATAGCGAAGAATCTCTTCTTTCACTTAAATAAAGGTAAATTCTTCGCTACGTTCAGAATGACAAAGCAAAATAAGAACGATTATCTATTTTGATGCAACTTCACCTCACATTAGCTCCAGACAGAGATTTCACCTCTTAATAACATACGAGATCATGATTCTCCAGAAAGCGGAGGCTGACCAATATAATCTTTAGGCAAAACACCATACTGAGCCTTAAAGCACTTAGCAAAATAAGAAGAAGAACCAAATCCTACCTGTGAAGCGACTTCAGAAATCCGCGTACCACTTTTAATTAACTCGGCAGCACGATTCATACGAAGAGTCTTCAAGTAATCATTTGGAGACACACCAGAGAGAGCTTTTATTTTCCTATAGAAATTAGAACGGCTCATATGCATTTGCTCAGCAAGCGTATCTATAGAGAAATTTTCATCTGCTAATTGATCTGCAATCACTCCCTGTATTTTAGCAACAAACTCACAGTCTTTCTGAGACATCGCAAGATCTGTTGTAACAATAGAGTCTGCTGCTCCAACAGATAAGCTATTCATCAGTTTATAGAAAGACTGCCTCAATTTAAGAAGATTCTCAATCTGCATATGAAGCTGTTTTATTGAGAACGGTTTCTCAATATATACATCTGCTCCGGATTCAAGACCTTCCACTTTAGATTCAAGAGTTGTTTTCGCTGTCAATAAAATAACCGGAATATGCGAATATTCAATATCATTTTTTACTCGGCTGCATAACTCTAACCCATCCATTTCCGGCATCATCACGTCACTTACAATCACATCGACACTTTCCCGAGAAAGTACTTCCAGTGCCTCAACGCCATTAGTAGCTTTCAATACACGAAACCAAACACTCAGTGATTCACGAGTCAGATTCAGTAAATCGACATTATCCTCCACCAGCAACACAGTAAATTTCTTTCCAGAAAACTCGGAAACAGTTGCTTCTCCCCCCTCTTCCGATTGAGCTTCTATTATTTCAGCCTCAGGCTCTACGTTTACTTTCTCCAATGGAAGAGATAAAACAAAAGAGGAACCTCCACCAACAGCGTCTTCTACCCACAGATCACCATGATGAGCCTCAGCTAAAGACTTTGCAAAAGCCAATCCAATACCTGTTCCTACAGAAGCGACCTTGTCTCCCGGCAATTGGTAAAAGGCTTCAAAGACCTTTATTTTTTGTCCATCCGGGACTCCCGGTCCATCATCACTTACAGAGATTCTTATATTGGTATCTGTCACCGACAGTTTTAATTCCACATGTGTCCGGGAATATTTTAAAGCATTTCCCATCAAATTGACCAGAATCTTACTGATCTTTTCCGGATCAATCATTAATACCAATTTATTATCAGGCAATACCAGTTTTAATTCAAGCCCTTTCAGTTCCGCCGGACTAGTAAACTGGCTATAAATATCTTGTACCAATTCATTGATCGAACACCGTTTCTGATTCAATTGCAAAGCTCCACTTTCCATTTTCTGGAAGTCAAGTAACTGATTGGTAATCCCCAACAGATAATTCACATTCTTATCAATGACAGAAAGATACTTAACATCCCTCCCCTCTCTCTGAGTTTCCTGCAACTTCTCAAGTGGAAGCCGAATTAAACTTAGTGGAGTACGTATCTCATGTACCAGATTAATAAAGAAGTTAATCTTCGACTTATATACTTCTTTCTCTTGTTTAACCTGATAATCCTCCATTCGAAGTTTGTATTTACGTTTGACATACCAGTTCCAACGCCAAGCAACCAGATAAGTCAGTCCAAGCAACAAAAGGATATAAACAATATAAGCAATTGTACTTCGCCACCAGGGAGGAGTAATGATTATCCATAAACGAGTTGCTTTATCACTCCACTTATAATCGTTATTAGAACCACGAACTAGAAATTCATACTCACCAGGAGGCAAATTGGTATAAGATGCCATATAACTTTCCGAATTCATAATCCATTCCTTATCTACACCTTTCAATATGTATGAATAACGATTCTTATGCGGGTCTTCATAACTCAATGCAACAAAACGGATAGAGAAACTATTATATTTAAAAGGCAATACAATTTTACGAGCCATATATAACGGTTCGTTAAGCTGAAGAACCTGTTTTACGGTCTTATCTTTAGGTAAATAAGGTAATCGGATATCTGTAACATAAACCGGAGGAATATAAGAATTATCTTCGAATTGTTCCGGAACAAAAGCATTAAAGCCATTTATACCTCCAAAATAGATCTTACCATTAGAAGATTTTAAAGAAGACTGTGCTGTAAACTGATTTCCCTGCAAACCATCATTCACTGTAAACTGACGATAGCTATCTTTAATAACAGGATTAATCTTAATCAATCCTATATTAGAAGATATCCAGAAATTACCTGACTGATCTTGTTCTATAGAATAAATCACATTATTAGGCAATATTTTATTCTGAGGATCAAAATTGGCAAAGTTCTCTTCTTTCGGGTTGAAAGAACAAAGTCCACCTCCATTCGTTCCAAACCACATCGTACCTCTCATATCCTCAAACAAACAGATGACAGAGTTACTGGAAATAGTAGTCGAATCTTCGCGTTTATGCTGGAAATGTCTCCAACTATTATTAATAGTATTATTGAGGAAAACACCATTATTGGAAGTTGCAATCCAGAGATTGTTATACATATCTTCGTATATATCAACTACGGATATCATCGAACCAATGGTTGTAATAGTCAAGAAGTCATCACTTTCCGGAGAATAACAACATAACCCCCAACTTGTCCCGACAAAAATATTTCCTCGTCTATCCTTATATACACATAACACATCATTACTACAAATTGTATTAGGTACTCCTCGGGAATGAGTATAATTTCTCGTCATTCCTGTATTCAAATCTATAACATACAATCCTCCGGCATAAGTACCCACCCATAATTTATTATCATCAAGTAATAACGAACGAATGTCTAATTTCAAATTCTTATCGCCTCCAATGGAATATTCAGATAACTCACCCGTCACAGAATCAAAAAAACATAAACCGTTACGTGTACCTATCCATATGTTTCCTTCTTTATTCTCACAAAAAGGGCCTACCACTTTTCCTGCGCTCAGTACTCCGGGTAATGTAGCCGGTGAATAATAATCAAAGCGTTTGGACTCTTTCGGCATATAATTTACTCCACCTAAGTTTGTCATTACCCAAAGTGCACCTTCCGCATCCCACATCATTGCATTGATTGTCTGATCGCTTAAACTTCGTGAATCATATGGATTATCTCCTCTGCAAAACGTATTCGTAATACGATTAAAAAGATATAATCCATTGTCCGTCCCCACCAATAATTCTTGCTCCGAATATTTCAACAAACAACGAATGGCCCCAAAGTTCAAAGAAGTAGTATAGTGTTCCAGTAACCCTGTTTGTTTATTCAAGTGGTACAGAAGATTAACATCCGCTCCAACCCAAATTTCGCCATCCACATTCTGTACACAATTAATTTTATGACTGTCTGACGCATCCACAAAAGGTGAAACCTCATAGGCCTGCAAGAACTTACCATTTTCATCGAAGCAAAGGAGTCCCTCTTGCAAAGAAGCCGTATAAATCAACCCATCATTTCCAACACAAATATCCCAAAGAAAAGATGTCTGCGAACTATTCTGAATTAACACTTCTCTTTCAGGATCATAAATAAAAATCCCCTGCCCTAAAGTTCCAATCCAAATCTTCCCATCCTTTGCTTTTACTACTTTCTTCACTTCACTACTTACAGACACTCCGTAACTAGTCGTACTATTGAATCTAGAAAAACGATCGGTCTCCCGATCATAAATATAAAGTCCCGAATTAGTACCAACCCAAATTCTCTGCCCATCTTCAAAAAGAGTTTCCACAAAGTTGCTTTCCAAAGAATAATCTTCATTCAGTGCATTGCGGTAAACTTTATTCCCCTGTCCGTCATATCGATTCAGCCCATCACTAGTACCCAACCAAATAAAGCCATAACTATCTTGAATAGCACACCATACCGTATTATGAGATAAACCATCCTCAACTTGATACTTCTTGAATGAGAAGTATGGAGCTGCTGATAATGGTTCGAGCCAAAAGGCTAATAGAAATATTAGGATTTTAGTCAATTTCATCTTACACATGTGTTTTATTAATTCAATTATCGGTTTAACCATGGTTCCGGATTCAATTTTTCTTTCTCTTTACGCAATTGGAAATGCAATACTGTACGTCCATTATCTGTTCCGTCTGAGAATATCTCTCCTATCTCTTGCTTAGTCTTAACCGTATCACCCGACTTAACTGATGCAGAAGAAAGATTACAATAAACAGAAATATAATCCCCATGACGAATGAGCACATTAAATAGTCCATTCAGTTGAAATACAGCTGCTACCTTACCATCAAAAATCGCACACGCCTTCGCACCCGGCTTACCTTGGATATCAATTCCTTTATTATCCAGCTGGACATTACGAAGTCCTTCGACTGCATACTGACCATAATGACTGACAATGACATAAGGACCGGTCACCGGCATTGGAAGCTTTCCCCGATTCGCAGCAAAACTCCCAGATAACTCCCGGTCTTCTTTACTCATCCTGTAAGCATCCAGCGGTTTTGCCTTTGTGGCAGTTACTGTCTCTGTAGATTTCTTTTCTTTAGACTCTGTTTTCTCACGAACAATAGCATTACGACGAGCTTCTTCCGCTCTTTTACGTGCACGTTCTATTTCTTCGTTAATCAAACGGTCAATACGTGCATTCAACTGATTAGCTTCTTTTCTCTTCTTATTTATCTCACTTTGCAATCCTTTCTGCTTTTTCTGCAGATTGGCAACCAAAGTACGCTTTTCTTTTTCTTGATCCTCCAGTTTTGCTTTTTCAGCCTCCCGCTCCTTCAGCAATCCCTCCTTAGCGTTTTTTACCTGTTCGCGTTCTGCTTTCTTTTTTCGTACCTGTTCCTGCTTTTTCAATATTTCCTCTCCCTGCAAACGTTGATAAGTCGCATACTCACGTACATACCGCATACGACGATATGTCTGACTCAAACTTTTTGCAGAGAAAATAAACATCAGTTTCTCTTCCACCGATTTGTTCTTATACAAATATTGCACAGAGGCTTCATACTTTTTCTTCTTATCCTTCAAATCTTTTTGAAGAACATTTAACTGATATTCCAAAGAAGACAACTCACGCTCAATCGCCTCCATATCATTATTAATAGCAAGAATATAACGTTTTCTCTCTTCAATCTGTCCAGTTAGCGCAGCTAGACCATTCAACTGACTACCTACATCCTTTTTTGTATCTTTCAATAATGATTCTGTATCAGATATCTGCTTTTGCAGAACACCACGTTTGCCTTCCAACTCACGAATCAACTTATTCGACTGAGCCGAAAGAGGGATTGCCAGCCATAGGCAACTTATCAGAATCATAAAGATGCGTTTTATCATAACAGAGCTATCAGCATTTTTACTAATTCTTCCAAAGGAACCTCCGTATATTTAGAGGTAAGTTCCGTTGGAGCCATTGAAAATTCTTTTGTCGAGAATTCATATAACTGTATTTTTGCCTTTTCTAATGAAGGAATTCCTAACTCTTTTCCCGTTAGTTCAGTCTTTCCACCCGGGAGAGCTGCATCAGTCAAGGCCCTTTCCAAACGTGAGAATTCTGCATTTTTAGGCAATATATCTTTCAATTCATCTTTGGTTGCACGCACATATCGCTTATTCATCCGATCCACAATCAGTACTTTATCCGGAGCTATCTCGATACGTGCAATCTCGGTACGCAAGATAGGCATTAATAAAGAAATCTGCACCAGTTCGTTACTTTTCATCTTCATGAGACCTCCCACTGACATACTACCACTTTTGCCGGGAATAGTCAGCTGGAGTTTGGAAGCCAAATAACTGAAAGTCGGAGCTACTGCCACCTTTTCCTTTTCTTTCTCTACTACCACATGTTTACTACTCTTACAGCCCGCCAACATTACAACCATCAACAACAGATAAGCAAATCTTCTCATTCAGCAATATACTTTTTCTTTTCTATTTTTTGTTTCAGTATTTTCGAGTCATTCCCCATTTCCAATGATTGTTTCCAATACTTTAATGCACCTTCCACATCACCAGTCATAAAATAAATATCTCCACAATGTTCAACCACTTCACTACTCTTCTCCCCATCACTTTTCATCGCATTGTCTATATAGATGCGAGCTTCCGAGTAATTTCCTTTTTCAAACAATATCCAGGCATACGTATCCAGATAAGTCGCATTATTGGGTTCAGCCTTTACTGTCTTATAACTCATTTCTTCTGCTTTGTCAAGATCACGACGTTCCAATGATAAATAGTAGGCATAATTATTCAAAGCACCGACATTCGAAGGATTGTAAACCAAAGCAGAATCATAAGCCGCATAAGCATCTGCCATTTGCTTTTTGGTATGATACATATCCCCCATAATCGAATAAAAATCGGATATAACTTCCTTCTTAGTATCAGGCGTAATATGTTCCAAAGCTTTTTGCAAACACTCACCACACTATCCGTTTGCTCTGCCTGATTATAAGCAATCGCAAGATAATAATAAAGCTCCAATGCATCGGGAGTTGCTTCAATACCTGGTTCACAGATTTTGATAATTTGCTTATAATCCTCTTTTTTAGCAGCCGAACTAATTAACATCAAACGAGCTGCCTTATTCATAGGATCCAAATCAACCACTTGCTCCAATACCGGTACAGAAGCATCTTCCATATTCTTAGACAACAGATATTGAGCATAAAGCATCGGGATCTGAGGGTCATCTACATCCTGTCGCATCACTTTTGTAAACAAATCAATCACCTGAGTACTATCTTGACCAGCTTGTTCATTTTCTACAATTACTTGACGCATTACATTCAACTTGATATCAGAAGCCACCTTCTTATTCAGCAACAACGTATCCAATTGTTGTTGGTAAAGCTCTTTCTGGTCAGTCTGTTCATAATAAGAAGCCATTGAATAAAGAGCCATTGGATTATCCGGTTCGGCTGCTAATACTTTCTGATAAGCATCATAAGCTTCCTGCTTCTTTCCATTCTGAAGATATACATCACCCAATATCACCTGATAACGCATATCCATCGGATATTCCTGTACCAGACTTTCAATTTCCTGAAAAGCTTTCTTATCATCCTTCATTTGAAGATAAATACGGAACTTTTCCATGGACAACTGCTCATTCTTTCCGATACGTTTCTCCAAACGGTTCAAAGTGGCAATAACTTCATCAAACTTTTCCTGACGTCCGTAAATATCCAGAAGATTGAACAACGGTCCCTGTTTACTGGGAAAACGCTTCGTCATCTGTTCTAATAACACTACGGCTTTATCCAATTGATCTTGTTGCTGATACAAAGAAACTAATCCCTGACTATACCAGAAATTATCCGGCGCATTTTCTACTGCTTTTTCTAATGCAGCCTGTCCTTGAGGAATCTGTCGGAGAAACATATAATACTGAGAAATCTCATAAAGTGCAGAAGCTGCATTGGGATCAATATCCAAACAATGTTGCAACAACCCAAAAGCAGCTGCATACTCCTTCTTTTCCTTCAATCGTATGGCCTCCAAAAAGAAATAATCATACTTTCGTTGTTCCTCTTCCGTCAGTTGTGATTCCGTTTTTTTGCTAGCCTTAGCTACTTTCTTCTTCTTTTTCTCAACTTTCTTCACAGCCGATTTTGTATCAATGGCATTGCCTAACACAACAGCTGTGCTTCCTGTTACTATACCTGCTGCTTGAGCAGCCATACAAGAAGTAAGTAACAAAGTACTAATCAGTAAAAATAGTATTAACTTAGCTTTCATTTCATTTTTTTCCTGTATGTCCGAAGCCACCGGTTCCACGTTCTGTTTCATCCAACACTTCCACTTCCTGCCACTCCACTTGTTCATGCTTAGCAATAATCATTTGGGCAATACGCTCTCCGTCTTCAATTACAAAAGATTCCGAAGAAAGATTGACCAAAATTATACAGATTTCTCCCCGATAATCAGCATCTATCGTACCTGGAGAATTGAGGACCGTAATTCCTTTTTTAATAGCCAAACCACTCCGAGGACGAATCTGTGCTTCAAATCCTTGTGGAAGAGCAATATATAGTCCAGTAGGTACTAAACACCGTTGCAACGGAGCCAATGTCATTGGTTCGGAAAGGTTAGCACGGATATCCATTCCTGCAGATAATTCTGTGGCATAAGCCGGAAGCGAATGCTTCGATTTATTAATAATTTGAACGTTCATAAAATCACATTTACTATTTAATAGGCGAAAATACACATTTTGTACTGAAAAAGAGTTAAGTTTGCAGTTAAATATTGTGGCGATGTGCAAATATGCCAATCCACTAATAGGGTTACACTATAAACTCACACAAAATTTAGTAGATTGAGCAGTATATTGACAGATTAAACATTTATTTATGATGAATTGGAATCAATTAATATCAGCGAAACGCTTCGGCATGGAAGAATTTCATTCGGAACGTCTGGAAAACCGTTCGGAATTTCAACGAGATTATGACCGCCTTATTTTCTCCGCTCCTTTTCGACGTTTACAAAATAAAACACAAGTATTCCCTCTCCCAGGGAGTATTTTCGTGCATAATCGTCTCACACACAGCCTAGAAGTTTCTTGTGTAGGACGTTCTTTAGGCAATGACGTTGCCAAAGCTATCTTAGAGCGTAAGCCGGAACTCCACAATTCCTTTCTACCAGAGATTGGTTCCATTGTATCCGCTGCTTGCTTGGCACATGATCTTGGCAATCCGCCATTTGGGCACTCCGGAGAACGAGCCATTTCAACCTTTTTCTCAGAAGGGAAAGGATTAAACTTACAATATAAACAGTTAAACGGAGAACAACTTTCACCGATGGAATGGGAAGATTTAACACATTTTGAAGGAAATGCCAATGCTTTCCGCCTTTTGACTCACCAGTTTGAAGGACGTCGGAAAGGAGGTTTTGCGATGACCTATACAACGCTTGCTTCTATTGTAAAATATCCCTTTTCATCGAGTCTTGCAGGTAAAAAATCCAAATTCGGCTTCTTTGTCAGTGAAGAACAAAGTTTTCAAAAGATAGCTACCGAACTAGGACTTACTCAGCTCAACGACCATCCTTTGAAATATGCGCGTCATCCTCTAGTTTATCTGGTAGAAGCGGCCGATGACATTTGCTATCAAATGATGGACATAGAAGATGCCCACAAATTAAAGATCCTGACTACCGAAGAAACAAAAAAGCTTCTGATGTCCTATTTTAGTGAGGAACGTCAAAAACATATCCGTCAAACTTTCCACATTGTCAGTGACACCAATGAACAAATCGCTTATTTACGTTCTTCTGTCATCGGACTATTGATTCGAGAATGTACCCGCGTATTCCTTGATCATGAAGATGAAATCTTGGAGGGAAGTTTCGAAGGAACACTCATCAAGCATATTTCTGAATGCCCAGCAACAGCGTACAAACATTGTGCAGACATCTCTATTAAGAAAATCTACCGTTCAAAAGATGTGCTGGACATCGAATTAGCCGGTTTCCGCGTTATCAGTACTCTGCTTGAACTTATGATAGATGCTGTAACTTCACCTGAAAAAGCATATTCTGAATTATTAATCAACCGTGTTTCCAGCCAGTACAATATAAAAGCGCCTGTACTCTATGAAAGAATACAGGCGGTGCTTGATTATATTTCCGGAATGACCGATGTATTTGCACTCGATCTTTACCGCAAGATTAATGGCAACAGTCTGCCTGCGGTGTAACAACTTTAGGAGTAAATACTTCTTCAGTCTCACAAGGCGCTTTCAACGCATCCGGATTACTTTCAATAAAAGTCTGGATGTGTCGAATTCGTTTTTCTTCTAATATCTCATCAACAGCAATCAAAATACCGGTTTCTTCCACGTCACCAAATTCATAATTAATCGCTGTTCCAAACATACGCATAGTCGGACTTAAACTCATATAAGCATTTACCAATGGCGGAATGTTATATCCTAATTTACGGATCTCACAATTCAGAATTTTATAATCCTCTTTGAATGTATCTTTGCAGAATAAAGCTTGTAATTCTTCTTCCGAAGTTTCCATTTTTAACGGTTCCATCGGAAAAACCAACTGATCTTTATCCCAAAAATGCTTCTTTAGAAAGTGAAGTATCATATCACGACCCCGACGGTGATAACTCGGATACATTGTCACTTTACCGAAGAAAAATTTCACATTCGGCATTACTACTGTCAAAGCTCCCAATCCATCCCACAAATTATCTAATGCAAACAGTCCTTTGCTCCCTGCACGGGTAGACTGATATTCTAATGTCACAAACGAACGCCCCAACTCGATTGTTTGCGGCAAATAATCTTTAATAAACGTATCAGAGAAATGGAACATATGAGAAGTAGCTAGAATCGGAGCCCCCTTTTCATCAAAGCGGACATCTGTCCCAAGCAAATACCGATATCCTCCCAGAATCTCTTCCGCTTCCGGATTCCAAACAATCAGTTGTTTATAAGGATGTTCCATGGTATCGTATTCATCAATATCCATCGACATCCCAGTACCTCCACCTGCTGCACGGAAAGCTATTTCACGTAAACGCCCAATCTCCTTCATTACATTGGGGGCATCCTGATGAGTAATAATGTAAATCTGATTATTACTTTTATTCGTCATACGCAAGCGCCTTTCTTCTGTAAGTTCCGCTTTTAGTAGTTCTTTGCTTACCGGGCTTATAATCTCTTCCATATTCTTTGTTATAGTTGTTCTATAAGTTACAATTTATATACGATATCCTTTACATATTCGGCCCATTGTGCAGGCGTCTTCGATTTATCAAAAGTTTGCCAAGGAATTGGCTTGCCAAATGTAATAGTAAAGGTTTTATGACGATTTTTCAGCATTTCATCGGCCAAATACAGCATTGCGATATTGAATTTGATCCCTAATGTTTTACATGTATTTGCCAGATTGTAAAAGAAATCGGAATTCCGACCTTCAAAATGAACAGGCACCACGTCGCGTTTTGCTTGTACACTCTTCACAATAAATGTTTTCTTCCATTCCAGATCGCGAATAACCCCATTTTGACGACGTGAGCAAAGTCCTGCAGGAAACATGATAAGCTGATTATCAGATTGAAAACCGGCTTCTACCATTTTGGGAAAGTCCTTAGCTTGCTTCCCAGTCTTATTAATAGGTATGCAAAGCGGTGCCAGACCACGAAGATTCATCAATAAGTCATTGACCAGATATTTCACCTTTCCATTATAATGCCGTCCTAATACATAACCGAGCGCTACACCGTCCTGTCCTCCCAATGGATGATTGGAAACAAAAGTATACAAACCATTTTCTGGTAGATTTTCTGCTCCTTTCACTTCTACCTTTGCATCCAAAAACTCCAGAGATGCCTCGAGGAAATCCACTCCTAACTTATCTTTCGACTCATTTAGGAATACGTTTAATTCATCCTGATGTACGATTCTCTTTAAATAGGAGATTACGAACTTAGGAATGTACCTATACTGCTTCGGCGCCTTTGCCCGAAGTATCTTATCAACATCAATTAAAAACAAAGAGTCATCAGTCATTCTTTTCAAATAAAAATGATGCTACAAAATTAGCGGTTCTTTTTTTATTAATCGCAATAATTTGATAGAAAATGCAGGAATTGAGTTCAGAACCTAAAAAAAGACCACCTAAAAACTATCAAATACGACCTAAAAACTATCATCTGATAGATTTACCCCCTAAGAAAGTTGAATTTACCCCTGTCACTTTTCTTGAATCGCGCTAAACTTGCAACATCAAAAAAACCGAATAGAATATTAATTATTAAAAAGCAACGCATATGAAAAGTTTAAGCTTCAGAAAAGACCTAATTGGAGTACAAGACGAATTACTCCGCTTTGCATACAAACTAACAACCGACCGTGAAGAAGCAAACGATTTGTTGCAAGAGACCTCACTTAAAGCATTAGATAATGAGGATAAATATATGCCGGACACCAACTTTAAAGGATGGATGTACACTATTATGCGCAATATCTTTATTAATAACTACCGTAAAGTAGTCCGCGACCAGACATTTATTGACCAGACTGATAATCTTTATCATTTAAGTCTGCCGCAAGATGCCGGTTTTGAAAGTACAGAAAGAGCCTATGACTTGAAAGAAATGCACAAAGTGGTGAATTCTCTTCCTAAAGAATATAGAGTACCGTTTGCTATGCACGTTTCAGGTTTCAAATACCGCGAGATTGCAGAAAAACTGAATCTTCCGTTAGGAACTGTAAAAAGCCGTATCTTCTTTACGCGTCAAAAATTACAGGATGAATTGAAAGACTTCCGCTAAACCTTAACTACAAACTTGTTAATTTCAGATTTTATATTTTTTAGTGCGGATTTTTAGTTGTGTTAATGAACTCGGAAACATGAGGAAATCAATTGATTTTCTCATGTTTCTATTTTTTCTACACAGGACTCGTTCTTCTTTATCTTCCTTTTAAACAAAGTATATCGTCTATTATTCCAATTTACATATATTACACAAAAGAAGTAACATAAACCAAGTGATTTTGACTCCTGCATTCGCCTCTCCTCATCACTTATATCTTCTTTTATATTCCTTTGTTAGTTCCATTTCATTATTAAGATATTTGCGTTTCACTCTATTAAAACTTCTAGTTTCACTTAATTGAAACTAAGTGTTTCAGCACTTGAAACTAATAGTTTCACCAAATGAAACCAAGTGTTTCAAGGCTTGAAACTCTTAATTCAATAGGATCTAGCGCTTCATTGGTATAGTTAGTTTAAACTTCTCATGACTATCTCTTCACATTTTGCTCCTCTAACCCTCTTCCGGATGGTGACGACACGATTTTCCATCACACTGCCATCACCACTTGCCGTCACACCATTAATTATTGATAATAAGATAGTTAATAGCAAATAGGTGACTGTGATGGATTTACTATAAAAACATATATAGGGGAGATGCGCTGAATAAACAAAATAATTATATGAATGAAGTGAGAATATCACTAGTGGGCAACATTCAACATCCTCCCTATAATCATCATTTACAACAGGCAACACCTTTCAATTCCCCACCAAAAGAGTCTTTCCGGAGTAACTTCATTTTCAATGGAATAAGCAATTAACATTCTGTTGAAAACTTCTCAAAAAGATTTTCGTGGAATATAGTGGGGAATTGTGGGGAAATTCATACTTTTACCGTCGCTTATTATAATAAGGTAAATGATACGGTTTTTAGGGAATATTGAAGCCAGAGCGGATGTCAAAGGAAGAGTATTTATACCCGCCACTTTTAGGAAACAGTTACAAGCTGCTTCTGAAGAGAGACTTATTATGCGTAAAGACGTATTTCAAGATTGCCTGACACTCTATCCAGAGAGTGTATGGAATGAGGAACTGAACGAACTCCGAAGCAGATTAAATAAATGGAACAGCAAACACCAACTAATTTTCAGGCAATTTGTTAGCGATGTTGAAGTGGTCACTCAAGATAGTAACGGACGAATACTTATTCCCAAACGATATTTGCAAATTTGTGATATCCGGGGGGATATTCGTTTTATCGGCGTCGATAACAAAATAGAGATCTGGCTAAAGAACGGACAGAGCAACCATTTATGTCGTCTGAAGAGTTCGGAGCCGCATTAGAAGAAATTATGAACGATGACAAAATAGAAAATGGAGAAAGATGAACTGACATACCACGTACCTGTATTACTGAAAGAAAGCGTTGATGCAATGAATATTCGTCCGGATGGAACGTATGTAGACGTTACATTTGGAGGGGGCGGACATTCTCGTGAAATCCTGTCACGACTCGGAGAAGAAGGACAGCTACTAGGATTTGATCAGGATGAAGATGCAGAACGTAACATCGTCAACGATCCCCATTTCACTTTTGTACGTAGTAATTTCCGTTACCTACACAACTTCCTCCGTTACCATGACATCGAACAGGTAGATGCGATCCTAGCTGACCTCGGCGTATCTTCCCATCACTTTGACGACAGCGAACGCGGATTCTCTTTCCGCTTCGATGGAGCACTGGATATGCGCATGAATAAACGTGCCGGACTTACAGCTACGGATATAGTAAATACTTACGAAGAAGAACGACTGGCTAATCTTTTTTATTTATATGGGGAATTAAAGAACAGCCGGAAACTGGCTTCTGTCATTGCAAAAGAAAGGAACGGAAAATATATCCAGACGATTGGTGAGTTTCTGGAAATTATCAAACCTCTTTTTGGACGAGAACGAGAAAAGAAGGAACTGGCAAAAGTATTCCAAGCGCTTCGCATTGAAGTGAACCAGGAAATGGAAGCATTAAAAGAGATGTTACTGGCGACTATCGAGGCGCTTAGGCCGGGAGGAAGATTAGTTGTCATCACCTATCACTCATTGGAGGACCGTATGGTGAAAAACATCATGAAGACGGGTAACGTAGAAGGAAAAGCAGAAGTAGACTTTTTTGGAAACGTACAAACCCCTTTCCGATTGATCAACAATAAAGTGATTGTTCCCAATGAAGCAGAGATAGAAAGAAATCCGCGTTCGAGAAGTGCTAAATTACGTATTGCAGAGAAAAAATAAAAGATATGGAAGGAACAGTAAACAAAAAAGCAGCAGAGGAGAAGAAGAAAAAACGTACTTCGTTGAAAAGTATTCTGGGTGGGATATTTTAGCTACTGACTTTTTCCGTCGCCAAACAAAGTTATTGGTACTTATTATGGTAATGGTCATTTTCTATATTCACAACCGTTATGCCAGTCAGCAGCAGCAGATTGAAATAGATAAGTTGAAAAAAGAACTGATAGATATCAAATACGATGCACTGACTCGTAGTTCCGAATTAATGGAAAAGAGTCGTCAATCACGTATTGAGAATTATATATCGAGTAAGGAAAGTGATTTGCAAACTTCCACTAATCCGCCTTACCTAATTAAATAGAGAGCTAGATAGAACATTTGTAGTTTTAAAAGACAAGCACTGTGCAGTTAATAAAAAGAACATAATGACCCGTTACTTCTTCGTCATACTGATTATGATATTGATAGGAGTGGCAATTGTTGTGAAGGGAGGCATCACTATGTTTGCCGATCGGCAATACTGGCAGGATGTAGCCGACCGTTTCGTAAAAGAAAACGTGACGGTGAAGCCTAACCGCGGAAACATTATTTCTTCCGACGGCAAACTAATGGCAAGTTCTTTGCCTGAATATAAGATATATATGGACTTTATGTCCGGTGAAAAGGATGAAAAGAAGAAAATAAAAGATCAGGCACGACGTGATTCTATTCTGAAAGTAAACATGGATTCTATTTGTAAAGGACTCCACCAAATATTTCCGGATAAAAGTGCAGCAGAATTTAAAGCGCATCTCAAAAAAGGACGTCAGGCTAAAAGCCGTAACTATCTGATCTATCCAAAACGTATTTCATACATACAATATAAAGAGGTGAAACGTTTGCCCGTTTTTCGTTTGAATCCCTACAAAGGCGGATTTAAAGGACTGGCATTCAACCAACGCAAAAAACCATTCGGTTCATTGGCTGCACGTACTTTAGGTGATGTCTTTGCCGACACTGCACAAGGAGCTAAAAATGGAATTGAACTTGCTTACGACACTATCCTGAAAGGACGCAACGGCTTAACTCATCGCCAGAAAGTGATGAATAAATATCTGAATATTGTAGATATCCCTCCAGTAGACGGCTGCGACTTGATTACTACTATTGATGTAGGTATGCAAGATATTTGTGAAAAAGCACTAGTAGACAAACTGAAAGAAATAAACGCCAGTGTAGGTGTTGTTGTTTTAATGGAGGTTGCTACCGGAGAAGTAAAAGCTATCGTCAATATGATGAAAGGAAAAGATGGTGAATACTATGAAATGCGTAACAACGCTATAAGTGATATGCTAGAACCAGGATCTACCTTTAAAACAGCTTCCATCATGGTAGCATTAGAAGATGGCTATATCACCCCTGACTATATTGTCGATACCGGTAATGGACAAAAGCCCATGCATGGACGTGTTATGAAAGACCATAACTGGCATCGCGGAGGATATGGAAAGCTAACTGTCACTGAGATTTTAGGAGTGTCTTCCAACGTCGGGACATCTAGCATTATCGACAACTTTTATAACAAGAATCCACAAAAATTCGTTGATGGATTAAAACGGATGAGCATCGACCAGACTCTACATTTACAAATTTCCGGAGAAGGAAAGCCAAATATTCGTGGCCCTAAAGAACGTTATTTTTCAAAAACCACTTTACCATGGATGAGTATCGGTTATGAGACACAGGTACCGCCTATAAATATCCTGACATTCTATAATGCGATTGCCAATAATGGCGTATCCATACGTCCGAAATTTGTAAAAGCAGCGATAAAAGATGGAGAAGTGATCCAAGAGTTCCCAACAGAAGTCATCAATCCTAAAATTTGTTCGGATAAAACATTAGCACAAATCCAAGAGATTTTACGGAAAGTAGTAAGTGAAGGACTTGCTAAACCAGCAGGCAGCAAGCAGTTCCATGTATCGGGAAAGACCGGAACAGCTCAAATTTCTCAAGGAATAGCAGGATACAAAACTGGAACAACAAATTATCTGGTTAGCTTTTGTGGATATTTTCCTTCTGAAATACCGAAATATAGCATGATTGTTTCCATACAAAAGCCTGGTTTACCAGCCTCGGGAGGTTTGATGGCAGGTAGCGTATTCAGTAAAATAGCTGAAAGAGTCTATGCTAAAGACTTGCGACTGCCACTTACAAGTGCGATTGATACAAACAGTGTAGTAATACCAAACGTTAAAGCAGGAGAAATGCGATCCGCAAAACGGGTTTTGGATGAGTTGAATATCAAAACACAAGGTGAAATTACCTCTTCAGGTAAGGAAGTATGGGGAAGTAGTCATGCAGCCCCACAAGCAGTGGTTCTGGAAAGCCGGAGTAACATGCAGAATTTTGTACCCAGCGTTATTGGCATGGGAGCAAAAGATGCAGTCTACTTACTTGAAAGCAAAGGGTTGAAGGTTCGCCTGGTGGGTGTCGGTAAAGTAAGAAGCCAATCTATAGCAAACGGAACCGTAGCGAAAAAAGGGCAAACTATTACATTGCAAATGAGGAATTAAAAATGAAAAAAGAAGAGCCAAATAAAGTTATGTTATTAAAAGAGTTACTGAAAGCAATACAACCGGTACAGATATCCGGAGATTCGGAAATTGAAATCACCGGGATCAACATAGACTCCCGCCTGGTGGAAAAAGGACATTTATTCATGGCTATGCGTGGCACACAGACTGACGGTCATGCCTACATCCCTACTGCTATTGAAAAAGGAGCAGTAGCAATCCTTTGTGAAGACTTGCCGGAAGAGCCAAAAGCAGGAATTACATATATCCAGGTGAAAGACAGTGAAGATGCAGCAGGAAAGATTGCCACAACTTTCTATGGAAATCCAACCTCCAAATTGGAGCTGGTAGGTGTCACCGGAACAAATGGGAAGACTACGATTGCTACCTTATTATATAATACATTCCGTTACTTCGGATATAAAGTTGGACTAATCTCTACTGTCTGTAATTATATTGATGATGAGCCTGTTCCAACTGAGCATACTACTCCTGATCCTATTACACTAAATCAGTTGTTAGGACGAATGGCAGATGAAGGATGCAAATATGCTTTCATGGAAGTCAGTTCACATTCTATTGCTCAGAAGCGTATTAGCGGATTAAAATTTGCAGGAGGTATTTTCACCAACCTGACTCGCGACCACTTGGACTATCATAAAACTGTAGAGAATTATCTGAAAGCCAAGAAGAAATTCTTTGATGAATTACCCAAAAACGCATTTAGTCTGACTAATCTGGACGATAAGAATGGATTAGTGATGACACAGAATACACGTTCCAAAGTATATACCTATTCATTAAGAAGCCTTAGTGACTTCAAAGGGCGGGTACTTGAATCGCATTTCGAAGGAATGCTGCTCGACTTTAATAACCACGAGTTAGCTGTTCAATTCATAGGCAAATTCAATGCTTCCAATCTTTTAGCTGTATTTGGAGCTGCGGTATTATTAGGAAAGAAAGAAGAAGATGTATTACTGGCTCTGAGTACTTTGCACCCGGTAGCTGGACGTTTCGATGCTGTTCGTTCTCCGAAAGGATTTACTGCAATCGTAGACTATGCACACACTCCGGATGCACTTATCAATGTATTGAATGCAATTCATGGAGTTCTTGAAGGCAAGGGAAAAGTGATTACTGTGGTAGGTGCCGGTGGTAACCGTGATAAAGGCAAACGCCCCATCATGGCAAAAGAAGCCGCCAAAGCCAGCGACCGAGTTATTATCACATCCGACAATCCACGTTTTGAAGAACCACAAGACATCATCAGTGATATGCTTGCCGGACTAGATGCAGATGATTTAAAGAAAACCCTTAGTATCGCAGACCGTAAAGAAGCAATTCGGACAGCTTGTATGTTTGCTGAGAAAGGAGATGTAATTCTGGTTGCCGGAAAAGGGCACGAGAATTATCAGGAGATTAAAGGAGTGAAACATCATTTCGATGATAAAGAAGTATTGAAAGAAATTTTTAAATAATGAATCATTCTGTCGGTAATTTGTTAAGGACAGGCATAATGATACATTGATAAACTGATAAATATTATGTTATACTATCTGTTTGAATGGCTACATAAGCTTAATTTTCCCGGAGCAGGAATGTTTGGATACACCTCATTCCGAGCTTTGATGGCAGTCATCCTTGCATTACTTATTTCAAGTATCTGGGGAGACAGATTCATTAATCTACTTAAGAAGAAGCAGATTACGGAGACCCAACGCGATGCAAAAATTG
This sequence comes from Bacteroides faecichinchillae JCM 17102, assembly GCF_000614145.1. GTDB lineage: Bacteria > Bacteroidota > Bacteroidia > Bacteroidales > Bacteroidaceae > Bacteroides > Bacteroides faecichinchillae. Next base: position 110,128 of record NZ_BAKK01000011.1, on the reverse strand, counting down.
ACCCATTTGGTGTTAATAAAGTAGGTGTACCGAGTATGGGAGGAGTCATCATTATCGTCGCTATTCTTATCCCATGTTTGCTATTAGGTAAGCTACACAATATATATATGATATTAATGTTGATTACCACCGTATGGTTGGGATCACTCGGATTTGCAGATGATTATATCAAGATATTCAAAAAAGACAAAGAAGGTCTACATGGAAAGTTTAAAATTATCGGTCAGGTAGGTTTAGGATTAATTGTAGGACTCACATTATACTTAAGCCCAGATGTAGTAATCCGGGAAAACATCGAAGTACATAAACCCGGACAAGAAATGGAAGTAATACATGGAACCAATGACCTGAAATCCACTCAAACCACTATTCCTTTCTTTAAAAGCAACAACCTCGATTATGCAGATATCGTTGCCTTTATGGGTGACCATGCACAAGCAGCCGGATGGGTATTGTTTGTCATTATCACAATCTTCGTTGTTACCGCCGTATCAAACGGAGCCAATCTAAATGACGGAATGGATGGAATGGCAGCAGGAAATTCCGCGATTATCGGTGTCACGTTAGGTATTTTAGCCTATGTATCATCCCATATTGAATTTGCCGGTTATTTGAATATCATGTATATTCCGGGATCGGAAGAACTGGTAATCTTTATTTGTGCCTTCATTGGTGCATTAATTGGTTTCTTATGGTACAATGCCTACCCGGCACAAGTCTTTATGGGAGACACAGGTAGTTTGACCATTGGAGGAATCATTGCCGTATTTGCTATCATTATTCATAAGGAATTACTGATTCCAATCCTTTGTGGTGTATTCCTGGTAGAGAATCTGTCGGTGATCCTGCAACGTTTCTACTACAAAATAGGAAAACGGAAAGGAGTAAAACAACGATTGTTCAAACGGGCACCGATCCATGATCATTTTCGCACTTCCATGAGTCTGATAGAACCCGGTTGTACAGTGATGTTCACTAAACCGGAACAGTTGTTCCATGAATCAAAAATTACCGTTCGTTTCTGGATTGTAACCATCGTATTGGCAGCGTTCACTATCATAACATTGAAGATAAGATAACATATAAAAGTAACAAGTATGAGGTATAAGCTGCAAGTACTCATGCCTGTTACTAATACAAACCAACACTTGCAGCAAAACTGAGTATTCAGTTATTATAACCAATACTCTTTTATCCTATATATATGAATACAGAAAACAGTAGCAAAGTTAACTTTGCTTCCTCTTCTTCGGAAAGAGCTGAAAAGAAGTCGAGAATTGTAATTTTAGGAGCTGGTGAAAGCGGAGCTGGTGCAGCCGTTCTTACCAAGGTCAAGGGATTCGACACATTCGTTTCGGATATGTCCGCTATTAAGGACAATTATAAGGAACTGCTGGACAGCTATCAAATTGCTTGGGAAGAAGGGCACCACACAGAAGAATTTATTCTGAATGCTGACGAAGTGATTAAAAGTCCTGGCATACCGAATGATGCACCTATAATTTTGAAATTGAAAGCTCAAGGTACGCCAGTGATCTCCGAAATAGAATTTGCCGGACGTTATACAGATGCAAAGATGATTTGTATCACAGGATCTAACGGAAAGACTACCACTACTTCCCTGATCTACCATATTTTCAAAAGTGCAGGAGTAAATGTAGGTTTAGCCGGTAATATCGGAAAGAGTCTGGCTTTGCAGGTTGCTGAAGATGATCATGATTATTACATTATTGAATTGAGCTCATTCCAGCTGGATAACATGTATAATTTTCGTGCGAACATCGCCGTATTAATGAATATTACCCCTGATCATTTGGACCGTTACGACCATTGTATGCAGAATTACATCGATGCAAAATTCCGTATCACTCAGAATCAGACGCCAGACGATGCATTCATCTTCTGGAATGACGACCCCATTATCAAACGGGAGCTTGCGAAACATGGTTTAAAAGCTCACTTGTACCCTTTTGCAGCTGTAAAAGAAGAAGGTGCTATCGCATACGTAGAGGACAAGGAAGTAAAGATAACAGAACCGATCACCTTCAACATGGAACAAGAAGAATTGGCTCTGACCGGACAACATAATCTATATAACTCTTTAGCAGCAGGAATCTCTGCCAACTTAGCCGGTATCACCAAAGAGAATATTCGGAAAGCACTTTCCGATTTCAAGGGAGTAGAACACCGTTTGGAGAAAGTAGCACGTGTACGTGGTATCGATTTCATCAATGACTCTAAAGCAACGAATGTCAATTCTTGCTGGTACGCCTTGCAAAGCATGACTACCAAGGTGGTATTGATTCTCGGTGGAAAAGACAAAGGTAATGACTACACGGAAATAGAAGACCTAGTACGTGAAAAATGCTCGGCATTGGTATACTTAGGACTTCATAACGAAAAATTGCATGATTTCTTCGACCGTTTGGGGCTTCCGGTGGCTGACGTACAAACAGGAATGAAAGACGCAGTAGAAGTAGCCTACAAACTAGCTCAAAAAGGCGAAACCGTATTATTAAGTCCTTGTTGCGCTTCATTCGACCTCTTTAAGAGTTACGAAGATCGCGGCAATCAATTTAAGAAGTACGTCCTCGCCCTTTAATTACCTATTTCTAATTTTTAATTCTTAATTAAAAAGATGGATTTATTAAAGAACATATTCAAAGGTGACAAGGTAATCTGGATTATTTTCCTCTGTCTCTGTCTCATCTCAATTATTGAGGTATTTTCGGCAGCTTCAACGCTTACCTATAAAAGCGGTGACCATTGGGGACCTATTACACAACACTCTATCATTCTAATGGTAGGTGCTGTAGTAGTGGTATTTCTACACAATGTTCCTTATAAATGGTTTCAGGTATTTCCTGTTTTCCTATACCCGCTTTCTCTGGTCTTATTGGCATTTGTTACGCTGATGGGTATCATTACAGGAGATCGTGTCAATGGAGCTGCTCGTTGGATGACTTTCATGGGATTACAATTCCACCTTCAGAGTTGGCAAAAATGGCGGTTATCATTGCTGTCTCATTCATTTTGTCTAAGAAACAGGATGATGAAGGAGCTAATCCGAAAGCCTTTAAATATATCATGATTATCACCGGACTGGTACTCATATTGATTGCACCGGAAAACCTTTCAACAGCTATGCTATTGTTTGGAGTGGTATTCATGATGATGTTCATCGGGAGAGTATCCTCCAAAAAATTATTAATGTTGATGGGAGGGCTTGTACTCGTAGCAGGGCTTGGCGTAGGAACAGTGATTGCTATTCCTGCAAAAACATTGCACAATACTCCCGGACTCCATCGTTTGGAAACTTGGCAAAACCGTATCAAAGGTTTCTTTGACAAAGAAGACGTACCTGCTGCAAAATTTGATATTGACAAAGATGCACAGATCGCACATGCACGCATTGCTATTGCAACAAGCCATGTAGTCGGCAAAGGACCGGGAAACTCGATTCAACGTGACTTTCTTAGCCAAGCATTCTCCGACTTTATCTTTGCCATTGTTATCGAAGAGATGGGACTGATAGGAGGAGCATTTGTGGTATTCTTATATCTCTGTCTGTTAATGCGCGCAGGAAGAATCGCACAAAAATGTGAACGGACTTTTCCCGCCTTTCTTGTAATGGGAATTGCCATATTGCTAGTATCACAAGCGATATTAAATATGATGGTTGCCGTCGGATTGTTTCCTGTAACCGGACAACCTCTCCCCCTGATAAGTAAAGGAGGTACAAGTACATTAATTAATTGCGCTTATATCGGAATGATATTAAGCGTCAGCCGATATACTGCCCATTTGGAAGAACAAAAAGCACACGATGCACAGATTCAGATGCAAATAGCAGCTGGTACCTCCGATTCGGAAGCACAGACAGCTGCTGAACCGACTGCACAGATTCTGAATAGCGATGCTAAGTTCGAAGATGAACAGGACAGTCATAATAGCTGATAGATCAGCAATAAAAGAAACGATGAACGGTGAACAGGAAAGAAGAAAAGATTAGTATGGAAAAAGAACTTAGAATTATCATCAGTGGTGGAGGAACGGGAGGTCATATTTTCCCGGCTGTATCCATCGCCAACGCAATAATCGAATTACGCTCAGATGCAAAAATACTTTTTGTAGGTGCCGAAGGACGAATGGAAATGCAACGGGTTCCCGATGCAGGTTATAAGATAATCGGGCTTCCAATTGCAGGATTCGATCGCAAACATCTATGGAAGAATATAGCTGTACTGATGAAATTGGCACGTAGTCAATGGAAAGCACGTAGTATCATCAAAAACTTCCGCCCACAAGTAGCGGTAGGTGTAGGAGGTTATGCCAGCGGTCCCACATTAAAGACAGCAGGAATGATGGGAGTTCCTACTTTAATCCAGGAACAGAACTCTTATGCAGGAGTAACAAATAAATTATTGGCACAGAAAGCCAGAAAGATATGTGTAGCATATGAAGGAATGGAGAAGTTTTTCCCTGGCGATAAAATCATTATGACAGGAAATCCGGTTCGCCAGAATTTGACAAAGGATATGCCTTCCAAAGACGAAGCACTCCGTTCATTTCATCTGCAATCCGGTAAGAAAACTGTATTAATTGTAGGAGGTAGCTTAGGAGCTCGTACTATTAATAATACATTGATAGCCGGATTATCTGCAATCAAGGCAAATAGCGATGTACAATTTATCTGGCAAACAGGAAAATTCTATCATCCGCAAGTCATGAAAGCCATAAAGGCCACAGGAGAACTGCCAAATTTATTTGTAACCGATTTCATCAAGGACATGGCTGCTGCATATGCTGCTGCCGATTTGGTCATTTCACGTGCGGGAGCCGGCTCTATTTCTGAATTTTGCCTATTGAACAAGCCCGTTGTTTTGGTTCCTTCACCTAATGTTGCAGAGGATCATCAGACTAAAAATGCACTAGCACTTGTCAACAAGCAGGCTGCAATCTATGTGAAAGATAGCGAAGCCGAAAATACATTGCTGAATATAGCTTTAGCAACTGTAACCGATGATCGTAAATTGAAAGAGTTGAGTGAGAATATTGCCAAACTGGCTTTACCTGATTCTGCAAAAATCATTGCACAGGAAGTGATAAAGTTAGCAGAAGAATCTCTATAATCCATACCCGATATCATAAAATAAAACAGTGAAAACAATGAATATTGAATCCATAAAGTCAGTCTATTTCGTAGGTGCCGGAGGTATCGGCATGAGCGCTCTCGTACGTTATTTCCTTTCCAAAGGAAAAATCGTAGCCGGATATGACCGTACCCCTACCCCATTGACTGAAAATCTTATTGCTGAAGGTGCACAAATACATTATGAAGAAAACGTTCGTCTGATTCCGGAAAGTTGCAAAAACAAAGAAACAACATTAGTGGTATTAACTCCTGCTATTCCTCATGATCACGAGGAACTGGAGTATTTCCGTAATAATGGATTTGAGATACAAAAACGTGCACAGGTATTAGGAACAATCACTCGTTCGAGTAAAGGATTATGCGTAGCAGGTACACATGGTAAAACAACTACTTCTACTATGGCTGCACACCTGCTAAATCAATCACATATAGAATGTACCGCTTTTCTCGGAGGTATTTCTAAGAATTATGGTACTAATCTGTTGCTTTCCCAGAAAAGCCCCTACACAGTAATCGAAGCAGACGAGTTCGACCGTTCATTCCATTGGTTATCTCCTTATATGTCAGTCATCACAGCAACTGATCCTGACCATTTGGATATTTACGGAACAGAGAAAGCTTATTTGGAAAGCTTCGAACACTATACCACTCTGATCCAACCGGGAGGTGCATTGATTATCCGTAAAGGTATCGCTTTGCAACCTAAAGTACAAGCAGGGGTTCGTGTATATACATATTCACGCGACGAAGGAGACTTCCATGCTGAAAACATTCGCATCGGAAACGGAGAAATCTTCATCGACTTTGTCGCTCCTGATACGCGAATCAATGATATACAGCTCGGAGTTCCTGTTAGTATCAATATCGAAAACGGAATAGCTGCGATGGCACTCGCCCACTTGAACGGAGTAACTGACGAAGAGATTAAACAAGGAATGGCAAGTTTCCATGGCGTAGACCGCCGTTTTGACTTTAAAATAAAGAATGACAAGATTGTATTCCTAAGCGACTACGCTCATCATCCTGCCGAAATCAAGCAAAGTGTACAGTCTATCCACGAACTTTATAAAGATAAGAAGATCACAGCAATCTTCCAGCCACATCTTTATACCCGTACTCACGACTTTTACAAAGACTTTGCAGACAGCCTTTCCTTACTGGACGAAGTCATTTTGATAGACATCTATCCTGCTCGTGAAACACCTATTCCTGGTGTTACCAGCAAGCTGATTTATGATAATCTCCACCCGGGTATTGAAAAAAGTATGTGTAAAAAGGAAGAAATACTGAACATTCTGAAAGATAAAAACATTGAAGTATTGATTACCTTAGGCGCCGGAGACATTGACAATTATGTTCCTGAAATAAAAAAACTATTGGAAATGAAAGTTCTTCATTCTTAATTAATAATATTATGGTAAAGAGAATCCTTCTGTTCATTGTCATGCTGGTGCTTATAGCCTACCTCGGTATAGCTATAACTGCCTTCAACCGTAAGCCTATCGATCAGACTTGCCGAGACGTGGAGTTAGTGATTAAGGATACCGCTTATGCAGGCTTTATCACCAAAAACGAATTGAAAGGTGTCCTTCAAAACAAAGGTATATATCCTATCGGGAAGAAATTGGAACGCATCTCCACTAAATCGTTGGAGCGCGAACTAAGTAAACACCCGCTCATTGCAGAAGCGGAATGCTATAAGACACCTAGCGGAAAGATCTGTGTTGAAGTAGCGCAACGCATTCCTATCCTTCGTGTTATGAGTAGCAACGGTGAAAATTACTATCTTGATAATAAAGGAACCATCATGCCACAAGATGCGAAATGTGTCGCTCACCGGGCAATTGTCACCGGAAACGTAGAAAAGTCGTTCGCAATGAAGGATTTATATAAGTTTGGTGTATTTTTGCAAAACAATAAGTTCTGGGATGCCCAGATAGAACAAATCAATGTATTGTCCGACCGCACTATCGAACTGGTGCCACGTGTAGGAGATCACCTTGTCTATCTCGGAAAACTGGAGAATTTTGAGAATAAGCTTTCACGCCTAAAGATATTTTATGAGAAAGGACTCAATCAGGTAGGCTGGAACAAATATTCACGCATCAATCTAGAGTTTAGTAACCAGATTATTTGTACAAAACGAGAATAATAACAAATAAAAAGATATGGCAACAACAGAATTTATCGCCGCGATTGAACTAGGTTCATCGAAGATAACCGGTGTGGCCGGAAAAAAGAACAGTGACGGAAGCATGCAGATTTTAGCATATGCGCAAGAAGACTCTTCAACGTTTATCCGTAAGGGAGTCATCTTTAACCTTGACAAAACTGCACAAAGCCTGACTTCTATCATTAACAGACTGGAAGGTGAATTGAATAACTCAATCGCCAAGGTATATGTAGGTATTGGTGGACAATCGCTCCGCACAGTCCGTAATGTAGTGAGTCGCGACCTGGAAGAGGAAGCCATCATATCGGAAGAACTTGTAAACGCTATCGGTGACGAGAATATCGCTATTCCGGTGGTTGATATGGATATATTGGACGTAGCACCACAAGAATATAAAGTAGGTAATAACTTACAAGCCAATCCGATTGGCCTAGTAGGAACCCACATTGAGGGGCGTTTCCTCAATATAGTGGCCCGTTCCTCTGTACGCAAAAACCTGGAACATTGTTTCCAACAAGCAAAAATTGAGATTGCCGATCAACTGATTACACCATTGGTTACAGCGAACGCCGTATTGACAGAAAGCGAGCGCCGTTCGGGATGTGCATTGATTGACTTCGGAGCTGATACAACAACCATCTCAATTTATAAAAATAATATTCTTCGTTTCCTGACTGTTCTTCCATTGGGAGGAAACAGTATCACACGTGATATCTGCACCCTGCAAATGGAGGAAGAAGAGGCAGAACGTCTGAAAAAAGCATACGGAGATGCGTTATACGAAGAAGACGAGAACGAAGAACCCGCTACCTGCAAACTGGACGACGATAGCCGCACGATTGAGCTAGGTAAACTTAATAACATTATCGAAGCACGTGCCGAGGAAATCATAGCCAATGTATGGAATCAAATCCAGCTTTCAAGCTATGAAGATAAGTTGCTGGCTGGTATTATCATGACCGGTGGAGCAGCTAACCTGAAGAATCTGGATGAAATGTTACGCAGACGCAGCAAAATAGAAAAAATACGACTAGCGAAATTGCCTCGTAATACAGTTCATGCTTCTAATAATATGCTAAAGAAAGACAGTTCTTTGAATACAGTCTTCGGACTTCTTTTTGAAGGTAATCAGAACTGTTGTTTAACAGAGACTACTCATAAAGCTCCAGTTACTGTTCCTAAAGCAGAACCGGAAATTCACCAGACAGTGGATATGTTCGAAGACGACAAAGAACTACAAGAGCAAGCCCGATTAGCAAAAATCAAGAAAGACGAAGAAGAAAGAGAAGCCAGACAAGCTGCCAGAGATGCTGCTAAAGAAAAGGAGAGACTTCGCAAACTAAAGGAGAAAGAAGAAAAGGAAAAACGGAAACGGGAAGCCGGTCCAAGTTGGATCCAGCGAAAGATTGATTCGCTGACAAAGGAAATCTTCTCTGATGATGATATGAAATAATTCAAAATTCAATAAGATATGGACGAGATAGTACAATTTGATTTCCCGACCGACTCGCCGAAAATCATAAAAGTAATCGGTGTAGGTGGCGGTGGCGGTAACGCCGTAAACCATATGTACCGGGAAGGTATACATGACGTAACGTTCGTTCTTTGCAATACGGACAACCAAGCTTTGGCGGAATCACCTGTTCCAGTAAAACTGCAATTGGGCCGTAGCATTACACAAGGACTTGGTGCCGGCAACCGTCCCGAACGGGCACGAGATGCCGCTGAAGAGAGTATTGACGATATAAAAACTCTGTTGAATGATGGTACCAAAATGGTATTTATCACAGCTGGAATGGGAGGAGGTACCGGAACCGGTGCAGCTCCGGTTATTGCCCGTATCGCCAAAGAAATGGATATTCTTACGGTAGGTATTGTTACTATTCCATTCATCTTCGAAGGAGAAAAGAAGATTATTCAGGCGTTGGATGGTGTAGAACGTATCGCTCAGCATGTAGATGCATTGCTGGTCATCAATAACGAACGTTTACGTGAGATATATGCGGACCTTACCTTTATGAATGCATTTGGTAAGGCTGATGATACTTTGTCTATTGCTGCTAAAAGTATTGCCGAAATTATCACCATGCGCGGTACTGTCAATCTGGACTTTGCTGACGTAAAAACAATCCTGAAAGATGGTGGAGTTGCTATCATGAGTACAGGATTCGGAGAAGGAGAAAATCGCGTAACGAAAGCTATTGATGATGCCCTGCACTCTCCATTGCTAAACAACAATGATATCTTCAATGCTAAAAAGGTAATGCTCAATGTTTCTTTCTGCTCAACATCCGAGTTGATGATGGAGGAAATGAACGAAGTGCATGAATTTATGAGTAAATTCCGCGAAGGAGTGGAAGTGATCTGGGGTGTCGCCATGGACAACTCACTGGAAAGCAAGGTAAAGATCACTGTATTGGCAACCGGATTCGGCGTAGAAGATGTACCGGGTATGGATAGTCTGCACGAAGCTCGAAGCCAGGAAGAAGAAGAACGTCAATTAATGCTGGAGGAAGAAAAAGAAAAGAACAAAGAACGTATCCGCAAAGCATATGGAGAAAGTGCCAATGGTATTGGTAGCAAGAGTCTCCGTAAACGCCGTCATATCTATCTCTTCAACATCGAAGATTTAGATAATGATGACATCATCGCTATGGTGGAAGACTCTCCTACTTACCAACGGGATAAAACGACTCTTACCAAAATTAAAACAAAAGCCGCTCTCGAAGAGGAAGTAGCAACAGAAGAAGCTACTGATAGTGACGGAGTGATTACTTTCTAGTAATTTAGATTAAAAAAGATATGGACTTATTTGAAAAAGTCAGCGAAGACATTAAAACCGCAATGAAGGCGAAAGATAAAGTAGCCTTGGAAACTCTGAGAAACATAAAAAAATTCTTCTTAGAGGCGAAAACAGCTCCGGGAGCTAATGATACATTGACAGATGATGCAGCCTTGAAAATTATTCAGAAATTGGTGAAACAAGGAAAAGATGCTGCTGAGATCTATATTGGACAAGGACGTCAGGATTTGGCTGATACAGAAATGGCGCAAGTAGCAGTAATGGAAACTTACCTACCCAAACAAATGTCTGCTGAGGAACTGGAAGTAGCATTAAAAGAGATTATTGCTGAAACAGGTGCTACCAGTGGTAAAGATATGGGTAAAGTAATGGGCGTTGCTTCCAAGAAACTAGCCGGACTTGCGGAAGGTCGTGCTATCTCTGCTAAAGTAAAGGAACTCTTAGGATAAAATCCTTCTTTTTACACAGCAAAAAATACTATAGTTCTATCGACTATCACCGGTAACGCAGAATCCCCCTTATCCATTGAGAATGCGGAACGGTGATAGTTTTTTTATATCCTTTACCTAATTTACTTCTCCCTATAAAATTGAAATGAACTTCTCTATTAATGGACAGGAAGCTGTCTATTGATTCCTATTCCAAATTCAGATATTAGCCATAGGAGATCTGCACAACACTGCTAAAGAGGCATAAAAACTCCCAATATTCAAAACGAATTTCATAGCAAGTTGTTAAAGCAACGTCTGGAATAGATAAAAAACAATTAAGTAAACAAAAAAAATCACATGTTTGCCAATAATTAAAATAGAATATAGGCTACTCGCTGATTATCCGGGATTTAATACAAATATTACTAAGCTTGTATACAAGAGAATTAACAAAAAACTCCCCTCACTAACAAAGCCTTTTTAGATAATTATCAATCAAACAATTCTTTCAAAATCTCTAAAGATTTTAAAACCGGAAAATCCGGCAAATGTAAGCGATAATAGTCATTGATAATCGTTAGACAGCGAATACGTTCCGCACGACTCATCGTGAAAAGATGCATTGTATCATAGTTCATACGCATCAACCGGCAGAGTTGCCCCGCCTCTTCAGGATTAATATAAGAAGAATGTAATTGAGGACGTACAGAAATAAAACAAGCATTCAACATATCGAAGTAATCACCAGCCTGATAATCTTCCAAATTCGGGTAAAGTCCTAGAAAACGAGAAAGGCGCATCAAAAAAACTAAATGAAAATTAGCAAAGCTCTTCTTGCATTCATCAAGCCATATGACCGAATGTTCCAAATAAGCAAATAACGGACGATTCTCCGCTTCTTCACGCATTGCCCGATAAAGAAATTCAGCTAAAAAAAGAACTATCGACGATTTATACGGATCATATGGAATAGAAGAAAACGGATAGAAAGATTTTGCCTCCTTAATACGATAAAGTGTTGTATTCGGACGGTAATCCGCTTCAAACTCAATAAAAGCCAGTGGCTGAAATAACACAGATTTAATAGCTGCTTTTCGTGAACGTGGCACAGCTACTAGAAAAGAAGCTCTTCCAGATAGTTCTGTATATATATCTACAATAATAGACGTATCATTGTATTTAAGCGTGTGCAGAACTATTCCTCTTGTTTTTTGTAGCATAACATCCATTTATCCTATTCCGGTAGCAAAACTACAAAAAAAAGAGAAATGTACAACCATACACTCAGCGAAGATAATCATGCTTATCAATGGGATATAACATCTTAGAATTTCATTTTTCTTAATTTTGAAAGTCCAACTAATCACCAATATCTATCAACTGATGCTGTTTTCCTTCCTATTGAGCAGAAGAAGCTTATTCAAAAATAACCAAGACTATTAATTTCTGAGATATTAGATATTAATAACCAAGAAATTGAGTATTAAGAATCAATATGTAGACTATTAATTAAGAGCAGAGGTGCGAACTATTAATAGTCATAAACAGCAAAATAGCATCTTCTTGAAACGATAGATGAGTAATCTGCAAAAACTAATTATTAAATATAATAAGGTATATGTGAAACAAAATAATTCATTGCTTTCTATATAGAAACAAATCTTCAAAGGAAATAAGCATCTATATTATATTGATTTTCAGGCATTATAAACAAATCACCCAAAATAATTGGGAGTATTATTGATTTTTTTTCGCAAATAGTTTGTCAGTTTCAAAAAAGTTCCTACCTTTGCATCCGCAATCGAGAAACAATCTCTGCTTCGAGAAAGCAAACTGCAGAAATGCAGCAATAGGATGGCCCGTTCGTCTATCGGTTAGGACGCAAGATTTTCATTCTTGAAAGGGGGGTTCGATTCCCCCACGGGCTACAAGTTAAAAGAATAAAGAACTAAAAATAGATTAGTCGAAATGGCAAATCACAAATCATCACTGAAAAGAATCAGACAAGAAGAAACAAGAAGACTTCACAACAGATATTATGGTAAAACCATGAGAAATGCTGTTAGAAAGCTTCGTGCAACTACCAATAAAGCAGAAGCAGTTGCAATGTATCCAGGCATTACAAAGATGTTGGATAAGTTAGCTAAAACAAATGTTATTCATAAAAACAAAGCTAACAATCTGAAATCTAAGCTGGCTCTTTACATCAATAAGCTCGCTTAATAATAGAAAATAAACAATTCTATATAGCATTCAGGCTGAACTTTTAGGTTCGGCCTTTTGTGTTTTAAGTCACTGATTATTAAGTTTGTCCCATAATAAAGAATACGCGCTTATTCTTTATTTTTTCACCTTTCATTCTTCGCCAAATCGACATTTTTCACTATATTTGCTCTGTTATTATAACTTAGAAAAGTAATTATGAGCGAAGAACAAATCACTCCCAATAACGGGTCATATTCTGCGGATAGTATCCAAGTATTGGAAGGTCTCGAAGCAGTAAGAAAACGCCCTGCGATGTACATTGGTGACATCAGCATCAAGGGGCTTCATCATTTGGTATACGAAATCGTTGATAACTCTATTGACGAAGCACTGGCCGGATATTGCGACCACATTGAAGTAACTATCAACGAAGATAATTCAATTACAGTTCAGGACAACGGACGTGGTATCCCAGTCGATTATCATGAAAAAGAGAAAAAGTCGGCATTGGAAGTAGCCATGACTGTGTTACACGCCGGAGGTAAATTCGACAAAGGTTCGTATAAAGTATCCGGAGGTTTGCATGGTGTAGGTATGTCTTGTGTGAACGCACTGTCTACGCACATGACTACACAAGTATTCCGTAATGGAAAAATCTATCAGCAGGAATACGAAATCGGCAAACCGCTTTATTCTGTAAAGGAAGTCGGCATTTCCGATATTACAGGTACTCGTCAACAATTCTGGCCGGATGATACTATCTTTACTGAAACAGTATATGACTATAAAATTCTGGCAGCCCGTTTGCGTGAATTAGCTTATTTGAATGCTGGTCTTCGCATTTCTTTAACCGACCGTCGGGTAGTGAATGAAGACGGCAACTTCAAGAGTGAAAACTTCTATTCGGAAGAAGGTTTGAGAGAATTCGTACGTTTTATCGAATCCTCACGTGAACATTTGATCAATGATGTTATCTATCTGAATTCAGAAAAGCAGGGAATTCCTATAGAGGTAGCAATCATGTACAATACCGGATTCTCGGAAAATGTACATTCCTATGTCAATAACATCAACACCATCGAAGGTGGTACACATCTTGCTGGTTTCCGTCGTGCGCTTACCCGTACACTAAAAAAATATGCAGAGGATAGCAAAATGCTGGAAAAAGTAAAAGTCGAGATCTCAGGAGATGACTTCCGCGAAGGACTGACTGCTGTTATTTCTGTAAAAGTAGCTGAACCACAGTTCGAAGGACAGACCAAAACTAAGTTGGGAAACAACGAAGTAATGGGAGCAGTAGACCAAGCTGTAGGCGAAGTTTTAGCTTACTATCTGGAAGAACATCCAAAGGAAGCAAAAACGATTGTAGACAAAGTGATTCTGGCAGCTACTGCACGCCATGCTGCAAGAAAAGCACGCGAGATGGTACAGCGCAAATCTCCAATGTCTGGAGGTGGTTTGCCTGGTAAACTTGCTGACTGTTCGGACAAGGATCCTTCAAAATGTGAGTTATTCCTTGTCGAGGGTGATTCGGCAGGTGGCACTGCTAAACAAGGACGTAACCGTATGTTCCAAGCTATCCTTCCACTACGTGGTAAAATCCTTAATGTGGAAAAAGCGATGTACCACAAAGCTTTGGAAAGCGACGAAATTCGTAACATATATACAGCTCTGGGTGTTACAATCGGAACAGAAGACGACAGCAAGGCAGCTAATATTGAAAAACTGCGCTATCACAAGATTATTATCATGACCGATGCCGATGTCGATGGTTCTCACATTGACACACTGATCATGACATTCTTCTTTCGCTATATGCCACAAATTATTCAGAATGGCTATCTATACATTGCTACTCCCCCGCTCTACCTTTGCAAAAAAGGTAAAGTAGAAGAATATTGTTGGACAGACGCACAACGCCAGAAGTTTATCGACACCTATGGCGGTGGTTCAGAAAACGCTATCCATACACAGCGATACAAAGGTTTAGGTGAGATGAATGCTCAACAATTATGGGAGACAACTATGGATCCGGAAAACCGTATGCTGAAACAAGTAAATATTGATAATGCCGCAGAAGCCGATTATGTTTTCTCTATGCTAATGGGTGAAGACGTAGGACCACGTCGCGAATTTATTGAAGAGAATGCAACGTATGCAAATATCGATGCATAATTCGTTTTTATAAACCAACCTCACATCTTACAACGAAGAAGCGCCGGTAAACAAAGAAAAATTCTTTGTTCCGGCGTTTTTTTATTTTTCGCCAACTTTCCCTTAATAAAACCTAATGTTTAAAGATTTTTTCAATCCGATTCACTATATTGTACGCCAACAAACAATAACGCCTATGAAAACTACCAATCCATTATTAAAAAAAATAAGACTCTTCATGATCGTCTTAGTATCCTGTATCATAACAACCTGCATTTTCCTTATTATTATTCATCCAAAAGCTTGGATAACACCGACATGTTTCATCATAGCTATGGTATTTTTATTAGTGATTCAATATAAAATCAAACATAATTATTCACACAAATGAGAAAAGTATTATTCATCATTGTACTGCTATTAAATATAACAATACTTCTTCATGCCCAACAAGTTGATGAGAAAATAGGCAACCTTATCGGTCAGGCTAAATGGTTCGAATTGCAACGAGAATATACTATTTATAAAGACTCCTTGTCTCCTTTTATTCATGATTTTGCGTGCAGCCTTCTTAGCTATTACTTTAATGAACCGGATGCACCTGAGAAATTAGGCGATATGATGAATAAACATGGACAAATGCTAGATTACAATAGCCAATTGAGTTATGGATATTTCATACATTCCTGCTATGCCCGAATGGGACAAAATAAGGCAGCGGCAGCCGTATTATCTGATATTATGAAACAATTGGAAGGCCATTTAGACGAAAACATGCAGTTGGAATATACTGATATGCTAAAATCATACCAAGTTTTGGCTAACGAAGGAGAAATCCTACAAGTCCAACGTCCAAATAAAGATGTAATCATTCCTATCACAGTCGATAGCGTAGGAAAATATAAACAAAAAGCGATTCACCTAAATGCCCAAATAAATGGAAAAGCACAGCAATTTCAATTGGATACTGGAGCTGGGCATAGTGTAGTTAGCCCTGAAATGGCGAAAGAATGTAATATGCGAATCATTAGAGATAGTATAAGGGTCGGTGGACTAAAAATAGGTTACGGACAACTAGCAATAGCCGATACATTTAGCATTGGTGACATAACAATTCACAAAGTCCCCTTCCTAGTACTGAATATGAAAACAAATAATGCAGCAGCAGACTCTTTTATGAACAGCCTGAAAAGCCTAATAGGAGCCGATTTGTTGGTTCGACTGGAGGAAATCAATATTAATTTTGATTCTCTACAAATAAAAATACCTCAAGAAACTACTCCCAACCCATTCGGGCATTCTAACTTAAGATTCAATAATGAACACTTATGGACAATAGAAGTTACGAATGGAACCGAAAATTTATCAATGCACTTTGACTGTGGAGCTACCGGAAGTTCTTTAACTGAAAAATATTTTAAAGAACATCAGAACCAGATAGAGCAAACAGGCAAACAGGACACAGTAAGAATCGCAGGGTTTGGAGGTGTAATGAAAAAGGACATATACAAGCTACCGAATTTCTGCGTTTCTATTGATTCACTCGAAGCATGCCTTCCTGAAATTTTTGTATATATAGATAGTGACGTTCCGAACGTAGTAGTGAACGAAGACGGCTGGTTCGGAATGGATTTATTCTATTCATACGGAAGTGTTTTAATAAATCTAAAAGACATGTATGTGAAAACCACTCCCAAGAAACAGACTGATGGTTAAATCAGATGCTGTTTCTTCAGTTCTTCTACAGCTATTTCCAGTTCTTGATACCACTCTGCTCCAAATTTACGGATTAAAGGTTCCTTTAAGAACTGATAGATAGCCACATTCTCTTTCTTTCCTAACAAGACAGCTGCTTTACACACATCCCAACGATGATAATTAACAGCTTTATATGGACCATAGTCACCAATCCGAATTGGATAAAGATGACATGATATCGGTTTATAGAAATCTGTCTTTCCTTCTCGGTAAGCCTTCTCGATAGCACAATAGCAATAGCCTTTATGATCATAACAAGTAAAAACACAGTCTTTACCATTAACAATAGAGGTTACCAGATCCCCCTCCTCATCCGTATAAACGACTCCCTGTTTTTCAATCATCGCACGTGCTTCAGGCGCCAATTCATCCCAAATTATAGGCAATATTTCCTCTAACTTTTCCACTTCACCTAGCTCTACTGGTGCACCAGCATCTCCTTCAATGCAACATTCGCCTTTACAAGCATCCAGGTTACAAAGGAATTTATCACGAAGTACATCCAAGCTCACTACTACATCATCTATCTGAATCATATCATCTTTTAATTGAACGTGCAAAAATACGAAAAAGTAGCAAAAGAGTTTTTTAAAATCCTATATTTGTATTTATTAAACTTCAAAAATCTTTGTTTATGAGAGTACTATTATTAAGTATTACTAAGCGTCTCCTCTAACTACTGGGGACAAAGCCGGAAAGAACTATCTCCTATCCTAAATTAGGAGAAATTATCGACTTAAATAGTGAAGAAGAGAAGAAATTTTTTCAAGAACTCAAAAGTGAAGAGTTTGTAGATGGAAAAGAAAACTGCTGGGACATCATCGAAATAAGATGTAGTTTCTATTGCACTTGCGGTGTGGGAGAACTGTCATCAGCCTCTTCTGAATTGAAACCTCAACATGGAATATCTTACCGAGCCGAAAATGCCCATGATCTCAGTTATCGGACAGCTTGGATTGAAGGAGTTCCCGGATATGGAGTTGAAGAATATCTTGTTTATCGTTTTCCTCCCGAAACCCCACGTATTACCTATGTTATTATTATCAACAGATACATCGAATCAGACAAAGCATGGCGAGAAAACTCTCATGTCAAAAAGCTCAAGATGTATGTAAATGAACAGCCATATGCAATACTTAATCTAAAAGACAGCAAACAAGAACAGATATTTAGTGTAGAACCAATAGAACATGGGACACAGCTATTTCTGAGATATACTTTGACAGAATTGATCACCATTAAAAGATATTGATCATCATAAAAAATAAAGGCTGTCTCCGCTCTACACGTAAGACAGCCTTTAACTATTATCTATTAAGAAATTATTTAATCAATACATCACCGTTCATATCAGCTGGCATCTCCAACCCCATTATCTTTAAGATAGTCGGCGCAACATCAGCCAAACGACCGTTCTCTACTTTCGCAGCCTTATTTTCTGTTACATAAACACAAGGAACAGGATTCAGAGAGTGAGCAGTGTTCGGAGTACCATCTTCGTTCAAAGCATGATCAGCATTACCATGATCGGCAATGATAATCGCTTCATAATCTTGTGCTTTAGCAGCTTCAATTACATCCTTCACACAAGCATCTACAGCGACAACTGCTTTTTCAATTGCCTCATAAATTCCAGTATGCCCCACCATATCACCATTAGCAAAGTTTACTACGATGAAATCATATTTGTTTTCATTAATGGCAGCTACCAATTTATCTTTTACCTCATAAGCACTCATTTCCGGCTTCAAATCATAAGTAGCTACTTTCGGAGACGGAACAAGGATACGATCTTCTTTTTCGAACGGAGTTTCGCGACCACCGTTGAAGAAGAATGTAACATGCGCATACTTTTCTGTTTCCGCAATATGCAACTGGCTCAATCCCTTTGAAGAAAGATATTCGCCCAATGTATTCGCTACATTTTCCTTATCAAACAAGATATGAACGCCCTTAAAAGAAGCATCATACGGAGTCATACAATAATATTGCAAACCCGGAATAGTGTGCATACCGACTTCCGGCATATCCTGTTGAGTCAATACAACTGTCAATTCTTTTGCACGATCGTTACGGTAGTTAAAGAAGATTACCACATCACCTTCTTTGATTCTACCATCACAATTAACATTTACAATCGGCTTGATAAATTCGTCTGTAACACCCTCATCATAAGATTCTTGCATAGCTTGAACCATATCAGTTACTTTCTTACCCTGACCGTTTACCAACAAGTCATACGCTTCTTTCACACGTTCCCAACGTTTGTCGCGATCCATTGCGTAGTAACGACCAATGATAGAAGCAATTTTACCAGCAGACTTTCCGCAATGTGCAGTAAGTTCTTCAATAAAGCCTTTACCACTCTTCGGATCGGTATCACGACCGTCCATGAAACAGTGAATGAAAGTATTTTCGATATTATATTCTTTAGCGATATCGCAAAGTTTGAATAAGTGAACCATTGAGCTATGTACTCCACCGTTAGAAGTCAATCCCATAAAATGTACGTTCTTCCCGTTTTCTTTTGCATAAGAAAAAGCAGAAACGATTTCCGGATTCTTCAAAATACTACCATCAGCACATGCACGGTTAATTTTCACCAAATCCTGATAAACCACACGTCCGGCACCAATATTCAAATGACCTACTTCCGAGTTACCCATCTGTCCATCGGGCAGGCCAACATTTTCACCGCTTGCCTGAAGTTGAGAATGAGGATAATTATTCATTAGATAATCCCAATAAGGAGTGGGAGTGTTGAAGATTACGTCGTCTTTCTTTTGGTCGCCTAATCCCCAACCATCGAGGATCATTAAAAGGGCTTTCTTGCTCATACTATTTTAATATTTAAATTATCACTCTGATTTTCGGGTGCAAAGGTACAAAAAAGTTAATTATGCAAACGTTTAATCTATGTTAAGTTACAATGTGCAAAAGTACTAACCTTTCAATATTTTCCTTTCTTTGTAAAATTACCATTAATAAATCAATATTATGAAAATGAACTTGCTATACCTTCTATTATTGTTATCAGGAATGCTACCTGCACAAACAATTGATAATCCTTCTTTCAAAGCCCGTACCGGAAGTAGATCCAACATCACGCGTATTGAACGAACCTCTGAAAGCACTCGTCTATATATACATGCTATCTTCCGCCCCCACTGGTGGATTAGAGAAGATGGAGACAATTATCTGGAAGACGCAGCAACCGGAAAGAAGTTTTTCTTTAAAGGTGCAGAAGGTATCGAACTAAAAAAAGAAGTTTATATGCCCGCTTCCGGAGAAATGGATTATGTACTAATCTTTGATCCGTTACCCAAAGAAACACAAATCATACATTACCTCGACCCAAGTTCCTCAGAAGGAAATACTTATGACATCAATTTGGTTCCACCAAAGAAGAAAAAGACTTCTCCTCTAGAAAGTATCAAAGGAAATTGGTATAAAACAGATTCTTCTAACGCTTGGGAATATGGTATATATGATTCTCTTACCATTATGAATAACCGTATCTACGTCAATCAAAGTATCCGCAAAAAAGGAAAACGGATAGAAATGGTAGTAAAGGATAAAAAAGACGGAAATACAAGTACTCTTTTAATCAGTCCGCAAAAGGACGGAAATTGCCAAATACAAGTAAATGGAACAGGCGATGGTATGTATACCAGACAATTAAGACCTATCCGAACAATAGCATCCGATACAGGGTACAGCGATTTCTTCCATACAGATACTGCTTATTTGCAAGGATATATTAATGGATATGACTCTCGTTTAGGATTCGAAACAGGACTTATTTATTTCTCCAATGAAATCAACCGTAAAGATTATCCGACAGTAGTACAAATTCATCCTGACGGAAGTTTCGAATGTAAGTTTATCATTTACCATCCCATTTCGCAATTCATAACGATCGGTAATAACCGGCTACCCTTTTATATAGAACCCGGTCAGACGCTTACCATGTATATCGATTGGGAAGATATACTGGCCCGCAGTCGTGCACGCGACCGTAATTTTCCAATTAAAAACACTGCATACATGGGACCATCAGCCTCTTTGTCTTATTTGGTAAGAGATAGTGAATCTTTAATTTCTTACAATTACGAAGACATGTATAAATCACAAAAAGAACTGACTCCCAACCAATATAAAGAGCATATTCAGCCTTTTATTTCTCAATGGAAACATATAGCCGACTCATTGATCCAGATTTATCAACCTTCAAAGAAAGCAGTACGCCAAATAGAAAACAAAGTAAAATTGACAACAGGAACTGTCCTTTATGAATTCCTATTAAATAGAAATTATTATGCCAAAGAAGATACAACTAATGAAGCTTTAAAAGTTCAAGCAGATAATGCTTATTTTAGTTTCCTGCATGAAATGCCGCTCAACGATATAACAGCACTTATAGAATCTTCAGATTGTAGTATATTCATTAACCGATTTGAGTATATGGACCTTTCAGAGAGATATACGGTTCTACAACTCCCCAAGGGAACTATATAACATTTACCTATCCTAAGAAACCAATTCTGTCTTTCCTCAAAGAAAAAGGAGTTAAGTTAAATGCCGACCAAGAAACAATCAGAAGGCGACATGAGTCATTAGCTGGGAAAAAAGTAACTGTATCACTTAAAGAAATAGAAGAAGAGAATAAAAAACTAGGGAAATTGTACGAAGATGAAAAAGAACTTATTGACGAATATTTTACGCTACAGGAACAAATGGAAGTATCTCAAGAAGATAGAGATAGATCTAAAATAGAAGAACAACTGGATGAAATACATAGGAAAGATTCCATACTCGCTTCTTTATACAAAGAACCCAATCCGTTACTTTGGCAAATAGCAAAAGTACGTGCACTACGCTATAGCCTACAATCTATAAGTACCAAGCAAATAGCCAGTCAATACATAGATGAATTCAAGAAGCAACTCACTCTTCCTTATCTAGCGATGGAAGCAGAACGGATATTGGAAAGCACTCATCCGGAGAAAGAGGAAAGATCCTATCAATTACCTGAGGGAAAGGCAGCTGATATATTCCGCAACATTATTAAAAATCACCCGAACAAAGTATTATTTGTTGATTTCTGGGCTACTAGCTGTGGACCATGTCGAGGAGGAATTGAGGCTACTGCTAACTTACGTAAAATATATAAAAATCATCCGGAATTTCAGTTCATCTACATTACAGGCGAGAAAGAGTCTCCAAGAAAAGCCTACGAAGAGTATGTGGAGAAGAACCTGAAAGGAGAAGCAAGTTATTATGTCACCGAAACAGAATATAACTACTTGCGCGAATTGTTCCACTTCAATGGTATTCCACATTATGAACTGGTAGAAAAAGACGGAAGCATTTCCCGGGATAATCAATATAGCTATACCATTCAGAATTATTTGGAAAATCGTTTCGGAATACCTAAAGAAGAATAATCAATAAACAGATTCTATCTTCACAAATGATCTTTTAAAATTTCGAAGAGATAGAAATGGGAAAAAGTAAATAAAACAAATCCTAAAAAAGCGGTGCAAAGCCGAAACTCTTAAATGTTTTCCGTATTTTTGCATCGCTTTAAAATAAAATGATAGAATATGGACGATTCAAACCCACGAACGTGCACAATTAGTATTAATTAAAGCGAACAGAGTCATTGAACGTTAATGCCTCTGCTCGTGTAAACAAACGAAAGGAGGCAATAAGATGAGAAGATATCTTTATTGTGAAGCCGGCTTTGTGGAAAAAGCACAATGGCTCCCTAACAGCTGGGTAAATGTAGTATGCCCGGACAATGATGACTTTGAGTTTCTGACTCAAATCCTGAAAGTTCCCGAATCATTCCTGACCGACATCGCCGATACAGATGAGCGTCCACGTACCGAAACAGAAGGTAATTGGTTACTAACCATTCTCCGTATTCCGGTACAGGACAAATTAAATGGAAATCTTCCCTTTAGTACAGTGCCTATCGGTATTATTACCAATGATGAGATTATCGTATCCGTCTGTTATTATAATACAGACTTACTGCCGGACTTTATCGAGCACACCCGTAAAAAAGGTATCGAAGTGCGTAATAAACTCGACCTGATTCTCCGCCTTATTTATTCCTCTTCCGTATGGTTTCTAAAATATTTGAAACAAATCAACCTGGATATCACAGCCGCAGAAAAGGAATTGGAGAAAAGTATACGTAATGAAGACCTTCTACGTTTAATGAGGTTACAAAAGACATTAGTTTACTTCAATACTTCTATTCGTGGCAACGAAGTAATGATCGGAAAACTACAAAGTATTTTTCAAGACACTAATTATCTGGATAAAGACTTGGTTGAGGACGTGATTATCGAACTGAAACAGGCACTTAATACTGTGAATATTTATAGCGACATTCTTACCGGCACTATGGATGCATTTGCTTCCATCATATCCAACAATGTGAATGCTATCATGAAACGAATGACCAGTCTATCTATTACCCTGATGCTTCCTACATTAATAGCCAGTTTCTATGGTATGAATGTAGATATTCATCTTGAAGATACGCCACATGCATTTGCTCTCATTATCCTTTGTTCAGTTATGTTGTCGGCATTATCATTCGTGATCTTCCGGAAAATTAAATGGTTTTAGAATCAGACTCTTCATTCTCCAAAAAGAGTCATTGATAAATTATCAAAAAGATAACAGCCTGTCATCAGAGTTTCTTTAACAAGACTTTTGATGACAGGCTGCTAAACTATACGTTTTTCCTCAATAGAGAATATTAAAAAGAGAATGTTTAAGAGAGAGAAATTATATTTATCCTTCTTTATTGGATTTCTTTCCGCCTAATGGAATAGATATTCCAACAAATCCATTTACAGCATTAGAGTTCTTTCCCAAAAACATATAGTCAGTTCCGACAAACAATGGGCCTAGTTTCAGGCCAAGTCCAAATGATTTACCAGCCGATTGAATAGCCGAATAACTTAGTGCTACATTAAACCAGCTCTTCGGACGATAGTTTGCAGAAAGGGTAATTTCCGTCAGTGCATCAGGCTGTACAAAACGAGTGGTAGACAATACACCCAGTCCCAGTTTATTATTAAAGAACCCGTACTCAGCTCCCAACACAAGAGTAGATGCCAAACGAGATTTGCGGGATTCGCTAGCTTCTTCCGTTCTAAGCTGCAACATCTCATAGTCAAGCACATCACCACTTGTCACACGATCCATATAACCATTCGCATCACTTTGTAATTGATTAACAGCACCTAAGATAGTAGTTGGATCATTTACATTAATCATATTCGTATAAGTACTACCTTTTATATCAATACCCGATGAGTTAGCAGAAGCTATCTTCGTTGCATTCTTCGACCAAGAAATAAAACCTAAATCAAGAACTGAAGCTGACACAGTCAGATTATCCCAAATCTTATAAGAAGCTCCCAAGTCAATGCCGAAACCATAACCAGCGATTCCCAAGTCTTTACTTTCAAACTCAAAATCACTGATATAATCTTGTCCCTCCTCTTCAACCAAATTCAATCCTTTGAAAGAGCTCTCCAGAGTAGCACCTACAACCAAATTTGCATGATAAGCATCAAACTCATTTTTCAGTTGCTCGATCTTTCCCGGAGTATTATAGTTACTCATCAAATAATTAACATCTTGCAATTGATTAATACGTTGATCTGTCGGCAATTTAGCACTCATTGCCACCCTACTTAGTTTCAAATCCATATTGCCAATGCCCAGCAATACTTTTACCCTTCCACCAACCGTCAGACGGTTGTTAATCTGACGTGAAAGTCCCAATCCAACTTCAGTGTAAGCTTGAATGTTCAATCGCTGACCACTAATGTCATAAGCACTGTTTCTCCATTGATCCTCAAATGTCTCTATTTCATTCAGAAAAGAAAACATAGACTTTGTAAGATTCGCACCAATATCTGTACGAAGCCCTACATTAAACGACCAAAAGTTCTTGCCACTATACCATCCGGCAGAAAGAATCTCTGTGCTAAAGTTCACATTCAACTTATTATTATCTTTCAAACGCCCCAGAAAATCCGGATTAGTGTAAAAGTCATCCCCATCATCAATAATATCAATGATATCTTGATAGCCTAAAGATGTAGAACTTACAGTTGCATTCATCGCACCGATAACAGGAAGATTGAAATATCCCTTAGTTGGTGTCAAGGCAGGATTAAGTTGTTGGCGATAATGTGTACCTTCCATAAAATAAGAAGTGCGTAAAAACTGTGCATTTACAGGCAAAGCGCCAATCAGCATAATTATAAATACTCCAACGAGTCTCACACAGAAAAGTAGTTTGTTTGATGTCATGATTTAAATCTTTTTTTCTTTCTTGTTACTGCTTGCAAATATATGTCATTTTGATAACAAATAAAAGCACTAAACAACATTTTTTTAGCGCAAAAAGGATTTAAAGAACCATTTTTAAGACATAATCGCACATTAATTGCTAAAATATGTAGAATATATTTCTACACTTGTGGCTAGAAGTTTAAGCTTAATTGACCATCACCAAGAAGATTGAAAGTCATTCGATGGTAAGGAGTCGTACCACGTTCGGCGATAGCTGCCCGATGTTTCTTTGTTGGGTAACCTTTATTGTGGTCCCAATCGTAATAAGGGTATTTTTCGTGGAGATCATTCATGTAATCATCTCTATATGTCTTTGCCAAGATGGAAGCTGCAGCAATCGAAAGATATTTTCCATCCCCTTTCACTACAGTGGTATGTGGGATATCCGGATAGTTATTGAAACGGTTTCCATCAATTAATAAATGCTGGGGACGAATTGCCAATTGATCAATAGCACGATGCATAGCTAAAAAAGAAGCTCGCAAAATATTTATTTCATCTATCTCTTCAGGAGTAACTACTCCCACTGCCCAAGCAACAGCTTCCTTTTCTATCACCGTACGAAGTGCATACCGTTGCTTTTCAGTCAGTTGTTTCGAGTCGTTCAATAACTCATTCTCAAAATCTTTTGGAAGTATAACGGCAGCGGCATAAACAGATCCTGCCAAGCAGCCACGACCAGCCTCATCACAACCGGCCTCTATCAGTTCTTTATTCAAATAAGGTAATAACATTGCACATTTTTTATGGTATCAAAGATATTGAAAAAGTGGGAATTTTAACGGCAATCATTCTTAAAAGAATAATTTATCTTCATTTATAAGATAAAAGACCGTTTACTTATGACGATATATATTAATAGAGAAGATGCTATCTTCCTATTATAAACCTATTATATCTATATAGTAAAGTTGTTTTTGCCTACTTATAATCTATAATTAGAAGTTTCAATTATAAAAACAAAACTTGCAATTATAGAAATGAAACTTGCAATTGTACAAACATAACTTGCAATTATAGAATCCTCTCAATCAAAAGAAAGTTTTCATTTAGGAGCTAGAAAGTTATCTGTTAATGAAAAGGAAGTTTTCTATTAATACTCTGAAAGATATCTACTAATGTTTTTATACGCAACAACCTATCACCATTTCAAAGTCTGCAAATAAAGACTTTTAGAAATGTGGTGATAGGTTGATAAGAATGTATACTTTTTATAAGTAAAAAGATAGATCTAAATTAAGTTCAATCAGTGTTTCCTATTAAAATAGACTCCATGCCACCGTCAGTCCCGCCATCACGATAGCAACCATACTCATAAGCTTGATCAATATATTTAGGCTCGGACCGGAAGTATCTTTAAACGGATCTCCCACTGTATCGCCAACCACTGTCGCCTTATGCACTTCACCGCCTTTTCCTCCTAAGTTTCCCTCTTCTACATATTTCTTCGCATTATCCCATGCACCTCCGGCATTTGCCATAAAGATGGCCAATACAAATCCACTACTCAGACCACCTATCAGCAATCCAAGAACACCCGGTACACCCAGAATAAATCCTGTCAAGATAGGAGCAACTATAGCAATCAATGAAGGAACCACCATCTCTCGCTGTGCACCTTTTGTTGAAATAGCTACGCAACGTTCATAGTCAGGTTCCGTCTCTCCGGTAAGAATTCCCTTTATTTCACGGAACTGACGGCGGACTTCGTCTACCATATGTCCTGCTGCTCTTCCCACTGCATTCATTGTCAATCCACAGAATAGGAAAGCCATCATCGAACCGATGAACATACCCGAAAGAACTTTGGGATTCATCAGATTCACTTCATAATAGTTCATAAAGTCTACAAATGTAGCGTTGGCTATGCTGACCGAGCCTCCATCTGCGAAATCCAAGTTTGTATTTCCCAATCGAGTAAGCCCAATACGAATCTCTTCAATATAGGATGCCAGAAGTGCCAAGCCTGTAAGAGCAGCAGAACCGATAGCGAATCCTTTTCCGGTAGCAGCAGTCGTATTCCCTAGAGAATCAAGTGCGTCAGTACGCTTACGAACTTCAGCACCTAGACCTGACATCTCAGCATTACCACCTGCATTATCAGCAATAGGGCCATAAGCATCCGTTGCTAAAGTTATTCCTAATGTAGAAAGCATACCAACAGCAGCAATACCAATTCCATACAATCCCATACCAACATTTGCAAAATCTCCGCCGGCTGCCAACAGATAGGAAGCAATGATACCTATGACCACAGCAATAACAGGGATAGCTGTAGAAAGCATTCCCAAACCAATACCGGAGATAATTACAGTTGCAGGTCCTGTCTTGCCACTCTCACTCAATCTCTGAGTTGGACGATAAGATTGAGAAGTATAATATTCCGTAGAACGACCGATAACGATTCCTACTACTAAGCCAACGACTACCGCTCCCGAAATCAGCATCCAATTCTCCAATTGCAAAAGCCACAGAATAAAGAAAGTTGCAATCACAATAAGTACGGAACTAAGATTGGTTCCCCATGCTAACGAGCCAAGTAAGTCTTTCATCGTAGCATTCTCTTTCGTACGGACAGAAAAAATGCCAATAATCGAAAGAATAATGCCGACAGCCGCAATCAACATCGGGGCAATCACTGCTTTGAACTGCATCACGGTATCGGCAGAATGAATAAAGGCCGCAGCACCCAATGCAGCAGTTGCCAGAATAGAACCACAATAAGATTCGTACAAATCAGCACCCATACCCGCAACATCTCCAACATTATCGCCCACATTATCGGCAATTGTTGCAGGATTTCGTGGATCATCTTCAGGAATACCTGCTTCTACTTTACCAACCAAGTCAGCACCTACATCGGCAGCTTTTGTATAGATGCCGCCACCTACGCGAGCAAAGAGTGCTTGTGTAGAAGCTCCCATTCCGAAAGTAAGCATTGTAGTAGTAATTACGCAAAGTTTATGAGTTGGTGTCAGAGCATCAGCAGGAATTACCTCATTCAAAAGCAGATACCAGAAAGAAATATCGAGCAACCCAAGACCGACAACTACCAAACCCATCACTGCACCACTACGGAAAGCAATTCTCAACCCGGCATTCAATGAGTTACGGGCAGCATTTGCAGTTCGTGCAGATGCATATGTTGCAGTTTTCATTCCCATAAAACCGGAAAGACCCGAAAAGAAACCACCTGTTAGGAAAGCTATTGGCACCCAGCTATTCTGGACATTAAAACCATACGCCATAATAGAAAACAAAATAACCAATCCCAAAAACACAAAACCTACAATTTTATACTGTTGTTTCAGATATGACATCGCACCTTTACGAACGGCAGTGGCTATCCTTATCATTTGAGGAGTACCTTCACTCTCTTTCATCATCTGCTTATGGAAATAATAAGCAAAACAGAGGGCTAACACAGAAGCGACTGGAACCAGCCAAAAAAGAATGTTATCCATAGAATTAATTTTTAAAGGGTTTATAAGCTCTAAAAGTATAGATTTCTGATGAAATAAACAAATTAATTGAAACTAATATATCAAAGGTACCCATAGAAGAATATGATTAGAATAATTATACTATTATTTTCTGTCAGATAACTATCTGAATGTTCCTTTCATCCGTGTACGAGAATAATGTAGTTACCGAAATTACTTTGTGCAGATTTACCTTTCCTGATGAAGAAAAGTCGCTATTGTTCCTTATGTCTTTTGTCTGTAGTAACAACAAATGATTTTATTTAGAATCGTATATTTTTCTTGTCGCACAAATTCAATACAACAAATGAAAGTAACGTAAAAAACAAGATACAATAATTAATAATCCACTTAACCCAATTTCCACAAAGATAGAATATTTTCAATAATATATAACGAAATGAATGTTTTTACGTACATTTTTTGTCATCTAAAAGATTTTCTTTAACTTGCAATCGTTTATTAATAAGTGGAATGTAATATTCTCCAGTGCCTATTCTTTAATGTATAATTTAGTCCTTATAATTAAAGAAAGGGAAACAGAGGAAACTACTATTTACGAACAATTGTGGCGGATCAATACTGTACTAAATTATTCAAAACAAAAGCCTTAGAGAACTGAACTTTATAAATGCACAAATATGTCAATAAACAATAAAATAAGAATTAGTTGTTATATTATCGCTGTTATTCTCTTATTATATGGTTGTCAGAATCAAGATGCCCGAATAGAAAGAGCTTTGAGTCTTGCCAAAAGTAACCGACCGGAATTAGAAAAAGTATTAGAACACTATCAACACGACTCATTAAAACTGGAAGCTGCTAAGTTTTTAATCCGTAACATGCCCGGACATTACTCTCTGGCAGATAGTTCTATCAACAAGTATTACGATGAAATAGATTCCACACTCCATGCTATGAAGAACCATAACGTTGATGAAATAAAATATTCTCTGGAAAAAATATCAGATAGATTTTGCACGATTATAAAAAACGAGACTGTACCGGATGTAGAAATAATCACATCTAAGTATCTAATAGCTAACATTGATACAGCTTTCGCTCAATGGCAGGAAGGGCCATGGGGTAAGCATTTAAACTTTGAACAGTTTTGCGAATGCCTGCTTCCATATAAGACAGAAGACCTCCAAAGTTTAGATAACTGGAAAGAGTATCTAAAAACGACTTACAATCAAAAGCTGGAGAATCTGAAATATTGTGATCTATATAAGAATTCAGCTCTACGGGCTGCTATTCAAGTAAACAGCAATTTAAAAAACAATCTTCATCCGGTTATAGTCCCTTCAAGAATGACACCAGTCTACCGGATGTCCACAAGAGTAAAACTTCCTTTCGGTATGTGTGACGATTATACAGAGATTGCAACTGCCGTTTTCAGAAGTAACGGAATACCTGTTTTCTCCGATTTTACCCCTCAATGGCCTTTCCGTTCCATGGGACATACATGGAATGTACTGCTGAACAACAACGGGAAGAATTTGTCTTTCGGTGGTGCAGATACCAATCCGGGCGATCCACACAAAATGGATGAACATATGGCAAAAGCATTCAGAAGAACGTATGCAGCAAATTCAGAATTAGAAGAATTACAAGCAACTGAAAAATACATTCCCTACACTTTCTCCACACCTTTCATCAAAGATGTTACACCAGAATACACAGACTGCGTGGATGTGGAACTGGAAGTAAAGGGAAAGAATGGGAAATTTGCCTATCTCTCAGTCTTCAATAACCATACATGGACGCCAATTGATTTTACGCGAATAAAACATGGCAAAGCACACTTCAAGAATATGGGGAAAAACATTGTGTACTTACCTGTATATTATGAAGAAAATGAATGGCAATTAGCAATAGCCGATCCTTTTGTATTGACTTACAAAGGAGAAGTGGAAAAATTGATTCCAGACACACTGAAACGGCAGACATTGGTGTTACACAGAAAATACCCAGTTTTTCCACATCTGAATGAAGGAGCGGAAAGAGTGTACAACGGTGAATTTCAAGTTGCAGATAATCCAGATTTCAAGAATGCCAAGATCGTTCATAAAATTAAGCAATGGGGGACGATAGGTATGGAAGCTAATATTCCTGATTCTTGCGGGAAGTACAGGTATTGGCGATACTATCAGCCCGAAGAATACTGCAATTGTAACATAGCAGAGATATATTTTGTGGAAAGAGAGAACCATTCGTTCATCGAAGGGGAAATAATAGGTACAGATGGTGCTTGGAATAATAATGAGAATTACAATAAAACGAAAGTATTCGACCATAACCTATTGACTTCCTTCGACGCACCGACATCTAATGGAGCATGGGTAGGTATGGATTTTGGAAAACCTGTAGATATTGAAAAGATTCTTTTCACAGCCCGCGGTGATGGAAATACAATCGACATAGGAGATACCTATGAACTGTTTTATTGGGGCAACGGACATTGGAACTCACTTGGAAAACAGAAAGCTAATACGGTAACACTAGAATATAAAAACGTACCCACAGGTGCTCTGTATTGGCTAAGAGATCTGACAAAGGGGGAAGAAGAACGTATATTTACGTATGAGAATGGGAAACAGATCTGGTGGTAATGGTAACTTTTTACACCCACTTGCAATAAAGTCCGGTACAAACTTAAATCCTGAAGTTATTCAGACATAATAAATAGAATCATTATCTTTGCGATTCGCTTAATCTATTTTGCAAACTAGCCCAATTTATTATTAAAAACACATGAAGAAATTATTTGTATTATTGATGGCTTTATCTATGTTAGCACAGATAAATGCTCAAGAAAAGAAAATCTTCCGTATCTCTACGGACAACACAGACTTAATCTTACAAGTTGCACCCAACGGACGCCTGTATCAATCTTATCTTGGGGATAAGTTATTGAACGAACAGGATATCAACAACTTCTCTTATGCTGTAAAAGGTGGTTCGGATGGTAGTGTATCTACTCGCGGTTGGGAAGTATATCCAGGTTCTGGCGCTGAAGATTACTTCGAACCGGCTGTAGCAATTACCCATTACGACGGAAATCCAAGTACAATATTCCGTTATGTTTCTGCCGAGCAGAAAGAAGTAAAGGGGGAACAGAAACAGTGATTAATCTAAAAGACGACCAATATCCGGTGGAAGTAATACTACACTACATCGCTTATCCGAAAGAAAATGTTATAAAGACTTGGAGTGAAATCAAACATAGCGAAAAGAAACCTATCAATCTATGGCGCTATGCTTCGACCATGCTTTATTTTTCCAACACCAATTATTATCTGACTGAGTTCAGTAGCGATTGGGCAAAAGAAGCTAGAATGAGTACACAGCCTCTAATGTTTGGGAAAAAAGTGATTGATACCAAACTGGGAAGCCGAGCTGCGATGCACGCACATCCTTTCTTCGAACTTGGCCTGGACCAACCGGTACAAGAGCAACAAGGGCGTGTAATGTTGGGTACTCTTGGCTGGACCGGAAACTTCCAATTCACTTTTGAAGTAGATAATGTAGGCAATCTGCGTGTTATTCCTGCTATCAACCCCTATGCTTCCTACTATGAATTGAAAGCTAACGAAATTTTCTCTACACCGGAATTCATTTTCACTTTCAGCAACAATGGTACAGGAGAAGCTAGCCGTAATCTTCATGCTTGGGCACGTAATTACCAATTGAAAGATGGACAGGGTGATCGCCTCACTTTGCTGAATAACTGGGAAAACACTTACTTCAACTTTAACGAAGAGCTACTTGGGGAACTAATGAAAGAAGCTAAACATCTTGGTGTAGATATGTTCTTACTTGATGACGGCTGGTTTGGCAACAAACATCCTCGTAATGATGATCATGCCGGACTTGGTGATTGGGAAGTCATGAAATCAAAACTGCCCGGTGGTATTCCTGCTCTTGTAAAATCCGCCAAAGAAGCCGGAGTAAGATTCGGTATCTGGATTGAACCGGAAATGGTAAACCCTAGAAGTGATTTATTCGAGAAACATCCTGATTGGGCAATACATCTTCCAAATCGTGAAACTTATTATTACCGTAACCAATTAGTACTTGACCTTAGTAATCCAAAAGTACAAGACTTTGTATTCGGTGTTGTAGATAATATTTTGACAGAAAACCCGGAAGTAGCATTCTTCAAATGGGACTGTAACTCTCCGATTACCAATGTTTACTCTCCCTATCTGAAAGACAAACAGGGCCAGCTTTATATCAATCACGTGCGGGGTATATATAATGTACTGAATCGTATCAAAGACAAATATCCCAATGTACCAATGATGCTCTGCTCCGGTGGTGGTGCACGTTGTGATTATGAAGCTCTGAAATATTTCACAGAGTTCTGGTGCAGTGATAATACTGATCCTGTAGAACGTATCTTCATCCAATGGGGATTCTCACAAATTTTCCCGTCTAAAGCAATGTGTGCACACGTAACCAGTTGGAATAAAAATACCAGTGTTAAGTTCCGTACCGATGTGGCAAGTATGTGTAAGCTTGGCTTCGACCTCGGTTTGAAAGAGTTAAATGCCGACGAACTGGCTTATTGCCAAAATGCAGTAGCTAACTGGAAACGTTTGAAATCGGTAATCTTAGATGGTGATCAATACAGACTTGTTTCTCCATATGACGGAAATCATATGGCTATAATGTATACCGCTCCTGATGCTTCAAAAGCTGTATTATATACATACGATATTCATCCACGCTTCGGTGAAAAGTTATTCCCTGTAAGACTTCAAGGATTGGATGCAAAAAAGATGTATAAGGTAAAGGAAATCAACCTAATGCCAAACAAAAATTCAAATTTGGCAGTCAATGAAAAGACTTATTCCGGTGATTATCTGATGAAAGTGGGAATTAATGCATTTACCACGAACCAGACTCATAGTCGTGTCATTGAACTGACTGCGGAATAAAGCAGAAGTTTATTCTCCGCATGAACATATTACAATGTTGTGCGGAGATTTTTTTATCATACATTCTTAGCGAATAATAATTTGTAAGATAACTTTAGGTGGCCTCATCCACAATACCATCTCATGTCATGGGCACTGAGTTGCCTGAGTTTGCGGAAAAATTATGAAAATGTTGTCATGTATACAGATACCAACGGCTATAAAGTCTTTGTCGATCTATTGCAACTGCCATATACAGATGTAAAGGTCCAATACGATAACCTGCGTTACCCCGACATTCATTGGGCATACCCCAAAATGCAGACATACTCGCAACAGGACGAACCTTTTATTCATGTCGACGGCGATGCACATCTACCCAACAGACTGAGTGCTTCCATGGAATCTGGTGCATTGATTGCACAGAACATGGAGATAGGTACTCAGTACTATAAAAGCATGATGAGTAGCTTTCTATGAAAAGGATATCGGATACCTGAATTCTTGCGAAAGGCACTAGAACGAGACAGCATTCCTTCATACAACGCAGGTTCTTGGTGGAAACGATATCGGCTTCATACAAGAATATTGCCAAATTGCTTTTCAGTTGATTGAAGACAATTGTCCAAAGGATTTTAACAGTCCAAACCTCAATGTAAACAACAATCTCCTTTTCGAACAGACTCTTTTCGCCGCACTTGCCGAGGAGCGGGGAAAGCAAGTACCACATTGCTCGACGATGTTATGCCAGACAATGGCTACGATTATGACCGTTTCTGCGATTTCTACCGATTTGACGAAGTCACATTCCTGCATATTCTCGGAGGTCACAAGCGAAACCTCCGGACATGTGAATTACTCAGCAGAACACTACTTGATCGCTATCCTGAGTACTACAGACGAATTGTGGAACTCTTCCCACAAAATAACAAACGTTTTGGTGGTATAAAGCAAACACTCCCAGATATGAGTATCCAAAAGTGTATAGCACTCTATCAGGATTACCTGTGCGAGCGTATTGCCGAATGGAAAGATTTATCAAACGATACCCTGTATGATTGGGAGAGACAAATTTCCGCCTACCCCCATTTTATGAATGCCGACAAAGAGAAAAAAGAAACCTGTATCATAGGTAGAAATCCTCATATCGCCATTTTTGAGATTCCACAGGAATGGCCAAGTTTAGCCAAATACCTTTAAAGAGCGAGTAAACAGAAAATGGTGTGGAAGAGATGCTGACGTAGTATGCCTTCCATGTCTGTTGGAAGAAGGATTCAAAGAAGCTCTTCTTACCGAATGGGGATATAACATACTTACTTTGCTGGAGAAAGAAATGACATTCGAGAAACTGCTTGCTGAACTACAATCCTACTTTTCTTCGGATATCAGTGCAGAAAAAGAGGGTATCTACCGCTCAGTGTTAGTAGAGTTAGAGCACCTTTTTACAACGGTGTCATTTATGTAAAGACAGAAAACAGCAAATAAGCATTATATAGAATAAAATATTAAGATTCTAAGACAATAGTCCCGTTTCTTACTCTATACAGAATTTAATAATAACTTTTTAAATTAAAAGAATATGGAAAAGCAGAATTCAAACGGAAAACCAAAATTGAAAACAATTACCCAACTTTCACCGGAGATACAAATATCTAATTACGGTTTTTCCGGAAGTGGATCATGTGGATGTGGATCATGTGGAATAAGCTTTGAAGATATAGGACCACTCCTGAACTTTGTATGCCTTTAGATATGTTTCTAGACTTAGACAACCAAGGACTCCTAAAATCGGAATTTTATTATGTATGTGGAGTAGGATGGCGGA
Organism: Bacteroides faecichinchillae JCM 17102; assembly: GCF_000614145.1. Taxonomy (GTDB): domain Bacteria; phylum Bacteroidota; class Bacteroidia; order Bacteroidales; family Bacteroidaceae; genus Bacteroides; species Bacteroides faecichinchillae. The sequence continues at coordinate 74,829 of NZ_BAKK01000011.1, read as the reverse complement.
GACCGCATAATATTAGTAGTGGCTCGTGCGGGTGTGGACTCAATATAGACGCTGCCGTAGATCACTTAATAAGAAATGCACAAAGTTCTTCAACATCATCATGTGCTAAGTATGTAAGAAAAGCGCTCGAAGCTGGTGGTTTTTCAACAGATGGGCGACCTAATTCGGCTTGTGACTATGATACTTATTTAAAAACGTTTTTAATGTGATAAGTAAGGATAATATACTCCACAGAAAGGAGATACTATAGTTCATGAAGCAACTAATGGCCATCCTTATGGACATATTTCAATGTGCAGCGGACAACAGCGGAGATGAGAGAAGTGACGGTTGAAGTTATCAAGAAGGACGGAAAGTACTACATTAACGACATACAAAATGAGGACAGCAAGTATTTTCTGTAAAAGCCATCATTATCCATGTTATAAATAATATATAGTTAAAAGAGGATATTCATCAAATGCTCGAAAAATAAGAAAATGGCATGTGTAAATGAATCTCGGTGTTTCATTTCTCATGCCACTTTTATAGGATTTACTCCATCAATCCATAAACAATGAATTTGTACTATAGTACATCTAAAGAATTCGTATGACCTCCTCCTATAAATGTTCCTCAAAACATTCGACGGACTCGATCAATTCCAGCCACTAACACATCTATTTCATTTTTTGTGTTATATAAAGCAAAAGAAGCCCGGACTGTTCCTTCAATACCAAAACGTTGCATCAACGGTTGTGCACAATGGTGTCCTGTACGAACAGCAATCCCCAAACGATCCAATAGAGTCCCCAGATCGAAATGGTGAATATCACCTACAAGGAATGAAATAACAGCTCCTCTATCAGCAGCTTCACCAAAAATACGCATATCAGGAATCTCTTTCAATCGTTTCAGAGCATACGTAGTCAATTCATGCTCATGAGCCGCAATCTGCTCAATACCGATACCATTTACATAGTCAAGTGCTTTCGCCAATCCGGTAGTACCGATATAATCCGGAGTACCTGCTTCAAACTTAAAAGGAAGTTCATTGAAGGTCGTCTTTTCAAAGGAGACATGCTGAATCATCTCTCCTCCTCCTTGATATGGCGGCAAACGGTCCAACCATTCCTCTTTCCCATAGAGTACTCCCACTCCCGTCGGACCATAGATTTTATGACCGGAGAACACAAGAAAATCTGCATCCAGTTCCTGTACGTCTACCTTCATATGAGGGATAGACTGAGCAGCGTCCACCAAGAATGGTACACCATGTTCATGTGCTATCTTAATCATCTCCTTCACCGGATTTACAGTGCCAAGTACATTTGAGACTTGCATCACACTGACAATCTTAGTACGCTCAGAGAATAACTTTTCATATTCATCCAGCAATAATTCACCCTTATCATTCATTGGAATTACTTTAATAGCAATTCCCTTGCGAGCAGCCAATAACTGCCAAGGTACAATATTACTATGATGTTCCATCACCGAGAGAATCACTTCATCTCCTTCTTGCATAAACTCGTCACCAAAACTAGAGACCAACAAGTTAATGCTTTCTGTCGTTCCCCGCGTAAAAATGACCTCATTCGTACTATGCGCATTGATAAATTGACGTACAGTTTCGCGGGAAGATTCATGTAATTCCGTAGCCTGTTGGGATAAATAATGCACACCGCGATGTACATTAGCATTAACGGAATAATATTCATCCACTAACGAGTCAATCACCAAGCGAGGCTTCTGAGTAGTCGCAGCATTATCTAAGTAAACCAACGGCTTACCATAAACTGTACGACTCAATATTGGAAAGTCTTCGCGTATCTTCTGAACATCCATGAATTTCAATTATTAAAGATTAGTGTTCCGTACAAACTCTATTTACAGATCGCACAGCCCTGACACTTATTCAGTTCACCCCGGAAACGTTTCTCAACTAACAGATGTAAACGGTCCTTAAGTGCATCCAAGCGAATTGTATCAATGACCTCATTGACAAATGCAAACATTAATAACAACCGCGCTTCTTTCTCGGCAATTCCACGTGTACGCATATAGAACAAAGCGTTCTCATCCAACTGCCCAACCGTCGCACCATGTGAACACTTTACATCATCTGCATAAATTTCAAGTTGCGGCTGAGTGTACATACGCGCATTACGCGTAGCACATAAATTACGGTTGGTTTGCTGTGAATTTGTATGCTGAGCATCCGGACGTACTAGTACCAATCCTGCAAAAGCACCGACTGCCTGATCATCTAATACATATTTAAATAGCTCATTGCTGGTACAATTAGGTACAGCATGATCGATAGACGTATTATTATCCACCTGTTGATTCTTATCAGCGATTGCCATACCGCAAAGATTGATTTCGGCACCTTCACCTGCTAATATTACTTCAGTTGTATTACGAGTAGTTCCATTATGAAGAGTCATTCCATTCAGCAAAACATTACTATTTGCCTCTTGTTTTACATATAAATTGCTGATACGAACCGTACTTGTATGCGTCTCTTCCAACTCATACATATCAAATACCGAATTTTCTCCGGCAAACACCTCAATCACCTGAGTTGCCAGGAAGTTTACATTATCCATCGCATGGTCACAGATCAATAAACGAACTTGTGCACCCTCTTCTAAGATAATTAGTACCCGTCTATTTACCATAAAGTTCACATCCGCACGAAGGATATTTACGAGTTGAATAGGTTTCTCCACCACTACATTCTTAGGCACATAGAGAACAGTACCATCTTGTACAAAAGTAGTATTGAATGCAGTTACACCATCTTTGGAAGTATCTGCCAACTTACCATAATATTTCCTTATCAGATCAGGCTGTTGTTCTGCTACTTCTTTCAAACTACCGAATATCACACCTTCAGGCAAATTTATTTTAGGAAGAGCCTTATTATAGAATGCGTCGTTCACCACAAAATACAAAGCAGTACTCATGTTAGGCACATCGCACTTAAAAACCTCATACGGATTTACCGGAATAGACAAACGATTTAGGTTCAAACCGAAATCCGGTTCAAAATACTTGCTTACATCCGTATATTTATATTTCTCTACTTTACGGTTCGGAAAGCCGAGTCGCTCAAAGTCTGCAAAAGCCCCAGCACGAGGTGCATTTAGCACTTCAGCACTATGTTTGCAAATCATCGCTTCCGTTTGTGAGAATAGATCTATGTATTGTTGTTCAGCATTCATCATTATTCTCCTAATTCTTTCTTAATCCAATCATACCCCTTATCTTCCAATTCCAGTGCAAGTTCCGGTCCGGCAGTTTTCACAATACGACCTTTATAAAGCACATGGACTACATCAGGTTTAATGTAATCAAGCAAACGTTGATAGTGGGTAATGACGATAGTACTAGTTTCGGGAGTCTTCAGTTTATTTACTCCTTCTGCTACAATACGAAGAGCATCAATATCCAATCCGGAATCTGTTTCATCGAGAATACTCAAACGCGGTTCCAACATTGCCATTTGAAATATTTCATTCCGTTTCTTTTCTCCACCCGAGAAACCTTCATTCACAGAACGGTTAGCCAATTTATTATCCAATTCCACTATAGCACGTTTCTCACGCATCAGTTTCAGAAACTCGCTGGCAGTCAATGCCGGCAAACCTTTATATTTACGCTGTTCATTTACAGCCGCACGCATAAAGTTTACCATGCTTACTCCCGGAATCTCTACGGGATATTGGAAACTAAGAAAAATACCTTCATGACTACGGTCTTCCGGACTCAACTCCAGCAGATTTCTACCATCAAAAGTAATGGAACCTTTCGTTACCTCAAAAGCGGGATTTCCTACCAAAACGGAAGAAAGAGTACTCTTACCTGAACCATTCGGTCCCATAATTGCATGTATCTCGCCCGGTCTTACCGTCAAGTTAATGCCTTTCAATATTTCTTTGCCATTAATGCTGGCATGCAGGTCTTTTATCTCTAACATAATCTTTAAAATTAACTCATTTACCCTACACTTCCTTCTAAGGAAATAGTAAGCAACTTCTGTGCTTCTACCGCAAACTCCATCGGAAGCTTATTCAATACTTCTTTCGCATATCCGTTTACAATCAGGCCTATCGCATCTTCTGTCGGGATACCACGTTGATTGCAATAGAATATCTGGTCTTCACTAATTTTGCTGGTAGTAGCTTCATGCTCTACCACAGCAGTTTCATTATGAATATCCATATACGGGAATGTATGTGCTCCACACTTATCGCCCAATAATAAAGAGTCACACTGACTATAATTACGGGCATTATCAGCTTTTTCCGCTACCCGAACCAAGCCACGGTAAGAGTTCTCACTCCGTCCCGCAGAGATCCCCTTACTTACTATTGTACTACGGGTATTCTTACCTAAATGAATCATCTTCGTACCGGTATCAGCCTGTTGGTAGTTATTCGTCACTGCTACAGAATAGAATTCTGCAGTCGAATTATCACCCGTCAGAATACAAGAAGGATATTTCCAAGTGATTGCCGAACCTGTTTCCACTTGTGTCCAGGATAATTTACTGTCCACTCCTTTACAATTTCCGCGTTTAGTCACAAAGTTATAAACACCGCCCTTACCTTGTGCATCTCCCGGATACCAGTTCTGAACAGTACTATACTTCACTTCAGCACGATCGTGTACTACAATTTCGACAATGGCAGCATGCAGTTGATTCTCATCTCTCATCGGTGCCGTACAGCCTTCCAAATAAGAAACATACGAATCATCATCCGCCACGATCAGTGTACGTTCAAACTGTCCGGTATTAGCAGCATTAATACGGAAATAAGTAGAAAGTTCCATCGGGCAACGAACCCCTTTGGGAATATAAACAAACGATCCGTCTGAGAATACAGCAGAATTTAATGCCGCAAAGAAATTATCTCGATAGCCAACTACCGAACCAAGGTATTTCTTTACCAAATCGGGATGTTCGCGTACAGCCTCACTGAAAGAACAGAAGATAATTCCTTTTTCCATCAGGGTTTCCTTAAATGTAGTCTTTACGGAAACTGAGTCCATCACAGCATCCACTGCCATTCCACTCAACGCCATCTGTTCTTCCAAAGGAATTCCGAGCTTATTGAATGTCTTTATCAGTTCAGGATCCACCTCATCCATACTCTTCGGCCCGTCTTTTTTCTTTGTTGGATCCGCATAATAAGAGATAGCCTGATAATCAATTTCAGGAATACGGAGATGTGCCCATGTAGGCATCTCCAGTGTCAGCCAATGCTGATATGCTTTCAGCCGGAATTCCAGCAACCACTCCGGTTCATTCTTCTTTGATGATATCAGACGAATCACATCCTCATTGAGTCCACGCTCAATAATGTCCGTATGAACCTCTGTGGTGAAACCATATTTGTACTTTTCTTCCGCAAACTTACGAACAAACTCATTATCGGGTTTATTCTTTTCGAATTCGTCCTTTTCTTTGGGGTTTTTCTTATTGGATTCTAGTTGCATCTTTATTCTCTAATATATATTGTTGCGTCATATTCTTAGCAGCAGGAAAAAAAAATTCCTGCAAACGTTTCCATTGGATAATATAACAACGATTCTCTCTTTTTTGTTGCACTAATTAACTTATTATCGCTATCAATAAACTCTATCACACAGATCACCAAACTTGTCAGCAACAGAAACTTAATTGCTCCTAAGCCGCTTCCTAACCAACGATTCAGCCAACCTAATGATATTGTTTCCATTGCCTTGGTCAGCAAAGTTGCCACCAATGTAAATATCAATGGGACCGCAATCCATATCATTATAAAAGCCAATACCTGTGCAACTGTCATCGAGTTTGTCAGTGCCGGACAGAGCTTTTCCGCCAACGTTGTATACAAAGCCTTAGCAGCCAACAAGCCAATAATCAATCCCAGGATAGAAGCCAATTGGCGGATAAAGCCTTTCATAAAGCCAGCCACTACACCAGCACCTATTATAATAAGGATAATAACATCAATTGTTGTCACGTCTATAAAAGTTATAGGTTAAAAGTGAAAAATTATAAGTCTGCAAACAATGGAATGATAATAGATGATAAAGTAATAAGGTGGTAAGGTGGTGTCCTACAAACAGTACCACATTACCACCTTTTTTATTTCTCACAGTGTCTGTTATTCAATTATAACATTCACTTATAACATTCTTACAATGTCTGTTTCACTTCTATTTCTTCAAATGTTTCGATCATATCACCCACTTTCATGTCATTGCAGTTCACTAGGCTAATTCCACACTCGAAGTTTGTACCTACTTCTTTCACATCGTCTTTGAAACGCTTCAGCGCATTGATATTTCCGGTAAAGATAACAATACCATCGCGAATCAAACGAGCCTTGTCGCTTCTCTTCACCTTTCCGGTCTTCACCATCGCACCGGCAACCAATCCCACTTTCGTGATATTGAACACCTCGCGGATTTCGATCGTAGCAGTTATCTGTTCTCTCAATTCCGGAGCTAACATACCTTCCATAGCCGACTTCACTTCTTCGATTGCATCGTAGATGACAGAATACTTACGGATATCAACACCTTCCTGTTCAGCCATCTTAGCTGCAGCACCTGAAGGACGTACCTGGAATCCGACAATAATCGCATCTGAAGCAGCAGCTAATGATACATCCGATTCGGAGATTGCTCCTACACCCTTATGGATTACATTTACTTGGATCTGTTCGGTAGACAGTTTAATCAATGAATCGCTCAATGCTTCCACTGAACCGTCCACGTCACCCTTAACGATGATATTCAATTCCTGGAAGTTACCCAGAGCAATACGACGCCCCAATTCATCCAAAGTAAGAATCTTTTGTGTACGCAATCCTTGTTCACGTGCCAATTGTTCACGCTTATTCGTAATTTCACGAGCTTCCTGGTCAGTATTAACTACATGGAATGTATCACCAGCTGCAGGAGCACCGTTTAATCCCAAAATCAATGCTGGTTCAGAAGGTCCTGCCTCTTTAATACGCTGATTACGCTCGTTGAACATTGCCTTCACACGACCGTAGCTAGTTCCTGCCAATACGATATCACCGACTTTCAATGTACCGTTGGATACCAATACTGTAGCTACATAACCACGTCCCTTATCCAATGAAGATTCGATGATAGAACCTGTAGCATTACGGTTCGGGTTTGCCTTCAAATCAAGCATTTCAGCTTCCAGCAATACTTTCTCCATCAGATCTTCCACGCCCATACCTTTCTTGGCTGAGATATCCTGAGACTGGTATTTACCCCCCATTCTTCCACAAGGTAGTTCATAGCAGCCAGTTCTTCTTTAATCTTATCCGGATTTGCAGTAGGTTTATCAACCTTATTGATCGCAAATACAATAGGTACACCTGCAGCCATCGCATGATTGATTGCCTCTTTGGTTTGTGGCATCACATTATCGTCAGCAGCTACAATGATGATTGCAATATCCGTTACTTTGGCACCACGTGCCCGCATTGCAGTAAATGCCTCGTGCCCCGGAGTATCCAGAAACGTGATACGGCGTCCGTCTTCTAATTTCACATTATATGCACCGATATGCTGTGTAATACCTCCGGCTTCACCGGCAATTACATTCGCTTTACGGATATAGTCAAGCAATGAAGTCTTACCATGGTCTACGTGCCCCATCACTGTCACAATCGGAGCACGTGGCAACAAATCTTCCGGTGCATCTTCTTCTTCTACAACAGCTTGTGCAACTTCCGCACTGATGTATTCAGTCTTGAAACCAAATTCTTCTGCTACAAGATTAATAGTTTCTGCGTCCAGGCGTTGGTTAATAGAAACCATCATACCAATACTCATACAAGTAGCAATAACCTGGTTCACAGAGATGTCCATCATCGTTGCCAACTCATTAGCAGTAACGAATTCGGTCAGCTTCAATACCTTGCTTTCTGCCATTTCCTGATCTTCCAACTCTTGCATACGGTTGGAAACCATTTCACGTTTTTCTTTTCGGTACTTAGCGGCCTTATTCTTACCTTTGGTTGTCAGACGAGCCAGTGTTTCTTTTACCTGTTTTGCTACATCTTCTTCGCTAACCTCCTGCTTGATGACCGGCTTCTTGAAGCGCTCTTTATTATTGTTCTTCTTGTTATTGCCTTGGGCATTTGCATTACCTCCATTATTTCCTCGGCCACCCTGGGTGTTTGGTCGCGGACTTGCAAAATTAGAAGTAGCTACGTTATTTACATCAATCTTTTCCTTGTTGATACGATTCCGTTTCTTCTTATTTGCTGAGTTCTCTGCATTATCTTTTGAACCTCCAACCCCTTTCGATTGTGGTTTATTATCATCTTTACGAATTTCCTTGATGATAGCTTCCTTCATCAACTTCTTCTGATCCTGACGGATCTTCTCTTTCTCCTCCCGTTCGCGACGTTTTTCTTCCTTCGATTTCTTCTTAGGACGAGTAGACTGATTTAATGCAGCCAAGTCAATCTGACCGATTACATTAATCTTCGCACCCAGTTCCGGTTGGCGAATCTTGAAAACTTCATCTTCTCTCGGAGCTTCTGTTTCAGATTGCTCTTCTTTCACCGGAACTACTTCGACCGCTTTTTCTTCTTTACGTTCCTCCGCCTTCACAGGTGCAACTTCAACCTTCGGCTCATCTTTTTTTACTTCTTCCACAACTTTCTTCTCTTCAACTTCTGCCGGTTTCGTTTCCACTACAGGTTCTGGTACAACCACCGGTTCAATGGGAGTTGGTATAACTTCTACCTTCAGTTCCTCCTTTTTTACTTCAGGCTTTCCTACAGGCTGCTCTACCACTTTAGGTTCCACTACAGATTGTTCTACCACCTTAGGTTGTTCCACTCTCTTAGGTTCGACCTTCTTTTCCGGCTCTTTTTCTACCTTCCGACCGCTTAAATTATTTAAATCAATTTTTCCGACAGGTTTAAACTTCGGACGTGCATCCTCAGGTACGACTGTCTTGATCACATCTTCCGACTTCGGTTTCTCCTGATGCTTTTCAAAGCCGTCAATCGATACCGACGCCTTATTACGATCCTTATTCTGACGTTCCTGAATGAAACGCTCCGATTCAAGTCTAAGGTTCTTATCTGTACTAAACTCCTTCACGAGTATAGCGTATTGCTCCTCGCTAATCTTTGTATTAGGATTCGCCTCAACGGTATACCCTTTTTTCTGCAGAAACTCAACTACCGTCGCGATTCCTACATTCAAATCTCTTGTAACTTTGTTTAACCTTATCGTCATATTATAAATTTAATGAATAAATGGAGCGAAGAATTCTCAATTGGAATAATTCATAAAATTACTCTTGCACTGGTTCTTCTTCTTCAAACTCCGATTTCAAAATGCGTATTACCTCGTCCACCGTCTCTTCTTCCAAGTCCGTTTTTTCAATCAACATTTCGCGAGGTGCATTCAATACGGCCTTCGCTGTATCAATACCGATCGCTTTAATTGCATCGATCACCCATCCGTCGATTTCATCTCTAAACTCATCCAGATAGATATCTTCATCCTGCACATTTTCATCTAACTCACGGAACACATCGATAGTGTACTCAGTTAACATACTGGCCAGTTTGATATTCAAACCGCCTTTACCAATAGCCAACGATACCTCTTCCGGCTTAAGAAATACTTCTGCTTTTTTCTCCTCCTCATTCAGTCGAATAGAAGAGATTTTTGCCGGGCTTAAAGCACGCTGAATAAACAATGAGATATTCGAAGTATAGTTAATTACATCGATATTTTCATTGCGAAGTTCACGAACAATGCCATGAATACGACTACCCTTTACACCTACGCAGGCTCCTACGGGATCGATTCTGTCATCGTAAGATTCTACCGCAATCTTGGCACGTTCACCAGGTATGCGGGCAATCTTCTTGATAGTAATCAAACCATCATTGATTTCGGGCACCTCCATTTCAAACAGACGCTGCAAGAAAACGGGAGAAGTACGTGACAAGATAATCTTCGGATTATTGTTCTTGTTGTCTACGCGGGCAACTACTGCACGGGCTGTTTCTCCTTTACGATAAAAATCACTCGGGATTTGTTCAGTTTTAGGTAACAGCAGTTCGTTTCCTTCATCGTCAAGAAGCAACATTTCTTTTTTCCAGATCTGATAAACTTCTGCATTGATGATAGTACCAACTTTATCAATATATTTGTTATAAATACTGTCTTTCTCTAGCTCCAGAATCTTAGAAGCCAATGTCTGGCGGAGATTCAGAATAGCACGACGACCGAATTTAGCAAAGATAACTTCGTCAGTTACCTCCTCACCCACTTCATAAGAAGCATCAATTTTCTGTGCTTCAGTCAGAGAAATCTGCATATTTGGGTTTGTCAGGTCTTCATCGGCCACAACTTCACGGTTACGCCATATCTCAAAATCCCCCTTGTCAGGGTTCACGATCACGTCGTAATTCTCATCGGTGCCAAACATTTTCGCGATCACACTACGGAACGACTCTTCAAGGACGCTGACCATCGTGGTTCTATCAATATTCTTCAGTTCTTTAAATTCCGAAAATGTATCAATCAAGCTGATTGTTTCTTCTTTTTTGGCCATAACTATTTAAAGCTAATTAAGTATTTAGTATATTTTATTTGCTCATAAGTGAAGGTTTCATCCTCTTCTACCAATTTCGGACGTTTTGTTCCTTCCAGTTTTACTTTCTTCTGTACGGTTACCGTAAATTTTTCTTCATCGGCATCTTTCAGTATGCCGGAAAGTTTACGTCCGTCTTTTGTCATTACTTCCACTTCTTGCCCGATGTGAATGTAATACTGTTGCAGAACTTTAAAAGGTTGTCCGATACCGGCTGAACCTACTTCCAGTTCATAATCTTCCTCTTCACGGTTCAGTTTCGATTCGATAAAGCGGCTAAGCTCTACACAATCTTCAATCCAAACACCTTCTGCATGGTCGATTTCGACCACGATCTTGTCATCAGGCTTACAGTTACCTCTACTAAAAAGTAGTCTTTTCCTTTCAGCCACTCATCAACAATCTGACAAACAGTTTTCTTTTCTATCATTTATTCGCTATTAAGAACAAAAAAAGGAGCTTAATTGCCCCTCCACCTTTCATCCGTTTCCGGTTGCAAAGATATAAATAATATGTTCGACTACAAAACATTAAAGAAAAAAAGTATGAATTAACTATACGAACTTCGTATCTTTACGCCGCAATTATAAAAAACAGCAGTTATGGCACATCATTTAAACACTAATAAGCAATTTATGATAGGTAACGGGATCTTGGCTTTTGCTGTCATCTTTGTCGTTGTTATCTTCATTTATATGAGTATGAGACTCCAACAAAAGAAAGAGGGTGAACGTCATTTCATTGAAACTTATTCAATCAGCTTAGTGAAAGGATTCGCGGGTGATTCTATTTCTTTGTTTATCAATGATAGTTTAATATCATGCAAATCAATAACGGACGAGCCTTATACAGTTGAAGTGGACCGTTTTACCGAACAAAGTGCTTTGATGATTGTAGACAATCAAACAGAACTGGTTTCAATATTCGATCTTAGTGAAAATGGAGGTACTTATCGATTTGAGAAAGAGGAAGATGGAATTAAGCAATTATCTAAATAAAGATAGGAATGGATTCACACGATCAATATATATGTATATCAAAACTCAGATTAGCTAAGCTTCTTCCTGTGCTATTCACTCATCATATGAGTCTATTTTTTCAGTACAAATACGGAATGTTATCTTTTTGAGTATTTCGATTCGTTCAAGCATATAAGAGTATTCCTCTTTGTTTACAACAAAACCTTTGTTGTAACGGGTCTCAATCTATGCACGATAAAGCAAAGCAAAACATCGCTTTTCAAAATCGGTATTCAAAGGAAATACTACTGCCAATTCTCTTGAATACTGACTAGTTCGAGGGCTTTATTAAGTGTACCAGCATTCTCTACAATAAATTGGGGAGAAGCGTGACGACGATGTGCAAAAGCATTGTGATATTTGGGCGTAACTTTATCTCTCAGTCTATCTTCTACATGTTTTACGTTTGGCTTTGAAATAATCACCATAATATCTAAGTCGCTCTGGTATGAGGTATGTACACCAAACTCAATTTTCTCATCCCATAAAACACAACCGCCACGGGCATAACTACCATAGTAATATAATCATATCGCACCACGACACATGGCGCTTAATAAGCTCCTGTAAGGTATTTAACTCCCCCTAGGTTCGTTTTAGTAAATGCTTTATGAGCACTTCATACGTTCTTATATCTATTTAATCACAAAGCTAATACAAATATTTGTCATTCATTGAGTTATGTCTAATTTCTATCCCTATATTCTTCTCGTGGTTTCATTCTGATGAATGACCTGTAGCTACTGCGTTTGAGTATTTATATACATGTCCGATATCCTCTAAGTTCATTCCTCAAAGCCATTGCATTACCATTAGTAAATCGATTCAGTAATTCCCAGAAACGTTCGCTATGGTTCATTTCACGTGTATGACACAATTCATGCAAAAGCACATAATCAATCAAATGAGAAGGCAATAAAACTAGATAGTATGACAGATTAATATCCTTTCGTGCCGAGCAACTTCCCCATCGCCCTTGGCTTGAGTTTATCTTCACACTCTTATAAGGCAAGCCGCTTTGTTTAGATAAATGCTCTAAACGAGAAGGAAGAATTACTTTCGCGTTTTTTCTTAATGATTCTTCAATCACTTTGCGCAACCAATTCTGCAACCCTTCATCTGCAAAAACTGCTTGCGGTGGACAAACAATCTGCATAAATCCTAGTTTAGAATTAGCCATAAACTGTTCTTTCTCACCAGTAATCAAAGAGAGTTTGAAATACTCGGCATCGATACGATAATTTAAATCTATTAACAGACGCTTTAACTTTTGGCGAGAGACCCACAGTTTGCTGCGTAAGTTTTCAATGGCATGTTTGACTTCCTTTATTGCCGTACCGGGAGGAACCGAAACATAAATAGCATCACTTTTTGTACGGAACACCAAGCTTCTAGCACGTGGATTAGCACGTATCACTAAGACACCCAATTCATCATCTTCTATAATCGTCTCCATCATAAATCTCTGAACAACGATGCAAAAATAACAAATAAAAATGGGAGTTGATAAAAAAGCTCTCGAAAGTCTCCATCCTTAAAAAAACACCATAAACAGACCTTTCATTCATTCTCTTCGGTGAAGAACTAAGCAAACGAATTGAAAGACAATCTTACCAATACACATACTAACCAATCTAAGTACGTCCAACATTCTGAAAATAGACAAAGGCCATATATTCTATGAAAAGACCCAAACATTTATCTTTGTAATTATTATGGGGTAGTTCTAATGACTATTAACCATTTATTTTCCATCTAAAAAACTTTATCTAAAATGCAACTTTATTGAAGTATGAACCGTCTTAATAATATAACATCAAAATCATTATTATGAAAGTAAGTACATTAACAACAGTATTAACCGGTATGTTTTTAGTATTCATATCAATCTCCTGTTCACAAGGTCAATACATAACAGGTAGTGGTAACTACATAACAAAAGATGTAGAAATCAGTCCGTTTAACGCAATTAAGCTGTCGGGGAGTGCAGATATTATCTATCAACAAGATGCAAATACCCATTTCGAAATTTACGGTTCTGACAATATAATCTCAATACTGAAAATCTATGTTGATAATAACACCTTATTTATAAAGTATCCCAATAATATCAATATAAGAGATAGGGGAACATTAGAAATCAGAGTTTCTTCCCCCGAGCTGAATAGTATGGAAATCAATGGTTCGGGAAATATACAGCTTACCAATGGCATACAAACGAAAAAAAATGTAGAAGTAAATATCAATGGCTCCGGAAACATACAAGGACAGAAAATTGTCTGTCAGAAAACGGCAATCTTTATTAATGGATCCGGTGATATCAGGTTTCAACAGATTCAAAGCCAAATATGTTCCGCTCATATAACGGGTTCAGGAAACATACTATTTAACGGCAAAACTGATAATGCAGACTTCAGGATTGTTGGTTCAGGAAATATAAACGCTTTAGAACTACAAGCCAAGGATGTATCATCAAGTGTCACTGGTTCTGGAGATATAAGTTGCAATGTAAGTGAAAAACTATCCGCACAGTTTACCGGTGGAGGTAGCCTTTCCTACAAAGGTAACCCACAAGAAGTAAACGGTCCTCAGAAAAAGCTACATAAGCTCGACTAAGAACATGAAACTAAAAAGGGCTACTGCATCACGCGGTAGCCCATTTATTTAGTTAGTTTTATTATAAAAATTTGAGAGAATTGAAAACTTCACAGTTTCGCTTTCGTTTTTGTTTTAATTAAGCACACTAACTATATTATATGTTAAAGCAAATGAAAATGTCTATTCTTGCATAACTTTCACCTTATTGATCTTAGCAAGGCTATCAGCCAATACCTGATCTGCTTTCGCATCATTTGAAAATGCGACTGAAGGAGCAGTTACTTGTTTACCAATGGTATCCGTTGCCAACACTCTACCATCATCACCGGAGAATGAATGCTGTGCCACATTTCCTAAAGAAAGAATGATTGCAACCACAGCAGCAGCCTTAAATAGTGGAACAAAACGACTAACTAACGTCAAGCGTTTAGCCTTCACTACCGGAGTTTCCACTTGTGACAGAATACGTGCATCAAAGTCTTCGCCCAGCCCTTCTTCCTGCTGAACCTGCTGATAAACAAACAAGTTCTTATAGCGAAGCAAATGAGCAGGAACTTCTCCTTTTGAAAAGAAGTCACGCAATTGAGATTCTTCTTCTAAGGAAGTTTCGCATTGCCAATATCGCTCTAAAAGCTGTTCTATATTCTTATAATCCATATTCGTCAATTTCTAAATATCTTTGTTTTACCTTTTGTCTGGCTCTGAAAAGGTTTACTTTTACCTGTTCTTCAGTCAGATTCAGTAAGATTGCTATTTTTTTATAGCTTTCACCTTCAATATCCCTCAGTTGCATGATAAGCCGCTGTTTTTCGGGAAGTTCGTTTACCAGTCGATTTATAATGTTCATTTTCTCATCATGAACCAACTGATCATACGGACCGTTTGCATCAGGTTCTTCCTCCATCTCCGGGGTGAGTCCAACATTCTGAGCTTCTCTCTTTTGACTACGGTCTATTGCCAAGTTCTTTGCCACTATCAGGCAATAGGCTTCAACCGATTCAAACTGAGACCACTCATCACGCTTGTTCCACACTCTTATCATGGTGTCCTGAACGATATCTTCGGCTTCTGCCCTATCCAGAGTTATTCTGAGAGCCAATCGAAAGAGTTTATCCTTCAACGGCAAAATATCGTTTCGGAAGCTGATTTCTTGCATCTCTATAATAATGACGGGCTAGGATTCGAAAAGTTACAGTCACCCACTACTTTTTTTTGAATTATTTTTTGATCCTGGTTCCTCCGTTTTCACTAATCGCTGATGCTAAGGTGATTATCACTTCTGACACCCCTGCATTAATTGCCTCAAAAGAGTTCTCTAACTTAGGAATCATACCACCTTGGATAACCCCATCAGCAACGTATTGTTCAAATTCTCCACGAGTAATCTGTGGAATCACACTATCATCATCATTCTCGTCACGCAGCACTCCTTTTTTCTCAAAACAATAAACCAATGTCACATCAAACAAAGTTGATAAGGATTTAGCTGTTTCTCCGGCAATCGTGTCTGCATTGGTATTCAACATATTACCTTGACCATCATGCGTTAGTGGTGCCATCACAGGAACTACCCCCTTATGAATTAAATCTGATAATAAAGAAGCATCTACCTTCTCAACGTCGCCCACAAAGCCATAATCAACATCTTTTATGGGACGTTTTACCGAACGGATCACGTTCATATCCGCTCCGGTCAATCCAAGAGCATTGACACCACGAGCTTGCAGACCTGCTACAATATTCTTATTTACCAATCCGCCATATACCATTGTCACCACTTTGAGTGTTTCCTCATCTGTGATTCGGCGACCATTTACCATTTTACTCTCAATTCCCAGTAGCGTGGCAATCTTCGTAGCCGAACGTCCTCCACCATGAACCAATACTTTGTGCCCCTCAACGCCGACAAAATCGTCCAACAACTGACGAAGGGTGGCTTCCTCCTCTACAATTTTGCCACCCACTTTAATGATTGTTAGTTTTTCTCTCATTTTCTATTATCCCTATTCCAAATAAGTATAACCATAAAGTCCCGAACGATAATTAGAAAGAAACTCTTTTCCCTCTTCCAAAGAAATTCGTCCTTCTTTTACTGATTTTGTAACCCATGTTTCAAGAGTACGAACCAACTTCTTCGGATTATATTGTACATAGTCCAAAACTTCTGCCACAGTTTCTCCATCAATTATCTGTTCGATATTATATCCCTTTTCATTCACAGAAACATGCACTGCATTCGTATCACCAAACAAATTGTGCATATCTCCCAAAATCTCCTGATAAGCTCCGACTAAAAAAACAGCAACATAATAAGGCTCCGACTTCTTCAGACTATGAACCGGCATATAATGCGCCACATTCCGGGTAGAAATAAAATTAGCGATCTTACCATCAGAGTCACAAGTTATATCTTGCAATGTAGCCGAGCGATCCGGTTTCTCATCCAACCGCTGAATCGGCATGATCGGGAATATCTGATCAATTGCCCAAGAGTCAGGAAGTGACTGGAACAAGGAGAAGTTACAGAAATATTTATCAGCCAACAACTTAGACAATCCACGAAATTCGTCGGGTGCATGTTTTAAACCTTCGGCAATCTGGTTGATCTCTCGTGTAATGGACCAATACAAACGTTCAATTTGCGCACGTGTTTTTAGATCCACAATTCCATGACTGAACAAGTCAAGTGCTTCCTCTCGAATTTGCTGAGCGTCATGCCATGCTTCCAACATTTTATTTTGATTCAATGTATCCCAGATGCTATACAATTCTTGCACCAATTCATGAGCATCTTCAGTAATCACTTCTTCATCGTCCCATTCAGGTAAAGTGGCAGTTTCCAACACCTCAAAGATAAGCACAGAGTGATGAGCAGTCAATGCGCGTCCACTCTCAGTAATTATATTCGGATGTGGGATACCATTTTTATCGCTGACATCTACCAAGGTAGAAATAGAGTCATTCACATATTCCTGAATGGAATAATTTACACTACCACCGTTATCAGAAGAACGAGTGCCATCATAATCAACTCCAAGTCCACCGCCAATATCCACAAATTCTACCTTAAAGCCCATTGCATGAAGTTGTACATAGAATTGAGATGCTTCACGTAAAGCAGTTTTGATACGACGAATCTTAGTGATCTGGCTACCAATATGAAAATGAATCAGTTTAAGACAATCTTTCAGTCCTTTACTTTCCATATAGTCGAGTGCTTCAAGAAGCTCACTGGAAGTTAATCCGAATTTGCTGGCATCCCCTCCGGATTCTTCCCATTTTCCACTGCCGGAAGAAGCCAGTTTAATACGAATGCCTATATTGGGTTGAACATTCAGCTGTTTCGCCATCTTAGCAATCAACTTTAATTCATTCATTTTCTCCACCACCAAGAAGATTCGTTTTCCCATCTTCTGAGCAAGTAAAGCTAACTCAATATAGCTCTCGTCTTTATAACCGTTGCAAACAATCAATGAGTCAGAATCCGTATTAACAGCAATTACAGCATGTAGTTCCGGCTTAGAACCAGCTTCCAATCCGAGATTGAATTTCTTACCGTGACTAATGATTTCCTCTACCACGGGGCGCATCTGATTTACTTTAATCGGATAGATAATAAAGTTCTCGGCTTTATAACCGTATTCTTCTGCTGCTTGTTTAAAGCAGGAAGACATCTTTTCAATACGGTTGTCCAATATATCCGGAAAACGCACCAGCATAGGGGTGGTTACATCACGCAACTGCAGTTCATCGACCAATTCTTTCAGATCGACGGCCACTCCATCTTTACGCGGTGTAACAACGACATGACCATTGTCATTAATACTAAAGTACGAGGTACCCCAACCTGTAATGTTGTAGAGTTCTTCAGAATCTTCAATACGCCACTTTCTCATTTTTCTGTTATTCAGTGTTTTTAGTAAATAATTAGTCGACAAAAATACAGATTTATCTACAGGTTGCCAATTAATTGAATATTATTTCTTTCAATCGGTCCATATATCCATTGTTTGCATTACGGGCATCATACCGGAGTGCTAAATCTTCAGCCTGACTATAAAAATAATCCCTCAATTCTTTCACATTATACACCCCTTCCGGGCAATACAATGGAAACTCTTCTGGTAGATTCAAGCTAACTTGCGGACGAGATTCGTATTTTAAGGCTTCTACCATATCACACGAAAACCGATATTTCTTCAATTGATTGGTTTGCAAACTCCAACCAATACAACGTTCGGCGTATTCCCATCCTCTTTTGGAATCTATCATGAAGTAATAGGCAATAAACAAACCCAGATAAAGTAACATATATTCATCCTTCTCTCGGCCAACCAATCCTTCTTCAGCACGCGTACACATATCGGCAGCAATCTCTGGTTTTCCTGCTTTTTGTGCATAATAAGCTAGTTTCAGGTATGCGCGCAAATTGGCTTCATAACAGGATGTCTGTTTGCTTATCAATGGTTGTGCCCGATTATAAGCCTCATCAAACTGTCCCGTCTCAAGATAATAGTCCAACATGAAGTTCAATTCACAAGCCTCACAAGACTGATCATCTATCTTTTCTGCCAACATTTTATCTATATATTCTTTAGCCAGATCATATTGACGCATTCGGGTATATTCCACTGACCACCGGTGATAATAACTCCGTAATGAATAACCATTTCTTTGAATGCGAGTCTTATAATCTGCTCCTACTGCTTTTATCTGCTCCATAGGGATATCCGGCAAGTCAAATGTACAAGCCCAGATCCATTTATATTTCCAAAGCAGATCATCCTCATTTATCTGATCTTTATGACTCTCATAATCATCCAGTATCTTCGAAAAAACAGCAATTTCTTCTGCGTCAGCAGAAAGGAGATTCAACTCGTAAATCAAATCCAAACGCATTTCTACTGCCCATGACACATCTTCATTCTCATCGGCAATCCGAATGGCTTCCTTCAGCAAACTAGCTTTCTCACGCGGATGTAAATTTTGGTTTTGTGTCTGCAACAACAATTTCTGTATTTCAAGTGTATATCTCATCGGTCATTTAATTCAAAAAGTTTATAAAATCATTCATTTTTGCAGTCATCAGTTCACATAGCGAATGGTTAAAAAGTTCCATTTCCTCACTGTTCACTGTATATTTACCTTGAAGGAGCGATTGCACATATAATATATGTACTACATGCTGGAACAGCTTATTATCATCCTGTATTTTCAACAATGTCTGCACCATCTCATTATCAGCATTAAAGGTTAAAGTCGGTGGAAGCTGTTTTCCCGAATTAACAGTGCCTAAAACAGCCATCAGAGGGTTGTTAGCAGATTTAGTTGTACTTTCTTTCTCTTCGGCAACAAATATAACCGGAGTATCTACGGGAGTGAAATGTTTCAAGCAACAGATACAGCCAAAGCGTTTCAACAATTCATTTGCCTTAGCTTCGAATGACCGATATTCTTTATTCGGTGCTACCTCACCAAACTGTTCCAATAAACGAGAAGGAGAAATCTCATCCAATGTTAGTTCCGGATTTAGACGAACATATTTTTTCAGTAAAGTTTCATCAAAAGTATAAGCTGCATTTACAACCAGCCATCCTTGTGCTCCTGCTATTCGTCGCACCTGCCGGAAATCTTCCAAATTTCGTGTATAGCAGATCACATTATTTACCGAACGGATATTTCCAAAGCTACGCATTCCCCTATTCGTCTCAAAAGGAAGATAATCCATAAACAAACGAAGCATTTCATTATCTTCCGACGCAATTGCTTTAATATGGAAATGATGAACTTCCAGCATCTTATTAAACATAGGACGGTCATTTTGAATCAATCCACGCAAATAATCTTTAATAGCTATTCCAATCTCCTTCCGGGCATCTTTCAATAAGTCATTGCTCACAAAAGATTCTCTTGACGCTGTAGACAATAGACCATCTGCATTAACTAGACAACGAATGAAGAATGCCCATGATGGAAGAAGATTACAGTCATCTTCGCTCAATAACATTCGCTTTAGATATACTTTATGAGAATTGCGTACGGAAAACTGAGTTCGAAAAGGTAAGACATATAATACTCCATCCACTTTCCCGCTTTCAGTATGTATACGAAACACATCTAAAGCAGATGAGTGAAAGACTTTTGCACCATGATCAAGCAGTTCTTTACGAGTTACTTTCGGATTCAACCATATCGGGCATGGCGTATTTATCAATTCTTCCTCTCCCTGATGATGCAAATAAATAGGATAAGGCAATATTTCACCATAATTGGTTAATATCTTCTTAAAACTTTCATAATCAAAGAGGTGAGTCCATTCATTTTTCGGATGTAAAATGACACGTGATCCTATGGCTAATTCTTCATCAGGAAAAGTCATCTGATATGTACCGTCTACCTTACCACACCAACAGACAGGTTGTCCGCCCATAGCCGATTGGCTCTCTACTTTAATTTCGTTTGTTACAACAAAGCATGATAGCAAACCAATACCAAATCTCCCAATAAAATCATCTGCATCAGGTGTATCCCGTTTCGAGCTTTCACCAATCACAGTAAGGAAACGATAAACCTCTTCTTCTTTTAGTCCGATGCCATTATCTTGAAACACGGTAGTTCCGTCTTCATTGAGAAATACATCAATACGACCATTATAACCCTCGTCGATATTACGTAACACCTTGATAGCATCCACACAATTTTGTAGCAGCTCGCGGACAAATGTATTTGGATTACTATAAATGTGTTCCGACAACAGGGCAATCATTCCTTTAAGATTGACCTGAAACAGATTATTATCTTCCTTCTCCATTCTTTTCGTTATTTTCTTCTTCCTGTGATTTTCAGCGCTTTCTCGTTGCCATTCTCTGCAGCTTTCTCAAACCATTCCATCGCAATCCCATCATTTTCTTCCACACCATTTCCCATCAGATAGGCATTGCCCAATTCAAACTGCGCTTTATCACTGCCATTTTCTGCTGCTTTTTGCAGCCATTGAATACCCGTAACAGGATCAGGAGTACATCCCTCACCATACATCATCATTTTACCCAAATAATAAGTTGCAGGTATACTTTCATTTCCAACTGCATCGTTAAACCAACGGTAAGCTTCTGTATAATTCTCTTTTACACCTACTCCATTGTAATAGCAAAGTCCGGTACGATACATACTCGTAACATTGCCATTATTTGCAGCAAGTGTATAATACTTAAAGGCTTCTGCCTCATTATCTTCTACACCGATTCCCATCTCATAACAGATACCTATACCTTCACTATACCATTCATATTCTGCAGCTTTTTTGAAATAGCCAAAAGCTTTTTCCGATTCATTCAGTTTATCGTAATCATACAAATAGTATTCACCCATACGAATCATAGCCAAAGGTATTTCATTAGCAATAGCTTTTTCATACCATTCTACTGCTTGCTTATTATCTTCCAGACATGGCCCGTAACCAAAGAGAAAATAATCTCCCATCTTAAATTGGGCATAACCATAGTCCATATCAGCTGCTTGCTTCATATATTCTACCGCCTTGTTAGGATTCTCTTCCACGCCACTACCATTCTCATAAGCCATTCCTAACTCTGTAAGACAACGAGGCTCTTCTCTTTCTGCTCCTTTGGCAAACCATTCCAACGCTTTGTCCATATTTTCGTCAATACCAAAACCATTCTTATAGCAACGTCCCAAAGCAAAAATAGCGTCCACATCACCAGCTTCCGCGGCTTTCTGATACCAGTTGAAGGCTTCCTCCAACTGGGGTTCACTGACAACCCCTTTTTCCATATAAAGGCCGATTCGATACATTGCATAAGGATATTCATCCTGAGCTGCTTTATGAAGTAGTTCAAAAGCTTTCTTATAATCTTTCTCTACTCCGTCACCGTTCTCATATAAAAAAGCAAGTTCTACCAACGCAAAACAAGCACCCATCTCAGCTGCTTTTTCATAATACTCCTTCGATTTCTCTGCATCTTTTACACCGGCATATCCATTAGCTAAATAAAGTGCCGCACGACAATACCCGTCCGCATTCCCTAATGAAGCTGCCTTTTCATAACTAGTCATCGCTTTCATATAATCGGGTTCTTCTGATAAGAATCCATGCTCATACATCCAGCCAAGCCGATATGCTGCATTTCCAGAACCCAAAGCCACTGCTTTTTCCAATAACTGACTGGCACGAGCAATATCTTGTTTTACCAGTTCTCCTTTGAAATAAACATTAGCAAGCCCCTCGTACCCCTCAACATAATTATCCTCCACACAGCGTTCCATGCACATTAATCCACGTTCAACGTTCTTATAGTCATCATTATAAAGATAAATCAAGGCTAACTCGTATGCGCTATAAGACTCACCATAAAGCATCCCTTTTTCCAGCCACTCAATAGCTTTAGGCATATCCAGCCACTCCTCTTCCTGATAATTAAACCCCAGGAAATTAGCAGCAGACCATACACCTGCATGCCAGGCTTTCTCCCACAATTCAAAAGCTAACTCTTTCGGCTTACCAAGCTCTGGATAGCGGAAATAAAGGGTTGCCAAGTTTTTAAGTGAATATAAATTAGGAACTATTTCCAAAGACTTCTCGAAGTAAGCAGCTTCTTCTGCCACATTCCCTTCTTCCCGATCGAGCATATCGCCCAAAGCAGCATATATATGCGCACGCAAACGATGTCCTTCCGGGAGTTCGCCAAGCAATTCCTGACGCATATCCAAAGCCTTTTCCTTATTTCCGGTAAATTCTTCTATAAAAGCATGATAATATTTTCCCCAGTAGATAGCCTCGGGAGAAGAAAGAGCAGCAAAACGACGTTCGCCCTCTTTCTGATCTTGATCGCAATAAAATCCCATATAAAACCAATAAGCAACGGTAGCCTCCGCTTCCGCCCAACCCATTGCAGCTGCTTTCTCATAATATGGAAAAAGATATTTCATATCACGTACCCCATAACGAGCTTCGGAATACTGAGCACCTTTCTGCGCCCATCCCGCTCCGCTAAACTCTGCTACCCGGTCACACACCTGCATCACTTTCCCCCACCAGAAAGCATATTCTTCCTCATTCAAGTCAACTTCTACATTACAATCGAACGCACTGAATATGAGTTCAAAAAAATGTTCAGTCAGTTTCTCATCCTCCTTGGTATCTAGCGCATACTCACATACGGCAAGTGCTTCCCACCAATTTTCAGCATTCAACAAAGAAGTAGTTGTATATTTAGGAAACCATTCTGCCGCAGGTTTCCCGGATATTTTTATCCGATCGGATAGTTCCTCGAATCTCTCTTGTAAAGTTCTCATGATTATTAGTTTTATCTCACTTTGTTAGTAATAACATACAACGAGCAATGAAGCCGTATTGCGAGTGCAATTTACTAATATTGACTGAATGAACAAAAAAAGAGAACCCAAAAAGGACATGGACAACCCAAAATAGTTCTTAGTTATCCCCTTATAGTCTATAATCCCAGCAATTCCTGCAAACGTTTCACCGAAGCTTCAATTTGGTGACGATCTTCCAATTCTTCAGCATTGAAAATATACTGAGCTTGTGTATAAAATGAGGACCTTCTTTCAAGCGCCTGAATAATAAACGCTTTCAGTTCATCATCCTGTTTTCCTTGAAGAATAGGACGTTGTTGTTTGGCAATACGCAAACGACGAAAAAGAATATCCGGATGAACATCCAGAAAAACAGTCTTTCCTGCTCGATTCATAAACTCCATGTTATCAAAAAAACAAGGAGCACCTCCTCCTGTAGAAATAACCACATTCTCAAACTCGGCTACCTCATGAAGCATATTTCTTTCTAACTCCCGGAAACCAGCTTCACCACGTTCTATGAACAACTCTCCTACAGTTTTATGAAAACGTTCTTCAATATACCAATCCAAATCAATGAATGGTATATTGAGCTTACGGGCAAATGCTTTACCTAAGGTTGTTTTACCGGCACCCATATAACCGGTCAGGAATATACGAACCATAAATGACTAATTTTGCTCACAAAATTAATCATTTAATGGATAATGGATAATGAATAATGAATAATTCTCAACTGAGATACAAGATTTGACTTTGCTATGCCTCACTTTTCGCTATTTTTTATTATTCAATATATAGTGATTATATAGATACTTGTCTATAAATAGAGTGTATTACTCTTCGGTTGTATAAGATAAACAAACTTACGCCTCATACTTAGAACAATTAATTTATATCTCGAACAAAAACGCGAAACGAATGAAAACCAAAAATTTGAGTTCTGGAGCTTAGAGAAAAAAAGTGGTTATTTATTGTCATTTGTCACTTTCCGGCATTAAACCTCTGATAATCAATAACAATTTGATGATAATAAATAGATGACAATAGAGTGACAATAAAAGTTCAAGACATCTCTATTGTCACTTTTATCTTGCTATTTAATCGGTTAACAATCTAATATCCAGCACATAAACACATAATTCTATAATTATTTCCCGAGTCATAAGATACAATTTAAAAGACGTCAAGTTGAGAGTTTGCCACTCCATTCACATCGGGTTTGCTCATAAAACCATAATGTGCAACCATTACATTACTTGTTTTTTTATAAATTGCTAGAAATGCTACCTCAACCGATAAGGCATAGAGTAGAACAAATACTGCTAACCTTAACATACAGACAAGGCTCGACTAGTGTCTTTCGCAAGGAATATATTCTCGTTTCACGTACGTGAACCATTCGGATGATGTACGAAAGCCCAAAGGATCACGTACATGGAACCATGGGAGCATGTACGTAAAACGATACTTTATCCTCTCAAAAAGATATTAACTGAAGCTTCAAAACAACCAAGCAAACGGTTTATTGTCTTTTATATATAGGAGATTACGCAATTATACACGCAACTATTTAACTGAAATATAAAGATAAGTACTATACTATAATTAGTTGATATTATACTATATTATAAATCAAATTTATCTGTTATCCAGTACGAAGCGAAGAATGACGAAGCGAAATGATAACAGATTTTAGTCCTGACACCCTTCTAGCATTTAATACCTCAATTTCTTAGATATTTATCTAAAAATCTTCACCCGGTCTTCCAATGGCAAATATTCTTTTTCACCCGGTCCTTGAACAGGAGTTCCGAATGGCATTTCCGCAATCAAATGCCAATGTTCCGGTAAATGCCAAGTACGTCGTACTTCATCATCAATCAACGGATTATAATGTTGCAAGGATACTCCCAAACCAACATCTTCGAGCATTGTCCAGATAACAAATTGATGCATCCCTGAAGTCTGGAATGACCATTCCGGGAATTTATCCTGATAAGCAGGAAAAGCCTTCTGTAGCTCTTTTACAATGAGTTGATCTTCAAAGAAAAGTACTGTGCCATATCCGCAAGCAAACGAATGGTCTATTTTCTCTTCCGTTTTCACAAAAGCTTCCTCCGGTACAATCTTCTTCAATGTATCTTTTACTATTTGCCATAATTTCTTATGCGACTCACCTAACAATAGTACTACGCGAGTAGTCTGAGAATTAAAAGCAGATGGTACATTTCGTACTGCTGTATTAACGATACACTCTATTTCTTCATCCGAAATAGGTGATTGGTTGGTGATTGAATAGTAAGTCCGACGATGTTTCACGGCTTCGCCAAAAGTTCTTTCCATTATAGCTCCTTTCTTTATATGGTTTATTCTGATATTCATAAACTATTGTCTTTTTATAACAAGTATCTTCTACAACTTGTTCGATTTTAGAATATATTTGTACCTTCGCAGAAATAATGTGCAGAATTGATCAATTATTATCTATGGGTAAGCAGAAATACTATGTAGTATGGGAAGGCGTTACACCCGGGATTTATACATCCTGGACAGAATGTCAGCTTCAAATAAAAGGGTATGATGGTGCAAAATACAAATCATTTGATACTAGAGAAGAGGCAGAACATGCCATAGCAACATCACCATACGTTTATATCGGAAAGAATGCCAAGAAAAAATCTGAAAACGAAAAGAAAAATCCAGAGATTTTACCTGCTGCAGTAATCGATAATAGCTTAGCTGTTGATGCAGCTTGCAGTGGTAATCCTGGCCCTATGGAATATCGTGGAGTACACATAGCAAGCAGACAGGAAATTTTTCACTTTGGCCCAATGAAAGGAACTAATAATATAGGTGAATTTCTAGCAATCGTACACGGTCTGGCTTTATTAAAACAAAAAGGATTTGATATGCCAATTTATAGTGATAGCGTAAATGCTATCAGTTGGGTACGACAGAAGAAATGTAAAACCAAACTTCCCCGAACAGAAGAAACTGAACAATTGTTCCTATTGATAGAACGGGCAGAAAAGTGGCTTAAAGAAAACACTTACACTACCCGTATTATGAAATGGGAGACCAAAGAATGGGGAGAAATTCCCGCAGACTTTGGCCGAAAATAAAATTATAGTTGCTGCATATCGTGCAGTCTCTTATAATAACCGTCTAATTCGATCAACTCTTCATGTCTACCACGCTCTACAATCTCCCCTTCATAGAGTACACAAATTTCATCTGCATTCTTAATAGTTGATAGACGGTGAGCGATCGCAATTGTAGTACGTGTTTTCATCAGTCGTTCTAACGCTTCTTGCACCAGACGTTCGGACTCTGTATCAAGAGCAGAAGTCGCTTCATCCAAAATCAGAATAGGTGGATTCTTCAATATAGCACGTGCAATACTAATACGTTGCCGCTGACCACCGGATAGTTTTCCACCACGATCGCCAATATTGGTATTATATCCTTCTGGTTTCTCCATAATAAAATCATGTGCATTCGCTATTTTAGCAGCTTCTACTACTTGTTCCATCGTGGCATTTTCCACCCCGAAAGCGATGTTATTAAAGAAGGTATCGTTAAACAAAATGGCCTCTTGATTCACATTGCCAATCAAAGTACGCAAATCCGCAATACGAACGTCTTTAATACTTGTACCATCAATAGTAATCGTTCCTTCTTGCACGTCATGGTAACGGGGTAACAGATCTACCAACGTAGACTTTCCGGAACCGGATTGTCCAACCAGCGCAATCGTTTGTCCCTTAGGCACCGTTAAATTAACGTGTTTCAGGACTTCCCTCTTACCATCATAGCTAAACGAGATATCTTTAAATTCAATCCTATCATTCAATCCTTTCAAGGGTTTAGGATTAGCGATCTCTTTGATATTATTCTCAGCTTTTAGAATCTTATCCACGCGTTCCATTGAAGCTAACCCCTTTGGAATATTATATCCGGCTTTAGCAAAATCTTTCAACGGATTGATAACGCTATATAAGATTACCATATAATAGATAAACTTGGAAGCACTCAATGTAGAACCTTCAGATAAGATCAACGATCCACCGAACCACAGTACAGCCACAATTAAAATCGTCCCCAAAAACTCACTCAACGGATGTGCCAATACTTGACGCATAGCCACTCTGTTGGAAGCATCACGTAGTTCGTTACTGCATTTCGTAAAACGATTAATCATACGATCTTCTGCAATAAATGCTTTGATTATACGTAAACCACCTAAAGTTTCCTCCAATTGGGACATCGAATCACTCCATTTCGATTGCGCTTCCAATGACTGGCGTTTCAGCTTCCTACCCACTTTACCCATCAGCCATCCCATTCCGGGCAATACCAATATCGTGAAGAGAGTCAGTTGCCAACTTAATATAATTAGTGTAGTGAAATAAATAAGAATCATGATGGGATTCTTCAACAGCATATCCAATGAACTGGTAATAGAGTTCTCCACCTCACCAACATCACCACTCATACGCGCAATAATATCTCCCTTTCTCTCTTCGGAAAAGAAGCTTAATGGAAGACGCATTACTTTGGCATAAACTGTAATACGAATATCACGAACCACACCTGTACGCAACGGAATCATTACTGCCGATGATGCAAAATAACAGGCTGTTTTCAACAATGTCATCACTGTTAATCCAATTCCTAACAATAACAACACTTGCCCAGGTCCTCCAGCCTGAATCATATCCGTTACATAATAATAAAAGTTATTTTTCAATACTACGTCAAACTTGTCCGTCCCCCACTCCATATAGTGATAGACTTCTGGATTTTCTTCAGTTTTGAATAAGATATTCAAGATTGGAATCAACAAAGAAAATGAGAACACATTAAAGACAGCAGACAAGATGTTCAGCACGACAGCCCATCCAATGAACCTTTTATAGGGCCACAAAAAGCGTCGCATTAATTGTAGAAATTCCTTCATTATTGATAATTAAATGAGTTAAGGTCGCAAAGATACAACAAAAACCACTTAATAGATGAAAGTTTCCCACAATTATTAATATCAATTATCGAAAAAGAGGAATTAAAAATACTATTTGTTCTTGTAACTGGGAAATATTGCCACCCAATAGTATTCTGGACACATCTTGACCAAACCATCTAGTATAGATAGATATAGTTCCCCAGAAGTAGTGTATTCAGAAAAGCAAAACATCAGATTTTCATTCAAAAGACTCAGAATAGTCGCCCCTACACATTTTCGCTATATAGCTGGATTTTTCAGTTTATTCAGTGTTCCCTACCTAAACAAAGGCAACTAATACCTTTTTTTACCGGCAACGTACCTTATTATAAATATACTCATAAACCATTCCAAAACACAAAGCACTGAGTATAGCCAAAGGTACTTTCAATATCCCGCAATGAGAATATAAAGACAAGAAGATACAATGAAGCATATAAATATAAATACAGTACTTAGCTAAAAAAACAATGGCTTTCAACGAGAAAAGTCTGGTTAAACAAGTTTCAACATTCAGGTAGAAATAAAAAATAAAAAAGCGAATGTAAAATGGCTGAAGTATTTCCAAACACACGATACCTTAAAAACAAAAGATAAACACAAATTATAATAATATTAGCATATATATTCTTCACGAAAATCCTATTACTATTATTTGCAATCTGCCTCAATGTGACACCTATGCTATACTCTACCAATCTAAAAACAGGTGAAACATATATGAACCAGGTAGCGTACTCTCCACTAACAAATTTACATAAAGCCCAAATTATAAAAAACAGTAATATCAAAAAGAGCTTTTTATCTTTTATTTTCAATATCACTTTATAGACTACCGGACTTAAAGCGTAACAAAACATCAAAGAAGATAAGAACCAAGCAACACCATTATAATTAAAAAACTCAAAGCCTTTTTCCGGTATATACGATTGCAACAATAACAAATGGGGTATTATATCCCAGTGTACAGATAAATGAAGAACGACGACAGCAAGTATGACAGACAGCCACTGCAAAGGCAACATGGAAGAAATCTTGTTCCACATATAATCTCGATATCTCACGCAAGTTTCTCCTTTATAGAAGAAGCCGGAAATTACAAAAAAGAAAGAACATAAATCTGCCCCTTCACCCAGAATTGGCATTCCGGCATGCATAAAAACAATAGATAATACAAATAGCAATTTAAGCCCTTGAAATTGTTCTGTCTTCATTTTATTTCAAAATTCATATATTTATTAGCGGCTTCTCATTCTCTAAAAACTCATAAGGTAATATTCAAGAAAACAGTTCCTTCACTTTCATCACAATCTCCATATCATCAGAACTAAATTTTCTAGCAAATAAATCGTCGGATTCAAGCAGCAATGACAAATCTTCCTTTTTCCACACATAAGGGTCTCCCCTAGTCCAGTCTATCGCACGAATCCCATTACCGGCATCTCGATTCACTCTGTATATTTTATCTCGTAAGGGAGAATTCCACAAAATGGAATGAAGAAAAATCTCATCACCACAACAAACATACTTAAAACGCTTTAAAATAAATTTCTTCTTTTCCAGTAAAATTGTCACCAAATCATTAGATATACTAACCCAGTTCGAACCTTTTTTAAAATCGATTTCATAAGGACGACAGTAATGATACTTCTTCTGCAAATTCAGGAACTTTTGTCGAAAACGTTTCTACTTTTTTCGAAAACGAGGAGGTATCTTATAATATCTAGTAAATAAATGATAGTTGGACATTTTCCATTCAAGATCCTTCAGATTTGCCTCGCCTTGAGAGTAAGCAACAAACTCATACCCCTTATTCTTTTCAAAAAATTCATGGATATAATCCTGAGATTTTATGGGTAAATCCACTCCTGACAATAAATGATAATAATCATAGGGACCTTTCATTCTGGCCGTTTCAAACATTAACATCTCAACCTTTACCACACTAATATCTCCCCATCTGACATCGAGGCGATGTTCCAGTAAGAAAAGACGGGCATGCTTCAGTATAAATAAATCCTTATCTAGTGACTTTATATCCACTTTTTTATCGATATGCAAAAAAATATCATTTCTTTTATCATCAAGCATAGAAAGCAGTACCTTCAACAATTGAAATTCATTGTGAGCAATCAGTAAAAAAGCATGTCGCATGACCTTAATTTTTGAAATTAATGATAAAATTAAACTGTACAAAGATACACAATCAACCAATCATAAGAAAAAAATAGTTACTAAAGTTACATAATATGTTTTGATAGCTTTTATAATCTATTTATCTTTGTCCATTACATCTTAAAGAATAGAATAAATAAAGATAAAAGATGAATGATAAACCCATATATGTAACTTCCCCCTTATTACCATCTCTAGATGACTTCACATCATCCTTAAAAGAAATCTGGGAAAGTAAAATACTAACCAATAACGGTAGTTTCCATAAAAAGCTTGAAACAGAATTGGCTACTTATCTAAAAGTACCTTATCTTTGTTTATTTACCAACGGAACTTTACCTCTAATCACAGCTTTACAAGCATTGCGTATAACCGGTGAAGTGATTACTACTCCTTTCAGTTTCGTTGCAACGACTCATTCTCTCTGGTGGAACGGCATCAAACCTGTTTTTGTAGATATAGATCCCAATACCTGTAACCTTAATCCGGAAAAAATAGAAGCGGCCATCACTCCACGAACAACAGCTATTATGCCTGTGCATGTATATGGAAAGCCATGTGATACAGAAAGAATTCAAGAAATAGCAGATAAATATGGTTTAAAAGTTATTTATGATGCAGCCCACGCCTTTGGCGTCGAAGTTAATGGGGAAAGTATATTAAAGACAGGAGATATGTCTACTTTAAGTTTCCATGCAACTAAAGTCTATAATACCTTAGAAGGAGGAGCATTGATCGTACATGACGAACAAACGAAGAAACGCATTGATTATTTGAAAAACTTTGGTTTTGCCAATGAAACAGAAGTTGTCGCTCCGGGAATTAATAGTAAAATGGACGAGGTACGTGCAGCATTCGGTTTACTCAACCTAAAATCAGTCGACCAGGCAATTGAAGCTCGTCATCAAGTCGCTATCAAATACCGTACAGCATTACAAGACATAACTGGTATAACTTTCTTCGATGATATGCCCAATGTACGCCATAACTATTCCTACTTTCCAATTTTCGTAGACGAAGAAAAATATGGGATGACACGAGATGAACTTTATTTTAAAATGAAAGAGCAAAATGTATGGGGAAGACGATACTTCTATCCTCTCATCAGTACATTTTCTACTTATAGAGGACTAGAATCGGCACGACCGGAGAACTTACCTATCGCCACTCAAATGGCTAATAAAGTTATTTGTTTGCCGATGCATCATGCATTAACACCAGAAAATATAGAAAAAATTATATCTGTAATCATTAAAAAGTAAAAAATATGACCGTAGGAATCATGCAACCTTACTTTATGCCTTACATTGGTTACTTTCAATTAATAAAATCAGTTGATAAATATGTGGTATACGATGATGTTAATTATATAAAAGGGGGATGGGTCAGCCGAAATAATCTATTAATAAATGGTGAAAAGCAAATGTTCACTATCGTATTAAAAGGTGCGAGTCCTAATAAGTTATTTAATGAAATAGAAATTGGAGATGATTTTAAAAAATTAATGAAAACGCTCCATATAAACTATTCTAAATCAAGCAATTTTGAAGAAACAATGGCATTAATGGAAAAAATAATATCATTTCCCAACAAACAATTGCCACTTTTTATAGCTAATAGCTTTCGCGAGATACTTGGTTATTTATCAATAGATACGGAAATCATTATGTCATCAAACATACAAAAAGATAACACGTTAAAGGGAAAAGACAAAGTATTGAATATTTGCAATATATTAGGAGCAGACACTTACTATAATGCCATTGGAGGACAAGAGTTATATAGTAAAAAAGAATTCAAAGAACATAACATCACTTTAAGTTTCATCGAAACAATAATACAACCGTATACCCAAATGCATAACAAGGACTTTGTTCCAGGACTGTCAATCATTGATGTTTTGATGAATAATTCAAAACAAAACGTTAATCTATTACTTGATTCATTTGTTCTAAGATGAAACCTATAGGAGGATATTTCGAACTGGAGTTTCGGGAAGGTGAGCATTATCATAAAAATGCTATAAAGCTAAGTACAGCTCGCCAATGCTTGGAATATATACTGCTTGCAAGAAAATACAAAAAAATAAATATTCCATATTATACCTGCGATGTATTATTAGAGCCTATAAAAAATTAGGTGTTGAATATAATTTCTATCATATCAATGAAATGTTGGAACCTATATTTGATAAAGTCTTGGATAAAGATGAAGCTCTCTTATATACAAATTATTTTGGATTAAAGCAAAATACTGTCCTATCATTATCCAAACAATACAAAAATCTGATTGTAGATAATGCCCAAGCCTTTTTTTCCTCTCCTGTAAAGCATACCGACACTTTTTATTCAGCACGCAAATTTTTTGGAGTACCAGACGGAGCATATCTATATACAGATTATCCATTAGACAAGAAATTCCCACCGTATGTCCCGAATTTACACACAAAACACTTAGTAGGAAGACTAGTTCATACTGCCGAAATGTATTATAATGATTATAAAGAAAGCGAGTGTGCTTTCTCTAATATGGAAATACATAGTATGTCTATCCTTAGTGAGCACATATTAAAGGCTTTAGATTATCAGCAAATAATTCAAAGAAGACGAGAAAATTATATGATATTATCTCATCATTTGAACAACTTGAATAAAATAAAATTCAACATTTCCGACACAGATGATGTCCCAATGGCATACCCTTTTTGGAATGATAAAGTGAATCTTAGACATAGTCTGATATCTCAGAAGATTTTTATCCCTAAATACTGGCAATGCGTCTTTGAATGGACTACTGCACAAGATATTGAGACTGAGTTCACAGAAAGGCTCTACCCTATCCCTATTGACCAACGATACAAAGAAAAAGAAATGAATTATATAATTGACCATATATTGGAATAATAAACTTACTGTTATGAAAAAGAAAATAATTATTTTTGGCGCTACTGGAAATGTAGGTTCTTATTTATTGAAATATGCACTAGAATATTTTAATAAGGATGAGTATGAAGTGATTGCTTCCGGTCGTCGCAAAACGGATTTCTTCACCAAACGTGGTATTGAGTATTATTCCATTGATTTGACAAAAGCCTCTGATTTTGAGCAATTACCGACAGAGAATGTATTCGCAGTGATGCTTTTGTCTGCTCAAATACCCTCTTATATGAACACTTATGAACCTAAAAAGTATATAGACTCTATAATAACAGGGGGATTTAATGTATTGGAATATTGTCGTAAAAATCATGTAGACCGTATTCTCTATACACAAACAGTTTTTGATGTCTCTTTATACCCACATGACGTTATTCTCAAACCAGATATTACTCCTAATTTTAGCTATACAGGCGACCATGCCATTTATGTTATAGCTAAAAATACCATGCTAGAATTATTAAAGCACTATTATCAGGAATTTGGTTTGAAAAAATTCATATTCCGACTTCCAACCATATATAATTATAGTCCTTATCCATACTATTATCCTAACGGAATAAAGACAAAACGACCTATATACCAAATGATAGAAAAAGCTCAAAACGGAGAACCATTAGAAATATGGGGGGACCCACATTACGCAAAAGACATGGTGCATGTTTATGATTTTAGCCAAATGTTATGTAAAGCAGTTGAAGTCCAACAGGAAACAGGATTTTACAATGTAGGTACAGGAATACCTATCACAATAGAAGAACAAATTTTCACTATTATTGATGTCTTTTCTCCTAGTTCTCATCCTTCTCCGGTTATTTACCGACCCGACAAAATATGTGGAGGTGGTTTTTTAATGGATATTAGTAATGCCAAAGAGGAATTAGGTTATGTACCTCTGTACAATTGCCATAAATTATTTGAAGACTATAAGCAAGAAATGGAGATTAATCGTTTTGCAGAACTAAGATTAGCTTAATGGACAACTCAATTACAGTCACAATTTGTTGCCTGACATACAACCATGAGAATTTTATCAGGCAGTGTTTAGATGGTTTTATGATACAGAAAACCAACTTTCATTTTGAAGTATTAGTTCATGATGATGCATCTACAGATAAAACACAAGAAATCATTCGTGAATACGTAGCCATTTATCCTGACATCATCAAACCTATTTTACAAGAAAAGAATCAATATTCAAAAGGAATTAGAACAATACTCGCCTCTTTCTGCTATCCGAAAGCCAAAGGAAAATATATAGCATTATGTGAAGGAGACGACTATTGGATTGATCCTCTCAAACTTCAAAAGCAAATAGATTTCTTAGAGAATCATCCTGAGTATGCCATGGTCTATACCCGTAGTAATGTGTACAACCAAAGTAAATGCAAAATGGAGGATAATTTAATTGGCCGTGAGTTTAATGATTTCAATGACTTACTAATTATCAATCGTATCCCAACCTTAACAACCTGTATACGTACAAACGTCCTGATGGAGTATACAAATGATATTAAACCAGAGAAACATAATTGGCTAATGGGAGATTACCCGATGTGGCTATGGATAGCATATCATTATAAAATAAAATTTTTCCCGGAAGCTACCACTGTATATCGGGATTTACCTGAATCCGCCAGTCATTCACAAGACTTACAGAAACGGGAAAGATTCGCTTTGTCTGTTATTGATATAACAACATTTTATATTAAAAAATTTGATATAGTTCCATCAAAAGAATATTGGGAAGCGGTAAATGCGTCCTATTATCATTATTACGACACCTACATACGTAAAGGAAATTATAAGAAAGCTAGACATTACGCAAAAATCATAGATCTTAATTATGTAACAGACCGTATGCGGAAAAAAGTGCGCTTATTCCCTATTAGATATATCAAATTTAAAATACGAACTCTATTTAATTGATATACCCTCTCTCCAAATTAGAGCTTTTAAAGAGGAAACAAAATAAAAAATGCTATAGCAATTCCTAGCAGGAAGGCTATAGCATTTTATACTTTACCGGAATATTCACATTCAAAAACGGCTATATATCATTTGCGGTAGTGCTTCCAATAGTAAATCAACCACATATATGTGATCTTCCTTACACGCCTATAGACCCATCGATCTATTTCATCAGAAGAGAAATCAAGCCACAGTTTCATTTTAGTTCGCATATCCTTAATTTCTTCCTTATCCTTAATCAGTTTGGCGTCTTTCATAAAATCAGTAAAACGACAAAAACAAGTTTGTACAATCTGACGAACAACTCTTGCTCTTTCTTCTCCTACAAACAAATCATTTTTCTTTATGAATGCCAATCTTGGATATTCAGCTAAGAAAAAATGATATTGCTTAACCTTATCAACAGTATGACAAATACTTCCTTCTCTTTGGAGATAAAAATAATAATCCCGATCAATCCATACCACTTTATTACACTGTGCTATCAATTGATATATCATAGCATGATCTTCCCAGAAAACTCCCTCAGGAAATAATAAAAAGTCAAATAAATCCTTTTTAAACAGTTTCGTGCATGAAGAGCTACTAATCTTTTCAGATATAATATCTTCTACAACTTCTTTCGAAATACGTCCAACCATATTCCCTGAATTTGGATAAATATGCTCTATTCGTCCATCTTCATGCTCATAACAAAAATTACAATAGGACACATCTGCATGATAAGTTTCCATGCCATATAGTAAATCCTGATACATTCTTTCATCAATATAGTCATCACTATCTACAAAGCCTACATATGGGGCCGTTGCAACTTTAATACCTGCATTTCTAGCGATAGAAAGCCCAGCTTCCGAAAGGTGAAGCACTTTTATGCGAGAATCTATCCTAGCATATTCATCGCACATAGCAGGCGATGCATCTTCCGACTTATTATCAACCAGAATAATCTCAATATCTTTCAAAAGTTGATTACGCACTGATTCTACACAACGTTTCAGATATGGAGCTGTATTATGGACTGGAATAATAACACTTACACTATATTGACTTTTAACATCTTCCATCTTCAATAATGAGTTATATAATACTTAACAAAATAGAGCCTATAATTCACAGAAAGCTAAAAAGTTAATGACAAAGATAAGAAAATCCATTAGATTTATATCAATCTTTGGCACTTCTATTTTTTCTTCATACCTTTGTCTCGTTATGCTCACTCTAAATGTAGTAAGACTTCACTTTAAATATATCTTAACTATGGATGTCGATATTGTAGTACCTATTTATAATGCGTTTGATTTTGTCAAGAAATGTATTGAAACGGTGGTAGAGTATACAGATCTTACCAAACATACCTTATTGCTTATCAATGACAAAAGCACGGACAAAAGAATCTTGCCTTTATTGAATTCTTTTATAGAAAACAATAAGGCTCTAAATATCAAATTAATAGATAACAAAGAGAATCGAGGTTTTGTCGGTACAGTGAATATTGGTATGCAATATTCACAACATGATGTTATTTTATTAAATAGCGACACAGAAGTTACAAAAAATTGGCTTCTTAAAATACAGAATTGTGCATATAGCAAATCAGCAGTAGCAACAGTTACCCCATTGTCTAACAATGCAACTTTAGCATCTGTACCTGATTTCTTATCAGAAAACGTATTGCCTCCCAATATAACTGTAGATGAATATGCTGAAATCGTTGAAAAATGTAGTATGAACTTGTTTCCGGAAATTCCTACAGCACATGGATTCTGTATGTACATTAAGCGCGAAGCAATAGACGATATTGGTTTTTTTCGATGAAAAAACATTTGGGAAAGGCTATGGTGAAGAAAATGACTTTTCTTATCGATGCTTACAAGGTGGATACAGACACTTGCTATGCGACAATACCTATATTTACCACAAAGGGAGTCAGTCATTCTCACAAGAAAAAAACGAATTAATAAATTCCCACCTACAAATATTAAAAGAAAAATATCCTTCGTGCTTCGCGAACACAGAATCTTTCGTACAACAAAATCCGATTTTAGAAATACAACAGAATGTTCGTTATGGAGTTGAACTGTATTCTAAAAAGAACATATTGATTATTATACATGAATTCAAAACAATAAAAGAAAAAAATATTGGTGGTACAACATTGCACATATATGACCTGATAGAAAATATGCGAGATGAATTCAATTTCCATATAGTCTATTATTCTATTGATGAATTCAAATATTATGTAAGCTCTTACTTCTCATCCGACAAGATAACGAACATATTATCACAAACATATTCTCCATATACGACATTAAACCTTTACAATGACGCTTTCAAAAAAGATATTGAAAAACTTTTATCAGTTTTAAGGATAGACTTGATACATATTCACCATCTGAAAAATATGTATTTAGATATCTTTCAGGTAGCGGAAGAGAAAAATATCTCTATTATATATACGTTACATGATTTCTACTCATTATGTCCTTCTATAAAGTTATTCAATAAAGAGACTTTTTTATGTGATTATACTAATTCCAAAGGATGTAGTTCATGCATTTCACAGAATTTCAGACAAAATGTCAATTTCATTCCATTATGGAGAAAAGAATTCTACAAAAGTCTTCAAATAGCCCAAAAGATTATCGTCCCTTCTTTTAGTACTAAGAAAATAATACTGAATATATACAAAGATATAGAAATAGACGTTATTGGACATGGATATGATAAAATAGATAAAAAAAAGGACTATAATTACTCCAATAAAAAGATTCAGAAGAGATTCAATATCGCTTTCATTGGCGGAATCTCAGAGGAGAAAGGATTGAAATATTTGGAAGGAGTTATTTTGGAAGCGCAAAAATCAGATATAACAATTCATCTTTTTGGAATGGCTGGAAATAAAAGATATAATATTAGCACACGAAATTATATCTTTCATGGTCCTTATATGCAAAAAGATCTACCTAACTTATTATTAGAAAATGATATTAAATTAATCTGTTTAATGTCTATGTGGCCCGAGACATACTCATACACCCTATCAGAGAGCCTAATTTCTGAGATTCCTGTAATTACATTTGATTTAGGAGCAATTGCAGAACGAGTAAAAGCCATTGATGCCGGATGGATCTTACCAATAAACAGCACGTCAAAAGATATTTTTAAACTCATTCGAGCTATCAAATCTGACCATTCAGAAGAATATAAAAAGAAAATTGAAAATATCAAGCACTATCTGAAGGGAATGAAGTCCACAAAAGACATGGCAAATGAATATGCAGATTTATACAATAAATTAATAAGTAGATTTCCCATTTCACATCTTGACCCAAATGAAATACAATCAAAATTAGAATTTTACAAAAAAAGTAGAGAACTCCATCCGTTAAAAATAAAACAGATGATGGAAGAGAAAGAATATAAACTTGTAAAGAACAATATTAAAAATCCGATTTCTCTTAAACAAGCTTTTAAAGAAGTGCAAGATTATCGTAACACTTATACTGACAGTAAATGGCGAAATAAAATTCTTTTAAAATTCATATGGTATCGATTTTTATACATAAATCCTTGCCGCTGGATATGGAAATAAAAGATTTTTGAAAAAATTCATCTCAAAGCCTTTCGAGTTTCTTCTAGATACTTTAATCCCCATTTTAAATCAGGCTCTAGATGATTCCCTTCCGCCCATTCATTCCATGCATTAATAAAAATAAAATTCTCATCTTTACTGAAAGGAACAAATTTATCTACTACCGAATGAAGCCATTCACCGTACTTTTCTGGAGTGCTCCCATCCATAATAAACATCTTTTTTTTCCTCCGAGAAGTATTGTCCCACATAGGAGTTACTCCAGGATACATTTTATAATCTGGGAATGGTATTTTAGATACATAATTTACATATTCTGAGTAGTCTACTATCCTCTTCTTGCACCGATTAAACAGATGACGATTCAAATTATAAGCAAACTTTCGCAATGGATTACTCTTCTTCTGAAAAGCATCCAACTGGTGGGTAAAAGGTTGAAACTCTATAGCAGCATCAAATCCATCCCGTAAATACTCTTCTCCATAACAGTCGACCGTTTCAACACGACACAAATACAATTCAATGCCACTATGAATAGCCTCCTCCCTCCAAATCTTTATAGTTTCTTTCATATTTGGAAAAAGCATCGAGCGATAGATTAAAAAAACAGGTTTGCCATCTACCTTAATATAACGAGAATCATTAAACACATTACTCAATAAATAACGAATATGCGCCCGATCATCTTCTTTTGAATAATTTTGAGCAATCAAAACATTCCGACTTCCCCCGTCCCATGCACGAGTCCAATTTTCATTAGCCCAACAAAGCATAAATGGAAAATCGGGCTTACCTGAAGATAGGACTTCCTTTAAAGGTCTTTGCATTAACTGATGTCCATTGAACCAGTAATGATAATAACAGAATCCACTAATTCCATATGTTTTTGCCATTTCTGCTTGCTGCTCACGAACCTCAGGAACTCGTAAATCATAAAAACCTAAGTCCGCGGGCAAATGTGGTTGATAGTGTCCTCGATAAAGAGGTTTAGCCTTAACAACATTTCTCCATTCCGTAAATCCTTTTCCCCACCATTCATTATTTTCCGAAAATGGATGATACTGTGGCAAATAAAATGCTATGACTCTTTTGTTAATCATATTATTGAACAATTACAATTCAAATTATTATCTTATCCTAAACTATCGTTTCAAATGTATTGGATGTAAAAATAAGCATTTTTTTTATTTTATATGTCACATCATCTCACTTTCTGATTAAAATAAAATATCCAAGAGATTAGATGATAATAGAGATTTAAATGCTAAAACAAATTTAATTGATAATATCTGTATCTTACCATAGTGGTTAAACACGTAAATATCAAGAATCCACAATATTAATTGCGCATAGCATATATTAAAAATTAATACTTGCAAAAGATGTACTAGAAGTATTAAAAAATATGGAAGAATTACCCTAGTGATGTGGGAGAGTT
Organism: Bacteroides faecichinchillae JCM 17102; assembly: GCF_000614145.1. GTDB lineage: Bacteria > Bacteroidota > Bacteroidia > Bacteroidales > Bacteroidaceae > Bacteroides > Bacteroides faecichinchillae. The sequence goes on along the minus strand of NZ_BAKK01000011.1, from coordinate 34,126 downwards.
TCTCGAGTGGTGCGGAAGACTTTGGTACCAAATAGAACTAAAATTCTACGAAAGGAAGGCTTTAAATTTGCATCGATTACTGTATATAAATATTAATAAAATATTTAAAAACTACTGTATTAAGAAAAGCAATTATACCAAAAGCGCCATTATTATATTATACCCATTGATTATATGTAACAGTAAACTTATCACCATTTTTTAAAGTCTCACTCATTAAATATGATAGCTTCTTTAAATTCTATATTTACATAAAAACACTTTTATCCTAATTAATTAGACAAAGGGAGAACGTATGCTATTCCTTCATATTTCCATTGACCACCGCCATAAGTAGGACCAAATGCAACTGTATAAAGATGATCTATACCATTCCAAACTCGATATAAAGGAATAGAGTTCGCAACTGGTTCAGTCTATACATATCCTAATACTTGACCGTAGTATTTATAACCCTCTATACCTCCTGGATGATATCCTGTCTCATAATAATGATCTATTCTATTAACACTTCGAAATACAAATTTATTTAGTTAATTCATGAGGAAATACATCTTACTTTGAGACAGTTTCCATCTATATATGGAAAAAATGTTGGTAAAAGTGACGAAGACTTAAGCGAAACTTAACACTGTTCAAGACATCCACCCAATAATATTAACAAATATACTATTTTCTTTATACAAGTATCTTCTTTACATTGGAATATTACAGTGTTAGCCCCCTTGTAGTACTAAAACTTAGAGTGAAATACCAGGAAGAATAGTCATGCACAATGAAATACAGAGTAAATCCTTGTTTATATTATCATTCAGGATATCCTGAATGAAACAATCCGGAAACTTCTTAATCAGTTATTTAAATCAAATTTGAACAAGTGCTTAGTAAATACGGATAATTATAAAAAAAAGAAAAACCTTATATAGAATTTGCACAAATCCAAAAAAATCACGAATATTGTATCGAAAGAATATACTTCAAAACAACAACTAAACAATGGATAAAGGAATCGCTATATCATTTATTATCTCCACTTACAATTGGCCTGAAGCACTAGAACTTAGCTTGCATAGTATCTCGCATCAAACGATATTACCATCTGAAATTATTATTGCCGATGACGGTTCTGATAAAAGAACAGAAACTGTAATTCAAAAATTTGCCTCGCAGACCTCTATTCCAGTATTCCATATGTGGCACGAAGACAATGGATTCCGTAAGGCAATCATTCTAAACAAAGCCATTCAAAAGGCAAGATATGATTACATTATTCAGATTGACGGAGATATCATAGTAGACAAGCATTTCATAGAGGATCATTTGAATGCTATGGAAGAAGGATGCTTTATCAGAGGAACACGTGCTAATTTAAGTGCCTCCATGAGTACCGATATTCTTGCTAAAAAGAAAATATCCTTTAATCATAAAATAAAGCTCATTGCCAAACAAATGCCGAATGCGTTACGACTCCCTCTATCTATCGCTTCCTTATGCACTCGTAAGGAACAATCGGGCAAAAAAGTAAAAGGATGCAATATGTCTTTTTGGAGAAAAGATCTTTTAGCTGTAAATGGATACAATAGTCTGCTACAAGGATGGGGACACGAAGATGAAGAATTAAGTTGGCGGCTTGTGAATAACGGCATTAGCAAAAAAATTATAAAATTCTCAGCCATTGCTTACCATATTTATCATAAACAATTACCACGCACACAAGAACCATCACACTGCATAATCTTGCAAAGAATTATACAAGAGAAAACGACTTGGACAAACGAAGGTATTACAAGCAAGATTACTCCTTTATAATCTGTCGCGAATACGCGTTAGCAATCCGGGCAGACAAGGAGCCATTAGTTTATAAAACCGCTCAATATAGTAATCCAATTGACTTCCTTGTAACAATTCCCGATAACTGACTAAAAGTTCTTCACGTATATTCGCAGAAACACGCATTCTTTTTATTTCTTTATAAAAAGAGCCATGTATTATTCTTTTCTTACATTTTGGCATCAATGGAAGCTGTTTCTCCGTTTCACTTACTATTTGCATTGCTTCCTTTACACCTTGCCCCAACACATTTGCATTCGCTATGGTACTACTCGAATGAATACGAAAAAAGTTCAGCTTATCATAGATTTCTATGACCATCCCTTGACGAGCCATCTCAATCCAAAAAAGCCAATCGCCACAATAGCGCATAGTAAAACAAGGACTTCCTTTTATCTGTTCAAAACATGATTTCTGGAAAACAGCTCCACTTGCATTATAAATATAATTGCGCCAATAAAGATTATGTTCAATATAATCCGTTCCCTCAAATACTGCCATTCTCGAAGAATGACGCAACTGCTTGGAAGTCCATTTATCAAAGTCTTTACAGATAGGCTTTCCGAATTCGTTTATACAATGCGCACCTATAAAGCAAAAAGAAGCTTCAGGATATTGATTTAATGCCGCAACGGCCTTTTCCAAGAATATGGGTTCGGCAGCATCATCACTTTCAGCTATCCAGATATATTTACCACGAGCCATCCGAATTCCTTTTTTCCATTGCATAAAAGGGCTTCCGGTGTTTTTGGTATTTATTTCGACATGGCTTACATGCTTATTATCCCTATAATCATTTAAGATGGAAACACTATCATCCGTCGACGCATCATCCAATAATATGATCTCAAAATTTGTATATGTCTGAGATAGTACCGATTCAATACGTTGCCGCAAAAAACGGGCATAATTATAATTAGGAATGATCACGCTAACCTCTACTTGACGATTTTCCATTACAAAACGTATGATTAGTTTGTATTATTATTATAAAATTACGTACAAAGATAAAGATATTATTTTTAGAAAGAATGCTAACTCCCTATTATTTAGCAAAAAAGCCTTTTACACTTGTTACAACCAAATAAAATACCTACATTTGTAGGATTTTAAGATAACCCCCTTAGCTATTTAACTAACTTAGTAATTAATTTATGAACAAACCGACGGTGAGCAATATAACGACATCGCTAATTATATCAACTTATAATAGAAGCGACGCATTAGAATTATGCGTTAAGAGCGTGCTACGTCAATCTGTTCTTCCTGACGAAATTATCATTGCCGATGATGGTTCAAAGGAAGACACAAGAAAACTAATTCATCAATTAGCTGTTTCTTCCGTAGTTCCTATCATTCATGTCTGGCATGAAGATTTAGGATTCAGATTAGCATCCATCCGCAATAGGGCAATAGCAAAAGCATCCAAAGAGTATATCATACAAATAGATGGAGACATTGTTTTGCACAAGGATTTTGTGAAGGATCATATTTATTTTGCCCAAAAAGGTAGCTTCGTAACCGGTAGCCGAGTACTTATTAAGGAAGCTCTGACAAAGAAAATGTTAGCCGAAAAAAACTATATTATTTCTATCCATGACAAAGGCACGAAGAATACAATCAACGGAATACACCTGCCTTGGCTAAGTCCACTGTTGCAAAGATATAGGCAAAGGGACATATCTTACTCCAGAGGATGTAATATGGCGTTTTGGAGAGAAGACTTGCTGAGAATTAACGGATATAATGAAGAGATTACCGGCTGGGGAAGTGAAGACCACGAACTAGTATGTCGGCTTATTAACAGTGGAGTACGCAAACGCACAATCAAATTTGCAGGAATCGTGTTCCACCTCCATCACGAATTACACGGAACGGATAATCTCAATAGCAACCGTAATATTATGAATGAGACAAAAGCCAAGAAATCAACTTGGTGTGACAAAGGAATCATACAAAACTAAATATGAAAAAGGATTTGAATTTTCTAGATCGGAATGAATTTAATTACGAACCATCAAAAGAAGTAGTAGAAGCATTAAGAAATTTCGATATAAATAAACTATGTTTTTATACCCGGATTTATGATGAAGGGAAAAAAAGTATACTTTCTGTTTACCTATCAGAACTATATGATATCGATGAAACACAAGTTTTGCTAGGATACGGAGGAGAGGATATATTAAAACAAGCAGTCCATTATTTTCTCACAGAAGAAGTTGGCAATAAGACAATGCTTATTCCTAAGTTTTCTTGGTGGTATTATAAATCTATCGCCGACGAAGTGAATGGACGTACGCTACAATACCCGCTTTACGAGGAAGGAAATACATTTAAATATGATTTCGTAGCATTAAAAGAGATGATACAGAAGGAACATCCGAAGATATTGCTTTTGGCTTCTCCCAACAATCCAACAGGCAACGGGCTTACTCCTGATGAACTGAATGAATTATTGGCACACGTACCCTCTACTACTACAGTTCTGATTGATGAAGCATATGCTTCATTTGTCTCAACCGATACCTCCTATATAAAGACTTTAATCGACAAATATCCTAACATGATTATTTCAAGAACTTTATCCAAATTCTATGGACTGCCGGGATTGAGGATGGGATTCGGATTCATGAGCAAGGAACTAAGCCGATTTAGCAAATACAGTAATAAATATTTGGGATACAATCGGATATCAGAAGACATTGCCATTGCTGCGTTAAAATCTGATGCACACTACCGGAATATTGCCCAATTAATGAATGAAGATCGTACCAAATACGAAAATGAGATTGGTGTACTTCCAGGATTTAAAGTGTATAAGTCTGTTGCCAATTTCATCCTAATCAAATATCCTATAGAACTAAAAGAGGCTCTACAAGCAGCGTTCAGCGAACAGAGCTATAAAGTGAAATTCATGAATGAACCGGACATTAATACACATCTGAGAATCACATTTGGTCGCCCGGAACAGAACCGGATAGTTATTGATACAATTAAAAAAATTGCCTCTAAATGAAAGCTGTTATACTAGCCGCAGGGATAGCTTCACGCTTACGTCCACTGACTGATACAACCCCTAAATGCCTTCTAAAGATAGGAGAAAGATGCTTATTGGAACGGGCATTTGATGCATTGATTCAAAATGGTTTTAATGAATTCGTTGTCGTCACTGGATATAGACAGCAACAAATTGTAGATTTCCTAGAAACGCACTATCCACAACAAAAAATAACCTTTATCTACAATGAGCAATATGCATCAACGAATAATATTTATTCGTTGTGGCTCACCCGACCTTATGTAGATAAAGAGAACATCCTTTTATTAGACAGCGATATTATTTTCGACTCACAGATTGTAACCAACTTGCTTAAATCTGATAAAGAAAATATCTTAGCACTCAACTGTCACGAGTTAAGTGCAGAAGAAATTAAAGTGATTGTAGATAGCGAGCAAAAGGTGAAAGAGATAAGCAAAGTATGCTCCATTACAGATGCAATAGGCGAATCTATTGGTATAGAAAAGATATCCGCATTATACACCGAAGCTTTATTCCGTGAACTTGAAGTTATGATTGAAAAAGAGGGATTGGATAATATTTTCTATGAACGCGCTTTTGAAAGACTGATTCCACAAGGACACTGTTTTTATGTATTGGATACCACCCAGTTTTTCTCGGCAGAATTGGACACGATAGAAGATTTTGAACAAGCAAAGAAATCAATTCCTGCCGAACTATACTAACTTAAAAATGAAAGACTCTCATGGCAACTTATGACATACGTCCTTTACAACTCCGTATCTTAAAGATATTACTTGCTATCGACAAGGTATGTAAAGAACATCATTTGCGCTATTATATCATGGCAGGTACTATGCTGGGAGCCGTTCGTCACAAGGGTTTTATCCCATGGGACGATGACTTGGACATCGGAATGCCCCGGGCAGATTATGATCTGTTAATGGCAAATTCCCATAAATGGCTACCTGAACCATACGAAGCAGTGTGTGCAGAAAATGATAAAGAATATCCTTTGCCTTTTGCTAAGATTCAAGATGCCAATACTACGTTGATAGAACGTATGCACCTTAAATATCTGGGAGGTATCTACCTGGATGTTTTTCCTCTGGATGGAGTACCAGAAAGTCATCTTCAACAAAGAATACATTTTGCAAAATATGAATTTTACAAACGTGCATTATACCTCATCCATCGTGATCCATACAAACATGGCAAAGGACCAAGTTCATGGATACCTTTATTGTGTAGAAAGCTGTTTACCCCAACAGGTCTGCAGGAATCTATAAAAAAAGTAATGACCCGATATGACTTTGACCAGAGTGCTCTAGTTTGTGATTATGACGATGGCATGAGAGGTATTATGTCCAAAGAGATTCTGGGAAACCCTACTCCCATATCTTTTGAGGAAGAAGAGGTATGGGGAGTACAAGAATATGACACCTATCTGACACAAAAATACGGGGATTATATGACTATCCCCAAACAAAATGGACAGAGACAACATAATTTTCATTATTTGGACTTGAATAAACCTTATCGTGAATTTCATGTCTAAATATATAAATGACAATACTAAGAGAAAACAAATAAGATGAGAATTGGCTTTGACGGAAAACGTGCAGTACAAAATTATACCGGATTAGGTAATTACAGCCGTTATATTGCGGAGATTCTTTGTCGTTTCTACCCAGATAATCGTTATCTTTTATATGCACCGAAAAAGCGTGATAATAAAAGATTAGAAAAACTGACCGAACAATTCCGCCAGCTAAGCATCATTTACCCTAAAGGAACCTTTTGGAAGAAACTAAGTTCAATCTGGCGTATCAAAGGAATAACAAAACAACTGGAAGAAGAAAAGATTGATTTATTTCATGGACTCAGCAATGAACTTCCCTTGAATATTCATAAAAGCCCTATAAAAAGCATTGTCACTATACATGATCTAATTTTTCTAAGATTTCCTCAGTATTATCATTTTATAGACAGAAAGATATATACCTATAAATTTCGAAAAGCTTGCGAGAATGCCGACCGTATTATCGCAATCAGCGAATGTACAAAGAGGGACATTATGGACTATTTTCGAATACCTGCTTCTAAAATAGAAGTAGTATACCAAGGTTGCGATCCCATATTTGAACAAACAGTCAGCGAAGAAATCAAAAAAGAGATACGTAATAAGTACCGATTGCCAGCGCGATTTATACTAAATGTAGGAAGTATTGAAGATCGTAAGAATTCTTTATTAGCTGTACAAGCATTACTGCAATTATCTGAAGACATTCATCTCGTAATTGTAGGGAAGCGCACTCCATATACAAAAAAGATAGAACAGTTTGTGAATGATCATCATTTAACGAAAAGAGTACATATCTTTAATAATATACCATTCAACGATCTGCCAGTTTTCTATCAATGTGCTGAGATATTCACTTATCCTTCTTACTTTGAAGGTTTTGGGATACCAATTATAGAAGCATTATATTCCGGTACACCGGTAGTAGCAGCCAAAGGATCCTGTCTGGAAGAAGCAGGAGGACCGGACTCTCTCTATATAAATCCGGATAGTGTAGAAGAAATTGGAGTTGCATTTAATAGAATATTAAATGATAACAGCCTTAGGCAGAAAATGGTGGAAAATGGAAAGCAATTTGTGAAACGATTTTCTGACCAGGAACAAGCGAAATTAATTATGAACATATACGAAAAAACGTGTAAGCTATGACAAATCAATCTTCCGTTATTACCGAAAAAGTTCTTGTTTTACACGTAAAACAAGGTTACGAAGAAAGAGCCAAACATATTGAAAAGATGTTGGGTGAATTACATATTCCCTTTGAGTATATTTTGGATGGAGATATCAAAGATATTACAACGGAAGTTCTGCAGAAATACTTTAAGAATGAAGGTAAAGAAAACATGTATGGGGGTACAGCCAAGACTTCATGTTGCTATAAACACTTTCTTGCATACGAATATATCCTAAAGAACAACCTGAAAGGAGCTCTAATATTGGAAGACGACTGTATCTTGGACAAGAAATTCACTCCAATATTCAATCAATGTATGAGAGAATTTGATAATATGCCAATCAAGGACATTTTTATTTCTTTTGAAAACAGTAGACTAAGATTCATACCCAGAAGCCAGAGAGTCAAAGGACAATATTTGTACAAAGGAGATAAAGATAGAATGACTGGAGCATACTACATCAGCCGCGGTGCAGCAGAACAGATAATGAATTATGTAGCAAAGAATAAATGCGAAAGACCTATTGATTTATTACATTCTCTACTGATTAAGGAAGTTAATTTTCCATATTACTGGTGTCAGCCTACAATTGCATCTCAAGGAAGTTTCACGGGAAAATTCCATTCATCTATTTCTTCCAAAAAAGAATTCTGTATATGGGCTTCTTGGAAGTTTAAATTAACATATAAACAACTGCTTTATTTTCTAAGATAATAACCCGGATCAATCAGCATATTCGGGAGAAAAGACATGGCGATAGTCATATTGAGAGAAGTAAGTGTGATACATTTGCTTCTCTTTTTTATATAACCAATGATATAAAGGAGATGACTCTCCTAATAATTTACGTAATCTACGGAAGGCCTTAAAATATAAAATTATACTCGGAATATGTCGCCCATGAATCTTTTTCGCAGCACGACGGAATGTAAAATCGGCAAAGAATCGGTCACTGTACCAAGTGGCACGTTCTTGCATTTTCTTCACATCCCAACCAAGAATAGACGCATATTCACCTACAATATAGTTCAATACTTCACGAGAGTTACATAGACGACGCAAATTTTCAGCAACAGTTTCACAATCTACCTGTGACACCAGGCACATTCTATTCACATCGACTAATGAGAAGGAATAACCCTCCTCAGTTGAATGTATCAGAATGTTACCGGGAGAATAATCTAAATGAAGAATCCCGGCACGATGCAAATCGACTGTATAATGAGCGAAAGCTTTTAACTTTTCTTCATTACCGGCAACAGTACCACTCATCAAACTACGTACTGTCTCACCATCATCATACCGGCAAATATAATAACTATTAGTCAGAAGTCCCAAGTGGTACTGTTCAATCACAGCAACCGGTTCAGGACTACAAAACCCATAATTTATAATTTCTGTAGAATAAATATAAGAACGAACCGCTTTTGACTTACGAAAAAAAGAATAAGCAACGCGATTGATGATATGAGGCCGCATAAAACTCTTAACAACTACTTCTACATCACCGATAAATGCTCTCCTCAAGACATTACGAGCTTCGTATATTACCTCGCCTCTTTCTTCAAAAAGCTCGGGAATATGTTCGATTTGTTCCTGAAGGTATTCGTATTTCGGATTAATAGTTGTTCTCATACTTCTCTTTTAACTCAAATATATTGTTTTTTCAATCATCCTTTCATGGTGCAAGCTTTTGCCCCGTTGCCTTAAAATATTTATTTAACACCAACAAAGATATTAAATCTTCTCGACTTTTATCCTTAAACTGTGAAACATATTCATTAGCATGCTTTATTATTTGTTGTGCTTCATCAATATGTTCAATATAATAACATAAACGTAATTCCAAGTCCGAGAAATCCGGTTTTATTTCAATATAATGATAATTCGGTATTAACGTACCTTCCATAAACCATGTCTCACAAGTGGGACGTGGCATAACAGCAATCGAATTAGAAGACATGATCCATTTCAGATTACTAGCTACATCATTTCCTTCAAGCGCTAAAATGAATTTATAATCCAAATGTTCCCTTATCGTTTTTTTCTCAGTTTGCCATTCCTGAGGATCCGTCGTATTCTTACTTACATCTCCCAAATCGCACATTGGGTGATGGAAATACATCTCCATAAAAGCTCTACGTGATGCCTTGCCTTTCACCTTTCCACGGAAAATAAGCTTATCTTTCTTAGCTGTAAATGGTTTCTTATCATTTACAAATATAAAATGGCGGACCTTATCCAACTTCATCACAACTGAATTCTCATTGTTCTCGGTCAATGGACGACTCTTCACAATAGAAGGATATTCTGGAACGTGAGTTACATCACCCGGACAAAAGCCCCATCGATACGAATCCGGAAACCAACGGGTATATTGATAGGTATCGAAGAAATAAACTTTCTGACCACCCATTTTATGCTCTGCAAGATGAGGAGCAGATAAAGGTAATTGAACAATACCTGACAGTTTATTATAATAATCTACACGTTTCTCGATATATTCTTTGTCTTTCCTACAAGATAAAGAAGCGAGTCTCTTATACAAACGCATCCGAAACAGAACCTTTGGCATCAAAAGCCTCCAAACATTTACCGAATAATAAATAATTTTGGGATTCTTTCCACTACGCAATTTATATAAAAGTTTATTCTTCATCTCACTTCAGTATATTGGGGGTATTTTTCTAGTGAATGATTCCTTCAATCTTAGCAATCACTTGTTCCGGTTTTATCTCCCTCAGACAAGCATAATCACCTCGCCAACATGGTTTCTGACCATATACAGAACAAGGGCGACAAGACAAATCAAGCTGCACTGTATTGACAGGCAACTGTTTCCAACCCATAAAGCCGGCATACGGATGGGTAGCTCCCCAGATAGAAACAACTGGGATATTTACCAACGAAGCCAAATGCATATTAGCCGAATCCATTGAAAGCATTACGTCCAGATGACTCATCAGATTTAATTCCGTACGCATATTCAATTTACCGATCATAGAAACCACAGAAGGATATTTGGCTGTCCAAGAATCAAAAATTTCCTGCTCATTCTTGCCACCTCCGAACAAGAAAACCTGAACATCCGGATTGGCAGCAAAATGGGCTACAACCTGTTCCTGCAACTCAATCGGATAGATCTTTCCAAGATGTTTGGCAAAAGGAGCAATTCCAATCCATTTATGATTTCCTTTTGGTCCTGTAACCGGTTCAATTTCCGAGAAATCACCCTTTCCCTCTCCATAAATAGAAGAGAAATTTAACAATACCGGAAAACCTAATTCCTCCAATACATCAGCATACCGACGAAAAGAACTCTTTTGATTCTCTAAAACTTTATGATGACGGCGAACCAATTTTCTCTTTCCTGCCCTCCCCTTCCTAATAAAAGCAACAGGAATATTAGCCAACCAAAATCTTAAACACAAATACTTGGAACGCAATACATGATGAAAATCCGCCACATAATCAATATGCAACCTTTTCAATTGAGAATAAAGTGAATTTAATCCCCATATTCCTTTATGTTTACCGGTCAAATCGGCACCAACAAAACTGACATTCGACGGTAATCCTTCAAAAAGAGGTTGCCATACCGCACGACTCAACACAGTTATGTCGTGTTGTGGGTACTGTGTGGCTAGCGAATGAATCACCGGAATGGTCATTGCTACATCACCAAGAGCAGAAAAACGGATAATCAGAATATGCGCCATTCGTTATTTCTTAGCATAAAGCACCGGGTTCAATGCCGGGTCGTTATACATCTTCATCTGTTTATATACTTTCATATATTTTCTTCCGCCCTCAATATCCCCCAGCAACTGGTCGATAGCAGAAGAAAGATCTTTCTTCTGTTCAAGAAGAATATTTAATTTAGTACGACATTGTGCACGATGTTCTTCCGTAGTGTCAGTACGTTCCACTTCCTGTTGCATGTGATAAATTTTCAATGCAAGAATAGAAAGACGGTCAATTGCCCACGCAGGACTTTCTGTGTTAATTGTAGCATTCTCCAGAGGTGTTACACCTTTATACCTGTCCAAGAAATAGCTATCTATCAACTCTACTAAATCCGTACGTCCTGATTAGATTTATCAATCCTTCGTTTCAGTGCCAAAGCTTCTACCGGATCAATTTGAGGATCACGAATAATATCTTCAAAATGCCATTGTACCGCATCAATCCAATTCTTCAAATATAGATAATATTCGATAGACTTCAATTCGTAAGGATTGTTCATCGGAGCATCCACACTATCTGTTACATGATAATCGTTAGTCGATTTCCAGAAAATATCATTGCAAAGGTTACTAAATGTCATAATCTTAAGATACTAATAGGTATATAATAGGACAAAGCTATGTAATATTTTTCAGACGAGCAACCGTTTTTTACTTTTTTATTTCCTATCTTTGTTCAACTAAAAGCTAAATTGTATATGAAAATTATTGTAGATAACAAGATTCCTTATATAAAAGAAGCTGTTGAGAAAATAGCAGATAAAGTGATTTACGTACCAGGAAAAGACTTCACTCCGGAACTTGTAAGAGACGCTGACGCTCTTATCATTCGTACCCGCACACATTGCAACCGAGAGTTACTAGAAGGTAGTCAGGTTAAATTTATCGCAACAGCAACAATTGGATTCGACCATATCGATACCGTATTTTGCAAACAGGCGGGTATTGAATGGACCAATGCACCGGGATGTAATTCTGCTTCAGTAGCACAATATATACAATCGGCTCTCTTGATCGTACAATCTCAACTGCATAAAAAGCTAAGCGACCTGACTATCGGCATCGTAGGAGTAGGAAATGTAGGAAATAAAGTAGCCAAAGTAGCCAAAGATTTTGGTATGCGGGTCCTACTCAATGATCTACCAAGGGAAGAAAAAGAAGAAAGCACCTCTTTTACTTCTCTACAAAAGATCGCTGAGGAATCTGATATTATCACTTTTCATGTACCTTTATATAAAGAAGGTAAGTATAAAACATTTCATTTGGCTGATGATACATTTTTTCGTTTACTAAAACGGAAACCTGTTATCATAAATACATCCCGTGGGGAAGTTATAGAAACGAATGCGCTATTGAAAGCACTGAAAAATCATTCTATTTCGGATGCAGTCATTGATGTATGGGAACATGAACCGGAAATTAATCGGGTATTATTAGATAAAGTATTAATAGGTACCCCGCATATTGCAGGTTATTCGGCAGATGGAAAAGCGAATGCAACAAGGATGTCCCTGGATTCAATATGCAGATTCTTTCATATCGAAGCCGATTATGAGATCACTCCGCCGACACCTGTTACTTCATACATATATGCAAAGACTCATGAGGATGCCTTACTTCAAATCTATAATCCGATTGAAGACAGTCAACGACTAAAAAAACAACCGGAACAATTTGAGACTTTACGAGGTGATTATCCTTTAAGAAGAGAAGAAAAAGCTTACACAATAAGTATTACGCCTTAATTTTCAATCCATTTTACTTACAAACGTATCTTACTCTATAAATATTGGAAACGTTTCTTTAAAAGCAACGACCCGTCGCACACCGAGAAACGACCCGTCGCACACCGAGAAACACTTCGTTTCTTTTAAAGGAAAAGCATCCTCCTTTATTAAATTGACAATCAACCCATTACAAATCCAGCACAGCTCTAACTCAAAATAGTTACTTATTCCAACAAGAGTCTTTCTATCACAAGAGGAAAATGCTCATATTCCAAAACGTGCACTTTCTTTGCCACGCTTTCGGGAGAGTCATCCGGTAGCACAGGGCAAGTAGCTTGAAAAATAATACTTCCCTCATCATAATGTTCATTAATATAATGTATAGTAATACCAGTTTCTTTTTCACCCGCAGCTACCACTGCTTCATGAACACGATCACCATACATTCCCTTTCCGCCAAACTTAGGCAAAAGAGCTGGATGTATATTTATAATTTTATTAGGATAAGCATGCAAAAGCAAGTCAGGCACGCGAACAAGGAAACCGGCGAGCACTATAAAATCAATATGCGCTTCCTGCAATACAGCCAGAATTTCATCTCCGGCTGTCCAATCTTCCTTAGTAAACACACTACAAGATACTCCTAAACGATATGCACGCTCCACAACATAAGCATCACTATTATTGGAAAGTACAAGTGATACCCGAATGGAATTATTTTTTTGGAAATACCGGATTATATTCTCAGCATTTGTGCCGGAACCGGAAGCGAAAATAGCGATATTTTTCCTCATAACTCACGATTTCTATGCACAAAACAGTGAAAAATGTGCAAAACCCTGCATTTATTTAATCAAATATTTGCGCAAAACGATAAATATTCATTCCTTTGCACCGCAAATTTAAAGAAATAAAACTAATTATTAATTAAAAACTTAAAGTTATGTCTGAAATTGCATCAAGAGTAAAAGGGATTATCGTTGATAAATTAGGCGTAGAAGAGTCCGAAGTTACTAACGAAGCAAGCTTTACTAACGATCTGGGAGCAGATTCTCTTGACACTGTAGAACTTATCATGGAATTCGAAAAAGAATTCGGTATCTCTATTCCTGATGACCAAGCTGAAAAAATTGGTACTGTAGGTGATGCTGTATCTTATATCGAAGAACACGCTAAGTAATCATCCGATTTCATCAATATGGAATTAAAAAGAGTGGTAGTAACAGGTCTTGGCGCCATTACTCCCGTTGGCAATAACGTTTCCGAATTCTGGGAAAACCTTGTGAACGGGGTTAGTGGAGCAGGGCCTATTACTCATTTTGATGCGTCGCTGTTCAAGACTCAATTCGCATGCGAAGTAAAAAACTTCGAGGTGACGAAATATATCGACCGCAAAGAGGCAAGAAAGATGGATCTGTATACGCAGTATGCCATTGCTGTTGCCAAAGAAGCTGTTGAAGATTCCGGTCTTGACACTGAAAAAGAAGACCTGAACAGAATCGGTGTTATTTTTGGCGCCGGTATCGGTGGTATACATACATTTGAAGAAGAAGTAGGCAACTACTACACCCGTCAGGAAATGGGTCCGAAATTCAATCCGTTCTTCATCCCAAAGATGATCTCGGATATTGCAGCCGGACAAATTTCTATTATGTATGGTTTCCATGGTCCTAATTATGCGACTTGTTCAGCATGTGCAACTTCTACCAATGCCATTGCCGATGCTTTCAACCTGATTCGTCTGGGAAAAGCAAACGTAATTGTATCCGGTGGTTCCGAAGCGGCTATCTTCCCTGCCGGTGTAGGTGGCTTCAACGCTATGCACGCTCTATCAACTCGTAACGACGATGCAACGAAAGCTTCACGCCCGTTCAGTGCAAGCCGCGATGGTTTCGTAATGGGCGAAGGTGGTGGTTGCTTGATCCTGGAAGAACTGGAACACGCTAAAGCTCGTGGTGCAAAAATCTATGCAGAAATTGCCGGTGTAGGTATGTCGGCTGATGCTCATCACCTGACAGCTTCTCATCCTGAAGGCCTTGGTGCCAAACTGGTAATGAGAAATGCGTTGGAAGATGCAGAAATGGACCCGAAAGAAGTAGATTACATTAATGTACACGGAACATCTACTCCGGTGGGTGATATTTCTGAAGCCAAAGCTATTAAAGAAGTGTTCGGTGATCATGCCTATGAACTGAACATCAGTTCTACAAAATCTATGACAGGCCACTTGCTGGGTGCTGCCGGTGCGGTAGAATCTATTGCAAGTATCCTTGCTATCAAGAACGGTATCGTTCCTCCGACTATCAACCATGAAGAAGGTGACAATGACGAGAACATCGATTATGACCTTAATTTCACGTTCAACAAAGCTCAGAAACGCGAAGTTAATGTTGCCTTGTCCAATACATTCGGATTTGGCGGTCACAATGCATGTGTTATCTTCAAGAAATACGCAGAGTAAATCGTGTTACGTAACAAAATAGATAAGATAAGACTCTTGTTTCGTAAGAATAGAGAGTCTTATCTTTGTTTTTACCGGATACTTGGATTTTATCCACATAATATCCATATCTACGAACAGGCACTCTTGCACAAGTCAACTTCTCTCCGTTCGGAAAAAGGGCGACCTTTGAATAACGAACGATTGGAGTTTTTAGGTGACGCCATCCTCGACGCCATCGTAGGAGATATTGTCTATAAACGTTTCGAAGGAAAAAGAGAAGGCTTTCTCACAAATACACGTTCTAAAATCGTACAGCGGGAGACTTTGAACAAACTTGCCGTAGAAATCGGCCTGGACAAACTTATCAAATATTCTACCCGTTCTTCTTCACACAACAGTTATATGTACGGTAATGCTTTTGAAGCATTTATCGGTGCCATTTACTTGGATCAGGGATATGAACGTTGCAAACAGTTTATGGAGCAACGAATTATCAACCGATATATCGATCTGGATATTATCTCGCGCAAAGAAGTAAATTTCAAATCGAAACTCATCGAATGGAGCCAGAAAAATAAAATGGAGGTTTCGTTTGAGTTGATAGAACAGTTCCTCGATCACGACTGTAATCCTGTTTTCCAAACTGAGATACGCATTGAAGGACTTCCTGCAGGAACAGGCACAGGATATTCGAAAAAAGAATCTCAGCAGAATGCTGCACATATGGCCATCAGAAAGGTGAAAGATACAGCCTTCATTACGTCCGTCAATGAAGCTAAAACGCTACGGATTACGCCAGCACAAACAGAAGTAATACTGGAAATAGAAACGCCTGAATTAGAAGATAAGTTACCGGAAGAAGCTTTGACAGAGCCTATCCAAAGCAAATCCCCATGCGACGACCCTGAATCACCAGATCGTGATCCTCAGTAACTAATTTCAGTTTGCCTGCCACTTCTTCAAGAGGAATGGACGAAATCTCGTTCCCCTGTAAAGACACCATACGTCCAAATTGCCCATTAGCAATAAGTTCCGTAGCATGACCTCCCATCCGGGTAGAAAGATTACGGTCAAAAGGAGTAGGTGAACCGCCCCGCTGGATATATCCAAGTACAGTTTCACGAGTTTCGATGCCTGTCTCATATTCTATTTCCTGAGCAATAAACTCAGCAGCACGTTTACGTCCGTCAGTCCGAATACCTTCCGCCACCACAACAATAGAATAAGGCTTTCCTTTTTTCAATCTTTCCAGAATGGTGTTTCCAATGGTTTTAATATTATAAGGAATTTCAGGCACCAGAATCACATCACCACCACCTGCCATACCCGAATATAAAGCAATCCATCCGGCTTTATGCCCCATCACCTCAATTACCATCACTCTTTTATGCGAACTTGCGGTAGAATGCAGACGGTCGATTGCATCGGTAGCAATGCTTACTGCCGAGTCGAATCCAAAAGAAATATCCGTCCCCCAGATATCGTTGTCTATTGTTTTGGGCACAGATACGATATTTACGCCCAAAGCTGCAAATTTAGCTGCTGTTTTCTGAGTTCCATTTCCTCCGATACAAACCACGCAATCCAAGCCCATTTCCTGAATATTATGTAAAATAAGTCCGGGTTTATCAACATCCGAAACGACTCCTCCTTTCTTAAAAGGTTTTTCACGAGAAGTACCCAACATAGTTCCGCCGAGATTGAGCAGTCCGGACAACGACTTATCGTTAAAAGACTCTACATCTTTTGTTAGGAGCCCTTGAAAACCACTATGAATACCTATTACTTCCATTCCATAATAATTAATTGCTGTTTTGCAAACACCACGAATCGTAGCATTTATACCGGGACAGTCTCCTCCAGAAGTCAGGATTCCAATTCTCATTGTCGTTTTTTTTAGTCAATAATTCGGGAATTATATGAAACACGTTAATTTTAACGATTATTTCCGTCGTAAAGATAGAAAAAAAAGATAAATAAGGTTACTTTTGCACGACTAAACATTATATGTTAAAGCAGAAATGAATATTACAAAAATCATAAGTAAAACTTTCGACTCCCGTTTAAAACAAATAGATCTTTACGCTACTCAAGCTAGCGATATACAGCACCGGGTGCTGAACCGTTTGATAACCCAAGCTGCTCAAACAGAATGGGGAAAGAAATATGATTATTCCTCTATCCGCAGTTATGAAGATTTCAGAAAGCGTATTCCAATACAGACTTACGAAGAAATCAAACCGTATGTAGAACGTTTACGCGCAGGAGAGCAAAACCTGCTTTGGCCTTCGGAAATCCGTTGGTTTGCCAAATCATCCGGTACCACAAATGATAAAAGTAAATTTCTTCCTGTCAGTCAAGAGGCGTTGGAGGATATTCACTACAGAGGAGGGAAAGATGCTGCTGCACTTTATTTCCGTATCAACCGAATAGTCACTTCTTTTCCGGAAAAGGATTGATTTTGGGTGGTAGCCACAGCCCAAATTTGAATTCCAATCATAGTTTAGTAGGAGATCTGTCGGCTATTCTTATTCAAAATGTTAATCCGCTGATTAATTTTATTCGTGTTCCCAGCAAGAAAATCGCATTGATGAGCGAATGGGAGACTAAGATTGAAGCGATTGCTAATAGTACAATTCCGGCAAATGTGACCAGTTTATCGGGTGTACCCTCGTGGATGCTAGTACTGATTAAACGTATTCTCGAGAAAACAGGAAAACAGACATTAGAAGAGGTATGGCCTAACTTGGAGGTATTCTTCCATGGCGGAGTATCTTTTACTCCTTATCGCGAACAATATAAGCAAGTCATTCACTCACCGAAAATGCACTATGTAGAAACATATAATGCTTCTGAAGGATATTTCGGTACACAAAACGATCTTTCCGACCCGGCTATGCTATTGATGATTGATTACGGAATTTTCTATGAGTTTATTCCACTGGAAGACGTCGATAAGGAAAACCCACGTGTATATTGTCTGGAAGAGGTGGAACTCAACAAAAATTATGCATTGGTTATTTCTACTTCCTGCGGTTTATGGCGATATATGATTGGTGATACAGTGAAGTTTACCAACAAGAATCCATATAAATTTGTCATCACAGGACGGACTAAACATTTTATCAATGCTTTTGGAGAAGAATTGATCGTTGATAATGCTGAAAAAGGGTTAGCTAAGGCTTGTGCTGCAACAGGAGCCCAAGTGAGCGAATATTCAGCAGCTCCGGTTTTTATGGATGAGAATGCTAAATGTCGTCATCAATGGTTGATTGAATTTGCTAAAATGCCGGATTCGGTAGAAAAATTCGCTGCTGTTTTGGATGCAACATTGAAAGAAGTAAACTCTGACTATGAGGCAAAACGCTGGAAAGATATTGCTTTGCAACCTTTAGAGGTAATCACGGCTCGTCCGGGACTGTTTCATGATTGGTTGGCACAAAAAGGGAAATTGGGAGGACAGCATAAAGTGCCCCGATTAAGTAATACGCGAGAATATATCGAGCAAATGTTACCTCTCAATAACGAATAGCAACTAATAACAAGATATATCGAAAAGAGCCATTGTGCTTATTAAGACAAACCACTAATAATATTCACAGTTATAGTAAGTTCCAATAGATGATACTTTCAGTTTCAAGCTTCGAAACTAAATGTTTCAACTATTGGAACTATTTGTTTCATGGCTTGAAACTAAATGTTTCATATAAGGAAACCAATGGTTTCAAGCACTTGAAACTTTTAGTTTCATAGGCTGAAACAAGTGATTATAATTGATCGGATATCGTGTATTAATAGTTATTATTATAAAGTATTAATAGTTATCATGCAGAATCTCAATAGTTATTATATAGAGTATTAATGACTATTACTCAGAAGTTTAATAGCTGACGTACAGAATATTAGCATTATTTAGTTTAACCGGATAACCAGAATCTGAACGATATATTATAGTGCAAGATAAAAGATCCTGCACACATCTGCAACAGCATCTTGCACACCATTAGCACATTGTATATCAACAATATATAAGCAAACTTGTGTAGGTTGCAGATAAATTTTATAAAAACAAACTTTATGGTATCAGCGAGAAGATACAATTATTCCTCCTCCCAATAACAATCCATCTTTATAGAATGCAGCAGCTTGTCCGGGTGCAACAGCCGCTAGTGGTTCGTGAAGATGAATATACAATAAATTATCAGAAGTAATGGTTACCGTACAATGGTTTTCTTGTTTACGATATCGTATTTTCACAATAACATCATGGTTATTCAACAAACGTTCCTCATTTACGATATTCCAATCCTTTAAAAACATTTCTGTTTTTTCCAAAGTCTGAAGAGATGAAAGAACTACTTCATTCGTTTCCGGAAAAATCTCTTTCACAAAGACGGGACGATTTAGATGAATTCCCAATCCCCTACGTTGCCCAATCGTATAAAAAGGATAACCCTCGTGCCATGCAATAAAATTTCCCTTTTCATCGATAAACTTTCCACGTTTTAAACTATGAAACTGGAAATGATCATTTCTATCCTGCGATTGACTACCATTTCTTCTTAACCATTCTTTTAAAAAACTCCTATAATCCATCGGGCAAAAACAAACACCTATACTATCCCTTTTCATCGCTACTTTTCGGAATCCATGTTCAGCTGCAAAAGCCCTTGCCTCAACTTTAGTAATATCTCCCATAGGCAACAACATTCTTTGAAGGATATCTTGTTTTAATCCCCATAAAAAGAAAGTCTGATCCTTATCCGAGTCGGCAGCATAAGTTAAATAATAGGTATTTTCCTTTTTAACCTTACGAACATAATGTCCGGTAGCAATATGAAAAATTCCCATTTCATCGGCAATTTTAGCAAGTAATGGCCATTTCAGCAGATTGTTACATAACGTACAGGGGACAGGTGTATGCCCCAACATGTATTCCTGAACAAAATATTCAATAATTTGCTGGTGAAATATCTCCCGCACATCATAAGTGATATGCTGTATTCCCAAACGTTCCGCTAACCTACGAGCATCCTCCAAATATTCGGTAGAATCATTGAGTTCATAAAAACGAAAGGTCACACCAGTCACCTCATATCCGGCTTCCAGCAGTCGCATTGCAGCGACAGAACTATCTGTTCCGCCACTCATACCTAACAGCACACGTTTGTTTTCTTCCATCATGCTGCAAAATTAAGTATTTTCCCGTATCTTTGTTGATTCAAGCCTAAAGAGAATGAAACAGAAAACAACTATCGGACAAGTTATTATCGTTTTATCAGAACATCCCGTACTCGGTGTGTTATTGATACCGTACATCGCGGAAAGGCAGGACAATGAAACTGTGTGCCTGATAGAACAAGCATTCCATGCTTCTCCTGAAGCAGTTTCCCGTATGTCTGACGCAGAACGCGAGGCAATTGACATCGCTTCACATTATACAGAAAAGTACCTAATGGGTGTTTACTCGCGAGAAGAAACAGTATCACGTTTCCTTCATAAGTTGTCCGAAGATAGGGACCGATTCAAGAACAATATCCGCCCATTCATCGAAAAGAAACTCCAGGAAATGCTGGAACTAATCAGAAAAGCCAATCTTCTTTTTTATCAAAAACCGCCCGGAAGTAAAATATTATATGCCCACCACGCTTACCATGTTCACCCACATGATGTCGAAAGTCGTTTCACTTTCCATATTGACGAAAAAACTTTCCGATATGAATTGCAATGCTTTTACAAAGGACAATCCTTCTCTTTAACTGAGCAAAAACCTGTTATTGTGCTGACTTCCTCACCTTCGGCTTTACTATTAGGTATGGAACTATACTTTTTCCCTCATATTGAAAGTACGCGGATTTTACCTTTTACAAAAAAGAGAACAATTAGTGCAGATATATCGCAGATTGAAAAGTATATTGATAATATTGTAATACCAATAGCACGTTATCACGATATCGCCACATATGGTCTGGATATCACTGAAGAGAAGCGTAACTGTAAAGCAGTACTTACTTTGGAAGATACAGTTTACGATGAACAATTGCTAAAACTCGGTTTCCTTTACGGCAATCAATCATTTAATCCTGATTTTGCCCATGAAATGAAGAAAATCGTTTACCGTAAAGAATCCGGTGAAATCGCCTTTTTTCAACGGCATGGTGCTTCTGAAAAGAGAGCAATACGGTTACTAACCCAAGCTGGTTTGCAACAAATCAGTGATGTCCATTTCAAGCTATCACCCGATAGTCCCGAAAAAACAATCACCGAATGGATTCATCAAAACAGAGAGATGTTGAAACATTCTTTCTTATTAACCAATAATAAAAAGAATACTCATTATTGTCTGGATGAAATCCAAATTGAGCAAAATTGCGACGATGGCCCGGATTGGTTCGAATTACGTATCACTGTGGTCATCGGTACAATGCGCATCCCTTTTTCACGTTTCCGCAAACACATTCTTGAAGAAAAAAAAGAATTTCTACTGCCTAACGGACAGATGTTTCTTTTGCCTGACGAATGGTTCAGCAAATATGGCAATCTGTTGGAGATGGGGGATCAAACAGAAAAAGGAATACGATTAAAGCATGCATTCATCGGTGCTGTACAGTCGGCCTTAGACGAAAATGGATTAAAAAGGTTTCCTAATAAAATTCAGATCAAAGGCATTCAGGTGCCGGAAGGCTCAAAGCGCAGCTACGTCCTTACCAGCAAAAAGGGTTTTCATGGATGGTACAACTCAACGAACAAGGATTCGGAGGATGTCTTGCAGATGACATGGGACTCGGTAAGACACTCCAGACTCTAACCTTATTACAATATATTTATAAGCCACTGACTTCGGATACAACTCATCAGGAAATAGCCACCATCTCATCCACATCTATTGAGAAACAGCAACCAACGAGTGATCCGACAGGACAATTCTCTCTATTCGGCTTCGATAACGAAGATGAATTGTTACCGGATGTGCGCGAAATAAGAGAAAAGAATATAGTCGTAACCGACCCTCGTCCGATAAAGAAACAGGCGCCCCGAAAGCCGGCAACTCTCATTGTTGTACCGACTTCTTTACTTCACAACTGGCACAGGGAAGCGAAACGCTTCACCACGCTTTCAATGACTGAATACAACAGTACAACAGTCATCCCTAAAGAACATCCGGAACGATTTTTCAGTCGTTTTCATCTGATATTTACGACGTATGGAATGATGCGAAACAACATTGAAACACTCCGTTCCTACTGTTTTGAATATATTGTACTAGATGAAAGCCAAAATATTAAAAACAGTGATTCGCTTACTTTTCGGGCGACCATACAGTTGCAAAGCAAACATCGGCTAGTCCTTACCGGTACTCCTATCGAAAACTCACTCAAAGATTTATGGGCGCAATTCCGTTTCCTCCAACCGGATTTATTAGGAGAAGAGAACGTTTTCCAAAAACAATTTATTACTCCAATCCGTCAAGGAAACACGCGAATAGAAGGGCGATTACAACAATTGACTTCACCCTTTATCCTAAGAAGAAGTAAAAAAGAGGTGGCTCCCGAACTTCCACCTCTAACAGAAGAAACCATCTTCTGTGATATGACTGAAGAACAACATAATTATTACGAGCAAGAAAAGAATAGTTTGCGTAACATATTGTTGCAACAACCTCAACATATAGACAGATTCCACTCCTTTAGTATACTGAACGGAATCTTGCGTCTCCGCCAGTTATCTTGCCATCCTCAACTCGTTTTTCCCGATTTCACCGGAATATCAGGAAAAGTGGAACAAATCATAGAAACCTTCGACACCTTACAAAGTGAAGGACATAAAGTACTGATTTTCTCTTCCTTTGTCAGACATCTGGAAATCATAGCTGAAGCTTTCAAAAAACGGAACTGGAAATACGCCCTATTGACAGGTTCCACCAACAACCGTCCTTCTGAAATTGCCCATTTCACCGATCAAAAGGATGTACAAGCGTTTCTCATTTCCTTGAAAGCTGGTGGGGTTGGACTTAACCTTACCCAAGCAGACTATGTATTTATCATTGACCCTTGGTGGAACCCGGCTGCCGAAGCACAAGCCATTGCCCGCGCTCATCGCATTGGTCAAGACAAACAAGTAATCGCATACCGTTTCATCACTCAAAACAGTATCGAAGAAAAGATTCTCCACCTGCAAGATAAGAAACGAAAACTAGCAGAAACATTTATTGCAGATAGTGATACTTTACCCACATTTACTAATGAACAATGGGCAGATTTACTGGATTAATTATTTTGAGTTGGAATCAACTTATATCAATCACGCCTGACATCTCAACTTATCTCTTTCTGTGTATAAAAAGTAGGACCTCAACCATGGAAGCCACAATCAATCGATTCAGGAAAAACAGGTAACTTTCTATATACAGCCTTGCAACAATGCTTTTTTACTTTATCTTTGCACCCAAAATAACACTACATGAAATACAAACTTATCGTACTTGACCTTGACGGAACGCTCACCAATTCCAAAAAAGAAATTACTCCCCGTAACCGGGAAACATTGATACGCATCCAACAACAAGGTATCCGGCTAGTCTTGGCTTCGGGACGACCGACCTATGGCATTGTGCCATTGGCGAATGAACTGCGTATGGATGAATACGGAGGATTTATCTTATCCTACAACGGCGGAGAAATTATTAACTGGGAAACCAAAGAAATGATATACGAAAATGTGTTGCCAAACGAGGTCGTTCCAGTGCTTTATGAATGTGCCCGTACTCATCATCTCAGTATATTGACGTATGACGGTGCAGAAATCGTAACCGAGAACTCTCAAGATACGTATGTTCAAAAAGAAGCTTTCCTCAATAAAATGGCTATACGAGAAACAAATGATTTCCTTACAGATATTACCCTTCCCGTAGCTAAATGCCTTATTGTTGGAGATGCAAATAAGCTGATCCCTCTAGAATCGGAGTTGTGCATCCGGCTGCAAGGTAAAATCAATGTATTCCGTTCAGAACCCTATTTCCTCGAATTAGTGCCACAAGGTATTGATAAAGCATTGTCTCTTGCTGTATTATTGAAGGAGGCAGGTTTTAAGCAGGAGGAAGTAATAGCAATAGGCGATGGATATAATGATCTTTCCATGATAAAGTTTGCAGGACTAGGCATCGCAATGGGTAATGCACAAGAACCGGTGAAAAAAGTAGCCAATTACATCACCCTGACTAATGAGGAAGACGGAGTAGCCGAAGCCATAGATCACTTCATTCAATAAGAGAAAATAGTTTGTTTCAATAAAAGAAAAAACGACTTCTGATAAATAAACGATAAAAGAACGATAAACAATCATCTTTAAGATACGTTACATATCCAGATTTTATTCTAACTTTGCAAATCCAATTGAATAAATATCAAAATGTTATGGAACATCAATTAACCATTTACAACACGTTAGATAGAAAAAAAGAACTGTTTGTACCTCTTCATACTCCACACGTTGGAATGTATGTATGTGGACCGACCGTTTATGGCGATGCCCATTTGGGACATGCACGCCCTGCTATTACATTCGACGTACTCTTCCGTTACTTGACTCATATAGGATATAAAGTTCGCTATGTACGCAATATTACTGATGTTGGCCACCTGGAACATGACGCCGATGAGGGAGAAGATAAAATCGCCAAGAAAGCACGTCTGGAAGAATTGGAACCGATGGAAGTTGTTCAGTATTACCTGAACCGCTACCATAAAGCAATGGAAGAACTTAACGTACTTTCTCCAAGCATTGAGCCACACGCTTCGGGTCATATCATCGAACAGATTCAGCTTGTACAAAAGATTCTGGATGCAGGTTACGCTTATGAAAGTGAAGGTTCTGTTTACTTCGATGTAGCCAAATACAATAAAGACTACCATTACGGAAAATTATCCGGACGTAACCTAGATGACGTACTGAATACTACCCGCGACCTCGACGGACAAAGTGAAAAACGTAATCCTGCCGACTTCGCCCTTTGGAAGAAAGCGCAACCGGAACATATCATGCGCTGGCCTTCTCCATGGAGTGATGGTTTTCCCGGATGGCATGCCGAATGTACAGCTATGGGACGTAAGTATCTAGGCGAGCATTTTGATATCCACGGAGGAGGTATGGATCTGATCTTCCCTCACCATGAGTGTGAGATTGCACAGTCTGTAGCTTCGCAAGGAGATGACATGGTTCACTACTGGATGCATAACAATATGATTACCATCAACGGAACGAAGATGGGCAAATCTCTTGGTAACTTTATTACGCTGGATGAATTCTTCAACGGTACTCATAAGTTATTGACACAGGCTTATACGCCAATGACCATCCGTTTCTTCATTCTGCAAGCTCACTATCGTAGTACGGTCGATTTCAGCAACGAAGCATTACAGGCTTCGGAAAAAGGTTTATTACGTTTGATGGAAGCAATAGAAGGATTGAAAAAAATAACTCCTGCTGTGAGTACTTCAGAAGGTATTAACGTAAAAGACATCCGTGAGAAATGTTATGAAGCCATGAATGATGACTTAAATACTCCTATCGTTATCGCACAACTATTTGAAGGGGCACGCATCATCAATAACATTATCGCCGGAAATGCAACAATCTCCGCCGAAGACCTGAAAGAGCTAAAAGATACTTTCCACTTATTCTGCTTCGACATTATGGGATTGAAAGAAGAGAAAGGTTCTTCTGACGGTCGTGAAGCTGCTTATGGAAAAGTAGTGGATATGTTACTGGAACAACGTATGAAAGCAAAAGCAAATAAGGACTGGGCTACTTCTGACGAAATCCGTAATACCTTAACCGCACTTGGTTTTGAAGTGAAAGATACAAAGGATGGCTTTGAATGGAGATTGAATAAATAAGAGACTTAATATTTATAACATAAAGATTCCCTTCATTTCACTTCTGATAACAGAGTAGAATGAAGGGAATTTTATTTAGTGAGCCGATATCACAGGCTTTATTTGTCAACTTTACATCTAATTGAATGAAAAAAGCAATTATCTCTTTAAATATGGTTTACCTTTCCTCCAGAATACTTCTTCATTGGTGATATACCATGTCTTGCCATTATCATTGTTACCTTGATAAAACAAATAAGTCCGTCCGTCCAAGTCGTGAAATATATGAGGATGACCGGATTCACTTGAGTTCCACTCTCCAGGCTTTCCGTTAGCAACGAAAGGTTCAGTAAACACTCGTTTCCAATGAATTCCATCTTTACTTTCGGCAACGCCGATCTGTTGAGGTGCATTATTATAAGCTCCCGCGTAAAACATAAATAGTTTCTTTCCTTTTTTTACAATAGAAGCGCCCTCGATACAATCCTTTTCCCAACCCAACTCCGGATAAAGGATGGGAGCATCACATGCCTGTTTCCAATCCTCACGATTAAAACTGGAATTTTTCGGAGCCACAGCAACTCCTTGAAGCTGTACCTTAAAATCTTTATCACGTGATGCAAAATATAGATAATATTTCCCTTTGAATTCACATACTTCAGCATCAATTGCACGCCCACAGTTCCAATCACCAGTTGGATGAAAAATAGGATTGGTAGGATTCCTCTTAAAATTGATACCATCTTCGGAAGTAGCATGGCAAATTGCATCCTTTTCTCTATTACCATAGGTCTGATAAAACAAATGCACTACTCCATCTCTAACCAATGCGCCAGGGGCACACAGTCCTTTCTTTTCATATTCGGCACCAGCAACCGGAGTAATCTCTCCTACTTTTGTCCAATTTATAAGATCATGACTCTCAGCAATACCGATATTCCAACCAGACTGCGGATCGTTCTTGAAAGGTGGAATCGAATAATACATCAAATATCTTCCCTTAAAATTTACTACATGAGGATCTTTAGAATGAGGAATACCAATTCGCGAAGTATCACCATACATCATACGACCGACTTGTGCCTGTACCATCATTGTCATTCCCAAAAGCAGTATAACTACAAGTTTTCTTTTCATATTAAATCTATGTTTGCATATTCTATATTTCCACAAATATACAACCATATTCTACTTTATTCCAAATATTGCTGACAAAACATTCTATGTTCAACATTCCAAGAAATGAAACATGAGCTCAATAAGAAAGATTTTTTTTATTAGGGAATATATATCATATTGTTTCTTTCTCTTTTCCCCAAAAACCATATTTTAAAGCTTGATATTTAGCGTAGAGAACAGAGTAAATCCCAAAAAAGTAGATAAAATAGCATTTTTTTGATTATAAACAATCTACATTTTTTAGCCATTTATTTTTATTATAATATTGATTATAAGTTATTTATATAATTATAGTATCTACATAATCCCATTCATAAAAAATAAAGTGTCTATGTTTCCATTATTTTTGTAATGCAAACCTTTCAAAGTCATCAAGGCTTTCGAAGCAAATATAATAAGGAACTTAAAATCATATCATAGAAAAATATCAAAATTATGGGAACTACACGGATTAAAGTTGGGCTTATAGGCTTTGGCAGAATGGGAGGCTTCTACCTGCAAGAAATGCAGAAGAGTGGAAGATGGGATGTAGCTTACATCTGTGACGTAGATCCAGAAGCTAGAAAACTTGCAAAGAAACTTTCTCCTGAATCACAAGTAGTAGCTGATGAGTTATTAGTATTTAAAGATGAGAGTGTACAAGTAGTAGCACTTTGCACGTTGGCAAACTTCCGAAAAGAACAAATAGAAAAAGCTATTCAATATGGGAAACATATCATATCTGAAAAGCCAATTGCTGATACTGTAGAAAGAGAATGGGACGTCGTAAGAATGACTGAACAGTCAAATGTACTTTCTACCGTTAATTTATATCTTCACAATTCATGGTATCACCACCAAATGAAACAATTCATTGAAGAAGGTGAGCTGGGTGAATTGGCAATCATCAGAATCTGCCACATGACTCCAGGACTTGCACCGGGAGAAGGACATGAATATGAAGGCCCTTCATTCCATGATTGTGGAATGCATTATGTTGATATAGCACACTGGTATGCCGGCAGTAACTACAAAACCTGGCATGCACAAGCCATTGATATGTGGAGCTACAAAGAGCCATGGTGGGTACAATGCCACGGAACCTTTGAAAATGGTATCGTTTTCGATATTACACAAGGATTTGTATATGGCCAGCTCTCAAAAGATCAGACACACAATTCTTATGTCGATCTTATCGGAACGAAAGGTATCGTTCGAATGACTCACGATTTTAAAACTGCTGTCGTTGATTTACATGGAGTTAACAAAACACTCCGGATAGAAAAACCATTCGGCGGAAAAAATATAGATGTGATGTGTGACTTGTTCGCTGACAGTATCGAACAAGGTAAACTATCACCTCAACTTCCTACTTTACGCGATTCTGCTATCGCATCCGAATATGCATGGAAATTCTTACGGGATGCTAAATCACATGAATTACCCGCTATCGGTACTCTGGACACACTTGAACAGATTCGCGAAAGAAGACGCACAATGAAAAACGGTTATGGACTACTAAGAAACAATCGCTAATTTATATTTATAAACAACTTTAAATGTAGAAAATCATGTCAAACATTTCAAGAAGAGACTTTCTGAAGACAGGAGCTGCTGCACTTGCAGGTATAACAATTGCTCCTAGCACTATTTTGGGTAAGAGTCATGGATACACTTCCCCATCCGACAAAATGAATCTTGTTGCCGTTGGTATCGGTGGTATGGGACACGCTAACATCAATGCAGTAAAAGGTACAGAAAACATTATTGGACTCTGTGACGTAGACTGGAAATATGCTAAAGGCGTATTTGATGAGTTCCCAAAAGCTAAAAAATACTATGACTATCGTAAAATGTACGATGAAATGGGCAAATCTATCGATGGTGTTATCATCGCTACTGCTGACCATACTCATGCTATTATTACAGCTGACGCAATGACAATGGGCAAACACGTATATTGCCAAAAGCCATTGACACACTCTGTATATGAATCTCGTTTGCTTACTAAATTGGCTGCTTCTACAGGAGTAGTTACTCAAATGGGTAACCAAGGTTCATCTTCTAAAGATACTGACCTTGTGTGCGAATGGATCTGGAATGGTGAAATTGGTGACGTTACAAAAGTAGAATGTGCTACTGACCGTCCTATTTGGCCTCAAGGATTAAATGCTCCTGAAAAAGAAGACAAAATTCCTAGCACATTGAACTGGGATCTGTTTACCGGACCTGCTAAACTGAACCCGTATAATGCAGTTTATCACCCATGGAACTGGCGTGGATGGTGGGATTATGGAACAGGTGCATTAGGTGATATGGCTTGTCACATTTTACATCAACCATTCAAAGCTTTGAAACTTAATTATCCGACTCGTGTTGAAGGTTCATCTACTTTATTATTGAATGCATGTGCACCACAAGCACAACACGTAAAAATGATTTTCCCTGCACGCGACAACATGGCTAAAGTAGCAATGCCGGAAGTAGAAGTTCATTGGTATGATGGTGGTATGATGCCTGACCGTCCGAAAGGTTTCCCTCAAGGAAAAGAATTGATGGGTCCTGGCGGTGGCTTAACGATCTTCCACGGAACTAAAGATACATTAATTTGCGGTTGCTATGGTCAAAAACCGTTCTTACTTTCAGGTCGTGTACCTAAAGCTCCGGAAGTTTGTCGTCGTGTTACAACTTCTCACGAAATGGACTGGGTACGTGCTTGTAAAGAAAGTCCAGCTAACCGTGTAATGACTAAATCAGACTTCTCTGAAGCTGGTCCATTCAACGAAATGATTGCTATGGGTGTATTGGCTATCCGTTTGCAAGCCCTGAACAAGACATTGGAATGGGACGGAGAAAATATGCGCTTCACTAACATCGGTGAAAATGAAACAATCAAGACTTGTACGAAAGATGGTTTCACTATTCATGACGGTCATCCTTCATTTAACAAGAGCTGGACTGAACCAATGAACGCACAACAGCTTGCTGCTGAACTGATCAAGCATACATATCGTGATGGCTGGAAATTGCCTGATATGCCTAAAATTTAATCAATAACTATTAGAGTTTAACGAAACAATATAACTACTCAGGTAAACGATTGACATTCTGTCTATCTGAGTAGTTATGAAATAATATCATATTCAAGATATAATTATATTATGAAAAAGTATTTTTATACAGTAGCTTGCCTGGCACTTGCAGGAACATTCGCAGCATGTGGAGGTGGTAATAAAAAGACAGCCGATGCTACACAAACTGAAGAATCTGCAACAACTATGCCTGTTTCTTATTCAAAAGCTTTACAGGCTGCTGAAACAGATACATTGACTCTTCCTGTTGACAAAGACGGTTACATAACAATCTTTGACGGAAAGACATTCAATGGATGGCGTGGATATGGCAAAGATAAAGTTCCAGGAAAATGGGTGATTGAAGATGGATGCATCAAATTCAATGGTACTGGCGGCGGTGAAGCACAAGATGCTGACGGTGGTGACCTAATGTTTGCCCATAAGTTTAAAAACTTTGAATTGGAACTTGAATGGAAAGTTTCTAAGGGAGGTAATTCTGGTATTTTCTATTTAGCACAAGAAGTTACTTCTAAAGACGAAAATGGAAATGACAGACTTGAACCGATTTACATCTCAGCTCCTGAATATCAGGTATTAGACAATGCCAACCATCCGGACGCAAAATTGGGAAAAGATAACAATCGTCAATCAGCATCTTTGTACGATATGATTCCGGCAGTTCCTCAGAACTCTAAACCTTACGGAGAATGGAACACAGCTAAAATTATGGTTTATAAAGGTACTGTTATTCATGGACAGAATGGTGAAAATGTAGTAGAATACCACTTATGGACTCCACAATGGACTGAAATGCTTCAGAACAGTAAATTTAGCAAAGAAAAATGGCCTTTGGCATTCGATCTGTTGAACAATTGCGGTGGTCAAAACAGAGAAGGCTTTATTGCTCTTCAGGATCATGGAGACGACGTTTGGTATCGTAACATCCGCGTAAAAGTTCTGGACTAAGAGACCAATTTTACAAAACAAGAATTCATTATGAAAAATAAAATTGTTGCTATAATTGGTTTAGCAGTTCTTGGATGTAACTATGCTTCTGCTCAAGAAAGAATGAAACCAGGAATGTCTGAGTTTTACTCACCAGTTCCTCCGGTTGTCACTCCGGGAGAAGAAATGCGTGGAGGTGGTTTCACTGCACCATCAGATGCTATTATATTATTTGATGGTAAAGACCTTTCTGCTTGGGAAAACTCAAAAGGAGGACCTGCAGAATGGAAAGTGAAAGACGGAGTTATCACTGTAGATAAAAGCAAAGGGGATATTCGGACTAAAGAAAAGTTTGGAAGTTTCCAGTTG
Organism: Bacteroides faecichinchillae JCM 17102; assembly: GCF_000614145.1. GTDB lineage: Bacteria > Bacteroidota > Bacteroidia > Bacteroidales > Bacteroidaceae > Bacteroides > Bacteroides faecichinchillae. Next base: position 2,184 of record NZ_BAKK01000011.1, on the reverse strand, counting down.
CATTTGGAATGGAGAGTTCCTAAAACAATCCAAGGAGAAGGCCAAGCACGTGGAAATAGTGGCGTTTTTCTTCAGGGAATGTATGAAGTACAGATATTGGACAACTACAATAACTCGACATACGTAAACGGACAAGCTGGAAGTATTTATAAACAAACAGCTCCGTTGGCAAATGCAATGCGTAAACCGGGTGAATGGAATGTGTATGATATCATTTATACTGCTCCTGTATTTAAAGAAGATGGTTCGTACAGAGTACGTCCTCAGGTTACTATTATACAGAATGGTGTAGTATTGCAAAACAATACAACCATTTTAGGCACAACAGAGTACATTGGATTTCCGAAAGTTGTAAAACATGGAGAGGGTCCGATCTTGCTGCAAAGCCATGGTGACCCTAGCGAACCTATTAGTTTCCGCAATATTTGGATTCGTAAAATGTAAAATGCTACAATAAAAGATCTATAAATCTAGTTCTTAAGAGGAATTTTCCTTTTAAGAACTAGATTAAGATTTAAAGGTCAAGATGGCATATAAGCTTCAGATCCTATCTTCAAGATTTCGTTCTCAAAATTCTCTTTATCACCAATCGCTTTATTCCTCATTTTAGTACGGTAATTATAAACTGTACTTGTTGAACAACGCAAAAAGTTAGATATTTTTGCTCCGTCGTTAATACCAATACGAATTAAAGCATAAATACGCAGTTCTTTATTTAACAATGTTCCGGCTTTCGGTACAATTCGTTCATCTTCCTTCAACAAAGCATTAAAATCTGTAACAAATGTAGGATATAGATTTAGGAATATACTATCAAAATGACTGTATAAAGCATTTAATTCTTCATCAATATTTGTGGTTGACTTCAGTTTTTTGATCAGCATCTCATAATTTCGGTTAATTGCCAGTTTATATAATGAATTCTGGTATCCTTCCATTCTAGTAATATAATTAGAACATAGATCAAAGAATTGAGCGATAAACTGTTCTTTTACATTGTTTGTTTCCAGCAGTTCATGGTTCTTACAATAAAGTTGGTCATTCACTTTATTCAATGTATTATTAAGTTCCTTCAATTTTGTATTACTGATAGAAAGTGCTTCTTTTATTTGTCTCATCTTTTTAATCTGACGATATGTATAAACAACCAATGCAACTAAAAAGACAAAAAGAGCGGTAATAAGTGTAAGAAATATTATGAGGTTTGACTTAGCCTTAGCTTCTTTTTCCTGATAAGCCGCACTAATAACAGAATAGAATTCGTTAATTTGTGTAGCACGGAACTGTATGCCGGAAGCTCTTGCCTGGTCAATAGCAGCTTGTGTATATTTGAAAGCTTTTGCAAAATCATTATCATTATAATAAATGACAGCTAAATGCTGCAACGAGAAATTCTCACGAGTAACATTCATTATATCGGCTATAGCAGATTGCATATAATACTTCTTTTCCAAATCCGGACGGTTATTTTGCCCACTCAAAGTAGCAAGCGCGCAAGTAATAATAGCATAATCAGGACTACCCTCTTCTTCCGCTGCCAAAAGTTCCAGCAACCGTTTTTCTGCCTCTTTCGGATCTTTGACAGAACGATTGATAACCCCAACCTTATAGTTGATAGAAGACTGGTCAGCATTGCTCAAAAACAGGTTACGGTACATTTCCCTCTGATAACGATATTGATTACTACGTGTTGTCGAAATAGCATAGTACTCCCAGAAACGATAATAAGCGTCATAATAGGCAGATAACAATTCTTTGGACAATTGAGTAGGATCGATATCTTTCAAAAGGAGCTCTGCTTCCCGATACATCCCCCCATAGAATATAACAAAGACAATTTCAAACTAGAATCAATTCCCCACTCTTGTTCTCCCAATGTGATAGCAATACTAATGTTACGTTTGATATAATGGACAGCAGAGTCAATATTAAATTTCCTGTATTCATCGTGCAATTGCAAGTTGACTTTATATTCTTCCAATAGACTGACATCCTTCAGTTTCCGTTTAATCTTTTTAATTTTTTCTTCTTTCCGATTTATAAATTCTTGCTCATGATCAATTAGATTATTCAGTGAATCAGATAATATTTTTTAGTTCATTTTCGCTGTAACTCAATAAACTAAAACTGCAAAATAATAATAGCAAGAGACCTCTCAGAATGTTTATATTTGTATTCATATCT
>NZ_BAKK01000012.1 GCF_000614145.1 Bacteroides faecichinchillae JCM 17102 | reverse complement strand
ATTTACATTTTGTTTCTAGTTTATTAGTGACAGACGTTATATCAAGTAATTAAATTCCTATTTATTTGAATAACTCGTATTCCAGAGCAGCGATGTTATACTGATAAACTGTCTCGATATAACCACGTCGGATATCTCTTGCGGTGGTAATGGACTGTATATATTCGGCTACGCCTGTTTCACTGTGCTGTAATTGCAAGTTGGTTGCTTTAATTAGTTCTTCTGCTTCTTTCAAAGCAGAAGAGGTATAAAAACGAAGGCTTTCATTATATTTTCTGAGATTAGCTTCTAATTCAGTAACTTTATTATTCAATTCCCGGAGATTTGATTCGGCTTGTAGTTGTGCGGAAGTAACAGCAAGTCTGGCTTGTCTCACCTTACTTTTCTGTGGGACGAAATAAACGGGAAACGATACTCCTACCATCCAAGCATTCAGATTCTTCAAAGGAAGAATATTTTGACGTGTATATCCCATACTGATTTCAGGAAAGAAACGACTGCGTTCAATATTCAGCATTGCTTTCGCCTCGTCTGCTTGACTTTTGAAGTACTGAGTATGTGCTTCGGACAAAGTGCCTGTCGAAAGTGATGTGTATAGTAAGGATAAAGTTGAATCGGCCGGGACGATGGGAGTGTCTGAATAACAACTCCAGCGGAAACGTGTCAAAGCCATTCTTTCTTCCTCTTGTGCCTGAAACATACGATTGTGCAGATCCGCTGCTAAAGTGGTCATCATATTCTTTTCGAGTAAGGTGATCTCACCCTGTTGGTAACGGAGTTCTCCGATATGCCGGAGTTTTTCAGCCAATTGGTCTTGATCACGATACATGGAACTAAGATTGGTGGCATATTGATAATAAGCCAGGCACGCTTGACTTCTGCGATAACTTCTTTCTCTACCATTTGGCGGTAGTAAGTGTTTGTCTTTATCTGGCGGTTAACCAAGGCATTCTTGTAGAAAGGAGTGAGCAGGGAACCCAGACTTTGTTCGAAAGCTACTTCCTTATCATTCTTGTTTTCTCCATTCAGTTGTCCCCACGAATAATTAAATGTAGTAGGAGTGGCTTCTACTATTTCACCACGAGTAGCCTTTACTTGTTGTATGGCATTGGTTGCCATTTTCAGACGAGGATGATTTTGTTTGGCTATCTCAATAGCCTGTTCCAAACTGACAGTTTGGGACTGTTGAGCAGTGACGCAAGGAGGAATTAGCAAAAATAATGGTAATAGTATGGTGAAAAATGGTAACCGGAATTTGCTTCCCGGACGTCTCCACGTTGCCCATGAATTGACAATCTTGTAGAATACCGGAATGATGAGCAGAGTTAATATCGTAGAGATAATCAGTCCGCCAATCACTACAGTTGCCAACGGACGTTGTACTTCTGAACCTGCCGAAGTTGCGATTGCCATTGGCACAAATCCTAACGAAGCAACTAATCCGGTCAGGAATACAGGGCGCAATAAATGAGGTGTTCCTAATGAAATAATACGATTGGTAGACATGGCATACTTATTTTGTTTACGAAGTTCATTGAAATGGCTCACCATTAGGATACCGTTCAGTACTGCTACACCGAAAAGTGCGATGAATCCTACTCCGGCGGAGATACTAAACGGAAGACCCCGTAGCCACAAAGCTAGTATACCACCGATAAGAGATAACGGTACTGTGGAGAATACCATCAATGTGTAAGTGATATTTTTGAATGCAAAGAATAAGATCAGTAAGATAAGCATCAATGCAACCGGAATTACTATCAGCAATGTATCAATTGCATTTTGTAGGTTCTCAAACTGTCCCCCATATTCAAAGTAATATCCCGGTTTCAGTTTAATATTTTTGTCCAGAGTCTTTTGGATGTTGGCCACTACCTGCTGAATATCCGCATTACGTACATTCACTCCGATAACAATGCGTCGTTTGGTAGCGTCACGATTGATTTGTAACGGACCATTGACCAAATCGATACTTGCTACTTCACTGACCGGAATTTGTATACCTTCCGAAGTGCGCACAAATAATTTGTCAAGGTTGAGGTCTGCTACCTTTTCTTGATCGAGACGGACGACCAGGTCAAACCTTCTTTCGTTTTCAAAGATTACTCCGCTGGTTTCTCCGGCGTAAGCGGTTCGGATAATCGTATTCAATTCTTCTATGTTGATGCCGTAACGGGCTATCTTTCCACGATTATATTTTACAACCAGTTGAGGCAATCCCATTGTTTGTTCCACAATAACGTCTGCGGCTCCGGGAACTTTTTCAACGAATGTAGCGGCCTCCTTAGCTCTTTCGTACAGTTCGTGTGTGTCTTCTCCATACAGTTTTACGGCAATGTCAGCTTTGGCTCCTGTCATCAATTCATTAAAACGTAATTGGATAGGCTGGCTGAAATTAAATTCTGCCCGGTCGGCCAGTGGCTCCAGTGCTTCTTTCATCTTTTCTACCATTTCGGCGCGACTTTCCGCGCTTGTCCACTCTTTGAAAGGTTTCATTACAATCATTACATCGGCATCTTCTACTGCCATTGGGTCGGTAGGAACTTCTGCCGTACCGATTTTGGCTACTACGTGTTTGATTTCGGGAAACTTATCCATCAATGTCTTTTCAGCCTGATTGGAGACTTCGATACTCTCTGAGAGTGAACTCCCGGCGGGAAGTGTCATTTGCATGGCGAAGTCTCCTTCATCGAGTGTTGGTATGAATTCAGCTCCCAGTCGTGTGAAAAGGAAGAGTGAAGCAATGAGGGCGGCAAAGGCAGCAGCCGTTGTCTGCCACTTGAAACGGAGGCAGAATTTTAATATTTGTTGATAAATTTTGTTTAGTTTCTCAAAGAAACGGTCGGCAAGTGTTGGTTTCATTACGATGGTGTGTTTAAGGAAAAGAGACGCATCATAGGGATGTAAGTCAATGAAAGTATTAATGCGCCAATAATGCAGAATACGAGCGTTTTTGCCATTGGAGTAAAGTATTTTCCTTCGATTCCGCCAAGCGTAAGAATAGGGAAGAATACGATTAAAATAATCACTACTGCAAAAGTAGCGGAACGGACAACACCGGAGGCTCCTTTTTCGACTTCCGCATCCATTTCTTTTTTTGATAAAGTCCGTCCGCGAAATTGTTTTCCGTAAATATGTGCAAGAATACCTTCTACAATAACAATCGAACCGTCTACCACAATACCAAAGTCAATAGCACCTAAACTCATCAAATTGGCTGTGACATTAAAGATTCGCATCATGATGAAGGCAAAAAGCATTGCTAGTGGAATAACGGAGGCCACAATCAACCCTGCTCGTACATTGCCGAGGAAGAGAATTAATACGAGGAATACGATAATAGCTCCCTCAATCAGGTTATTGATCACTGTTGAGATGTTGCGGTTTACTAGTTCCGAACGGTTCAGGTAAGGTTCGATACTGACTCCTTCAGGCAACAAATGTTGTATTTTCTCTACCCGCTGTTCCAGTTCACGAGTCACTACATTGGCATTAGCTCCCTTTAGCATCATGGCAATGCCGCCTACACATTCTCCTTCACCATCTTTGGTCATTGCACCAAAACGTTTGGGAGAGCCAAAACGAACAATTCCTACATCACTAATATGTACGGGAATTCCGTTACGGTTAGTTACTACAATCTGCTCAATATCTTTCGGACGGGTAATCATTCCTTCTGAACGGATGTAATAAGCATTTTTGACTTTCTCTATATAGCTGCCTCCTGTGTTTTGGTTGTTGCTGCTGAGGGCTTCGAATACTTCACCGATAGTAATGTTGAGTGAAAATAAGGCATCCGGATCTACCGCAACTTCATATTGTTTCAGGTAGCCACCGAAACTGTTTATTTCTACAATGCCCGGTATACCAGACAATTGCCGCTTCACCATCCAATCCTGAATCGTACGCAGTTCCATCGCGTCATATTTATCTTCATATCCCGGAGCGACTTTCAGTACGTATTGATAGATTTCCCCCAATCCGGTGGTGATGGGCATCATTTCAGGAGTCCCCAATTCTGTCGGGATTTCACCAGCTACCGTCTGTATCTGTTCGTTGATAAGTTGCCGGGCGTCGAGTGTGGGAACACTCTCTTTGAAGACCACTGTTACTACCGATAGCCCGAAACGACTGACTGAACGAATGTCTTCCACATTCATAATATTGCTCATCGCTATTTCGATAGGCATGGTGATAAGTTGCTCTACTTCCTGCGGTGCAAGGGTAGGAGATACTGTTACAATCTGTACCTGATTGTTCGTGATGTCCGGCACTGCATCAATCGGCAATGTCATCATGGCATAGATCCCTCCAATAAACAGGAAGAGTGTGGTGAGTCCCACAAATAGTTTCTTTTTAATAGAAAAACGTACAATAGCTTTAAACATGATTCTCTATGTGTTATTGTTTCATGATACAAAACTACGGACTAACTTCACTCGTACGTATTAGAAACAAGTGAAGCGGAAGTTTTACGGTGTGAAGTGACGGAATGATAGGTTGAAAACTCAATAACTATTAATAGAAAAGTTGCTTTCTATAGGGAATAAACTTTCTTTTATCTAATAGCAAACCTGTTTTTATCTAACAGATAACTATAAACGGAAGTTCTGTTTGTATAAACGCAACTTTTGTTTATATAAACGCAACTTGCATTTACATAAACAAAAGTTGCGTTTATAGTTTAATTCAAATAGAAAAGAATTTTTCTATTTGGTAAGGACAACTTTGCTTCCAATAGAGAATAACTTTTCTATTAATAGATGGGAAGCGAGCATATAATAGTTTGCATTGTTTCCGTTTAATAATTAAAGACTCAGCAGCATTATATTGCCTTCCTTAATTAAACAAATCTTTCTCTTCCTTCGTTTTATAAGTGCTTGTTCATAATTAGAATCTATTGTTTTTTGAAAAGAATCATCAGTCTGTCATCCAGAGCATGACGAAGGATTGTCTCTTTCAGTATACTTGTGAGAAGAGATTTTTTTTCCCTTCAGTCGTCTGAATGACAGAAATAGGATCTTGGTTAATAATAGCTAATTTATAGCTTGTGCTTAATAGAAAATAAACTAAATTATATTTGATATGAAAATATTCATTTTAATGATAATGACTATGATGCTCACTATTTCTTCAGAAGCTCAAAATAAATCGTTCTACGATTTTACAGTGATAACGATTGATGGGAAAGAATTTCCTCTTTCTTCACTGAAAGGAAAAAGAGTCTTGGTGGTAAATGTTGCTTCCAAATGTGGATTGACTCCGCAATACGCTGAATTGCAGAAGTTGTATGAGAAGTATAAAGATCAGGATTTTGTAATCATTGGTTTTCCGGCAAATAATTTCTTATGGCAGGAACCCGGAAGCAATGAAGAGATTGCTAAGTTCTGTTCTCTGAACTATAATGTTACTTTTCCGATGATGGCTAAGATATCGGTTAAAGGCAAAGATATGGCTCCACTTTACCAATGGTTGACGAAAAAAGAACTAAATAGTAAAGAAGATGCTCCTGTACAATGGAACTTCCAAAAGTTTATGATTGATGAGAACGGAAACTGGGTAGGTTTTGTTGCTCCCAAAGAGAGTCCGTTTTCGGAAAAGATTGTTACTTGGATAGAGAAGGAATAAGTGAAACCCTTTTCAGCTCTCCTTCAAAGTTGGGAGTGAAAATACCCTTTCCAAGGTTTTCTTTTATTTCTTCAATATTCCAGAAACGTCCTCCGTCCAACTCATCGCTGGGATGTATTTCCCCATCGTAAACCGTTTTATGAACAAAGACCAGTTCTTTTTCACGATCGGATTCGAAAACATAACTGGTAAGTGATTCAGGAATAAAGTCTGTGATGCCCAACTCTTCGCGGACTTCGCGTTTAAGAGCAATTTCCACGCTCTCACCTAAATCTATATGTCCGCCTACCGCTGTGTCCCATTTTCCGGGTTGGATATCTTTCCATTCGGGTCTCTTTTGAAGGTATAAATCTCCTTGAGATTGAACACATGAAGATGGACTACCGGATGTAATATTTTGCTTCCGTTATGGCATTCTCCACGTGTAGCAGCTCCAGTGATATTTCCCTGCTCATCAACGATAGGAAACATTTCTTGGTTATTATCATTTGGCATACTATTTCTTTCTAAGGAATTAATAGAGATGAATCACCATAACTCAGGAAACGGAAGTCATGGTTTAGGGCATAATCATAAATTGTCCGCCAGTCCCCTTTCACAAATGCGGAAACAAGTAACAATAATGTGCTCTGTGGCTGATGGAAGTTGGTAACTATTGCTTTTACTATTTTATAATTGTATCCCGGTGCGATGATAATCTGTGTACTGGAGTGCAACGCTTCCATTCCGTGACGGTCGAGATAACCTAATATCTTTTGTAAAGCAACTACCGCGGGGATTTCGTTATATTTCTCATAGGGTTGCCATTGTTTGACGTGCAGTTCTTCTTCCGTTGCATCCGGATTATCTGCAAGTGTAACTCCGATATGGTATAAACTTTCCAGAGTACGTACAGAAGTCGTTCCGACAGCAATAGCACAAGCGTTATGTTCTATTAGTTTCTTGATAGTATCACGATTGACGGAAATATATTCCGTATGCATTTCATGTCCTTCTATTTCTTCACTCTTTACTGGTTTAAATGTTCCTGCACCTACGTGAAGTGTCAATTCTTCAAGTTCTATTCCTTTCTCCTTAAGTGCATTCAATACATGGGGAGTAAAATGTAATCCTGCTGTTGGTGCGGCTACTGAACCTTTTATTTTAGAATAAACAGTTTGATAGGTTTCTTTATCACTTTCTTGTGTGTCTCGGTTTAAATAAGGAGGGATAGGTAGTTCGCCGAATACTTCGAGGATGTCTGCAAAAGTTACCTCCGGATTGTCCCATGAGAAATTTATCCAATGACTAGTTCCTTTACATTCTCCTCTTGTTGCAATTAAGGTGATAGGAAAGCCTTTCACTGTCATTTTACGTTTCAGTGCTCCGTCTTTCCATTTCTTTAAATTACCGATCATACATAGCCAGGCAACATGCTCTGTTTGCTGAAAGTTTAATACATAATCATTCGGCTCAATGGGTTCCAGGCAAAAGACCTCAATTAGTGCTCCAGTCTCTTTCCGAAAATGGAGTCGTGCTTGTATAACTTTGGTGTTATTAAAGATCATCAGACTCCCTTGTGGTAAAAAATCCGGTAAAGAAGTGAATGTGTTTTCACTTACTTCTCCATGACGATATACCAATAATTTGGATTGGTCACGAACGGGTAATGGAAATTTTGCAATGCGTTTATCCGGCAAAGGATAATTGTATTCACTGATACGAATGTGTTTCGGATTTTCTTTCATCTTTTTTGTTGCTAAAAAAGGTTGCATATCTCAAAAGAGTTTTCTCTTCTTCTGTAAAAGTAACTGCTCAACAAGAATGAGTGGGTACACTTATATAGCAAAAAATGAGTTAGACCAAAGGTCTAACTCATCAACTCTCAGCTGTCGGGGTGAGAAGATTCGAACTTCCGACCACACGCCCCCCAGACGCGTACTCTAACCGGGCTGAGCTACACCCCGAATTGCGGATGCAAAAGTACAGATTAATTTTTAATTAGCAAATAATTCTTTTGGTTTTTGTGGGTAGTCTAGATGATTTAATAGCTTTATCGTTTATTTATAATTTAGTATTACACTCACCAAATTGATTATTGTAATAGTGAAGAAATCTTTTTAGGGATGTAATATGGAAGGAAGAAAACCTTGAATTTTGTGGTATGTGAAATGCGGAAAAGTATATTGCATTTTTTATAAGAATAGCATGAAATTCTTCATTCATATAAATAAGAATTTGGATATAATTTGTTATATTTGCTGAGAAACTGATATTAATACAAGAATGAAATCTGACGGTGTTAATATGTTAATAATTCTTTTATTTTGAATAGGCTGAATTTATTTTATTATAAATGTAGAACTTCTATATATTGTTGGATTAATTATGAAATACAGCTTTACTTGGATCTATTAATCTGATAGTGATTTTCTGTTAGTTATTTTATATTGGTAATTTGATATGGATAAATGGAAAAACGATCAATCACGATATCTTGCAATAAATGCGACAGATGAGAACTGGGGGATGGTAGTTACGACTATTGGTTGCCAGTTTATTCTCCCTCAGGGAGAATATCCTTCTTCGCATCACCCGGAACAATATAACCTTAAACCACAAACCGGTCGTGTATTGAATGAATATCAGCTAGTTTATATTACTCAAGGTAGTGGCTATTTTTCTTCTCAGTCTTGCAAAAAGAGGAAGATTTATGGAGGAACAATGATATTATTGTTTCCAGGTGAGTGGCATAATTATTATCCTGACAAAGATACTGGTTGGGATGAATATTGGGTCGGTTTTCGTGGTTCTTATATGGATCAACAAGTAGAGAGAGGCTTTTTCTCGAAGAAAGAGCCTTTGCACCAGATTAGATTAAGTGCTACTGTTGTAGGGCTTTATGAAGATATATTAAAATTAGCTGTTCAAGAAAAGTCCGGATACCAGCAAATAATATCCGGTATTGTAATGCATATTTTAGGAACGGTTTATTATAAGGAGAAAAATAACTCATTTAGTAATGTAGATGTTATTGATAAAATCAATCAAGCCCGTATTATTATAAAGCAAACTTTGGAAGAATCATTAAATCCCGAAGATTTAGCTACTCAGCTTGGATTAGGATATTCGTGGTTTCGTAGAGTCTTTAAAGAATATACAGGTGTTTCTCCTGTGCAATATCAACTTCAACAGAAAATGATCCAAGCAAAAGAATATTTAAATGATCCCTCCTCAACAATTGCTTCAATAGCTTATCGGCTTGGATTTGAGACAGTAGGACAGTTCTCTACTTTTTTTCGGAAGAGAGAAGGCGTGTCACCTACTAAATTTAGAGAGATGATGAGGCTACCGGAAAATATAGAAAAGGAATAATAGGTTTAAATAGAAATACCACAGACTTCACTGAATTATAAATGAAACCCCTATTGAATATATTTATGTAAATGTCTAATAACGATGTGTCATCTGTGGTAAGATCTGAATATTTCTTTTTTGAAATAAAGATAAAAGATAGCAGTAAATAGCTGCTATCTTTTATTTTTTCTATTTGAAAAGAGTGATTTCAGCTAAATAAGTATAAGGCTGTCCTGAATAGTCGTTCTTCATATAGATTTGTACATATCTCATTGTGCATGGCTTTGTAAAACTGAATCTTTGAGTTGACCGGTTGTTTTTGAGAGTGAATTCTCCGCAACTGGTCCAATACGTTCCATCCATACTTCCCAATATTTCGAAATCTTTGAATGGATCTCCGCCATCTTGACGGGGAGTCAATTCGAAACTGGTTACTTCATTGGTTTCTTTCATATCAAAGCTGATCCAATGAGGAAATGGAGGACGTGGATTACAGGTATGGCAAGCATGCCAATAAGTTGTAATATCATCATCGATAATCTGATTTGCCCATCCATATTTACCACCTTGTTCTCCGGTTTCTTCCTGTGTATCGAAATCTGTTATTTCCCAGTTCTTTTTACTGATCTTTGTCATTGGTACTACATCTGTCTGCATCACAGTTTTGAATGTATCAATGCATAGCGTATCGGGGATATATAAGGTGTAGTGCGAAAATTTACTTCCCAACTTATAGTCTTTGATTGAAGAACTCTCTTGGTCAATAGCAATGTGAACAGTATCTACTTTATCTTGATTATTGGTGTAACTAATCACAGTATAGATCGGTCCTAATGTTTTATCTACAGGTAGAAATTTTACAGATAATCCTTCTTCTGATGAGATAGGGGTTCCGTCCAAAGGACGGTTCGTTAATCTGGATATAAAATTCTTACCATACGAATGACCGGTTTTGTAAACAGGGACAGAACGGTTATTAAACTGATCATATGTATATAGCTCGAAATTGTATAGATTTTCCGGAAGATTAATAATCTGTCTTAATGTATCTACTTTCTCAGTTCTTTCAACAGGCACATCTAATGAGTCCATTTTATTATTCCAGAAGATCAAGCAGCCACATACTTTAGGGTCGGAAATGAGTAATCCTTCAACCATGACTCTCTCTTCACCAGAGTATATTTTCACTGAGTCTACTCTTCCGGTGTACGAGATTTCTCCATCTCCGATGAATTTTTTGTAATCATCCATAGGTGTACAAGCAAGTATTCCTCCGAATAAGAAACTGGCAATTGCCAGATTTTTATATATTCTTTGTTTCATAGTTATTCTCAATTTTGTTTTCTATTATCACCATAAACTTGAATCTCTGTCAGGTCTAACCAAGTGGTTCCTTCCCAGTTTAAAATCTGTTTTAGTCTAATGTATTTGGTACGAGGTGCCAATGGATCGAGTTCTACATTAAATCCGGCTTCCGCATAACGTTTGTCTTCATCGCTCATTTGTCCGTAAGGTAAACCGGAAGGTTTAATAACTTCGTATTTGCTCAGTAAGTACCAACTGCTATCCCAGCTTCCATCTGGGTTTGGTTTTTGTGAACCCCAAACTTCAATGATGCGTGGTGTTCCTCGGAAATAATATGGCCATGGACCGCTTGCCATCCATTCCGGATATGTCCAGAATTTAAGGCGGCTTAATTGAGCAGTTTGCCCAATGTCAATCGTGCAAGATGATGGACTACCATCTTCTGGTTGCGCTGTCATATAGCGTTGTGCTGCTGTTGTGTTACCATCCCATAATTTTGCAATTCCTTCTGAACCACCGCGTTCGGGAGTGTCTCCTGGTAAGCGTCCGTCTCTATATTTACTCTTTTCCAAGTCTGTTTCAAAATATGGACTGATCTGTGCAAATATAGTATCGGTATAGTTCTGGAACTTATCACGAATAACGGCTCCCATCTCGTAGGTTAGTGTATCCAAACCACGCAGAGTTTGATTTATATCTACAGTTTTAGTATAAATGCCTTCCATATTAGCCCATTTGTCTAATGAGTCTTTATAGAAAACCTGAATGGCAAGATCGGCTTTTTCTTCATTCTCCGCAATTATTTTCACTCCCATAAAGTCTGCTCTTAATTCCATAGAACGTCGTACTGCCCAGATTGGACTTTCTTTGGGCTGTACTTGTATCGTGACAGGATCAGAAGCGACTTCACTTTTGTTGTATGAGTATATTTTCACTTCATGTTCTTCTGTGTCAAAGAAACCATCCAATGTCATTGAATTGGTGTAGTATGAAGCGCGGACTTCACGTTGCTTACCTGATTGTAGTGTATATACTGCCTTGACATACAGCAAATCTTTATCATCTGGCAATGTATAGCTGATATCAACACTTCCTGCTCCGGGTTTCATTTGTATATTCGTGACTTGTCTCGGAGGAGTTTGATTGTCACTGAAAGGTTTCATGTTGTTGTCTTCACTACATCCTGTAAGTCCCATATAGCAAGACAACAATAATGAGATAAATCTGATATATTTTATATGTCTCATAATAATTGATCTTTTTTGTTTATTTTCAATGCTTTATTGATAATTATTGCCATCCTGGATTTTGAACTAAGTCGGTATTGACTCTTAAATCTTTTTCTGGAATAGGCCATAAATAATCTCGGGGAGCTATAAATTCTTGCATATAGAGAGTACGTTTCTGATAATAAGCTCTTGGCTCCTTCTGACTGATGTCCCAACCCTCAATTGGTTGATTCAGTTCACTATTTGCTGTTTTCCAACGGCGGAGATCCCAGAAACGGTGTCCTTCGAATGCAAGTTCAATACATCTTTCACGCTGTATGATTTCACGCATACCATCCTTAGTTGTCGGTTTACTTGGATTCGTCGAATAATTTGTCCATGATTCGACAACTCCTTTCAAACCAGCACGTTTTCTAACTTCGTCTATATAATAATAAACATCATCATCTGGGACGTTTTTCCATTCGTTAAGCGCTTCTGCATACATTAAATATAGATCTGCCAAACGCATTTCAGGCCATGGATATACTTTACGTTGGCTAGATTGTGTGAAAGTTGATTCCCAATTAACTAACTTTTTTACGAAATATCCCGTTGCTGAATAACGTCCTTGGATTACTCCAGCTCCTAGTTCGCCTAGTCGGCATTTTACCCAATAGGGTTCTTTATCCGATTTGGAAGGAATATCGTACATTAACCATGCGGATCTATCAAATGCGAGATCTGCATAGAAACGAGGTTCACGGTCAAAATGCAAACGGGCAGTTTGTTCATTCGGTTGTATATTGATACTTTCATCTTGGGTGGCAGTCCTTAAAGTTTCATATTGAATATAATTCTGTGCTAAATATTTGTCTTCTGTGATAGGAACTCCATTTTTGGTATAGAACTTTTCTACCATTTTCAAAGGAGCAGCCATCTGTGCGAAATATGCATCGTATGAGTAATCATCCTTAGAGCTGCCATACAAATTTGTTGTATACGGTCAGCACGTGAGTTAGAGTTCCCCCAAACAATTTCTTTATTCCATGGTTCACAAATAGCATTGCGGATACTCATTTGAGTAAGTGATTCGTCTGTCATACCAATCTGAGAGGTGTTTTCGAAGTAAAATAATTTAGCTCCGTCTCCTTCGGCTGCATCGATTGCTGCTCTTATTGCTATTACTGCACGCTCCCATTTTGTTGCGTCATATTCTGTATTAACCAAAAGTTCCCCATCTTTATTTCTGAAATTGTCGTAGTCTGAATTTCCATTGAATAACGGACTGGCTGCCAATAAATATAACTTTGCTTTTGCCGCTAGAGCAATGGTCTTAGTGACACGTCCCAATTCTGTTGTTGGACGGGAAATGCTTGCAGGTAGCTTTTCGTATGCTTGATCCAGTAATTTGGCAATATAATCAACGCATTCATCAACAGGTACACGTTTTACACGTACACCTTCTGGTGACGCATAGACCGGAATGTTTTTGTCTATAAGGGGGATAGACCGTACATTCTTAATAATAGATAGTGATAATACGCTTTCAAGAAAAGAGCTTCACCAATCCAACGACTTCTTCTATCTAGTTCAAGATCCCTGACAATTGATTCATTTTGAATGTTTTCAAGAAATGTGTTACAAAGTCTCAATCCTATGAAATAGCCATTTGCACTTCTGTCTGAGTTCCATGCACTGTGGTAAGGCCTGTTTATATTCTGATATCCTTTGGCTATCGACCAAGCATCTTTATTGACCACACGCTCATCCAAATCTTCTGGTAACCAAGCTTCGTCAGCTCCCCAAAAACCTACATTTCCATTCTCACTGGCATTCGACGGAAGTTTGGAATAACAACTGAATAAATATTTTTCAGCTTCTGTACTGTTAGAGAATGCATGTTCTATCGTTTGTACATTATCAGGTACAACATCCAAGAAATCACAAGAAAATGCGATAAGAGTCCAAATGCACACACTGGAAACTTTCATTATATCGAGAAATTTCCCTATATGACTAGAATATATTATTTTCATTTCTATTATTGTTTAAATTCCGATTGTTAAACCTATGTTGAAAACTCTCTGAACAGGATATCCTATACCGTTACCTCCCATTTCAGGATCCCACATCTTGAATTTACTCCAAACAAACAGATTGGATGCATTAAAGTAAAGGCGCAGATTACTCATATTCCATTTAGAAAGGATTTTAGTCGGTATATTGTAACCAAGTTCAATATTTTTTAAACGTAAAAATGCTCCGTCTCGTAACCACCAAGTAGAGGTCTGATTATTGTTTGCTACCTGTACCGGACTTAAACGTGGCCAGAATGCATAAATGTTTCTGTTGTCTTCAGACCAGTGATCATCTGCAATAACCTCTAATAATCCGTTTTGATTTCCTCCATTGATTACAAATGGAGACAGATTTGACGAGCTGATCTGGAAAGAACGGCGGCCTAATCCTTGGAAGAAAAAGCTAAAATCAAAGTCCTTCCATCCTAGAGATGCACCGAAACCGTAGTTAATTTCTGGTTCTGTCGGTAATCCGATGGGAACTGCATCTGCTTCTGTTATCTGCCCGTCACCGTTCATGTCTCGATATTTGATATCACCAGCCCGTATTTACCAAATGTCTGATTGGGTGAGTTTGCGACATCTGCATCATCTACAAACAATCGTTCAGCAATAAGACCGTATGTTGTATTGTAGGGTAATCCAACTCGGGTACGATAGTATTCATTGGATGGATATGAAGGCTCGTCGAATACTTTTAGCTCATTATGTGCATAGGTGAAATTGAAACGAGACTGTATCCACATTGAATTTGTAAATGCTTTATTATATTCCAATGATAAATCCATTCCATGATTGGATACCTCTCCTACATTAGCTTTTACCGCAGCTGTTAGTCCCATAGTGTTAGGAATATACGAACGATCCATTAGAATATTTGAACGATATTGAGTGAAGTATTCGGCTGTAAGGTTAAAACCCATACCAGATATATCTACTGCTATATTTGCCTGTTTAGAGGTTTCCCATCCGATTTTTTCGTTGGCATAACGATTAATAGAAACTCCCGGACGATGATAACTGTATAATTCTCCAAATGTATAACCGTAACCTTCGTCTGATAAGTTTACGTTGGACAGATAAAAGAAACGGTCATTTTCATTTCCGATTTGATCATTTCCTACTAAACCGTATGAACCTCTGATTTTTAAACTTTCAATTTTGTTTTTTAGAGGTTCCCAGAATTTCTCATTAGCTATATTCCATGCAAGACCTATAGATGGAAAGAACCCCCATCGGTTATTTTTATGGAAACGTTCGCTTGCATTCAAACCGAAATTGAATTCTGCAAAATAACGGGAACCATAATTATAAGCTGCACGTCCAGACAAACCTACATTTCGGGAAGGGAGAGAAGCTTGTAAATTTCCGGCATTACCTGTTGAGTAATCAGATATACGTCCGATTAACAATGCATTTACACTGTGTGTTTCTCTAAATACACGATCATAGGTTGCTACTATTTCAGCATACATTTTACTATTTACGATCTTTCCTCCTTCGTTATAACTTAAATATTCAGTACCAACATTTCCAATTGAATTAGAACCGCCGTCGTTATATGGGAGTAGTGAAATATTTCCATACTCATCTGTATTAGCTTTATAAAAAAATGGGTTGAAATTACGGGAAACTTCAAATTCGGAGTATCTTTCAACATAACCCATAGCACGTATTTTGAGTCCGTCAGTAATGAATTTCAAATCTTGTCTTAATTCAAATTGAGCATTAATTCTGGAAGTTTTCTTCGCTGAATATCCGGAAACCATTTTGGCATACGGATTTTCGTATAAGGTAGTACTATTAGGTATCAAAGCATTTCCAAATAATTCATGATTGGCATACGGCGACATTGATTTTGGATAGGTTGCCGGGAACATTACTGGATTTGACCAGATAGCAGAATTAAAAACAGAACTTCCGCCGCCAATAGGACCGTTTTGATCATCAAATTGTCCGTAAACACGTATGATAGCCTCTGTTGTCGATGTTACATGAAGATTGGTGTTTGATCGAATAGAGTAGTTTCTTAATTTTGAGTTATTATCAAATTGTTTGGAAGCACCGCTTTTCAAAATACCATTATCTATATTCAGTGTACCTGCAATATAGTATTGAGCAACTTTTCCACCTCCCGATACATTCATATTGTATCGTTGGTTCATCGTATTGTCTTTGATTAATTGATCGATCCAATTATTATTGGGATAGAGTAATGGATTATCTCCATTTCGCGTATGATCAATTTTATTTTGTGTATATGGTAAAGTAGCCAATGGGTCTCTGGTTAGTGCAGCCTCATTTGCTAATTCCATATAGGTGATATTGTCGGTAAATTTAAAGTTTCTGGTATTTGTGGAAATAGAGTTCTCAACACGAAAATTAAATTTAGTTTTTGACTCTTTGCCCGATTTGGTATTTACCAGGATAACCCCATTCGCACCTCGAGAACCATATACAGCAGATGCTGTGGCATCCTTCAAGACCGAAAAGGATTCTATATCATCGGGTTGTAAACGTGCCAAATCATTGTTACTTGATTCTATTCCATCAATTAATATTAATGGATCTACTTTACCGGCTCCGAAAGAGCCTACGCCACGAACAAAGAATTTGGCATTATCCTGTCCTGGTTCTCCACTGGTTTGATAAGAAATGATACCTGCTATACGTCCGGATAACATGGTTGTCAAGTTGCTTGTTGGGCCTTTGATGTCTTTAACCTTAACCGTCGTGATTGAACTGACAACACTTTCTTTTTTCTGTGTACCGAAACCTACAACTACCACTTCATCTAATGCTTTGTTTTCTTCTTCCATGATAATCTTAAGACGTTTATTATCTGTAATTTTCTTTAGTTGGGTTTTCATCCCGATAAAAGAGAATTTCAAAACATCTCCAACTCTGGCAGCAATTGTGAAGTTACCGTCTATATCAGAGACTACTCCGATGTTAGTTCCTTCAATGACAATACTTACTCCAGGTAAGAAATTGCCGTCTAAGTCAGTAATAACACCTATGATTTTACCATCTTGCATTACATTGTTCACAGAATTAATTCCAAGCATATTATTTGCATAGCTTGGGGTGGCTGACAATATGATAAATATACTAATAAATGGCAATGTTGAATGTCGGAAATAGTAGGGAAGAAACTTTCTTCTTTTACTGCTTTTTTTCAGATTCTCACTCCAATATAGATGAGAACTTTTTTTTAGAGTTTCTTTAAAATGTTGCATGAAATAAGCGTTTAAAGTTAATTGTATTAATTTATAAGTTAACGACTTCTGTTCAAATTCCAGATAGTCACTTTTTGAGTCTATCAATGGAATAATAAGGTTAAAGTAAACAGAATAAAGAGACAAATCACTTTTCTCTTTGCTTTTTGTTTTCTGCCTTTGAACAGTACTTATAGTCCTGATAATTATAAAACAACTATTGTGCTGTAATGATTTATGGACTATGTTAGGTGCTTTTCTGCATATCAAGGATATGCTGTGTTTTTGTACTTAGGAGATGTTGTTATGTCATAGGCTTTTTAAGTTTAACTGGTTATACATTTTTTATTAATAATACTTATTGGTATTATTAGTGATGTATGTTGTGATTTATGATTGCAAATATACGATGTGTTTGTTGCTTTTAGTTTAAAATAATGATATTTATTCTTTCAATTATGATACTAAATTGATTTTTTATAGAATTCAATTAGAACTCACAAAATACTATTTAAATATTCTGGTTAATAAGCTTAATACTAAATATTAGTTGTGATATTTATATGTTTTGTAAGAGGGTGTGTATTATGATGATTTCTTTTAATGGTCTTTTAAATAGATATTTATCTTTATATTGAAAGGGAGTGTTTATGCGTATGTGCTTGAGCTAGTAATTATAAATTATTGATTATTTCATGGAGATAATAGATTCGTATTTTTTGTATAGTTAGTAATATCTCAAATGCTAATAATTTCATAGTTACTTATTGATCTTTAATTATGTTGTGTATTATTCTATTAAATTATAGTTATGTAAGTTTAAAAATATTATTTACTATTAGGCTTTATGAAGTCGATGCTCTTATTGGTATAAGCCATTATTGGGAGAATCTATTTTATTGGGGATTTCTTTGTTTTTTTGATATATACTTGCAAAATAAACAGATAATTAATTTAGGTGATTTTTTGTGTCTATTAAATTTATCTTATTGAGGCTTTCTTAAAGCTGATTGAAGTGCTGTTTCGTGGTAGAATCAAATAGATTGATCTCTTAAAGGTTTAATATCTTGAATACTTAAAAGATACTTTTCTGAAAGATTATATGCAGATGCCATATATTCAAGTTGCTTTCTTTGTTGTTTGAAAAAATATCTGTAAGATTACTACCTATATTAATTGGATTGATAATATTACGTATTCAATCTTTCATTGAATAAAGTAATAATCTTATTTGAGGTTTGTGAATTATGTCTGGTTGGAGATTGATGAGTTGGATGCTTAATTTGTAACTACAAGTTTATATGGTTTTATTTTTATTATATTTCATATTGACACTGATCCCATATCATTCTCTAATTTAATT
The DNA here is from genome assembly GCF_000614145.1 of Bacteroides faecichinchillae JCM 17102. GTDB lineage: Bacteria > Bacteroidota > Bacteroidia > Bacteroidales > Bacteroidaceae > Bacteroides > Bacteroides faecichinchillae. The sequence continues at coordinate 106,519 of NZ_BAKK01000012.1, read as the reverse complement.
AAGGAGATGTGCATGTCTTATTCAAAACTGATTTAATAATGGGGAATGAAGTATTGCTAATTTATTGATTCTTATAGTAAAGAAGTGGCTTTTAAAAACTTCAAATTTTCAGTTATTAAAGCCACTTCATAATTAGCATTTCTTTGTCATAGAATGCCATCTTTGCATTTGTATTGTTGTTTTAATTTTAAATATCTCGATTTGAGCAATCTATTGTAATTTTGTTCTTCTCGGGAATGAATAAAATACCATTTCCCTCTTTTTCTATGATACCTTTTTTACAAATGATTCCATAATTAATATTTTTCATTTGCCCCTTCAGCGTCCGCTTATTTGTAAGGTTCAGTGGGAACGTTTTATTTTTAGCTACATTCAACCTCATTACCCATTGATTTTCATAATTACTCTTGATCTCAATTTGTTTTTCATTCATAGTAAAAGTATACTCTTTACCAGAAGCGGATTTACAAATTATTTCTGTTGCCTTTTCTCCTAATACTTTAACTAACATTTTCTCCATAAATACTTCTTTAGGATGATTATTAGTGTCCATTGTGTATATCCTAATACCGGCTAAGTCTTTGGGAGCACTCCATAGGAAACCGTCAATGATAGGACAAGTCATATAAACACATTGATTAGAAGTCCCCGGTTGTTTCAAATAATCAGATTCCAGATTTTCATCAAATAGTTGAATGTCTCTGAAACGAATTGTGTTGTTTTCCCATAGAAGATTCGCCCGATAAAAACGACTGTTAAACCATACTGTTTTCTGTCCATTGTCGTAAGTATCTGTGAGTGTTGTGACGGATGTTGGCGGATTTAATGGATACTTCTTTTTGAACCATTCGCCTGAAGTTTCCAATGTTTCTATTCTAATTTTACCTTGCTTTTGCAGGGATGCAAGAATCGGAATTTGCATTTCAAGCCCTTTACCCATGCTGTTCCAGGTGAAAGAGTTTTCTTGTCCTGCTTGCGTATAATTGAATCCGAGACATGGGTCTTCAAAGATAGATTTGAAGAAACGTCTTACCCATTTTTCGCTTCCTCCTGCATCTCCATATACAGGCTCTAGAGTGATTACTCCTTGTATTGAATGTCCTATACCTGTGTCATATTGATAAATAGGATCACTTCCTAACATACGGAATACAGGTACTGGTATTTGTCCTTTGGCTGTTTGCGCTGGCATATATCCATTGAGTCTACTGGGGTAATATGCCTGATTCCAGTATCCTCCCCATAGTGTATAGCCATCAGTTCCATATTGGTCTTTGCAGTTACATGAAGCTTTGATACCATACTTATCATACATATATCCTAATGAATGTGCGTCGATAAACCAAGAACCTATGGAGGCTGGGTATTTACCAAATATAGATTTGAACTTTTCCATGTAGACATCTACTAATTTTTCTCTTTCTTTAGGAGTATATCCGGTAGCAAATCCAACATCAGCATGCCAATCCCAGGCATAACGTCCTCTCCATGTTAATCCGGCAGCTTCTACATGCGGTTGTGTGATTTCCCACCACCCGCCGATTTCGGAGCCACGTTCTATTTCTTTTTTAAGTAGTGTTTGATAGCGTGGATTGATCAAAGCGTCATATTGCAAGAGAAAGGTTCCTTGTAGATTGTATTTAGTAAGTAACTTCACTTGTTCATGTACTGTTTCATACAATACATCTTCGGTGATATTCTTATCTCTAGGTTCTACTTGGCGAATAAAATTAATGATATTGACAATTCTGGGACTGTCTTGAGAAAGGCTACTTCGAGCTATGGTATTTACCGAAACTAAGAGTAGTAATAGAAATAATACATTTTTAATCTTTTTCATATTGTCTATATTAAATTTGCGTTTACAAATTATATTGATGACACAAAGTTAGTAAATAGAAAGCAGTAAGGAATACTCTGTTGTGCCAAAATTTATATAATTCATAAATGTCATGCCAAAGTACAATCATGTCGCATTTAAGTACAATGTAATTAGTTGATTGTTAAATGATAACTTGTTTGATTAGGACTGATAGAGTACAATAGAGTTTTACTTCTTTTTATTCAATTCACGATAATCTTTAGGAGTCATATCAAATTTTCGAGTAAATTCTTTATAGAAATAGGCACGACTTGAAATACCGACGTCTGTGATGATATCTTGTATTGAGGTATCGGTAGTTAATAGTAAACTTGCTGCTTTTTCTATTCGGTAATTTCTGATAAGATCACTTGGCGAAATTTCAGATATCTCTTTGAATTTACGATAAAATTGTCGTGGACTCATAGCCATTTGGTCGGCGATGAATGTAGAACTTAAATCTTCTTTATTCAGGTTTTGCTCAATAATGTGTGTGACTTTCCAAATAAAATTAATCTGTTCGGTTGTAGTACACGTCATATGATCAGTGGATATACCTAGTTTTGACGTTACTGTTTCACGTATTTGTTTGATGTACTGGCATGAAGCTTCACATGAGATACTTTCTTTATTGTCTTTTGAAAGTTCTTTTACTTTGCGTTTAAGTTGAAGGTATTTGTTCGATAAATAAAATATAGTACTTCCGATTGTAATTAGTAATAGAGTATATATTACATAAGCCAACATTGATCGATACCAGGGAGGTATGATTGAGATGGAGATAGTCAATGTTTTGTAGATATTAGTAACATCTTTTTTATAACGAATTTTAAGCGTATATTTTCCGGCTGTGATATCAGAATAGATCACTTCATTATTAGGTGAAAAGTTTGTCCAATCCGTATCTTTTCCTTTAAGCATATAAGAGTATTCTATCTCACTTCCTGTCAGATAATCTGGTACTGCAAATGAAAGAGCGAAAGAAACTTTTGTACCGGGAATAGACAAGGCTTTTGTGTCAGTGGAATAATACTTGGAAAGATTGACTTCCTTGCTCCCAATTTTAAACTTTCGCAGGACGATGTCCGGGTAATATCCCGAAGGCGTAGCTACATCTTTATCCATATATATCAGTCCGTCTGTACCTCCAAATATGAGTTTTTCAGTATAAGGACATTGATAGTAAGCATCATCACTGAATTCTCCAATTTGTACGCCACTACTATAGTAATATGCATGAGAGGAATCATTTTTAGGATTATATTTGATTATACCTTTATTTGTAGAAAGCCAAAGAAAACCATTGCCGTCTTCCAGAATACCATGAATCATATCGTTAAGTAACCCTTCTGCCAGTCCTATGTAATGAGGTTCTAATTTACCATTTTGTTGAGTTAAGCTGACTAGTCCGGTTGTTGTTCCTAAATATATTTTCCCACTCTTGTCTACATAGGTGGATAGAATATCATCTACTGATTTATGTAATATTTCTTTAAGAGATATAATCTTATATTTCTCAGTTTGTTTATTCATCTTAATCAAGCCATTGTTACGACTGGCAAACCATAAGATTGAATCTCCTTCGGGTATCATTGAAAAGAGCGAATTGATCTCATGTTGTTCGCGGAAGAAATGAAACTTCTTTTCTTTCCGAATGCAGGGAAGAGCCTGTGCCTTTTTGAACCAAACCTTATGGATACCGTCTTCAGAAGAAGATAACCATAGTGTAGAGTCATTTTCCTCATATATCTTGTGTATATGTACAAGCGGATTGCCGGATGGAGGAAGTATAGCATGAAGTTTCTTATCGTCATATGAATAATAATATAGTCCGGTATCTCCTGTTCCTAACCAAAAACCATTTAAATGGCGGCTTTGCTGCAATGTAAATACTTCGAATTCTTTATCCCATTTTGAATAGGAGATAGCATTTTGTATATCTTGGGGTGAATATATTTTTGTTTCTGTTGCATCGATTCCTCTCTGAAAATCAGGGATGTATATTAAGCCGTCACCCTTGGTTCCACACCATAGTCCACCATCTTTATCAGTCATCAACGAACGTATTTGTCGGGTTAAGTTGGACGAGAGACTATTTAATTTTATGTTGGTAGCTATTGAGTGATCTTGTGCATACATAATAGCTCCTTGGCCATCCGATCCTATCCAGAATATTCCTTGGTGGGGATCTTTGTAGATACTGAAAATGCAAATATTACGGTTAAGGATTCTTTCCTCATATTTCTTTGACGCTCTGAGTTGTATGAGCCCATTGGTTTTGAAGCCTATGATTATATCTTCGTAAAAGGGTATAATTCCTTGTATCGAACCATATTTTTCAAGTAATGAGGATATGTTGCGAGTATAAATCTTAGATTTACCGACTATATCATAAATATATAAGTCTTTGTCAATATCGACAAAACATAGTATTCCGTTTTGATAAGAAATAAATTCCAGAGGTTTGGAATGAAAATGAGAAGGGGTGATGGTGAGTTGGGTATTTAAAGTATCTGCCCCAAATGAATTGAGAGAAAACTTATATAATTCGGTAGAACGGTTGGGAAAAAGCCATAAATCGCCATCGTCGGTGACAAAAGTGTGGCTGTTTGGATCACCCATTTCTATATCTGGTTTTTTTATCTTGATAAAACGATGGTGATAGGTGTTGTAATATCGTATGCTGTTGGTACCTATCAACCAGGTATTTCCGTTTTTGTTGGAATGGGGAGAATGAAATCCCGGAAATTCGTAATTGGAGACGACTTCTTTTGAAGATAGTGAGAAACGATTGATTATGTGATTACCGGCAATCCAAATACAGTTACTGTCTGCTTGTTGAATAGCGTGGATGATATTGTTGCTTAACGTTGTCTTGGCAGAGAAATCGGAACGAAAAGTTTCTATCTCTTTTCCGTCATAACAGTTAATGCCGTCATAAGTACCAATCCACATGATTCCGGTATTATCTTGAAATATGCTTATCACAGCACTATTAGATAGCCCTTGTGAATGATCTATCCTTTTGAAGGAATAAGAATTCCGTTCGTTCTTTGCCAAACATGTAAATGAGTAAAAGAGAGCCAATAGTATAAGTAGTAAGCGCATTTTTTATTAAGATTAGACTGCTATTCAGTTTAAAGTTACAAAGTTAATTTTTCAAGCTTAATTAGCAAATCCATTGTTTAATTAATTCTGAATATTGCTTTTAAGCAAGCGGTTATGTTTTTCGGACATTATAAAATGCATTCTTTTATATATTGACTTGGATTTGAGATTAAGTATTTAAATTGTCTCAAACAAGTACTTGATTCACTTGAATCAACTGTATGATTTGTAAGAAGTATGCGGTAAACTTACTCAAATCAACCGCAAACGTTGAGTGAAACAAGCGGTTAATCTGATGCAATCAACTATACGTTTGGGGTGTACAAACTATGGGAAGTTTGTTTTCAATCATTGCGGTCTTTTTTTCAAAGATAAGGAAGAACGGAAACAAACATTGTGATCTTTTTCTCAAAGCAAATGCTTTGTTTTATACGAGGAATAGTGTTTGAAAAAACATTCTTGTTTGTCATATTGGAACATAAGCTTCTTATTATTAAATGAAGATATTGCGTCATCTACTTTTGAGAACTAAAAAAACAGAGAAGTTCAGAAAAAAAAGATGACGCAATGCAATGGATTGATCCATAGTAGGATATATCAAAATATGAAGGATGAAGGAATGGTGTTTAACTTCATTCTAACACATTGAAAAAGGAATTATTTATTGGGATAAATCAACATGCATATATGGGCGTATGAGTATTGGTCCCATTAAACCAGAAGGTTGTAGCGGATCGTCAGCCCTCCAATGTTTCCACGTCGTGAAAGTTATACGTTTAGACGAACGCTTTTCCGGTTTTTCTAGCCAGTCCGGCCAGCTCTTTGGGAGCCAATCCCCCCATTCACAATCTTCCGGGTAATGGGCATCACCGATCAAACGGTTTGGCCATAAATTGGTAACACGTATCTGTATGTCATTTTCTCCTGCCCGAACCGCATCTCCCAGATCGATATGGAACGGGGTTCTCCATAATATACCTAGTTCCTTGCCATTCACAATCACTTCTGCTATTACGCAAATCCTCCCTAGATCCATTTCTAAAGATATTTCCGATTGTACATATTCTTTTGGAATATAAATTTGTTTCCGGTAAGTTGCCGTACCTGAGAAGTAACGAATGTCTTCGTCTGAAGATTCCGACCATGAATATAACTCTTTAAATTTAGTTTGTGAAGGTGCTCCTAAGTTTGGTAGAAAACTAACATCCCATGCTCCTTCGATTTTTAGAGGTTGTGGAATGGATTTTACACATCCTTTTTTGATGTCTCCTGATACCATAATACATTCAATAGTACCCGTTTGTGGAGTTATCCAGGTCAATTTTCCATTTTTAATGGCTAACTTAGGCTCGGGATTGTGTTGTGCCAAATTTACTGTTTTCCCTTCCGGTATTTCCCATTCAAACATTTCTCCTGCTACGGAATAAACCAAACGCAACTTTTTATTTTCTTTATTTTTACTTGTCACCGATTTACCTATTAGTCTGTCATCAACAGGAAATATCAAATCTAGAGAACTGATTCTTTTATTTATCTGTTGCGTTATGTCGATAGGAGTTGCTGGCAACTTTCCGTCAAAATCTGGTGCAAATCGTCCGTAAAGAGCTTTTATTAATTTTAATTCTCCGCTTTCTCCTTTTGATGGTATAGTGAGGGTCTGTGATTCGGGAACGCATTTTTTGTAGAGTTTTCCTCCTACACTATATTCTAACCTCATTTCTTTTTGAATTCCGGGAGCAGGGTCATTTATTCCCATTGATCCAATGCCACCAAGTACGTACTTTGGCAGATGTAGGAGGATATTGAAAACCTTGTATATAGATGTTGAAAACCTGTATTTAAAGGCGTACCTCCCACCGTCGTTACAAAAAAACAGGCTATATAGATTAAAAATATTTTTGTCTCATACTCAGGATTATTAGATTTGATTTTAATACTATTTTAGAAAAGAATGTATTTGTGATACTATTGAATGATCCGGTTTTTGCATGTACTTTCGACGTATTCGGATAGATATTATTTACCCATTTGTAGGCTATTAATAGTCTACATCTCAGGTATTAATGCTCTATTTCTCAACTATTAATATTTTACATATCAACTAACTGTTAATATTTAGGAAGCAGACTTTATGATTCTGAGGATATTCTCGATAAGTTTTAAATAAATAATTTATATTCAGAGTTTTAATTGATATTTCTTCTTATGGAAATAGTAATTTGCACTATAAAAGATATCAAGTCTGGATAAAGCGTGGCGTGTTTATAAAGAGGGCAACTTAAATAATGTTTTAAGTGCCCTCCATATTGTAATTAACTAATTATAAAATAAGTCTTAGTATGCAATTATGAGACTTCAATCATTCTATTTTAATTTGAACTTAAAATTGTATTCTCCGGCTTCCAATTCTATTGTACGTTCTTCCCCTTTTATATTATCTGGTAAATAAAGAGTTGCACTACTGTTAGCTGGCACCTTAATTGTATAAAGGATGATATTTTTCTTACGTTCCCATTTCGAACAAATCTCGCCGTAGGGTGACTGGTGTTTTGCTTCAAACTGATTTAACCCAGTCGGGAAATTAGGACGAAGAAGAATATGTTTGAATCCGGGTTTCTGTGGATCAGGGAAAATACCTCCTAAACCCTTATAAAACCATCCACCGATTTCACCAAACATCATGTGATTATCCGAAATGTCTCGTGTAGCTTTTAAATCCCAGTTTTCAAGCAACGTAGTAGCTCCGTTAGCTATCCAACATCCCCATGATGGGTATGTATCTTGTGCGGCCACTTTATAAGCAGTTTCCGCTTCTCCATTTTCACTTAATGCATTCAGAATGGCTTTTGCTCCCAATACGCCTACATCCAGATGGAAACCTGCTTCTTCTACTTTCTTCGCTAGGTTCTTAACTACTTTCTTCTTTACATCTTCAGGAACAATTCCCCACATCAGAGGTACACTTAATTCCGTTTGAACACCGCTGGCATATATACCTGTATCTTGATTCAGAAATTTAGCATTGATTGCATTTTTAATTTTTTCAGTTAGTGCAGTATAATATGTATAGTCTTCTTGCTTATTAAATAGTTTTGCAGCATTGGCAAGAATTTTAGTATCAACATAAAAGTAGACAGATGAAGTCAATTCTTTTGAGGAACCTGATTTTACAGGCACCCAGTCACCTCTACCCCATGAAGTTAATCCGTTCGGACTTGTACGATCAACGTAGTTCACATACCGTTTGATGTTCTCATAACAGTCTGCTAATAATTTACTGTCACCATAAAACATGTAAATATTCCATGGAATGATTGCAATTGTACTGGTCCAGTCCAATCCGTTGTCTGTTCCATATCCCCAACCTCCGGTTGGTATAATATCGGGTAATACACCATTAGGCTGCTGCTCATCCCGATGATCTGCCAACCATTTCTCATAAACGGTAATACCATCATAATTATACAATGCCGTTTCAATGGCAAAATGTCCGTCACCAGTCCATCCATTCTTTTCTCGTTGGGGACAATCGGTTGGATATCCCATCAAATTGGATAAATAAGCATTATTAGTCGCCCACCATAAACGGTTGATAAGCGTGTTAGAAGTGTTGATTTCTCCTTTTTGAGGTACATCGCTATGGGTAAAATACGCAGTCAGGCTGTTTTCATTTAATGTGATCGGTTTGTTACTTGTCACTTCGACATATCTGAAACCTTTGTAATTGAATCTAGCCATAAACTCATCTTCTCCTTTTCCACTCAAGATGAGAATATCCGTTTGGAATGGGTCTGAATCATCTATCGGACGATGGTACACATCAATATTTGATGTATTCACTCGGCCGTTATCATATATGCGTTCTCCATGTTTAATTCTCACAATTGTGCCTTCTTCTCCAGATACTTTTATACGAGTAACTCCTGCCATATTTCTAGCGAAGTCGAATACATACGTAGAATCATTAAACTTCTTGAGAGTTTTTACCGGGATTGTCTCCACAGCACGAATGGGTTGTACTTGTTGAGAGACTACATTTAGAGAAGGTACTCCTCTGTAGCCTACACCATGCCATTTTGAATCATCGAAATTTGCTGTACTCCAATCTTTTTGTTCCAAACGAGCATCGTAATGCTCGGCCGTATAAATACTATTGAAGATCAAAGCGCCCGATGATGTTTTCCAGTCTCTTTCAGTAGGAATAACTTCTACAGTACCATCTTCATAAGTAATTCGTAAGTCCATGCAAAAAGTAGGGCGGTTACGCCATGGGGCACGGTGGAAATCCCATACTGCCATGGACTGATGATTGTACCAACCATTACCCAGCAAAACTCCTATCGCATTTTTACCTTGTTGCAATTGAGCAGTTACATCATACGTTACATAGAAGTTTCTTCTATCAAAGCGGGTATATAAAGGATCTAAGCGATGATTACCTATTTTGGTTCCATTCAGGTATAATTCGTATAAACCTGCCACAGCAATATATGCTCTGGCTGATTTAATCTTTTTCTTAGCTTCAAATGTTTTGCGGAAATAGGGAGCCGGCTTGTAGTCAATGTCCCTGTTATCCCCAATCCATGCACCTTGCCAGTTTTTCATTTCCATCATTCCTGTTTCGAAACAACTGATGTCCGAAGAGGAATTTACACCGTCTTTGTCCCAAACATTCACTTTCCAATAATACTTAGTAAAAGGTTGAAGTGCTTGCCCCGAATAATTAATCAGGATATCATCCGAGTTTTTCTTTCCCGTATCCCATACTTTCCCCTTTCCATTAACTACTTCCAAAGAATCACATCCTACCACTATTTGATAAGCAGTTTGTCGTGCTCCTTTTCGTGAATCGTCCAGCATCCACGATAATCTGGGACTGGGATTGTCTATTCCCAAAGGTTTTACCAGATGGTCACAAATAAGATTTATTGGCTTACATGTATCTTGCTTTTGAGCAGATGCAAATTGTAGTACGGAAAGTGCTAATGCGGTGCATAAAAAGAATTTTTTCATTTCAATTATTATTATGTGTTTGCTTTAATAATCATTTAATAATTATTGTTCGTATCATAATTTAGGTTTCAACATATCAACTTTTAATATGTTGGTTGCAAAAATAGCGGATCTTTAGGTCTTGTATGTAAGAATAATGATTTTTTTGATTACATTTTTGACACAAAGGTCAGAAAAATACTCTAGAAAGAAAATAAAAGTTTTTTTTGTATAAGAAATAGATATCTTTAAACTTTGCTTCTATTTTATTCTAATGAAATATATTGCTGTGTTATTTGTAATAAATCTAAATAATAAACTTTTTATTAAACTAACTCGAAAAACTCCTGTTTATAAAATAATGTAAATTATGGGGGCTTAACTTCTTTAATGCAATACCATATTTCCATATATGATGTGAGCTAAATTGGTATATTATATTTTTGTGCAAAGTTTTATTGAATTCGATAAATGCTGTATAGTAAAAAGAGTGAAACATTAGAAACCTATATCTTGGGTGATGATTTAAGATATTACGAAAATTTGAAATATCTTCCTTTAACTCCTTATCCATCAAGTATACAATCTGCTATGATTGTATATTGTTTTAAGGGAAAAGCGCAGATTCATGTGCATGACAGCATGCATTGGATAATGCCCAAAGAGTTAATGATTTTGTTTCCAGGACAATATGTGTCTATTAATGAAGTAAGTGCCGATTTTCAAACTATTACATTGGTAATCTCACTTTCTTTGCATAGTGATGCTCTATCTGGTGTGCCTTTATTTTCTCCTCATTTCTTTTTTTACATGAGAAGTCATTTTGTTTATCGTCAATCTGAAACTGATATTCAGCGCCTATTTAATTTTTTTGGATTGGTGAAAGAAAAGATAACTTCAAGTGATTTATATAGGCGTGAATTGATTACTCATTTAATAAGGTATTTGTATTTGGAGTTATATAACTATTTTCAGAAACAGGAAACTTTATTTCTGGGAAATAGACAAGAAACTCGCAAAGAGGAATTAACTAATAAGTTTTTTGCACTAATCATGGAACATTTCAGGGAAAATAAAGATGTAGCTTTTTATGCTGATAAATTGTGCATTACCTCTAAATATCTATCGATGGTTATAAAAGAGACTAGTGGAAAATCTGCTAAAGACTGGATCATAGAATATATCATATTAGAGATAAAAGCTTTGCTAAAGAATACAAATTTGAATGTTCAGGAAATAGCTCTTAAGACAAACTTTGCTAATCAATCGTCTTTGGGACGTTTCTTTAGGAAACATACGGGAATGTCATTGTCACAATATCGGATAGCAAATTTGGACGGAACGGGAGAGGTTCTCAAATAATGAAAGAAATTCTTATATTATAAGCTTGCTTAAAGTAGATAAGATTAGATATAAATCAAAGGAGCAGTAAGGCATAATGCAAGATCTGCTCCTTTGTTCTTTTTATTTATTCAGATTCCCATACATTCACGATAGAAATCCAACATTTCGAAAATCGTATCTTTATTTGTTGTTTGGTTTATACAAATATCTCCGATGTCTTTCAGCAAAGTGAAATTGATAGTGTCTGAAGTATTCTTTTTATCATGTGTCATAAATGCATACAGCCGTTCATATTGCTTGCAGTCGAATGTGAACGCTCCATAGTTTTCTTTGATAAATTGGATTGTCTGCCTCATCGTGTTTTTAGGAAACCCGATTTTAAGATGCGAAAGATATAATTCACAGACAATTCCCCATACCACAGCATAACCATGCAAGACCGGACGATTTTCTGCTAAAGCTAAACTCTCGAAAGCATGTCCTACGGTATGTCCCAGATTCAAAGCTTTACGTATGCCATGTTCAAGAGGATCTTGTTCCACGATGTCTTCTTTTACTTGTACAGATTGACCGACTAATTGTTTTAGATAAGAATAGTCAATAGTAGAGGTATCAAAATTTAATAATTCAGCCCAATGAGCTTTATTGCTGATCAATCCGTGTTTCAGCATTTCAGCATATCCGGAGAAAAAATTGTGTGCATCGAGACTTCTTAAGAATTCTGTTTCAATCAAAACACAGTCTGCCGGAGCAAATGAGCCGATTTCATTTTTCAGTCCGTTGAAGTTTATGCCTGTTTTACCTCCTACAGAAGCATCTACCATGGCTAACAATGTAGTGGGAATATTTATATAAGAAATTCCACGTTTGAATGTAGCAGCTGCGAAGCCTCCCAAGTCTGTGACCATTCCTCCTCCCAAATTGATAAGTAATGAATGGCGGGTAGCTCCCTTTTCACTTAGCGTCATCCATACGGAAGCTAATGTGTCTAATGTTTTATGTACATCCTCGGGACCGATACAGATTTCAATCGCATCTTTGAGATAAGATATTTCTTTTAAAGCAGGGAGACATAATTGTTGTGTATGCTCGTCTGTGAGAATGAATAACTTGTCGTGCGGACATTTTTTTATGGCACGATCGAGACTTGTTTCCAGGCTTTCGCAGAGAATAACTTCTTGTTTACTCATGATTCTTTAGCTTTTTCTTGCTGCAAATGTATATAAAATATTTTTTTTACTTACTTTTGTCTCATTAAAACATAGAATTTATGAAAGCATTACTACCAGTATTCAGTCGTCCTTTGGGATATCTTGTTCTTATAATCTCTTTATTTATACTTCCTGTATTATATATGAATGGGATGGTCAATGATCAGAATCTCTTATTTTATAAAGAATGTACAAAGTTGTTAATGATGGCAGGATGCTTAATGATAATATTTGCATTGAATAAAAATGAGAGTCGTGAAACTGAACAGATTCGTAATACAGCAGTTCGCAATGCTATCTTTCTAACATTTCTTTTTGTTTTTGGAAGTATGCTATGGCGTGTTCTCCAAAAAGATGTTATCAATGTAGATACTTCCTCTTTTCTGACTTTTTTGATATTTAATGTGCTTTGTTTGGAGTTTGGTCTAAAAAAAGCGGTAGTTGATCGATTATTTAAGAGATAGCTTTTATTTAAATTAAACCTTTTACGATTCAATTTGTCAAAAAGACATTGTGTATTACTACTAAATCGTAAATAAGGTAAATGAAGAAAGTTTCAGCTTTTATGGTGCTGATGTTACTTTGCACCATCTCTATTTTTGCCCAAAATAAGTTGATCTCTGTTTCGGGACGTGTCATGGAATCTGACTCGGAAGAGCCGGCAGCACAAGCTACGGTTCAGTTGTTGAGTCTGCCGGATAGTACTTATGCTGCCGGTGTAGCAAGTAGCGATAAAGGATGGTTTACTCTTCCTAAAGTGAAAGCTGGAAAATATTTATTAAAAGTCTCCTTTATAGGTTTTCGTACTAAATTCCTTCCTATACAATTGACTGATAACGTTTCTGATAAACAAGTAGGAAATATTTCTTTGGAACCAGATGCTGTGATGTTAAAGGAAGCAGTGGTTACAGCAGAAGTTCCGCCTGTTATTGTAAAGGGGGATACAACGGAGTATTCTGCTGCGGCTTATCCTGTTCCGGAGGGAGCGATGTTGGAAGAACTGGTGAAGAAGATTCCGGGGGCTGAAGTCAGTGATGATGGAAAAATCACTATCAATGGTAAAGAAATCAAGAAAATCATGGTGGATGGGAAAGAGTTTTTCTCCGATGACCCGAAGGTGTCAATGAAAAATCTCCCTGCAAATATTGTTGATAAAGTGAAGTCATATGATAAAAAAAGTGATATGGCACGTATTACTGGTATTGACGATGGAAACGAAGAATCAGTTTTAGACCTTACTGTTAAGAAGGGAATGAAAAATGGTATAATTAGTAACCTGATTGCCGGTTATGGTAACAAAGATCGTTATGAAGGAGGAGGGATGGTTAGTCGTTTTAAGGATGATTCGAATATTTCCGTTATAGCTTCTGCTAATAATACAAATAATCAAGGATTTTCAGAATTTGGAGATGCCGGTCAGGGACTTGGTGGTGGTAATGCTGGTTCTGGTATTACGACTTCTCAATTGCTTGGTGTTACTTATGCCAAAGAAACGACTAAAATGCAGGTAGGAGGAAATGTGCAGTATGGACATTCTAATAATGATGCACGTCGTACGAGTTCTTCTGAAACCTTCTTAGGAGAAGCGTCTTCTTTTGGACAGAGTAAAAACTTATCGAATCGTGACAGACATGATCTCCGGATTGATTTTCGTATGGAATGGCGGCCGGATACATTGACTACTATTATTTTCCGTCCAAATGGTAGCTATTCGCAAACAGAAACAAGCAGTAGTTCTTGGTCGCGAACGGATAATAATTCTCATAATCCTGTCAATGAGAGGGAATCGACTTCTTCTTCGGATGGGTATAATTGGTCTTTTAATGGAAGTTTGATGGCATTTCGTCGTTTGAACAATAAAGGTAGAAATTTGTCTTTGGGTGCACGTTTCGGGTATAGTGATAGCGAATCGGACGGTTATTCTGATTCACAGACTCAATTTTTTGAATTGGATAGTATTTCGGATATTGCTCGTTATACCGACCGGAATAGTGATAGCCGTAACTGGAGTGTATCTGCATCTTATACAGAGCCTGTTTTCAAGAATCATTTTCTCCAATTACGTTACGAGTTTGCTCACCGTAAGCAGTTATCGCAATCATTAGTATATGATAGTATTAACAAATATCCTTATCCCGAATATTTGGAACGCGGATATGATAATGATTTGAGTACACGAGTTGAGAACTTCTATGATACTCATACGGCTAGTCTCTCCATTCGTGGTGTGTATGCAAAGATGTTTTATGATGTAGGTGTAGGGCTTACTCCACAATCTTCTTTAAGTAAAACAACGATTGGACCAAATTACAAAAAGAATCTTCCTGAACAAAATGTGTTGAATTGGTCACCTTCAATGATGTTCAGGTATATGTTTACTAAACAACACGTGTTGATGTTTCGCTATAATGGAAGAAGTAGTACTCCGAATATCGAAGATTTGCAAGATGTGATTGATATTACCGATCCTATGAATCTTAGATATGGTAATCCCAATTTGAAACCTTCTTTCAATAGTAACTTTAATTTAAACTACAGACGGTTTATTCCGGAAGCTATGCGTAGCTATACGTTGGATGTGAGCTATTCGAATACCTTGAATTCGGTTGCTAATAAGATGACGTATGATCCTCAGACTGGCGCTCGTATTTATAAGAAAGAAAATGTAAACGGTAATTGGCGGACTCAAGGATTCTTTAATTTTAATACTCCTCTGAAGAATCAGAAGTTCACGATTTTGTCTACTTCAGTTGTGGGGTATAGCGATGCTGTAAGCTATACAAGTGTGGGAGATGTGAAAAAATCCGAGCAGGAATTGAGTACAACCCATAGTTTGGACTTAAGAGAAAGACTTGTGGGGCGTTATCGCAGTGAGATGTTTGATGTATCATTAAATGGTTCAGTAAATTATAATCTGGTTAGAAATAGTAAACAGGAAAATAGTAACCGCGAAACATTTGACTATTATGTCGGAGGAAGTACGAATGTCAATTTACCATGGCAGGTTGCTATTTCTACAGATGTTAATTGTCGATTCAAAAATGGATATACCGGTGGATTAAATAATAATGAGGTAATGTGGAATGCGCAAATCTCAAAAAGCTTTTTAAAGAATAATGCAGCAACGCTTCGCTTTAAAATATATGATATTTTGAAACAACAAAGTAGTTTAACACGTTCTATTAGTGAAACAATGATGAGTGATACTGAATATAATACTTTGGGCAGTTATTTCATGGTACATTTTGTCTATCGTTTTAATACATTAGGAGGAAAGATGGCAAATAATAGAGGTGGGAAACGTGGCTATGATGGTAATAGAGGAGGTGGCCATGGCTTTGGTGGAGGAATGAGACCAATGCGCTACTAGGAGAATATGATTTTATAGATTAAATAGTCAGTAAGTCCCGATGATGATATGAGTTGTCATCGGGACTTTTTTGTTTATCCGATAAATTCTTTTATATTTGTTGCTTTGTATCCGTATAGAAAGGAGATTTTTATGATTGATTGGAACTATATAGTAAGCCAGGTAGCAACAGTGGCTTTCGATATTGTCTATTTCGGGGCCATTATCGGTACGATTGTCATTATCATTCTCGACAACCGGAATCCGGTGAAGACTATGGCATGGATACTTATATTACTTTTTCTTCCTGTTGTAGGACTCGTTTTCTATATCTTTTTTGGCAGAAGCCAGCGTCGGGAACGTATTATTGGTCAAAAGAGCTATAATCGTCTTTTAAAGAAACCGATGGCAGAATATCTAGCTCAGGATTGTTCTGATATTCCCAATGAATATATCCGTCTTATTCAGCTTTTTCAACATACTAATCAAGCTTTCCCGTTTGAAGGTAATAGGGTAGCTGTTTATACTGAGGGATATACCAAACTACAATCATTGTTGCGTGAACTCCATAAGGCAAAGCAGCATATCCATATGGAATATTACATCTTTGAGGATGATGCTATAGGACGTTTAGTCAGGGATGTGCTTATAGAAAAAGCAGCACAGGGGGTCGAGATACGAGTTATTTATGACGATGTTGGTTGCTGGCATGTACCTAATCGCTTTTTTGAGGAAATGCGCAACGCAGGGATTGAAGTCAGAAGTTTCTTAAAAGTGCGTTTCCCCTTATTTACCAGCAGAGTTAATTATCGGAACCATAGAAAAATAGTTGTTATTGACGGGCGTGTGGGATTTGTAGGAGGAATGAATCTGGCGGAACGCTATATGCGTGGTTTCTCTTGGGGAATCTGGCGTGATACTCATATTCTATTAGAAGGGAAGGCTGTACATGGATTGCAGACTGCATTTTTACTCGATTGGTATTTTGTGGATCGTACGTTGATTACTGCTTCCCGTTATTTTCCAAAGATAGAAGCTTGCGGAAATACGTTAGTACAAACTGTTACAAGTGAACCTATCGGACCGTGGAAAGAAATAATGCAAGGATTGACTATGGCTATTTCCGGAGCTAAAAAGTATTTCTATATACAGACCCCTTATTTCTTGCCAACAGAACAGATTTTAGCAGCAATGCAGGCAGTGGCATTGGCTGGAGTAGATGTTCGTTTGATGTTACCGGAACGTGCAGATAACCGGATTACTCATCTGGGATCACACTCATACTTAGCAGATGTATTGCAGGCAGGAGTTAAAGTTTATTTTTATCAAAAAGGTTTCTTACATTCCAAATTGATGGTTTCGGATGATATGCTATCTACGGTAGGTTCTACGAATGTTGATTTTCGTAGCTTCGAACATAATTTTGAAGTGAATGCTTTTATGTATGATATGAATACAGCACTTGAAATGAAGGAAATATTTCTCCAAGACCAGCGGGAAAGCACGCAAATATTCTTGAAGAATTGGGTAAAACGTTCATGGAGACAAAAGGCAGCAGAGTCTGTTGTTCGTTTATTGGCTCCGCTGCTTTAATGGGATAAGTATGTTTTATCGGAATAAAGAAAAATTTACGCTTCCGTAGATTCTTCTTTCTATGAAATGTGGGTTATCTTCAAAGTTGTTTTCTTTTCCATGTTCCAGAACGAATAAGCCGTCTTCTTTGAGCAATTCATTTTGGAATATTAGTTCGGGTATGGAGGCTAAATCTTTTAAGGCATAAGGAGGATCTGCAAAAATGAAATCAAACTTCTCACGACTGTTATTGATAAATTTGAATACATCTCCGCGAATAGGCAAGCATTTATCTGTTTGTACTTCATTCATTATTTTGCATATGAATGAATAGTGCGCCGGGTCTTTTTCTATACTGATGACACGATCACAGCCTCTGGATACCAATTCTATACTGATACTACCAGTGCCGGCAAACAAATCAAGGGCTATCACCCCATCTTCGAAATCAATATAATTGTTGAGTACATTAAACAGATTCTCTTTGGCAAAATCTGTAGTGGGACGTGCTTTAAAAGTTCGTGGCACATCAAATCTTCTTCGTTTATAAATTCCGCTGATTACTCGCATGATAATAAGGCTTGAATGTCGATATTAGAAGCTGGGTTCATAATAAATACCTGTAGAATGAATTTTTTTAATTCGTTCATTAGGATTTCTTTATCGGATAATATCCCTGTTAGATGTAATTCATCCCGTTCCTGATTGAACTCCATTTGTTTCCAGACATATAATAAATAATAGATACTGTCTTCGGTATGCGTACAGCTAAAAGAGTTTGCTAACAATAAATGTCCTCTTTCAAAGCAATAAATATCAATAGTATCTTTACGGAAAGTAGCATACATCTTTTTACTGTTTCCTAATCTGCTTTTAATGGATAAATATTCAATGAGCGGGGTAGCTTGGGAATAGAAACGTGCTTCCGGATATTGTTCGTTTAAAAAAGCATATGTGCTTTTGTCAATTCCGAAAATGATAACTATATTATTTTTTTTCAGAATATTGTAAGTAATGGTTTCATTCTCCTTTTTGGAATGATTGTGATAAAATAACAGTTCACTTTGCTCTTCATCAAAGAAATCTAATGGCACTATTGTGAAACGTTTGCTTGCCATTATTATATTTACTCTTTTATAGGAGTAACTTAAAAAGTCTGATTCGTGAAAGATGTTTTTCAGATTGGCTGTGAGAGATATGGATGTATCTATCTCTTTTTCAATTAGTGATAGTGGATCTTCGTTTATCGGATTGTAGATAGAAAAAGAAAATCCATCCGTACTAAGACGGATGGATAAAGTATATTGTTTTGATTTAGTCAAATCAATCATTATTCCCAGTTTCCAGCACCATTGTTTGGCATGTCTATAGATCCAATCATCAAACCTGAATATCTACCAGTTTGGTTATCCAAGTCTTTCAGATTGATAATTTCCTGTTTGTCAAGCCCATTAAGATAAACTTCATATGGAGTTTTTACTTCGTACAAACAAACAGCAGCACCGGATTTAGTAGTATCGTTTCTTACGATAAGTTCAAATTCGGCTCCATTACCATAAGGTACAAATCTCATAGAATCAGCGTTAAAACCTTTAGGATAGATAGTATCTATCATAGCTACCCACATTGTATCACGTTTGAAATTTTCCAATCCCCATCTTTTTACTTCGTCGTAGCGGCCTGTCTTATTAGCTCTGGTAATAATTTCCATAGCTCTCTTTTCAGTCATTCCGTCTTCCAATTGTTTGTCTGTCAATTCTCCTTCTTTTCTAACGAATGGTAATTTCTGTGTTTTCACGAAGTCAATCAATACGTCGAATTTATCGGCATAGCGTCCGCGGTGTACAGTTTTGTATTCTTGTTGCGCCTTGCGGATAGCTACCAAGCGTTCAATGACTGCGTCTTCTCTTGTTTTTTGGGCATTTTCAAAATTGATAGGACCCATAATGCTGTTGTAGCAGATATAGATCAATGCAATCACGCAGAGCCCTAATACAATATTAAATACAGTTTTCATGATAAATTATGTTTTTTAGTTGTTATATTCGCATCGCAAAAATAGAATAAATTAATTTAAATACGATAGTTCCGGGAACTTTTTTCTCGTACAAAAATGATAAATAACTATTTAGAAAGGCAAATTAAGGAAAATTTTTCTTATCAACCAACTTTTGAGCAGGAAATAGCTGTAAAATCTCTTTCAGAGTTTTTACTTTCCACAATAAGTGGGGAGGTTTTTATTCTTCGTGGATATGCAGGAACTGGTAAAACATCTTTGGTAGGAGCATTGGTCAAAACACTGGACAAGCTGGAACAGAAGTCCGTATTGCTTGCTCCAACGGGACGTGCTGCTAAAGTTTTTTCAGCGTACGCAGGTCATTCAGCATTCACAATTCATAAGAAAATATATCGTCAGCGTTCTTTTTCTAATGAGATGACTAATTTTTCAATAAATGATAATCTTACTACAAATACTCTTTTTATTGTAGATGAAGCTTCCATGATTTCCAATGAAGGTTTATCGGGTAATATGTTCGGTACAGGCAGATTATTGGATGATTTGATACAGTTTGTGTATTCAGGTGAAGGTTGTCGATTGTTATTGATGGGAGATACTGCACAGTTACCACCTATAGGTGAGGAGTTGAGTCCCGCACTTTTTGCAGATGCTTTGAAAGGATATGGTTTGGAAGTACGTGAGGTAAACCTAACACAAGTGGTTCGTCAGGTGCAGAAGTCGGGAATTCTTTGGAACGCAACTCAATTGCGTCAATTGATTATGGAGGATAAATGCTACTCTTTACCTAAAATAAAGGTGAAGGGTTTTCCTGATATAAAGGTATTACCCGGAACCGAGTTAATTGATGAATTGACGAATTGTTACGAACGTGACGGTATGGATGAAACGATTGTAATTTGTCGTTCTAATAAACGTGCAAACCTATATAATAATGGTATTCGTGCTCAAATTCTTTGGAGGGAAGATGAATTGAATACAGGGGATTTACTGATGGTGGCAAAGAATAATTATTATTGGACAGAGCAGTATAAGGAGATGGATTTTATAGCAAATGGGGAACTTGCGGTTGTACGGCGTGTTCGTCGAACGCGTGAGTTATATGGTTTCCGTTTTGCTGAAGTTACTCTGAGATTTCCGGATCAAAATGATTTTGAGTTAGATGCTAACCTGTTATTGGATACGTTGCATTCGGATACACCTGCTTTACCTAAGGCAGAAAACGACCGTCTGTTCTATACGATACTTGAAGATTATGCAGATATCTCTTTAAAACAAGAACGGATGAAAAAGATGAAGGCTGATCCGCATTATAATGCTTTGCAAGTGAAATATGCGTATGCGGTAACTTGCCATAAAGCTCAGGGTGGACAATGGCAGAATGTATTTTTAGATCAGGGTATATGACGGATGAGTATCTGACTCCTGATTATTTCCGTTGGTTGTATACAGCGTTTACAAGAGCTACGAAGACTTTATATTTAGTGAACTATCCAAAGAAACAAATAGAGTAGAATAATCCTATTAACGTCTTCAAGCACAATAACTTAATGAAGTCTTGGTAGAAATATCACTGATAAATATTTAATAATAAAAAAGCGGCTTAAATGAATTAAGCCGCTTTTTTATTATTAAATATTATTGGAAGTTGTTTGGCGTCTGATATATTCCTGAGGCATTATTAGTGTCGGCAATATCCCACCACAGACGTGTTCCCTGTGTATCTACGTCTTTGGGACGATTGGGATTGGAAGACTCGCTGTCCGGATATCTCAAGCGTTTGATGAACTTGCCGTTAGGCACTTCTCCACCCGAATTGTTTCCATTCTTAGGAGTTTTCATAAATCTTGGATAATCTGTACGACGGAATTCAGCCCAACCTTCATTTCCATTCGGGTAAACAGCGATCCATTTCTGGGTAATAATTTGCTCAAGTTGTGCTTCTTTATCAGTACCGTCGAAAGCCTCCAGACCTTTAAGATTGTTCATATATTCTTCAATCTTGTCTTGTCCTTCTTTATCTGCTCCGATCTGGTAATAACTGAATGAAGCTTCTATTCCCTTTTTATATAAATCTTTAGGATCTTCTGCACTCCATTTACGTAGAGCTGCTTCAGCACGCAGGAACAAACTTTCCGAGTATCCTAACCATATGATTTCGCGTCCGTAACACCACCAATGCTTACGATCCAACTTCCGTTGGTCTTGTTTGATAAATACGCGGCTTGGTGAGTAAATAGTAGTGTAACTTCCACCTAACGCTGTTTCTCCATTTTCACAACCATTAAAGTCTTTATCCGATTCTTTGGGTTCGTCTTGATTTAAATCATCAAGTGCCGTAGGTCTCCACCATAAGATTTCGCAACGGGGGTCTAAGATATTTGATTGCTCTTTGTAGGCAATTTCCATTTCTTTAGACAATACAACATTAGCACTCCAGTTATATAACAATGTGTAGATATTTTCATTACCACCTGTTATATATGAATATTTAGGTGTTTGTTTCATATTGTCATCATCACTTTGCATAAGACCGGAAGGATCCTCTAGTGCTTTCTTTCCTTGTTCTTGAGCAACTTCCGGAGCTACATTAGAGATACGGAGAGCCAGACGCAAACGTAACGTATTAGCAAAACGCAACCATTTCTCTTTATCACCCGCATAACATTTGTCATTTTCGCCTAAGCTATATTGTGAAGTTGCCGGAGTATTGTGCAACTTTGTAATAGCCTGATCAAGTAATTTGAAAATAGTGTCGTATACATCCTTCTGATCCATATACTTCACTTTCTCGTCTGTTGGCATTGCACCTTTCACGTAATATTCTACAGGCACTGCACCATAAGTATCTGTTAGCATAGAAAGAAGAAATGCGTAGTAAATACGGGTAATATAAAATGCATTGTGATAACGCTCTTTACCACAGAACCAGAAGGTCTTGATCAGCTGACTGTATTCTTCTACTGTACGGTTATCATAGAAGTGTTCCCAACGTTTTTTAGACCAATCATCTCTATAACGATATGTCGGAGAATCTGTAACGAAACCACTAACATTATTTGCGAAGTAAGCGGCATAAAAATCGTGAGTAAGATTAGTTGTTACTTGATAGTCATTGTACACACCTTCATAAGTAAAGTTAGCAAACACAGAACCAATTGCACTTTCAGTGCCTTGAAGACTTTGTAGTGCACTTTCAGACAGTTCGTAGTCAATATCAATGCCATCGGGAGTGGCTCCTATCACTTCCGGGTTATATACCGGTGCATAAGGATTGGTATTCAATTCTTCAAAATCATGGCATGCTGTCAATCCCATTAACAGGACACACAACGCAAGCGGTTTATATAATTTGAATTTCATATATCTATCATTATTTAATGGTTAGAAACTAAAGTTTACTGAGAATCCGAAAGTACGGGTATAAGGTACAGCCATGAAGTCAATAGCTTGAGAGAACATTGTTGTATCATATCCACCTTCAGGACTTGTACCCGGAGTATGCTTCATCAAGTATGCCAGGTTACGAGCAACGAATGAAAGATTTAATGACTGAATAGGAGTTTTCTTCAACATACTCTTAGGAAATGAATAACCGAGTGACAACTCTTTCAATTTGATGAAAGATGCATCATAGATGAAATCTTCTGCTATCAAGGCTCCGTAATAGTTAGATGCAGAGATTTTCGTTGTATTCGGAGTTCCATCTTCATATACACCCGGGAATACCATCATGTAGTTGTCGTTTTCACCACGGTTCATTGTACGTTTTGCAAGACCATTTCCGGTAGCATTCATTTCTGAGATGGAAATGATATCACCACCAAACTTCATGTCGAACATAGCGGAAAGGGTGAATCCTTTATAAGTAAATGCCGGAGCTACAGACATTAGCAGGTTCGGTTGAATATTTCCGATCGGATTAGTCAAACGTTCGTTTGCATCAGTTGTTGTCATTGGCAGACCGTTTTCTTTGTTGATAAGGATATTGCCTTTATCATCACGTTTGTACAGAGTTTTAGCATAAATTTCTCCTAGTTTATGACCAGGACGAGTACCTACATTTACAGGGAAGTTAGAGTCACCGTTGAAGTAGAGATAATCTACTCCCTCCGCCAGTTCTTTTACGTTAGAAACATTCTTGGCAAGATTGACATTCAAATCAAATGAGAAATCTTTTGTCTGAATCGGAGTTGAATAAATCATCATTTCAAATCCTTTGTTGGTAATCAAACCGGCATTAACCCATTTACCACCGCTCCAAGGAGCTGCAGCAGGAACTTTCATAATTTGGTTTTTAGTGCGGCTAGTGTAATAGGTAAAGTCAAATCCCAGGCGGTTGTTAAGGAACTTCATGTCCAAACCTGCTTCATAAGAAGTTGCGATTTCCGGTTTCAACTGGTCGTTCATTTTCACATTTGATTTACTTGGTATCAATTCACCTTTTTCAAATTTGAATGCGTAAGTGTTATACAATTGATAAGGAGATGTATCTTTACCAACTTGTGCTGCAGAAAGACGAACTTTAGCAAATGTTATCCAGCTAGGTAAAGACTTATCCAATGAGCGAATAAAGTCTGAAATCACAAAGCTGAGATTGGCAGATGGTAGAAGAAAGAGTTGTTTTGTTGTGGAAGGGTAGACGACCAGTCGTTACGGGCAGTCAAATCCAATGACAAATATTCTTTCCATGCCAATTGTACAGAACCGAATACAGAGTTAGTAGCTCTTTCAAATCCCGATTCACCTGCTGTATTCAACATATTAGCTGCATTGAATATCCATTGTCCTTTATCAAGCATATTACGTACCCCAGCATTTAACGATTCATTCTTTTGATACATAAAGTTAGCACCTACAGAAAATCCTAAACGGAAGTTTTCAGTCAGCTGTTTATCTCCGAGTAATACAAATTCTGCGTTAGATTCGAAGAAGTTATCTTCAGAACGGTCAAATGAGTCGTCTGTAATATCTTTTACGCTACTTTCACCGTTAATACCATCTCCTGCATTTGTATCTTGAATACGTGTACGATAATAGTCGAATGCATATTTTGCAGAAAGGTGCAACCAATCTGTAAAGTTGATTTTAGCACCATAGTAACCGAAAGCTCTCCAACGTTCGTCTGAGTTGTGACGTTGGTTCAGTACATAATAAGGATTACGTATACCGGCTGTAGGTCCTGTCCAGTTTACATGTGCATTATTTGCATTAGAATATTGTTTTAGGTCATCCAGACGAATATTATTAGGAATACCCATCAACTGAGCAATAGCTCCATAAGTTCCGAAATAAGGACGGTCTTCTGCTTTGGTACGTGAAAGAGAAATCTTTCCGTCCATTGAGAAGTATTTGTTCATTTCCATTCCGGCATTCAGGTCGAGGTTGATTCTGTTCAGCTTCTCATTAGGAAATACTCCTTTGTTGCTAGAACTACCGAAAGAAGCACGAAAGTGCGATTTTTCAGTCACATTGCTTACAGCTACATTATGATTCTGTGCGAAACCTACATTGAAATAGTCTTCTAGTTTGTTCCCATATTTAGAGTAAGCATAAGTATCTCCATTCCATGCTTTTTGCATACTACCGTCCAATACAGGTCCCCAACTGGAGGAATCTTTCGGATCATAAGTTGCATAGAACTGAGAAAGTGGATTTTTGTCAGCATCTTGTGTGACGATGTGACCTTGACCATATCTATCCTGCATTTCAAGAGTTTCAGCTACTTGACTCCATGTAAAGTTACCGTTGTATTGTACTCCGAATCCATCCTTTTTACTACCTTTCTTTGTAGTAACTAAAATTACACCATTACCGGCACGTGAACCGTATAGGGCGGCAGCATTTGGGCCTTTCAATACAGAAATAGATTCGATATCTTCCGGGTTGATATCGACAGCAGAACCTCCGCGGTCTACACCACCGTAGTAAGATGCATCCGAATTGTTGTTGTCGCTGAAAGGAACACCGTCTACAATCCACAATGGCTGGTTATTGTCTGATAATGAAGAGTTACCACGAATTGTGATTTTAGTAGAACCTCCTAAACCTGTTCCTGATGTGTTCATTTGCAGACCTGCTACTTTACCTTGCAGTGCGCTGGTTACAGATGGGTCACCCGTCTTGTTCAACTGACTACTTTTGATTTCCTGTACAGCATATCCCAGCATTTTCTTTTCGCGCTTGATACCCAAAGCGGTAACGACTACTTCGTCAATAACCTGTGTGTCATCAGATAAAGTAATATTGATAT
The DNA here is from genome assembly GCF_000614145.1 of Bacteroides faecichinchillae JCM 17102. Taxonomy (GTDB): domain Bacteria; phylum Bacteroidota; class Bacteroidia; order Bacteroidales; family Bacteroidaceae; genus Bacteroides; species Bacteroides faecichinchillae. The sequence goes on along the minus strand of NZ_BAKK01000012.1, from coordinate 80,812 downwards.
TGCTTTCTTTGGCAGGAACTTCCAATGTTTATATCCTATATAAGAGAATACTAATATAGGATTAGCTCCGCTGACTTTTAACGAATACTTACCATCTATATCAGTGATAGTACCATTACTGGTTCCTTTAAGCAAAATACTTACACCGATTAACGGTTCTCCTTTAGTATCAATAACCTGTCCTTTAATGGTACGTTCCTGACCTACCTGTTGTTGGCTAGCCTGAGGTACATTCTTTTCAGACAAGTAAACGATGTTGTCTTCTACTTTGAAAGAAATATTTGTTCCTTTCAAAAGAGTACTTAATACGCTTTCCAAAGAAGCGTCCTTTACATTCAACGCATCTACACTGATCGTAGATAATTTGTCGTTATAAAAAAACTGGTACTTGGATTGGGATTGAATTTGTTTGATAACAGTTCCCAAATTTGTGTGTGACGTTGATAGTGTCAGTTGTGCTATAGCCCATTGAGACGGAATTATCACAAACAATAGAATCAATAAAGATCGAAGTAAATTCGACACTCGTCGTGAACGATTGCTTTTCATAAACTAAAATTAATGGTTATACATTAGTTGATTATTTATCGCGTTAATGACAAGCGGGGGTTGCTTTTCCCTGCCTTTTGATAATAAAACAATGATATTTCAATAAACACTTAGCCTAAATCTTCTTTTTTTGAAGAAATCTTTAAAAAAGTATTGCGTAGCCGATTACATCAAGGTGAGTATGTCTTTATAATTAGTTCCTATTTCAACCATTCTTGATCTACCTAGCAAAAAACATCATTTTCTCTATCAACCTATCACCTTTGCCGTTTCTTGCCATTATCTTCTTTGTTTTATGGATGACGGGTAACTTTTAAACTCCTTATTAATAGTAAACATCCATTTTATTAATAACAAACTTTCTGTTCTTTAATACCTAACTTCTTTTCCTCTGATAGAGAAATTATTCTTTATTAAGAATAAACTATAAACAGAAGTTGCATTTATACAAACAGAACTTTCGTTTATATAAACGCAACTTGCATTTATATAAATGCAAGTTCTGTTTATAGATTGTAGTTAATGAAAAGCAAGTTTACTATTAAAGAAAGTAAAGTTTGTTATAGGAGAAGAAGAACTATTCTATTAATGCTTCTACTCATTACTTATAATGTTATACTCCTTTCTGCATGGATTATTTCTAATAAAATCAATTAATTGCGAAAACATATCTATCTGAATATTTTTATACTTGAATAGATTGTCTGTTGGCTAAATTATCAGTGATTATTTTGCAAATGTGAACTAAATTGACGAATATTGTGCAATTGTTTTGTATATGAGATTCTCCATGGCTCTTGTATTATCTCAATGTTACTTCATTCTAAAAATATATTATTATGAGAAATACACTTTTGTTGGTTTCCATCATCGGGTTCTTAGTTGGTACATCTATCCCTGCTGAGGCACAAGTTGCTGTCACTCCATCTGTGGAAGAACTTTATTCGTCTTTTAATGATTCGGATATGAATAAATTCAAATCTCCTGATAAGGTTTTCTACCCTGAGACTTGGTTTCACTATATAGGAGGTAATGTATCGATCGAAGGGATTACAAAAGATTTGGAAGCGATCGCCAGTGCCGGATTTTCAGGTGTGCATTTGTTTCATGGACAATTTGGCGGTCCATGGCCGGGAGTGGAACCACAAATAACGTGTCTTAGTCCTTTATGGGATGGAATGGTGAAGCATACGGGCGAAGAGTGCCAACGATTGGGTTTGCGATTTACCATGCAGAATTGTCCCGGATGGGCAATGTCCGGGGGACCATGGATCAAGCCTTCTAATGCTATGCGCCATTTGGCATGGAGCAGGACGGATGTTTTGGGAAATGGTGCGGAAATTATAAAAAATCTTCCTATCCCTCAGCCAAGTGATGAAGAGTGGAGAGACTATAATGATTTAATGGTAATTGCATTCCCAACTCCAAAAGGTGATACTGGTGAACCGCTGAATCCTTCTTCTTTTAAAAGTAATAAGCAAGAAATGTGGAATGATTATTTCTTGGGTAAGGCCAAAGATGCGATGCGCCTATCTTCCACATCTGTTGATAATCCCTATTGGATAGAAGTCGAGTTTCCAAGTGAAACCGTTGTTCGAACTTTGGAGTTTCCTTCCATCAATGAAGCCAATCATCCTTGGTGTTTCATACCGGGTATTCATGTAAAACTGGAGGCTTATTTATCTGACGGAACTATTCAGGAAGTACTGAATACTGATTTGCCTCAAAGCAACTGGCAGGATAATTATCCTATATCACTGGCTTGTTCTGAAACAAAAGGTGCGAAGAAATATCGGATTTCTATTGTTAATCAACATGATATAACACTGAGATCGCTACGTATGTTTTCTGCTTCCCGGAAAAATAGCTGGGAGTCGGAAGCAGGTTGGACTCTGAGAAGCATTGAAAGGAGCGGAGATGGTAAACAAACTGCGGTAGAAACTTTTGTAAATTCAACTGAGGTCATTGACATTACGACTTTAATGGACGAAAAGGGAGATTTGAGGTGGAAAGCTCCCAAGGGTGAATGGACGGTATTGCGTGTCGGACATGTTAATACAGGACAACGTAATGCTCCTGCACCTCCTGAAGGAACAGGATGGGAGTGTAATAAACTCTCGACAGAAGGCTCGAACACTCATTTTTCCGGTTATATCGGACGTTTGTCCGGAGAGAATGGCCCGTTATCGAATGGGTTGTTAAAAGGAATGCTGATGGACAGTTGGGAATGTCGGACCCAAACTTGGACAACCGGATTGGATAAGGAATTTGAGCAAATGATGGGATATTCATTGCGGAAATGGTTGCCGGCACTTTTCGGTTACGTGGTGGATGATCAGGAGAGTACATTTCGCTTTTTGTGTGATTGGCGTAGAGTGCTGAATAAACTCTTTGTTCATAATTTCTATGGCAATATGGCAAAATTGGCAAAGCAAAACAATCTTTCTATTACTTATGAAACGGCAGCCGGTGATGTTTTTCCGGCGGACATTCTGGAATATTATAAATTTGCTGATGTACCGATGTGCGAGTTCTGGCAACCTTTAATGGATAATTTTGTCGGTTCACTCAATTTTAAGCCGATTAAGCCGACTACTTCAGCTGCCCGTATTTATGGCAAACCACGTATTGCAGCAGAAGCTTTTACTTCATTTTCTCATACTTGGGATGAACATTGGCAGATGCTGAAAGAGGTCGCTAATATAAATTGTATAGAAGGAGTCACTCATTTGGTTTTCCATACATATACTCATAATCCGAATGTTGCCTCTCTTGCACCGGGAACTTCTTTTTCTGGTGCTGGTATCGGTACTCCTTTCTTGCGTGGGCAAACATGGTGGAAATATATGCCTGAGTTTACTACCTATTTGGCTCGTTGCAGTTATTTGATGGAGAGAGGGAAGCCGGTATCGGATGTTCTTTGGTATTTAGGTGATGAGATTAATCACAAACCTGATCAAAATGCACCTTTCCCCATTGGATTTAAGTATGATTATTGTAATCAGGATGTTTTGTTGAATCGTTTAGCTGTTGATAATGGTGATTTAATTACTCCTGAAGGACTTCGTTATAGTGTGCTTTGGCTACCGGAAGCTCCACGTATGTGTATGGAAACTTTGGATAAGTTATATGCGCTTATTCGAGCGGGAGCGACCGTTATTGGAGAAGCACCGATTGGTTTAGCTACACTTTCCGGTGGAAAGGCGGCTCAGAAGCATTTTAATAAGATGGTTAAAAAGATTTGGGGTAATAATGCCCGGCAAGGTATTCGGCCAATTGGAAAAGGTCGAATGATAAGTGGAATGACTTTGGATGAGGCTTTAACAAAGTTGAATATGGAACCGGATATAAAAGGCCAGGATGTATTATGGTCACATAGGAATATTGATCAAGCTGATTGGTATTATGTGGTAGCTCCTCAAGGTAAGGAATTTGCAGGGCAGTTGGATTTTCGAAATAAAGGCAATGTTGAGATATGGGATCCTTTGACTGGTGATGTAACACCGGCTGTTTATGAGACAAAAGGAGGCCGGACTATGGTAACAGTAGATTTACCTCAGGCAGGTTCATGCTTTGTTGTTTTTCGTAAAGATAAACCGATTACAGAAATAGTAGCAAAGGAAAAGAAAGTGATAGCAACCATTCCGTTCACTAATACTTGGAAAATAGAATTCCCTGTTGGATGGGGAGCGCCGGAAACACTTCAACTGACTGATTTGAAGGCTTGGAAAGATTTAGATCTTTCGGCTGAAGCTAAGGCTTTCTCGGGAACTGTAGATTATAGTACAACTTTTGAGGTAGATAAAAGTCGTGATGCAAACTATATTCTTGATTTAGGAAAAGTGGATATGATTGCTGAGGTAGTTCTCAATGATAATCCTATACGGATTCTTTGGACATCGCCTTATCAAGCTGATATCACGAAGGCGCTTCGATCAGGAAAAAATCAACTAACTGTAAAAGTGACGAGTACATGGTTTAACCGTCTTGTTTTTGATGCTGCCCAACCTGAAAATAAAAGAAAGACTTGGGTGTTAAGATGGCCTGATAAAAATGCTGCATTAAAGGAAAGCGGTTGATGGGACCAGTCTCTGTTCTTGTTGAACAATAACTAAATATTGATTCTAGTATCTACTCTTTTCTTCCTCATTGTACAACTTGATACTGGACAATAGCTTTTCTTTGTTGTCATCAGTCGGGTAGTTCTTGTTTAGTGAGAAGAGTAAGGAGTGAAAAAGAATTATAAAATCACCGTAGTTATATACTTGTTAGTAATCTATAAAAGCAGTGGATGTGATTTGCAATTGAAAGGTATTGTTATACAGCTATGGAGAAAGAAATTTCCCCTTGTTACAAAGTAGCAAGGGGAAATTTTGTGAATAGAGGCTTTTGGCACTCTTTAATTATAGATGAACAAATTCTTACTTCTTCAATTCTTTAGAGAATGAATAAGGAGCATCATCGTCTTTTGTTCCTCGGTTACGGTTTGGCTGATCACCCATTTGAACTTTCATTAGTCCTCCTTTTAATAGCTCTTCATGGCGGAAATAATTCTTAGTATAATTAGTACCATTGAAGTCTAAAGATTCGATATAGAGATTTTTCTTATCATTATTAGGTGCATCAATCACTAGGTTATTACCGTTTTCGAAGTGAAGAGTAGCTTTCTTAAAGAGCGGAGCTCCTGTAACGTACTCATTACTTCCCGGGCATACTGGATAGAAACCTAATGCAGAGAATACATACCAAGCAGAAGTTTGTCCATTATCTTCGTCACCACAGTAACCGTCCGGTCCCGGAGTGTACATCCGATTCATAACCTGGCGTAACCAATATTGAGCTTTCCAAGGTTCACCTGCATAATTGTACATATAGATCATATGTTGAATAGGTTGGTTACCATGTGCATAGTTACCCATATTCATTACGGTCATTTCACGAATCTCATGAATAACACCACCATAATAACTCTCATCAAAAATAGGAGGAACGGAGAATACAGAATCCAGCATCTGAACGAAATCTTGTTTTCCTCCCATTAAGTCGATCAGTCCTTGAGGATCATGGAATACAGACCAAGAATAGTGCCAGCTATTACCTTCTGTAAAGGCATCACCCCATTTTAATGGAGAGAATGGAGATTGGAACTGTCCGTCTTCATTGCGTCCACGCATCAATTTGGATTCTTTATCATATACATTTTTATAATTCATAGCACGTTTGGCAAAGAGTTCGATTTCCTTCTTCGGGCGTTTCAACTCTTTAGCTATTTTGTAGATACACCAGTCGTTGTAAGCATACTCCAATGTGCGTGCAGTATTCTCATTGATTTTAACATCATAAGGAACGTAACCCAATTTATTATAATACTCATGTCCCAAACGTCCTGTAGATGATACATGTGGATGAACATTTTCTGTTCCGTGAACCAATCCTTCATATAATGTCTGAGCATCTTCTACTTTGACACCTTTCATATAAGCATCTACCAATACAGAAGCTGAGTTGTTTCCGATCATACAGCCACGATGTCCCGGACTTGCCCATTCTGGGAAGAAGCCGCTTTCTTTGTAAGTGTTAATCAGTCCTTCCTGCATTTCTTTGTTCATAGAAGGGTACATCAGGTTTAACAATGGGAATAAGCAACGAAATGTATCCCAGAAACCTGTATCTGTGAACATATATCCTGGTAAAACCTTACCATTGTATGGACTGTAATGAACCGGTTTACCGGTAGCATCAAATTCATAGAATTTACGTGGGAAGAGCAGAGAACGATATAAGCAAGAATAGAATGTACGATATTGATCGAGATTTCCACCTTCTACTTCAATTTTGCCTAATACTTGATTCCAAGCTTCTTTTCCTTTTTCTGCCACTTGCTCCAATTGGTCGTTTCCAAGTTCCTTCATGTTAAGAGCAGCCTGCTCAAAACTGATAAAAGAAGAAGCTACGCGGGCATTCACCTGTTCACCTTTGTGAGTCTGGAAACCGATGATAGCACCTGCATGGTCTGTAGTCTGTTCAGCCACATTCTCTTGTACTGCTCCGTTATTAACAGTCGCTTTGTAAGTGAAAGGCTTATCAAACTCGATGATAAAGTAATTCTTGAAATTTTCAGGTACACCTCCACTATTGCGGGTAGTATAACCAATTATTTTATTTTCTCCGGGAATTACCTTGATGTAAGATCCTTTGTTGAAAGCATCGATTACAACATACGAATCTTTGCTGTCAGGAAAGGTAAAACGGAAGATAGCCGCACGATCTGTAGGTGCCATTTCGGTTACAACGTCGTGTTCTGCAAGATATACCTTATAATAGTAAGGAGTCGCTTCTTCACCTTTGTGAGAAAACCAACTTGCACGTTTTTCTTCGTTAAACTCAGGCTTGCCTACTACAGGCATAATAGAGAACTGGCCGTAGTCGTTAATCCATGGACTAGGTTGGTGAGTTTGTTTGAATCCACGAATTTTATTGGCTGTATAGACATATTGCCATCCGTCACCCATCTTTCCGGTTTGGGGAGTCCAGAAATTCATTCCCCAAGGGCGGGCAATGGCTGGATAAGTGTTACCTGTTGATAATTCGAAAGTAGACTGTGTGCCCATTAATGGATTAACGTACTGTGTCCAGTCATCGGCATGCGAAAAGAGCGCTATGCTAAATACATAGGCTGATAATAAAAATTTTTTCATATTATATTTATTGGTAGTTAGTTATTTTTCCCCCATTTTGTCGGTTTGTCACTCATTGTGATTTCCATTATTCCTCCAGTAGCAATATCTGTATGCTCAAAGAACGGAGTAGTAAGTGGCTGTCCATTTAGAGTAACGCATTTAATGTATTTATTTGTTTTCGTATTATTTTTTGCAATTATAGTGAAAGTTTTTCTTTCTGGCAAGCGAATCACCACTTTATCGAAAGCAGGACGTCCAATTGAGTAAATAGGTTTGCCAGGACATGGTTGATAAAATCCCATAGAATTGAGAACATACCAGGCAGACATTTGTCCACAATCTTCGTTTCCGGACAATCCATCAATACTGTTTGCATATTGGCTACGATAAACGCTATCTACTAGTTCCTGGGTTCTCCAAGGACGGTTTACATAATTAAAAAGATGGATAACATGATGGCTTGGTTCGTTGCCATGCGCGTATTGTCCGATCAGTCCGCTGATATCAGAAGAAGTCATTTCTCCTTCTAGTGCCGAATCGACAGTAAACAAGGAATCCAATTTACTAACAAAAGCTTCTTCTCCTCCCATCAGATTAACTAACCCTTCAACATCATGAGGAACAAACCATGTCCATTGCCAGGCCGTACCTTCACAATAATCATCATTACGATGAGTAGAAGAACGAGGATTGAATGGAGTACGCCATTCTCCTTCGGAATTGAGCCCACGCATGAATCGGGTCGATTTATCAAAATAGAATTCATATGCTTTTGCAAAACGCTCATATTTGGCTTTATTTTCAAAATCGCCCATAGCTTCCGCAAATGTAGAAATACACCAATCATCATAAGCATACTCTAAGGCTTTGGCAACAGATTCATTCTCGCGGTCACATGGTACATAACCGATAGAGTTTTTGTAAAACTTAGCTTTAGGCATTAGATGGGGGAGTACTAATGGTGGACATTTAATTCCGGCCGTATCATATTCGGCAGCACGCAAACAAGCATTATAGGCTTCTTTTACATCAAAATCCCGGTATCCTTTCATATAAGCATCTACAATGACAGGGACGGCATGATAACCAATCATGGTACCGGTATAATTAGAAGCTAAATCCCACATCGGAAAAATCCCACCTTCCTGGTGTTTCTTAATTAATGAGTTGATAAACTGAGTATTCAGATCAGGATCGATAATTGTTATCAATGGATGCAATGCACGAAAAGTATCCCATAAAGAGAAAACAGTATAAATCGGATTGATTGTATCTCCCTGATGAACTTGCAGATCCATACCTAAGTAACGTCCGTCAGCATCTGTAAACAGATTAGGCTGATGGCACTATGGTATAAGGCAGTATAAAAAATCGTTTTATCGTTTTTGTCTTGAGTTGTAATGTCTATTTTTGACAAATATTTGTTCCAGGCATTCCGCGCATTTTGGCGTACTTTATTAAAATCCCAGTCTGTTATTTCGCTTTCCACATTCTTGCGCGCACCATCTATATCCACTGCAGAAATTCCGACTTTTACCAATATCTCTTCATTGTTAGTTGTTTCGAAGTGTAATAACGCTTTGCAGGTAGGCAGACGTTTTCCGTTATCCATTGTAACGGAGTCTGTAATTAAAGTGTAAGTGAAAGGTTTTGAGAACTTGGCATAGAAATTAATAGATTGATCAAAAGCCCAATACATTGTTTTTTTATGCCCGCATATTTCTGTTTCACTGATGACTTCAATCTCCATTTCGGAATTAATCTGTCGTTGTAGACTATAATCGAGATCTAGAATGAATCCGGCTTCTTTGCTTTCCGGGAAAGTATAACGATGAAGGGCTCCGCGTTTAGTAGAGGTAAGTTCTGCTTTTACTTGATAAGTATCCAGAAAGACTGAATAATATCCAGGTTCTGCTGTTTCATTTTGATGAGAAAAAGAGGAAGCATAAGCCAGATGTTGGCTTTCCGGATCGGTAGTTATATATTGCTGTTTGCCAACGGTAGGCATGAGCAGTACATCTCCATAATCGCAACATCCTGTACCACTAATATGTGTGTGTGAAAAGCCATTGATTGTCGAATCGGCATAGTAATATCCGGAACAAGCGTCCCAACCGTCAATACGAGTGTCAGGGCTTGGCTGAATCATACTGTGTGGAACGATAGCTCCCGGAAAGGTATGTCCATGTCCACCAGTCCCAATAAAAGGGTTTACATAAGCACTATAATCGGCAGTTTCTGTCGTTTCGCTACAGGAATTTAGAGATAACAATCCACCTAAACATCCTATAAAGAGTGTTTTTACGTTCATGGTATATGTCTTTAAAATTTGGTTGCTTATTTATTGTCTGAAGAAATAAAAATATTACTTCCGACAATTTTATAGTTGATTGGTATCGCGTTTTGCAACGATTGCAATACTGACTCTATGTTTGATTTCTTTTTCAGTACCCCCGAATAGGTCTTATCAGAACGGATATCCGGTGACAGGATGATCTTTACATCATAGAAACGTTCCAGCGCTTTTGTAATGGTGAAGATGTCCGCTTGTTCAAATGGGATTAAATCATCGTGCCAAACAGCATCTAATTTAGCTTCTACCTGTTTAACAATCAGTCTGCCTGAACCTTTATTCAATTCGGCACGTTGTCCCGGAGCAAGAATAATTTGCCCTTCATTCTGTTTACCTTTTACTTCAATCTCTCCTTCGATCAGAGTTGCTTCGGCAATCTGACTGTTTTTGTCACATTTGAAGTTGAAAACCGTACCCAACACTCGTACTCTCATTGCGTCACTTTCTACAATGAATGGCTGTTGTGGATTCCTGGTTACTTTAAAATAGGCTTCTCCTTCCAGGTAAACATTCCGTTCTGTGTCAGAAAACTTACGTGGATATTTCAAAGTAGCAGAATTGTTTAACCATACTTTAGTCCCGTCAGGTAGAGTGACTTCTTCAACAATTCCTTTATTGGCAGTAGCTACCAGCATGTCTGTTTCATTTTGATAGAACCAGTATCCGGCTCCTCCTCCCAACAATAATACTACGGTAATGATAGCAGCATATTTCATCCGCTGATACATACGTAGTATTTTAAGTTGTTTATTGCTTTCTTGTTTGATTCTTTTGTAAAGTCTCTTTTCTGCAAGGTCCATCCGTAGCTCGTTCGCATAGGAGTTCACTTTACCTAACTGATAAATTTCCTCCATGCGAAACAACTGACAGGCATGTTCGTCTGATTCCTTAATCCAGGTGCTAATCTCGGTCAGTTCTTTTTCAGAACATTCTCCCATCAAATATTTCTTAAGTATGTCTTCGCTCAGATTTCTCATTTTTCTTTTCCTTCTTATTATAAAAACAACCTAGTTCGTAAAAACACTTATCTTATTTCCATATAAATAAGAAAAATACTATCCAAAGGTGATCGAGGCGATTTCTTAGATATTTAAGTGCTTTATACATATGGGCTTCCACTGTTCGGAGTGAAACTCCGAGAATATCAGCTATCTCTTTATTTTTCATGTCGTGCAGATAGCTGAGTTTAAATACCTCTTTGCATTTGTCCGGCAACTCGTTAATGGCATTGTATATTTCTTTTCGTAGTTCCCGATCTTCGATTTTTCTAATAACCTCATTGTTATCCGGTTGGTAGAACTCCGCCCGCTTTTGGTTAATCTCTTCCATAGCAGCACAATACCCTTCCTCAATGTTTCGATGTTTTAATACATTTAAGCAACGGGTATAAACAGCCCGATAGAGAAAGGCTTGAATCTGATCGCCTATCTCTATGCTGTCTTTTCTTTTCCAGAGTTCTACAAACACATCCTGTACCACATCCTCTGCCTCTTCATCTCCTACCAGACGGGTAGCGTAGAAGATCAGACTTGGATAGTATCTGCGGAATAGTGCTTTGTAGGTTAATTCGAAGTTTTCATTCATTCTTTTTCTTCAAAAATGACTCCAATTGCTTTAGGAGTATCGCCCATCTCAAATTCTACGGTAGCCCCGTTCATGATTTGTTCATGTGTAAGATACGTTTTGTCGTAGGGGTGTCCGTCTATTTTGATTGAACGAATATAGATATTCTTCTTACTTACGTTTGGAGCAACTACAGTGAAAGTTTTGCCATTAGCCAGATGTAATTTCATTTCTGGAAAGAGGGGAGTGCCTATTTCATATTTCCCACTCACCGGATTAACAGGATAGAATCCCATCGCACTGAATACATACCATGCTGACATTTGTCCACAGTCTTCATTACCACAAAGTCCGGCTGGTGTATTGAGATAGAGTTCATTCATCACTTTGGCTATATATTCCTGAGTACGATTTTCATGCCCAACAGCATTAAACAAGTAAATGACATGATGGCTTGGCTCATTGCCATGTGCGTATTGTCCGATCATACCCGTGCTGAATATTGGTAGTTCATCATTTGACGAAGGATGATAAGTAAACATACTATCAAGCTTTTGTGCAAATCGGTTTTTGCCTCCAACAAGGTCTATCAAACTGTTAATGTCATGTTGTACGGACCAGAAATATTGCCAGCCATTACTTTCACAGATGTGTGGAGTATAATCATCAGCTTTGAAATCCTTGATAAAGTTGCCTTTGTCATCGCGGGGTTGCATAAAGGAGGTCGACGGATTGTATACATTCTTATAGTTCTGTGATCGTTTGTAGAACTCGTCTGCAATCTCTTTATTGCCCATCTTCTCTGCCATTACGGCAATGCAATAATCATCGAATGCGTATTCCAATGTTCTGGATAACGACCAATTATCAGAACTCTCATGGGCTCTTACGTTATAAGGTATATAGCCGTATTTTTATAGGCTCCGATATCACGGTATCCATCGATATTTGCCGTTGCTACGCAAGCAGCGAGGGCTTTTTCCGCGTCAAAATCTCCGATGCCTTTCAAGTATGCGTCCACAATAACGGGTACGGCATGATAACCAATCATCATATCTGTTTCGCTACCATAGAAATTCCATACCGGCAGGCGACCGTTTTGTTCGTGGAAGGCCATGAATGATTTCACCATATCGTTGACGCGCTCCGGTTCAGTGTAAGTGAATAGCGGATGAGCAGCGCGGAAAGTATCCCACAGTGAAAAAGTACTGTAGTTTACCCACCCGTCGGTTTGATGTATTTTTTTGTCTGGACCATAATAAGCTCCGTCCACATCGCTATAAATAGTAGGAGCAATCATGGAATGATATAAAGCGGTATAAAAGTTCACTTGATCATTCTGATTGTTTCCTTTTACTTCTATTTTGCCGAGCTGACGATTCCAATTTGCTTTAACTTCTGCTAAATATTTGTCGAAATTATTTTCAGGGACTTCAGCTTCCAGATTCTTGGTTGCACCTTCCATACTGACACCGGAGATCGCTGTATTTACCAGGATTTGTTCACCTTCCTGAGTGTTGAAATCGAAGCGGGCAATAGTGGCAGTTCCAATACGTTTATTGTCTTTTATAATTGCTGTAGTATCTAATTCTACTTTTTCAAAAGGTTTGGAGAAACGGGTACGGAAGTAAATATGCTGATCACGTGCCCATCCGTCTGAGAAGCGGTAGCTTGAATGGTTACAGAATCTATCACTTCAATATAAGAGTCATTGGTAAAATCCCAGTTCATTGCTTTCTTCAGGTTTAGGAAGATAGCTGCCTCCGCTTTGGGAAATGTATACCGTTGAATACCACAACGTTCTGTTGCTGTCAGTTCTACATTTATGTTATAGTCTTTTAAACGTACTTGGTAATAACCGGCAGATGCACTTTCATCTTCGTGAGAAAATTTAGAGTATATGCCAAGCGGAGCTTGTGCTTCATTATATGGCAATGTAACAGGCATGAAAGATATATCATATAAATCTCCTGCACCTGTTCCTGAAAGGTGCGTATGGCTGAATCCGGCAATGGTACTGTCCGGATAGAAATAACCGGAAATACGATCCCAACCGGGTAATCCGTTATCCGGACTGAGTTGTACCATGCGAAGGGGGCTTGGGCGCCGGGATATGTGTTTCCAGTAAAATCGGTTCCGATAAATGGATTTACGTACGATGAATAATCTATTTCTTGTTTTTCTTCTGTTGCATTGCAGGCTGCAAATATACAAGCTAAAAACAGGTATAGATGAATCGGCGTTTTCATTGTTTTTGGGGTATTAGTGATTACTTATTTTGTTATTTGAAGGATAAAGAAAATAATTAATCTGTTTACAAAGGTAGAAAAAATAAACTAAAAAAAGAGATAAGTCTCTTTTTTCATTGGAAACTAATCTCTTTTATAGTGTAGGATTAAAAAATAAAGAATGAAGAATCAGTTGTGCAATAGTTGCATGTCAATTCTTCATTCTTTAATTTCTGTTTTTTATTTATTAAATTCCAGCAAGTTCTAATACTTTTTCGACGGCTGCATTCATTCCATCTGCATTTTTCCCTCCGGCAGTTGCAAAGTGAGGTTGTCCGCCGCCACCGCTTGAATCAATTTAGCTGCTTCCTTCACCAGATTGCCGGCTTTTAATCCGCTTGCAACCAGGTTATCGCTTATCATGACTGTCAGCATTGGTTTACCATTATCTATAGTTCCCGCAACAAAGAATAAGTTTTCTGTAATTTCACCACGAAGTTGGAAAGCTATGTTTTTCACCACTTCAGCAGGTAGCGGTGCGCAGAATTTTACAACTTTTACTCCATTGATTTCCTGAATATTTTTCAGCAATCTTTCTTTTAGTGCAGACTCTTTCTCTTTCATGAAGTCATCTACCTGCTTCTTCAAACCTGCATTTTCTTCAATGTATTTGCGGATGGCAATACCGAGGTCTGGAGCATTATTGAAGAGTGCTTTTAAGTCACTGAGTGTATCTTGAATGGTATCCAACATTTCTTCTACGCGAGCACCAGTATAAGCTTCAATACGGCGCACACCGGCTGCAACAGAACTTTCAGAGATGATTTTCACCATACCAATATTTCCGGTTGCGGCAATATGTGTACCTCCACAGAACTCGATAGAAGAACCGAACTGGATAACACGTACTTTATCTCCATATTTTTCACCAAAGAGTGCAATTGCTCCCAGTTCTTTGGCTTCTTCAATAGGAATATTGCGGTATTCTTTCAATGGAATGTTTGCACGAATCTTGGCATTCACCAAATGTTCTACCTTACGTATTTCTTCATCGGTTACTTTCTGGAAATGAGAGAAGTCAAAACGTAAAGAGTCTGGAGTAACCAATGAACCTTTTTGTTCTACATGTTCACCCAAAACTTCGCGAAGCGCTTCATCCAGCAAGTGAGTTGCTGAGTGGTTGGCTGCACAAGCTGCACGCTTGTCAGTATCTACGCATGCCATCATCGGAGCTTCCGGATGGTTGGGCAACTTCTTGGTGATATGTATCGGAAGGTTATTTTCTTTTTTAGTATCGATCACTTCAATGGTTTCAAACTCGCTAACCAATACACCGGTATCACCTACCTGACCACCACTTTCTGCATAGAATGGAGTGTAATCAAGTACAATCTGATATAAAGTTTGATTTTTCTGTTTGATCTGGCGGTAACGAAGAATGGAAGCTTCATATTCAGTATAGTCGTAGCTACAAATTCGGTTGTACCTTCTTTCAAAGTGATCCAGTCGCCAGTTTCAATAGCAGCAGCATTACGAGCACGCTGTTTTTGCTGTTGCATTTCAGCATCAAACTCTTTGATATTGACTGTCATTCCATTCTCACGGAGAATCAATTCAGTAAGATCGAGAGGGAAACCAAAAGTGTCATATAAAGTAAAGGCATCTTTACCGCTGATTTCACTCTTTCCGGCAGCCTTTGTTTCTTCCATTGTTTTATCCAACAGGCGGATACCTGTTTCCAAAGTACGGAGAAATGCTTCTTCTTCTTCTTTTATAACTTTCTCGATCAAATCTTTTTGTGCAATCAGTTCAGGATATGCTTCTCCCATATTTTCAATCAATACAGGTAACAACTTATACATAAATGCTTGTTTCTGACCGAGGAAAGTATATCCGTAACGAACGGCACGACGAAGTATACGTCGGATAACATAACCTGCTTTTGCATTTGAAGGCAACTGACCGTCAGTAATGGAGAATGCAATTGTACGGATGTGGTCAGCAATTACACGCATGGCGATATCATTTTGCTTATCTTTTCCATATTCGGTACCTGCCATAGCAGCGATAACCTTGATAATCGGTTGGAATACGTCTGTATCGTAGTTGGATGTTTTGCCTTGCAAGGCCATACAAAGACGTTCGAATCCCATACCGGTGTCGATTACTTTTGCCGGAAGCGGTTCAAGGCTGCTATCAGCCTTGCGGTTATATTGCATGAATACAAGATTCCATATTTCAATAACCTGAGGATGATCCTGATTTACCAGATCACGACCGGAGATTTTAGCACGTTCTTCAGCTGGGCGAAGGTCGATATGGATTTCAGAACAAGGTCCGCAAGGTCCTGTATCACCCATTTCCCAGAAATTATCGTGTTTGTTACCATTAATAATATGGTCTTTAGGTAAGAATTGTTCCCAATAAGAAGCAGCTTCATCATCGCGGCTCAATCCCTCTTCGGGGCTGCCTTCGAATACAGTGGCATACAGGTGTTCCGGATTCAGTTTTAATACTTCTACCAGATATTCCCAAGCCCAGCTAATGGCTTCTTTTTTGAAGTAATCACCGAATGACCAGTTACCTAGCATTTCAAACATGGTATGATGATAAGTATCGTGTCCTACTTCTTCAAGATCATTATGCTTTCCGCTTACTCGCAAACATTTCTGAGAGTCTGCGACTCTGTGGTATTTTGCCGGGCGATTACCCAAAATAATATCTTTAAACTGGTTCATACCCGCATTGGTGAACATCAGGGTAGGGTCGTCTTTTATCACCATCGGAGCCGAGGGAACAATGTGATGTTCTTTCGACTCAAAGAAATTCTTGAATGAATCTCTGATCTCTTTTGCAGTCAACATACTTCTATAATATCTATTGTTGAGGTTAATATTCTCAAAAAACAGTGCAAAGATAGCTCGTTTTTATTATTTTTGCCGTATTAACGAGCGAAATATTTCCAAAAAGATGCGTAAAGTATACTACATATATAATCCACAGACGCAGACGTATGACCGAATTTACCCTACCGTACGACAACGTGCGCTTAGTATTTTGCGGCGACTTTTTATCGGTATGGGGTTGGGGGCGGGGTGCTTCCTTGTATTGCTTCTGGTGTTTGGTTCTCCGTCTGAGAAGGAACTTAGAATTGAAAATAGCCGTTTGCAGGCACAATATAATGTCCTCTCTCGTCGTTTAGACGATGCGATGGGGGTTCTTCAAGATATCCAGCAACGTGATGATAATCTGTATCGGGTAATTCTGCAAGCTGATCCTATCTCTCCGGCTATTCGTCAGGCTGGTTACGGAGGAACGAACCGTTATGAGGAATTGATGGATATGGTGAACTCAAAGTTGGTAGTGAATACAACTCAGAAGTTAGATGTACTTTCCAAACAACTTTATATCCAGTCCAAATCTTTTGATGATGTGGTGGATATGTGTAAGAACCATGATGAAATGTTGAAATGTATTCCGGCTATTCAGCCTATTTCCAATAAAGATCTTCGTCAGACTGCATCCGGTTATGGTACGCGTGTCGATCCTATTTATGGTACGACTAAATTCCATGCCGGGATGGATTTCTCTGCGCATCCCGGAACTGATGTGTATGCAACTGGTGATGGTACAGTGGTGAAAGTTGGATGGGAAACCGGATACGGAAATACGATTGAAATTGATCATGGCTTTGGTTATTTGACCCGTTATGCTCATTTGCAAGGATTCAATACGAAAGTTGGAAAGAAGGTAGTGCGTGGTGAAGTAATTGGAAAAGTGGGAAGTACGGGAAAAAGTACGGGACCTCATTTGCATTATGAAGTCCATGTGAAAGGGCAGATTGTTAATCCAATTAACTATTACTTCATGGATTTAAGTGCTGAAGACTATGAAAGGATGATTCAATTAGCAGCAAACCATGGTAAAGTATTCGATTAAGACTTTAAATAACGAGTTTCATGCTTCATACTGATAAAGAATTAAAATTATATTATTCGATTGCGGAAGTGGCTGATATGTTTGGTGTCAATCCTTCTTTACTTCGGTTTTGGGAAAAAGAATTTCCGCAGATTTCTCCCAGAACTAGTGGAAGAGGAGTACGTCAATATCGCAAGGAGGACGTAGAAACCATAGGACTGATTTACCATTTGGTAAAGGAGAAAGGCATGACCCTTCCTGGGGCTCGTCAACGATTGAAAGTTAATAAGGAAACGACTATCAAAAACTACGAAATAATCAATCGTCTAAAAGGTATCAAAGAAGAACTTTTAGCTATTAAAAGGGAGTTGGACGGACGAGATTAGGGAGGAAACTCCGGAACTATATTACTCTATATTGTTGATCCGGAGTTCTTTATTAGAAATTTTTGTTTTTTAATAGAGGTTGTTCAACTGTTTCCCCTGTTATATACTTAAGGTGTTGTTTTAAGTGCCTTGATTTCCATTTGCCTTTTCATAATATGATTGGTGTGTTTTGCTTTTCTACTCTTCTACGCGAGTAACCTGCTTGATATTTTGAATCTTTTTCAAATTATTACAAATAGCCCTTACATCCTCAGCATCATGTACCCATAGTTGTATTTTACCTTCAAAGATTCCGTCATTGGTTTCAATTGCCAGCTTACGGATATTTACATTCAATCGTCTAGAGATAACTTGTGTTACTTCATTCAGTAATCCCATACTGTCTATACCTTTTATATATACATATACAAGGAAAGAAAGTTCTTTATGCGTATCCCATTCGGTTGCTAAAATACGGTTTCCATAGCTGCTTTTCAGCTTAGCGGCCACAGGGCATTGGCGTTTGTGAATAATGATTCGATTATTTTCATCGATGTATCCTAAAACGTCGTCACCGGGAATAGGATGACAACATTCTGCCATGATGTATTTCTTTTGCAAACTTTCTTCCGTAAGTTTGAGTATTTGCTTTGGATTGATCGTTTCTTTTTCCTGTGATTCCTTTTCTTCTTGTTTTTCTTTGGTGTTATTTCCAAAAGAGAAAGTTAGATATTTTTTCCAATTACTGGTTTGTTTTTCTTTGAGCTCATTTCTGTCAGCATCACCTAATACAATGGCTTTACTACCGATAGCTGCTAAAAACTCTTCTTCATTTTTTGAATTATGGAGTTTACGTAGCTTTTCGATGACTACTTCATCTGGACGAACTTCTTCTTTTTTTAGGAATTCACTCAGTAACTCTTCACCGATCTTTTGGTTAACTTTACGTTCTTTACGAAGAATAGCAGCGATCTTGGCACGAGCACGAGCAGTGGTAGCAAATACTTCCCACTGTGGTTGTACACGTTGTGATTTTGAAGTTAAAATTTCAACTTGGTCACCGCTTTGTAGCTTGTGGCTTAATGGAACAAGTTTGTGATTAACCTTAGCACCGATGCAGTGGCTACCTATATCAGTGTGTAATGAGAAGGCAAAATCGAGTGCCGTTGAGTTTTGAGGCATCGTCTTTAGTTCTCCTTTAGGCGTGAACACAAAAATCTCAGAAGCAAACAAATTTAGCTTGATGGTATCCAGAAAGTCTATTGCATCCGGCTGCGGGTCATCAAGTATTTCTTTGATTGTTTTCAGCCATTTTTCCAATTCTCCTTCGTCTTCGCTACCTCCTCCTTCTTTGTACTTCCAATGAGCAGCAAAGCCCTGTTCGGCGACGTCATTCATACGCTCGCTACGAATCTGGACTTCAATCCATTGACCGTTATTTCCCATCAGGGTGACGTGCAATGCTTGATATCCGTTCGCTTTCGGGTGGCTTACCCAGTCACGAAGACGGTCGGGATGAGGCTTGTATATCTTGGAAATAGATACGTAAATATCGAAACAATCATTAAGTTCTTCTTCCTGATTACGCGGTTCGAAAATAATGCGGACAGCCAACAAATCATAGATTTCTTCGAAAGGAACATGCTTGGTTTGCATTTTGTTCCAGATGGAATAGATTGACTTTACTCTTGCCAGAATCCGATATTTCAGTCCCATTTTATCCAATTGAGTACGGATAGGAGCTGTGAAATCATTGAATACTTTGTCACGTTCGGCTGCTGTAGCATTCAGCTTTTCCTCTATTTCGACGTACTCTTCAGGATGTTCGTACTTGAAACTGAGATTTTCCAGTTCCGTTTTGATCTTATAGAGTCCCAGACGATTTGCTAACGGTGCATAAATATAAAGAGTCTCACCGGCTATCTTAAATTGTTTGTTTGGCAACATGGAGCGAGAGTTCGCATATTGTGTAAACGGTCAGCTATTTTAATCAGAATAACGCGGATATCATTAGACATGGTGAGCAGTAGCTTTTTAAAGTTCTCTGCTTGAGCTGAGGCACGATCTCCAAAGATACCACCGGAAATTTTAGTAAGTCCATCTACAATCTGGGCTATTTTAGGACCAAAGATATTTTCTATATCTTCTACTGTATAATCAGTGTCTTCAACTACATCATGCAACAAAGCTGCACAAATAGAAGTAGAACCAATCCGATTTCGTTGCACACAATCTTGGCAACTGCGATGGGGTGCATAATATAGGGTTCACCGGAACGGCGTTTAATTCCTTTATGTGCCTGATTGGCGAAGTTGAAAGCTTTGGTTATGATTTCAACTCGTTTGCGATGTTTGGTAGCAAGATAATCATTCAGTAATTCTTGGAATGCCTGATTGATCATCTCCTCGTCTGCTATTTCTTTGGGACTCAGATTATCCATATTTGTTATCCTTTCACTTGCTTAATTTTGCAAAAATAAACAATTTTCTGAACGAAGCAAGCGAGAAGCTGTTTATTTGTATATTTTCAATCGTTTCCCCGCAGATATTTTGGTATTGGACATTCCATTCCAGCTTTGTATATCTTTCACCCGGACATTTAGTTTTTCTGCAATAGAGGATAATGTGTCTCCACTTTTGATATTATAATAGGTAAGCTTACCTTTGCCTGTAACAGCTGTAGTCTGTTTCCTTGTAGTAGGAGTAGGTTCCTTCACTGCAACTGTCTTTCTGTTACGGAATAATTCGTCGGCACGATGTGCATAGATAGTATCTTGTTTATCTATGAAAGTACTGATTGCGTTGATTGGAAGTCGCAAAGTATAAGATTTGCTTTCTCCTGGTATGATCTGTTTCTTATATTGCGGGTTTAAACTCTTTATTTCGTCTAAAGGAACGTTACATATTTCTGAAATTTGATCGAAGTGCAGGTTCTTGTTTACCTGTACTGTGTCTGTGCTTGTCGGAATATTTGTCTCCATCGGACAAATGTTATGATCGCAGTAATAGGTCATCACATAGTTGGCAGCAATGAAGGCAGGTACATATCCTTTGGTTTCTTTGGGCAAGAAATTATAAATTTTCCAATAATCAGTTTCACCTCCTGCGCGACGGATCGCTTTGTTGATAGTACCAGGACCACAATTGTAGGCAGCGATGACCAGATTCCAGTCACCATAAATTGTATACATCTCTTTCAAGTAACGTGCGGCAGCCCATGTAGCTTTAATAGGGTCACGACGTTCGTCCACTAAGCTATTAGATTCTAAACCATAGATTTTCCCGGTTCCGATCATAAATTGCCATAAGCCTGAGGCACCTGCACGTGATATGGCAGATGGGTTCAAAGCTGATTCTATAATAGGCAGATATTTTAATTCCAATGGAAGTCCATAAGCATCCAATGCTTCCTCAAATATCGGCATATAAAAGTTGCAGGCACTCAACATGAAAGAAACTTGATTGCGCAAACGTCCGGCATACATATCAATAAACTTACGCACAATCTCATTATAAGGCATTTCCATAATAGCCGGAATACGTGAGAGGCGGTCGATATAGACAGAATCGCTGAATAGGGGATTTACTTCCGCTGTACTACAATCTTTACCTAAATCAACATAATTTTTTGCTTTCCAGTCATTCAGTAAGCTGTCTAGCGGATATGTCATACTCATTGGCAAATCAATACTCTCTTTGCGTTCGGTTCCATTTTCATGGATGACTACATCTACACTTTGGGCTCTAGCTTGCGGAATTGCTAGTAAAAAAAAGAAAATAATCGGACAATAGTTTACTAAATTCTTCATGTTTAATAATAACTTCAATCTTAGTTGTGCTTTTAAAATCGTAATACGCATTGTAGACCGACTGACTTTTTGTTGGAGTTAAATTGGTTATTAATAATTGCTGGTTCAACTCGCATGCTCAGGTCGGGGGTAATATCGAAGTTAGACAATTCCGCATCCACATAAGCGTCGATAATGGAAATGATATATACTCCGATAAATGCAAATATACTGAGGTCCCGGTATCTTCGGAACATATCCTTTCTATTTTTAATAGTAGTTTTCAATTGCTCTTCACTATAATTGGCATTAGGAGGCAACAAATCTTCATAACTTTTAGTATTCGGATTGCTGTCCATTATGTCCAGATAAGCCTGAGAATAGTCTTTATACATTTTCCCATTCCAACTTAGTGCATAGGCGCAACCGGCAAATCCTCCATAAATGATAGGTAGCTTCCAATACTTTCGATTGTATATCTGCCCTCCTCCGGGAAAAACTACAGCGAGCCAAGTGGCTCTGGTTGGATTCGGTACGAATATTTTTTTGTTAAGATCCTGCACAGGTGGAAGACTGTCTTGGTTGATAACAATTGCTTCTGGTTGTTCTTTCTTTTTCAACTCTATTTGATTGGAGGCTTTCAGACTATCAACTACTTGTATTTTTGCAGCAGACAGACTATCTACCGGTTGCAATTGTTCCGGTTTTAGTAACTTTATAGAGTCTTTCTTCAATGAATCCTTTTCTTGAGCAGAGTCACGATGTCTTCGTGCACGTGCTTTCGGAGGCTGCCGTTGCAGAATCGTACTATCTTTCTGTACTGGTGTTGCAGGCTCCTGTGCATACACATCAATCCCTGCCACCTGTATAAAACAGAGAAGCAGGGTAATGATAAGTAGCTGATATCTTTTACTTTTTCTAGTCATTTACTTTTTTAGCGTATCGAAGATTTCCATGATACGTTCCAATTCCTCCTCATTTCCGAAAGGAATGCTGATCTTTCCTTTTCCTTTCTCGGAGCAAGTGAGTTGTACCTTGGTGTTGAAGAAACCGGATAACTGTTGCTTTAATAAATTAAACTCTTCCGGAAGTTTGGCACGTTTGGGAGTGATCTTCCGTGTACCGCTTTTCACGATTTCTCCTTCACTAAGTGATTTAACTATCTCTTCCACTTTGCGAACGGAGTATCCATGTTCTTGTATCTCTTCGAATATTTTTACTTGCAATTTAGGGTCGCCTAATGAAATCAGTGCACGAGCATGCCCCATATCAATCTGCTTGTTTTGTAGAGCCATCTGTATCGGGGCCGGCAGTTTCAGTAAACGCAGGTAGTTGGCAATAGTCGTTCGGTTTTTACCGATACGCTCGCTCAAGCGTTCCTGAGTTAATTCATACTGGTCGAGCAGATGTTGATAGGCGAGTGCTATCTCCACCGCATTCAGGTCTTCACGCTGGATGTTTTCAATCAGCGCCATTTCCATCATGTTTTCGTCGTCGGCTGTGCGGATGTAGGCAGGGATTGTTTTCATTCCTGCTTTTTGTGAAGCACGGTAACGACGCTCTCCAGCGATGATCTGGTATTCGTCATCCGAGAGTTTGCGTAGAGTGATTGGTTGGATAATACCGATTTCTGCAATTGAATCCGCCAATTCCTGTAATGCCGTCGGATCAAATTCACGACGTGGTTGGTTTGGATTGACAGAAATCTTAGCCAATTCTATTTCATTAATGGAAGAAGAACCTTCGGTTTTCACATCATCCATTGAGAGCAAGGCGTCAAGTCCACGTCCTAATGCATTTCTTTTTTGTGTTGCCATATCTTCTTCGTTATTTATTTCTGTTAATAATCTCTTTTGCGAGGGCAAGGTGGTTCTTTGCACCAGTGGAATCCGCATCATAAAGGATAGTCGGAATACCGTAGCTAGGTGCTTCACTCAGTTTGACATTTCGTTGAATAACAGTGTTGAACACTAGTTCCTGAAAATGTCGCTTTACTTCGTCGTAAATCTGATTGGCTTGCCGTAAA
Source organism: Bacteroides faecichinchillae JCM 17102 (assembly GCF_000614145.1). GTDB lineage: Bacteria > Bacteroidota > Bacteroidia > Bacteroidales > Bacteroidaceae > Bacteroides > Bacteroides faecichinchillae. Next base: position 57,343 of record NZ_BAKK01000012.1, on the reverse strand, counting down.
CGAGAATCGTACATGGTAAGCAAGAATCCTTCGATTTCTAAAGCTGGGTTCAATTTTGACTTAATGATTTTGATTGTATTCAGTAACTTACTGATTCCTTCAAGGGCAAAATATTCAGCTTGCACAGGGATGATTACCGAATCGGCAGCAGTCAATGCATTGATCGTAATCAGTCCTAACGACGGTGAACAATCTATCAAGATATAGTCATATTCCTTCTTTAAGGGCGTAAGTACTTCCTTTAGTATCTTTTCGCGATTGGGAAGGTTCAGCATTTCAATCTCGGCTCCTACAAGATTGATGTGTGAAGAGATGACTTTTAAAGAATCTATTTCCGTGTCGAGGATGGCTTCTTGTACATTGGCTCTGTCTATAATGCACTCATAGATAGTACATTCCGATTGCTTGATGTCTACTCCCAAGCCGGAAGAGGCATTTGCTTGCGGATCGGCATCTACCACGAGTACTTTTTTTTCGAGTGTGGCAAGTGACGCTGCGAGATTGATCGTAGTCGTTGTTTTACCTACACCACCTTTTTGATTGGCCAAAGCAATAATTTTTCCCATATTCTCTAAATTTATTGGCAGCGAAATAAGTGATAAATCCTTAGAGCGCCTACGAAAAAATAGAAACTTTGCAATTTCTGTTGATAAGTCACCTGTTTTGTTAATAACTGTCGTGCAAGGCAATTACGAACTTAGGCTGTTTTATCATCAGATTATCTTTTCTGAGCTTGCAAATATACATATTTATATTGGAAATCTATTCCTTTTTTTAGTCGCTTGCAGAAGATTAAGATTTGTAAACGGGTGGTAATGTGTCGGGTAGTTGTTTGGTCTACTATACAAAAAATATCATTTTCTCTATCAACCTATCACCAATCTTCTGTAACCCTTTATTCATCGATGCTTGAGAGGGTGATAGGTTGCTTTTTAACCTATCACCTTCTCTATCACCTATCACCATTAATTGACTATTTTAGGTGTACTCATTGAGGTCGATAATTTAATCCGCTGTATTATATCCATGTGTAAACCATTAGTTTCTCTTAGGTGAAACACTTTGTTCTACTATATAAAACACTTTGTTCTGCTATATGGAACACTTTGTTTCACCTTATGAAATAGCTTTTTGCTGTATATGTTCAACAAATGAGTAAACAGTCTTTCGGAATTTCTCAAAACTTCTTGTCGGGGGTGAACTAATTATTAATAACTGCCAGGTTGGTATTCCGTCTACTTTTTGTTACTTTTGTGCAGATATTTAAAAGGAAAGGATTGAAAGTATGGAAAATAAACGACCGCTGATACTTGTGTCGAATGATGATGGTATCATGGCTAAGGGTATTAGTGAATTGGTTAAGTTTCTTCGAACATTGGGAGAAATTGTAGTAATGGCGCCTGACGCTCCACGTTCCGGTAGTGCCAGTGCATTAACTGTGACACAGCCTGTGCATTATAAATTGGTTAAGCAGGAGGTAGGAGTGACGGTATATAAATGTTCAGGAACACCGACCGATTGCATTAAACTTGCATGGAATACGGTGCTTGATCGTAAGCCTGATTTAGTGGTTGGCGGTATTAATCATGGTGATAATTCTGCTACAAATGTGCATTATTCCGGTACGATGGGAGTTGTGATTGAAGGTTGTCTGAATGGTGTTCCATCTATAGGCTTCTCTTTATGTAATCACGATATGGGTGCTGATTTTGAAGCAGCCGGTCCATATATACGTAAAATAGCAGCAATGGTATTGGAAAAAGGTTTGCCTCCTTTGACTTGTCTGAATGTAAATTTCCCGGATACTCCTGATATCAAAGGTATAAAGGTATGCGAACAAGCAAAAGGATGTTGGACGAATGAGTGGGAAGTGTGTCCACGTCAAAACGATCGAAATTATTTTTGGTTGACAGGTGAATTTGCCGATCATGAACCGGAAAATGAGAAAAATGATCACTGGGCATTGGCGAACGGATATGTTGCTATTACTCCAACTAAGGTTGATTTAACTGCTTATGATTTTATCGATGAGCTAAATCAATGGATAGAGGAAAATGAAGAATAACAAAAAAATGAATGAAGAATGGGCTACATTGTCTACTGTATAGTCGATTCTTCATTCGTCATTGTTTGTTTTTCATTGTTCGTTCTTCAATTTATTAATTAATTGTTCCATGAAATATTATCTGATTGTTGGTGAAGCTTCTGGTGATTTACATGCTTCGCATTTGATGTCTGCTTTGAAAACAGAAGATCTGCAGGCAGACTTTCGTTTTTTCGGAGGAGACTGATGGCTGCTGCTGGAGGGACAATGGTGAAGCACTATAAAGAACTGGCATACATGGGATTTATTCCAGTGTTACTTCATTTGCGTACTATTTTTGCAAATATGAAACGTTGTAAGGAGGATATTGTGGCTTGGAATCCAGATGTAGTGATATTGGTAGACTATCCGGGATTTAATCTCAATATTGCCAAGTTCGTTCATGCGCAAACACGGATTCCGGTTTATTATTTTATTTCTCCGAAAATCTGGGCTTGGAAGGAATACCGTATTAAGAATATTAAGAGGGATGTGGATGAACTCTTTTCCATACTTCCCTTTGAAGTGGAGTTTTTTGAGGATAAACACCAATACCCAATTCATTATGTAGGAAATCCTACAATGGATGAGGTGACTGCATATCAGGAAGCTAATCCTAAAAACTTTCGGGAGTTTATTACCGATAATAACTTGGAGGATAAACCTATTATTGCTTTGTTGGCAGGCAGCAGAAAGCAGGAAATTAAGGATAACTTACCGGATATGTTGAAAGCTGTTTCTGGTTTTCCAAATTATCAGGTTGTTTTGGCGGGTGCACCAAGTATTTTGCCGGAATATTATAAACAGTATATAGGACAAGCGAAAGTGAAGATTGTTTTTGAACAAACCTATCGTCTTTTACAACATGCGGAAGTTGCATTAGTTACTTCCGGAACCGCAACACTTGAAACTGCATTGTTTCGTGTTCCTCAAGTTGTTTGTTATTATACTCCTATAGGAAGGGTGATTTCATTTCTACGTCGTCATATATTGAAAGTGAAATATATTTCATTAGTCAATTTGATTGCAGACCGAGAGGTTGTGAAAGAGTTGGTAGCTGATACGATGACAGTTGGAAATATGCAGCAGGAATTAAAGAACATTCTTGAAGATTCAGAATATAGGAAAACTATGCTTGCAGGATATACATACGTGGCAGAACGGCTAGGTCCTGCAGGAGCTTCTAAACAAGCAGCACGTGAAATGCTGAGGATTTTGAAAAAATAACTTTCTTTTTCTGAATAAACGTAAAGCCGGCGCAGTAATTGCCCGGCTTTTTTATTTATAAAACAAAAGATTAATTAAGAAAAGAACTAATATGAAAAAAAATAATTGGATTTTAGGTTTGTTGTTGCTGGCATTAGTGCCTATGCTGCAATCGTGTGATGATGATGATTATTATTCTATCGGTGATTTTAGTTGGGACTGGGCAACGGTTCATGCTACCGGTGGTGGCGGTTTTTATTTGGAAGGTGACCGTTGGGGAATTATTGATCCGGTTACCACCGCAATTCCTTGGTATCGACCAGTGGATGGAAAACGTGTGGTTGCAGTTTTTAATCCTTTAGTTGACACTAAGGACGGAGTACAAGTACAGATGAAAGGTATTAATGAAGTGCTGACTAAAGAAGTGGAGGAAATGACCGCAGAGAATGAGGAAGAATTCGGTAATGATCCTATTTTGATTTATCAAGGAGATATGTGGCTTGGAGGAAAGTTCCTGAATATTATCTTCAATCAGAATATTCCTTTTTCTAAAAAACATCGTATTAGTTTAGTTCAAAATAAGATAGAAGCGCCCGAAACTCAAAGTGTGGATGAAGATGGCTACGTGCATCTGGAACTACGTTATAACACTTATGATGATGTGACAAATGATTGGGGCTGGGGACGAGTGTCTTATAATCTGGAAGAGTTTTATCCTACTGAAGAGGACGAAAATGCGGAACCTGAAATGAAAGGTTTTAAGGTTAAGATAAATTCAAAGGAGAATGGAGAAGGTGTAATTGTAGTTCTTGACTTTGAACATCCAGTAGGCGTGCCCGATAAATCAAAAGAAGTACATACTGTTTCTTCTATGTTACAATAGTGATGTTTTGATGTGTTAGTGTGTAAAAGACCGGGAGTTTTCTGATTAGAATAACTTCCGGTCTTTTCCTTGTACTATTCTCTTGAAATAAATTAAAGTAAAGTTAGCACATATAGATAAACGACCGCTGCGGGAATTGCCATTAAAGAACTGTCAAAACGATCAAGCAACCCTCCATGGCCAGGAAGAATTGTACCGGAATCTTTTACATGAAGCTGACGTTTCAGTAACGATTCAGTTAAGTCTCCCCAAGTTCCAAATATAACAACAGTCAATGCCAAACCTGCCCATTCCCACATAGATAAAAATGGGAAATAGTGTGCAAGTATAAAAGAGGCTCCAATAGCAACTACTCCACCTCCGATTGAGCCTTCCCATGATTTTTTAGGTGAAATACGTTCAAAAAGTCGATGTTTTCCGATTAATGAACCGATACAGTAAGCTCCGGTATCATTTAACCAAAGAAAAATAAAAATCGATAATGGCAATATCGGGTTATAACTTACACTGCTATATTCAGGATCTGTATGGAATGCCAAAATATTCAGTAGGGCAAAAGGCAATCCGATGTATAGCTGGCTAAGCATAGAATATGCCCAGTTAAGTAACGGATTTTCCTTTTTCAGATATAGTTCACTAATCATCAGGTAGAGTAGTAGTACTATATATGGAATGAATATCTTTGAATCAGCTGTATTGATACAGAATGCCATGATTGCAAGAAAAAGATAAGCTCCACCTAACATGGTGATGAACTTATTAACATTGGCTCCTTCTGCACGGTTATTTATCAGTTGTCCATATTCAAAAATAGTCAATGAACTGATCACAACAAATAAAATACCAAAACTTAATGTTCCCGAAAGGATACATCCTACCAGAATAGCTACAAAGAGAATTCCGGTAACGGTCCGTTTTATAAAATTACTATTCAACGTCTTTCGTGTTATTAGTTATTAGATTCAGCCTTTTTTTCTTCCGCAGTATTTTCGGCTTCTTCTTCTTTAATTTCTTTTTCTTCTTCTTCCACTTCTTTGGCTAGCTTTCTTTCAGCTTCGGCTGCTGCCTGGCTTTCTTTTGCTGCCATTATCTCTTCAGAGCGGGAAGCCCATGGGCGTTTACCAAAGATACGTTCAACATCTTCAGCGAAAATCACTTCTTTATCAATTAACAGCTGAGCTAATTCGTTATGACCTTCTTTGTGCTCTGATAGAATTTGTTTGGCGCGTTCATATTGCTCATTCACCATCTTCTTAACCTCTTCGTCAATTAACTCTGCTGTTTTTTCGCTATAAGGGCGGTTGAAAGAATAATCGTCATTATTGTAATAACACAAATTAGGCAATTTCTCACTCATTCCCAGATAAGCAATCATACCGTATGCCTGTTTAGTCACTCTTTCCAAATCATTCATAGCACCTGTGGAAATACGGCCGATAAATAAATCTTCAGCAGCACGACCTCCTAAGGTTGCACACATTTCGTCCAACATTTGCTCTTTGGTCGTAATCTGGCGTTCTTCAGGTAAATACCAGGCGGCGCCTAATGCACGTCCACGGGGAACAATGGTCACTTTGATCAAAGGATTTGCATATTCCAATAACCAGGAAATAGATGCGTGTCCTGCTTCATGCAAAGCAATAGAACGGCGCTCTGCTTCGGTAGTAATTTTAGTTTTCTTTTCCAGCCCACCGATGATACGGTCTACAGCATCCAAAAAATCTTGTTTACCTACGAATTTCTTACCATGACGGGCAGCGATCAATGCGGCTTCATTACAAACATTTGCAATATCTGCACCAGAGAACCCCGGAGTTTGACGTGCCAGCAAATCTACATCAACAGTATCGTCTATTTTGATAGGGCGTAAATGTACACCGAATACTTCCTTGCGTTCGTTCAAATCAGGCAAATCCACATGTATCTGGCGGTCGAAACGTCCGGCACGAAGTAATGCTTTATCCAATACATCTACACGATTGGTAGCAGCCAGGATGATAACACCACTGTTAGAACCGAAACCGTCCATTTCCGTCAGAAGTTGATTTAACGTGTTTTCGCGTTCATCATTTCCTCCCATAGCAGGGTTTTTGCCACGGGCACGTCCAACGGCATCAATTTCATCAATAAAGACAATACAAGGAGCTTTCTCTTTTGCCTGTTTGAATAGGTCGCGTACACGAGAAGCACCTACACCGACAAACATTTCGACAAAGTCGGAGCCCGCAAGAGAGAAGAAAGGTACATTTGCTTCACCGGCAACGGCTTTTGCAAGCAATGTTTTACCAGTTCCCGGAGGGCCTACCAATAAAGCGCCTTTAGGTATTTTACCTCCCAAGTCTGTATATTTCTGAGGTTCTTTCAAGAACTCAACAATCTCTTCAACTTCTTGTTTTGCTTCAGACAGACCTGCTACATCTTTAAATGTTATTTTAATAGCACCACCCTTTTCAAAGAGTTGTGCCTTTGATTTACCAACATTGAATACGCCGCCGGCACCACCATTAGCACCTCCGCTCATTCGGCGCATAAAGAATATCCACAAAGCAATTAATAAAACAAGTGGCAATATACTAGTCAGAATTGTTGGAAGAAGATCCGACTTATGTGGGTAACTATATGTCCCGTCGAAATGTCCGGCTTCTTTTTCAGCATTCAAAAACTCATCCAGTTTATCATCTGATGGTCCACTAGTAATTACAATGGGTGTTTTGCCAACCTGACTGGAGTCTGCACCAAATACGGCACCTACTGCACTAGGCTTGATATAGGCTTCGATAGACTTCCCTTCGTTTTGGCTTATGACTTTGTTGATGTATCCATTCTGCACATATTTCTGAAATGTACTGTAATCAACCTCTTTGCTACCTACTCCTCCATAATTACTACTCACATAGAGTGCAATAAGCATAAGAGCGATAAACATATACATCCAGTTCAAATTGAACTTGGGCATATTAACCTTGTTATTGTTAGGTTTGTTATTATTAGCGTTGTTATTGTCCATAATCGTAAATTAGTCAAGATCGGGAATTTGGGTAAGTTTGGCATCAGCCAGAGATGTTCAAGATTATAGAAAGTTCTAGTTTCGGGTAGAAAAACATGTACTAATACATCAGCGTAATCCATAGCCACCCATTCTGCATTACGTAGACCATCAACAGCGCAAGGTTTGCAGTTTGCGCCTTTACGTGCAAATTCTTTGATTGAATCTACGATGGCATTAACTTGACTTGGGGAGTTTCCCTGACAAATAATGAAGTATTTACAGATAGTATCTTCTATATTAGTTAAATCGGCAATAATAATATTTTTACCTTTCTTTTCTTGAATTCCCTCTTTTATTTTTTCAATTAATATCTTTGTCTCGTTCATTCTTAAGATTGAAATTAATAATTCATGTTCTCTTTTGGTTTATAACAAAAAAGGATTCTCCTTTGTTTCAGTTTATAAACGTGATATCTTTGACAAATATACGTTGATTTATTGGATACAAGAAAGTTATGACATAATTTTTGTGTTTTTTAGTGTAGATTCTGCTGTTCAGAATGATAATTTGAAGTTTTTGCAAAAAATATTGGAATTGTTTGGATTTCACGAAAACTTTGTATCTTTGCACCCGCAAAACAGAAGTATTGGGCTATGGTGTAATGGTAACACTACAGATTCTGGTCCTGTCATTCCAAGTTCGAATCTTGGTAGCCCAACAGAAAAATTACTCTTTACAGATGAAACCTACTAGATAAATTCTTCTAGTAGGTTTTTTGCATTTTAAGATTCGGAATTTAAGTAAGTTTGAAAATGAGATTAAATAAATTCAGAATTGGTGATTACCTGTATTTTAAACTGTCTAGAAACATAAACTAAGTCTTTTAGGTATAAGAACATAGAGACATAAGAAGAAAAATTAGTTAGTATAAAAGAGGTGATATAGAAATATGTTCTTTTGTTCTGATATCTAAAGTAGATTCAAAAAAACAGGTTTGACTGTCTGAGGACAACTAAACCTGTTTTTATTCTTAATGAAGGATCATTATTATTCTTTCAATGACTCATCAATAACTTTAATTTTTTGTAAAACTAGCTCTAAGTCAGCTTTCAATTTATCAACTTTACGGTTGAGTTCGGTTAGTAAACTGCTTCCTTTTTTAGATGTAGAAGTCAGGAACCCTAAGTTGTTTTCGTAAGTTTGAAGTTCATTCTTCATGTTTTCATAAGTACGTGTAAGCCTTTCACGTTCTCTATAAAGAGATTGTGGACCATTTTCCTGAATATTATTGATATTCAAACGGAAATTACTTAGCTTCTTGTTTGATGCACTGATGTTGAAACGATCGAATAGTTGGTCAATCAATCCATGATATTGCTTATACAACTTATCTTTTTCTTTGAACGGAACATGTCCGATCGTATTCCATTCTTTCATCAGTTCACGCACTAAAGTACTGGCTTCGTCCATCTCCATATTTTCGTCAATGGAAGAAAGTTTTTCAATTAGTGCTTTCTTTTTCTCCATGTTTTCTATTTCAACGGAACGTTGTGAAGAAGTAGCTTTGTTCTTTTGCTCAAAGAAATAGTCACAAGCAGAGATGAAACGTTTCCAAATAGCATCCGAATACTTCTTAGCTACCGGTCCGATAGTTTTCCATTCTTTCTGAAGTTTGGTCAAAGCATCTGCTGTAGCTTTCCAATCGGTACTGTCTTTCAAGGCTTCTGCTTTCTCACAAAGAGCTTTTTTCTTTTCAAGATTCTCGTTCATTCCTTCTTTCAGGCTTTTGAAAAAGTCTCCTTTCTTTTTGAAGAAGTCATCGCAGGCATGACGGAAACGTTCGAAGATCTTCACATTCATCTTTTGCGGTGCAAAACCGATGGTTTTCCATTTGTTTTGTAAAGCGATTACCTCTTGAGTTTTGTTTTCCCAAGCGGAGAATGTTTTCAGTTCATCGTATTCGATTGCTTCTACAATCTCACAGATTACAGTTTTTTGGTCCAGATTATGTTGCTCAGCTTCTTTTAATGATTCAAAATGCTGTTGATGACGACGGTTTACAGCTGTAGAAGCAGCCTTGAAGCGATTCCATATCTCATCTCGCAATTCTTTGGCTACCGGACCTGTATCACGGAATTCCTGGTGCAACTTCTGAAGTTGGTGGAAGGCAGAAACTACATCTTCTTCATTGGCTAACTTTTCAGCAGCTTCGCAAAGATGAGTCTTGATTTCCAGATTTTTTTTGAAATCATATTCACGAAATTCGTTGTTCAGTTTTAGTAGGTCATAGAACTTCTCTACATATAACTGATAGTTTTTCCACAGTTCATTAACTTTTCCTTGTGGAACAAGTTTAGTCTCATTCCATTGTTGTTGAAGCTTCTTGAACTCTGTATATGATTTGTTGGCGTCATCTCCTGATTCTACCAATTCTTTCAGTTCTTCGATAATGGAAAGTTTAACCTGCAGATTTTCTTCCTTCTGGCGTTCAAGCTCGGCAGCCTGTATGCTTCTTTTCTCTTTGATAGCTCCCATCAGCCGCTTGAACTCATTTTCTTCCGAGTCTTCTTGAGGAACGAAATCTTCTAGAGTACCGCCATTCTCAATAAACTGTTTTTTGGCAGTTTCCATCTCGGCATTATGTAACTTGTAGAATGATTGTTTCAGATTATCGATCTCTTGCTTATTAGCATTGTCTGCATCTTGAGCAAGCTCTTTCAACCGCTTCAATATCTCTTCCTTAGAGGGAAATTTAGATGTTGTTTCAGGTTGAACTTCGGTAGTAAAATCCTCAGCCGGAGTTTCCGTAATTTCTTCAGAAACCTCGACAGTTTTCTTTTCTTCTTCTAATTCCCCTTGATTCAGAGGTAGATTAGTGTCATGAGCGTCCATCATTGTATATTAGTTTTGGGTCACAAATTAATGAAATAAAACGATTACTTCATACTATTTTGCTTGTTTTTTTTTATTTATCTTGTTTTTATGATAATAAAACCGTAATTCCCATGTAAAGCATCATTCCAATGATGTCATTTGTGATGGCTATAAACGGTCCTGTCGCAATGGCCGGATCAATTTTGAATTTCTCAAGCGTCATTGGGACTAATGTTCCAAAAATTGAAGCAAACATTACTACAGCGAATAAACTAATTGATACAGAATAGGTGACTGTGGCTGTTGCTCCGAAACGGATAAAATTATAAGTATATACCAATAGGGAAATGATGGTTGCATTGATAAGTGCTACCACTGATTCCTTAGTAATTTGTTTGAATGTATTTTTAGCATCCAGAGAGCTGTTAGCCAAACCCTGTACGATGATAGCGGAAGATTGGGTACCAACATTTCCTCCCGTACCACCAATAAGTGGAATGTATAATGCCATTTCCGGATGCGCTGCAAATGTGGAATCAAAATTTCCCAATATCATAGAGTTACCGATTCCACCCAGCATACCGATTAGTAACCATGGCAGACGTGCCGTTGTCTGGCGAAGTACATTATCATCTGTTTCTACGTCCTGTGAAAGACCGGATGCTAATTGGTAATCACGTTCCGATTGTTCACGAACTTCATCCATGACGTCATCGACCGTAATTTGTCCAACCAGACGGCCTATACTATCAATGACGGGAATAGCTACCAAGTCATATTTTTCAATAGCTTGTACCACTTCATCAATGGGAGTATCCACGTGTACTGATATAGGGTCTTTTTGCATCACGTGTTTTACTTTTGATACAGAAGGAGAAGTGATCATTTTTTTTAGCGGGAAAATACCTCTCAGTCGTTCATCATCATCAATAACATATACATAATATATTTCGTCCAATTCTTCTGCCTGTTGTCGCATCTCTTTCAGACATTCGGGCATACTCCAGTTCTCATTGACCAGCACCATTTCCGTACCCATTAAACCACCGGCTGTGTTTTCATCGTATTTCAGCAGATCAACGATGTCCCCGGCCTGTTCAATGTCTTCGATGTGTGAAAGTACTTCTTCCTGTTTGTCTTCGTCAAGTTCGCGCATCAGGTCTACGGCATCATCCGTATCCATATAGTCTACGAATCGTTTGGCGATCGTTTCGGAAGGAAGAATTTCGAGGAACTCTTTACGAACATCCTCATCCATTTCAACAAGTACATCGGCGGCGGTTTCGTTATCTAATAAACGATAAATAAATCGGGCTTCTTCCGGATTCAGGTCGTTACATAATTCAGCGATGTCGGCAGGGTGAAGATCGATTAAGAGTTCTTTTACCTTGTCAGCGTCCTTTTGTTCAATAAGATGTTTTACATTATCTATATATTCCTCATTCATATCAATCAAGAATTAAAAATGGAGAATTAAGAATTTGCTTCCGGAGTGTTTGATGCTTTTAAAGCAGCTTCCACCCGATTGGTCAGCTTGATGAATTCTTCTACTGATAGTTGTTCAGGACGTTTGTTGAATACTACATCTTCCGTCAAAGGACAATCTTTGCCAAGAATTGGTTTGATGGAATTACGTAATGTCTTACGTCGCTGATTGAAAGTTGTTTTCACTACTTGCTTGAATAGTTTTTCATTGCATCCCAACTCTTTTGTTTCGTTACGAGTCATGCAGATGACTGCACTTTTTACTTTAGGAGGTGGATTAAATACATGTTCACTTACAGTAAATAAATATTCTACTTTATACCAAGCCTGTATCAATACGCTTAGGATACCGTATGTTTTACTACCCGGTCCCGCAGCAATTCGTTCTGCTACTTCTTTTTGAATCATTCCTGTACAACAGGGAATGATATCTTTGTTGTCCAGCATCTTAAAAAAAATCTGGCTGGAAATGTTGTAAGGGTAATTACCTGTCAATACAAAAGGTTGTCCATCGAAAAGTCGGTGCAAATTCATTTTCAAGAAATCGTCTTCAATGATATGGTCTTCTAATGACGGATAAGCCTCGCGAAGGTAAGCCACCGATTCATAGTCTACTTCCACTACTTTTAGTGGACGATCTTTCTTCACCAGAAACTGTGTCAATACTCCCATACCCGGCCCTACTTCCAGAATAGGTAATTTGGGGAAAGTATCAACCGTATTGGCAATATCCTGGGCAACTTTCAGATCCTTTAGAAAGTGCTGTCCGAGAAACTTTTTTAGGCTTTACTAATTTCATTTACCAACTAAATAATTACTTTTGCAGCTGACAAAGGTAATTCTTTTAAATGAAGAATAAAGAATTAAGGATGAAGAAACTATTAAAAAAGACACTAGAACTGGTATTACCAATTGTTTTAGGTGGCTTTATTCTATATTGGGTTTATCGAGACTTTGATTTTGCAGAGGCTAAAGAGGTCTTGTTGCATGATACGAACTGGTGGTGGATGCTCTTTTCCTTAGTGTTTGGTGTATTTGCACAGATATTTCGGGGTTGGCGATGGAGACAGACTTTGGAGCCTTTGGATGCTTTTCCTAAAAAGAGTGATTGTGTAAATGCTGTTTTTATATCCTATGCGGCTAGTCTGGTAATTCCTCGAATAGGAGAAGTGAGTCGTTGCGGGGTATTGGCAAAGTATGATAATGTTTCCTTTGCTAAATCATTGGGTACAGTTGTTACGGAAAGACTTGTCGATACTCTGACAATTCTTTTGATTACGGGAATTACTGTTTTGTTGCAAATGCCTATATTTGTTACATTTCTACATGATACAGGAACAAAGATCCCTTCTTTACTTCATCTTCTCACTTCTGTATGGTTCTATATCGTTCTCTTTTGTTTTATTGGGGTGGCAGTGCTTTTTTATGCGTTACGAAAAACTCTCTTTTTTTATGAACGGGTAAAAGGTTTTGTTCTGAATATTTGGGAAGGTGTGATGTCTTTAAAAGGAGTGCGTAATATTCCTCTCTTTATATTTTATACATTAGCCATTTGGGTGTGCTACTTTCTTCATTTCTACTTCACATTCTACTGTTTCTCATTTACTGCTCATTTGGGGATCATGGCGGCCTTGGTCATGTTTGTCGGTGGTACGTTTGCTGTAATTGTTCCTACTCCTAATGGGGCAGGACCATGGCACTTTGCTATCATTTCGATGATGATGCTTTATGGAGTAAATGTAACAGATGCGGGAATATTTGCTCTGATTGTGCACGGGATTCAAACCTTTTTAGTAGTTTTGTTGGGCATATATGGTTTGGTAGCCTTACCGCTTACCAATAGACAGCGAAAGTAATCACTTAATAAATTATTTGTTATGAGTACAATTCTTTCTTTAGCTCCGCAGAATGTGTGGAAGCATTTTTATTCATTGACTCAGATTCCTCGTCCATCGGGACACATGGAAAAGATCACTGAATTTTTAATCAACTTTGGGAAAGGTTTGGGATTAGAATCCTTTGTAGATGAAGCTGGAAACGTAATCATTCGTAAACCAGCAACTCCGGGAATGGAAAACCGGAAGGGTGTGATTCTACAGGCGCATATGGATATGTTCCACAAAAGAATAATGATACAGTACACGACTTTGAAAAAGATCCTATTGAAACTTATATTGACGGTGACTGGGTGAAAGCGAAAGGCACGACTTTGGTGCTGACGACGGACTTGGGGTAGCAGCTATTATGGCTGTATTGGAATCGAAAGATTTGAAACATGGCCCGTTGGAAGCTTTGATTACCAAAGATGAAGAAACTGGTATGTACGGTGCTTTCGGATTGAAACCGGGAACATTGAACGGAGAAATTTTGTTGAATCTTGATTCTGAAGATGAGGGAGAATTGTATATTGGTTGTGCAGGCGGCATGGATGTTACTGCTACTTTAGAATATAAAGAAGTAGCTCCTGAAGAAGGAGATATTGCTATACAAGTAACCTTGAAAGGTTTGCGTGGCGGACATTCCGGATTGGAAATTAATCAAGGTCGTGCGAATGCAAACAAACTACTGGTTCGTTTCTTACGTGAAGCTGTAGCTTCTTATGAACCCGTTTGGCAAGTTGGGAAGGCGGTAATATGCGCAATGCCATTCCTCGTGAAGCGCATGCAGTTATTACAATTCCCGCAGAGAATGAAGAAGAACTTCTTGGCTTGGTGAAGTATTGTGAGGATCTTTTCAATGAAGAATTTTCTGCAATTGAAACACCTATCAGCTTTAAGGCTGAACGGGTAGAGCTTCCCGGTGGTGAAGTACCTGAAGAAATCCAGGATAATTTGATTGACGCTATTTTTGCTTGTCAGAATGGGGTAACACGTATGATTCCAACAGTGCCTGACACAGTGGAAACTTCTTCCAATCTGGCTATTATTACCATTGGTGGAGGGAAGGCTGAGATTAAGATTCTTGCCCGTAGTTCCAGTGATAGTATGAAAGAGTATTTAACTACAAGTCTCGAATCTTGTTTTTCTATGGCAGGAATGAAGGTGGAAATGACGGGAGGATATTCCGGTTGGCAACCAGATATTAATTCACCGATACTTCATGCCATGAAAACTTCTTATAAGCAACAGTTTGGTGTAGAGCCTGCTGTGAAAGTAATCCATGCTGGTTTGGAATGTGGCATCATTGGTGCTATTATTCCGGGATTAGATATGATTTCTTTTGGACCTACCTTGCGATCACCGCACTCACCGGATGAGAGAGCCTATATTCCGACTGTGCAAAAGTTCTATGATTTTCTTGTAGCTACTTTGGAGCAGACACCGATCAAATAATTCTTTATTATATTATCCTATTTATATAAAATAGGTATAGAAGATAAAAAGGCGCAGATAATATACTTTCTGCGTCTTTTATCGTATATGTACTATCAGCTTTGTTGTAATTCAATTCAACCTCTTGGTTACTAATCCGGTTGATGCAAATCAAGAAATATGCTATAAAATATAAACATGTCTCATTTTGATGTTCAAGGTATAAACAAAGGCTCTGCTTCTCGTGTTGAGGAACATATTAGAAAGGATAACAAGATGAAAAGGTCAAGAGACTATTCAAAATCATCAGTAGGACTGATGTAATTATTGGTGGATAAGTTGTTTTCAAGACTTTCTTATTCAGAGATTCACTCTTTCGCTTTTTAGGAATTAGTAATTTTATAAGGTTTAAAGATTATGGCAGAGAAAATGAATTCTTTATTTATAAAAATCATCACCGAAATAGGTCGTAATGAATTATTTCAATGGGGATATATAATTGAACAGTGAGATAAGGTTAAATAAGTAATCTTTGAGTGAGGATACGTTTTGCGAACGTGATCCTCATTTTTTAGGATAAAAAGTATAAAACATTAAACTTTATTTCCTTACTTTGTTTATTTATAGGTTAGTTATCTATTGAATTAAAAAGAAAAGATTATGAAAATAGGCCGGATTGGTATGATCATGTTGCTATGTTTGGGATATATTTCAGGCATATATGCGCAGACTTTCGACAAATTGTGGAAGCAAGTGGAACAGGCTGAGAAGAAAAGCCTACCGGAGACTGTGATAAAGCTGACAGATGAAATCTATCGGAAAGGTGAAATGGAGAAGAACTCTCCACAAATGCTGAAAGCCTATATGTGGCGCATGAAGTATCGGGAGAGAATTACTCCTGATAGTTTTTATGTTAGTCTTAAAGGACTTGAAGAATGGGTAAAATATGCAGATAAACCCATGGATCGTGCTATTCTACATTCACTACTGGCCGGAATTTATGCGGATTATGCAGCAAGAAATCAATGGTCCCTTCGACAGCAAACAGATATTGTAGGAGTGGTTCCTGTCGATATGCTCAATTGGACAGCGAATATATTTGTGGATACAATACAAACTCATATCCAGAAAGCGATGTCCGATTCGGTATTATTGCTTAAAACCTCTTCACGTACCTACATCCCTTTTGTAGAATTGGGCGAAACGAGTGAATATTATCATCATGATATGTATCATTTGTTGGCTTCCCGTAGCATTGAAGCTTTGTTGAGAGTGCAGTATCTGGATAAGCAGAAGAATGTAAAACAACATATTTCCAGACTTTATGATAATATGCTTTCTGCCTATCGGGAGAAGGGGGATAAGGAGAGTTATGTGCTGACTTCTTTGAAATTTCTGAGATGGAAATACGAATCGAATTATTCATTTTATCCTGTGATAGATAAAGCGGCTCCTTATGTGCTAGCAGAAGATCCGTATATTATAGACTTGAATAAATTGGCTACTGATTATAAAACGTTGGATATTTGTGCCGAAGTGTTGTTGGCAAAAGCTAATTTAATCCTTGAAAGGCAACAACCACTTTCTGCATTGAAGGTTTGTGAAGAAGCTATTCGCTTGTATCCTGATTACCGTAGGATCAATGCATTGAAGAATCTGCGAGAAGAAATTCTGGCTCCTTTTTTATCTGTCAGTACGGTGAAAACTGCTTTTCCGGACCAAGAGATGAAGATCAAAGTTTCACATAAAAACCTGGATGGTTTTACTATCCGCATTTATCGGGAAAAGAAGTTTGTATCAGAACAACATTATTCAGTGATACGACCGGAGAATTATCAGTCTCAAGATACAACTTTCATTTTCAAAGCTCCGGGAGTAGGGAAATATGTGATGCGTATTGTTCCTGATGTCCGTGCTAAAAAAGAAATAGAGAAAGAGTTTAATGTTACCCATTTTTATGTTTTGACTAGTGAATTACCCAAAGAACAATTCGAAGTCATAACACTGGATGCACGAACAGGGCACCCTATTTCAAATGCGCAGGTTACTCTTTACAGTAATAAGGATGTAGCTTTGCAGATGTTTACGACGAATGAAGAAGGGAAAGCTATATTCCCTTGGAAGTCTGATTATAGTTATCTGATAGCTACTAAAGGGGATGATACTTTTATGGAGAAGAAAGATATTAGAGGTGGTTTTTTCAGCTCTCCTGATATGAACGAAACGACGGAGAAGGTTATTTTATTAACCGATCGTTCTCTATATCGTCCCGGACAAACAGTCTATGTGAAAGGTATTGCATATGTATCTGAACTGGGTGTTGCTCATGTGCTTTCTGATAGAGAATATACAGTCTCCCTACAAGATAACAATAATCAAGAGGTAGGCAAACGGACTTTGCGTACCAATGAGTTTGGTTCGTTTACAACAAGCTTTACCTTGCCTTTGGCTTGCTTGAATGGAGACTTCCAACTGAAAACTCCGGTCGGAAATGCTAGTATTCGCGTGGAAGAGTATAAGCGTCCGACATTTGATATTACTTTTGAGAAACAGGAAGGAGATTATCAGTTGGGAAACAAAGCAGAGATAAAAGGGAAGGTTCAGTCTTATAGTGGTGTACTTTTACGAGATCTTCCGGTGAAATATACCATCAAACGTTCAGCTTACAGTTTCTGGCAGTTGAGAATGAATGACCAGATAGCATCCGGTGAAGTGACAACAGGTGCTGATGGAGTATTTACAATACCGGTACAATTGGAAGGTGATACGCTATACAATAACGGTAAGGGAAATTACTTTAGTTATTTGATAGAAGTAACCGTTACAAATGCCGCAGGTGAGACACAGACATCTACGAAGGTTATTTCTGCAGGAGATACTTTCTTGTATTTGAGAACATATTTAATGCCGAAAACATGTAAGGATGATCCAATCAAACTCAATTTTTATGCTTCTAACCAAGGTCAGCTTGCTGATGTAAAAGTTACCTATCGTTTGTATCGTGCCAAAGATAAGTCGATGAAGCAATTGGAAAATACACCGGTTATTACCGGAACCGTTGCTTCTAATAAAGAAATATTCCTCGACTGGAAGGATGTTCCTTCCGGGCCCTATGTATTGAAGATATCGGCAGAAGACAGTCTGGGTAGAAAAGGAAGTGCGGAAACTAGTACAATTCTTTATTCTGTCCATGATAAACGGCCGCCTATTCTGACTCCGGACTGGTATTTTAAGACTAACACTGAGTTTGACGCTACCCATCCGGCTGTATTCTATTTTGGTACATCAGAGAAAGATGTTTGTGTGATGGTTGATGTATTCAGCAACGAGGCATTGCTGGAAAGTAAGGTGTTGCATTTGTCTGATTCCATTGCTCGATTTGAATTTCCTTATCAGGCAAGTTATGGTGATGGAATTGCTATAAATATATATATGGTAAGAGATGGACAAGTCTATCAAGAAATAGTTCGGTTGTCGAAACGTTTATTGGATGAAAAACTGAATATGAAATGGGATGTATTCCGTGATAAATTACGTCCCGGGCAAACAGAAGAATGGAAACTGACAATTAAGAATCCTCAAGGAAAAGGTGCGGATGCTGAGATGCTTGCAACGATGTATGACGCTTCTTTGGATAAAATATGGAAGCAGAGGCAGACATTCAATGTGTTCCATTATCGGAATCTTCCACATATAAGTTGGATGGGTGATTTTACTTCTTCTATTTGGTTTGATTATGAGTGGGATAAAAAACTGTTCAAAGTACCTTTATTCGAATATGATCACTTTGTGATAGAACCATTCTCATCAATTCCAGCGGTAGCGGGGCAAGGCGTTGAGGAATTCTGGATAAGAGGAATCGCATCTCCATCACAACAGAACAGAGCTAAATTCTCACAGAAAAATACACGAATGGTTCTGGAAGAATCGGTTGTGACTCCTCGAACCAGCGATTTAAAGGATGATCTCGCAGGAAATGTTCCGGCGATTTTTCAGGAAAAGGGAGAAACCATCTCTCCGGTAACTGATAATATTCGTACCAATCTTGCTGAAACAGCATTCTTCTATCCTCAACTTCGTACCAATGAGCAAGGAGAGGTCTCTTTCTCATTTACTATGCCTGAGAGTTTGACTCGTTGGAATTTCCGTGGATATTCGCATACAAAGGATATGATGTTAGGAACATTGGATGGAGAAGCTGTAACCAGCAAAGAATTTATGTTGGTTCCCAATCTTCCTCGTTTTGTGCGTGTAGGAGATCAAACTTCTGTTGCAGCTTCTATTTCTAATATGACAGGAAAAGTGCAATCGGGAACGGTCAGCATGATTCTCTTTGATCCGATGACGGATAAGGTCATAAGTACTCGGAAACAAGAATTTAAAGTCGAGGCGGGAGTGACAATTGGTGTAAGTTTCCGGTTCACTGTAGACGATAAATATAGTATCTTAGGTTGCCGCATGGTAGCTGATAGCGGAACGTTTAGTGATGGTGAACAGCAATTGATTCCGGTACTTAGTAATAAAGAACATTTGATTGAAACCCTTCCAATGCCTATAGGTGGAGAGGAGACTCGCACTTTCTCACTTGATAGTCTTTTCAATCACCATAGTGCAACGGCTACAGACCGTAAGCTGACGATTGAATTTACGGGTAATCCGTCCTGGTATGCTATTCAGGCATTACCTTCATTGAGTCTTCCGACCAATGATAATGCTATTTCCTGGGCGAATGCATACTATGCAAATACATTGGCTGCTTACATCATGAATAGTCATCCTCGTATCAAAGCTGTATTCGATAGCTGGAAATTGCAGGGGGGGACGAAAGAAGCGTTCCTTAGTAATCTGCAAAAGAACCAGGAAGTGAAGAATATTCTTCTTTCCGAATCACCTTGGATACTTGAAGCGCAAACGGAAGAACAACAGAAAGAACGTATTGCTACCCTGTTTGATCTGAATAATATTCTCAGCAATAACTCTGCTGCTTTGAGGAGGCTACAAAATTTGCAAAATGGTGATGGAACATGGTCTTGGTATAAAGGCATGAACGGAAGTTTGTATGTCACTACCTATATCATGGAATTATACGCTCGCTTGTTTATGCTAACAGGAGATAAACCGACAGAATTAGCTTTAGCGATGCAGCAAGATGCTTTCATCTATCTTCATAAATCAGCTTTAGAAGAATACAAAGCTACTCTCGAGGCACAGAAAGCAGGAATGAAAATGACAGGACTTTCAGGCAATATGCTGGACTATTTGTATCTGATTGCAATTTCAGACGAAAAAGTTCCTGACGTCAACAAGGCTGCTTATGATTATTTCCTGTCCAGAGTGGGGGGATTGCTTCCATCTTCTTCAATGAAGATTAAAGCTCTTGCAGCTGTCGTGCTTGATAAAGCAGGACGTAAGAAAGAAGCGCAAGAGTTCATTGCCTCTTTGAAAGAGCATTTGACAAAGACAGATGGACAAGGTATGTCTTTTGCTTTCAATGAAAATCCGTTTGATTGGGGTAACATGAAGATTCAAACTCATGTGGATGTGATGGAGGCGCTGGAACTCATTGGCGGTAATGAAGCAATTGTAGAAGAAATGAAGCTTTGGTTATTGACACAGAAGCAAACTCAACAATGGAAATCTTCGGTAGCCAGTGTTGATGCGATTTATGCATTGCTGATGAAAGGAATTAACCTTCTCGATAATCAAGGAGATGTCCGGATAACAATAGCTAACGAAGTGTTGGAAACGATTTCTCCGAGCAAAACCACTGTCCCGGGATTGGGATACATTAAGCGTTCGTTTACTCAAAAGAACGTGGTTGATGCCCGTACTATTAAGGTACAAAAGCGAGATCAGGGTATTGCATGGGGAGCAGCTTATGCCGAGTATGAATCACCGATTCGTGACGTGAAGCAACAGGGCGGAGCGTTGAATGTAGAGAAACGATTGTATGTGGAACGCATTGTTAATAACGTAGCTCAGTTGCAGCCTGTTACAGAAAAGACCAACCTTCAGGTAGGTGATAAAGTAGTTTCCCGTTTGAGTATTCGTGTAGATCGTCCGATGGACTTTGTACAGTTGAAAGATCAACATGGCGCATGTTTCGAACCGGTTAGCAATATCTCCGGATATCGTTGGGATGATGGCATTGGCTATTATGTCGATATCAAAGATGCTTCTATCAATTTCTTCTTTGATCATTTGGGAAAAGGAACCTATGTACTGGAATATAGTTATTATGTCAGTCGTGAAGGAACTTATGAAACTGGTTTGGCTACTATACAATGTGCATATGCACCGGAGTATGCTTCACATTCTGCTTCAATGAGGGTGGTAGTGCCTTCTTTTGAGAAATAGAGTTGCTATAGTTTTTTTCAACTTGTAAAGTGAGGATAATGCTTATGAGTGTTATCCTCACTTTTTATATATCATAGAATGTGTAGTCTTTTGTCACTATCATGACTATATCTTTAAAGGATGTTCATTAATAAACAAGTTACTGTCTATTAGTGATAAACCTTCCGCTCCCTAATGATAATCTTCCTTTTAATTGGGGTTAAACTATAAATGAAACTTTTGTTTTTATAGATTTCTCTTAATCAAAAGTAAGTTTACTCTTAATCAAAAAGAAGTTTATAATAGGACAAGAATGACTTTTCTACTAATATGTGACAACCAATAACCTATTTAAACAGAATGAAGAATCAAAATAAACTCTAGGAGAG
Source organism: Bacteroides faecichinchillae JCM 17102 (assembly GCF_000614145.1). GTDB lineage: Bacteria > Bacteroidota > Bacteroidia > Bacteroidales > Bacteroidaceae > Bacteroides > Bacteroides faecichinchillae. Next base: position 35,787 of record NZ_BAKK01000012.1, on the reverse strand, counting down.
CCTTACTTCAATGATTATTTTAACTAAAAAGCTTAATTTTCTGAATTTAATTTCTTTTCTTTGTTAATCTAGAGTATGACATTTATTAAAACTCTGAAAGCACAATTTATGAAGCTGAGAGTCTGATAAGTATCCCATGTGTACGCATAGACTTATAAGAAATTGTGGAAACAGGTGGAGCAAGCAGAAGAGAAAAGTTTGCCCGAAACTGTGGTAAAGCTGACGGATGTAATCTATCGGAAGGGAGAGAGAAAGAAAAGAATTCTCCGCAAATGCTAAAAACCTATATGTGGCAGATGAAATATCGTGACATAATTGTTCCTGATAGCTTTTATGTTGGTTTACAAGGTCTGGAGCAGTGGGCTTAACAGACAACTAAACCTATAGACCGCGCCATTTTACATTCTTTGATTGCAGGAATCTATGCGGATTATGTAGACAAAAATCAGAGACAGCGTCGTGATCGGGAAGAGATTGTTGGAGAAGTTCCAACAGATATGCGCGGATAGACTGGTAGGATTGGCTTTGCACCCTTATCTTGCAAAACTAAATAAACTGATTGAGGATTATAAATCATTCGATGTTTGTGCCGAAATATATGTGACAGAAGTAGAATATTTAATAGAAAAGAATCAAATGGCGATGGCTATGCAACTTTGCGATGAAGCTATTCAGTTGTATCTGCAACTTCGTACCAATGAACGAGGAGAAGTTGTATTTTCTTTCACAATGCCCGAAAGCTTGACGTGTTGAAACTTCCGAGGGTATGCTCATACCAAAATGATATTGGGCACATTGGATAGTGTGGCTACAACGAGCAAAGAATTTATGCTCATTCCGAACCTCCCGCGTTTTGTACGTGTGGGAGACAAGGCTTCCATTGCTGCTTCAATCTCTAATATGACAGGTAAGGTTCAATCGGGAACAGTGAGTATGATTCTTTTTGATCCTGTAATAATAGTGTAGTTTTGTCGAGACTGAAGGAGTTGCAAATGTATGGCAGGAGTTTATTGCTTCACTGAAAGAACATCTTGTGTGAGTCGTGAAGGTATATATGAAATGGGTTTAGCTATCATACAGTGTGCTTATGCACCGGAATATGTATCTCGTTCTGCTTCAACAATAGTGGAAGTATCAAAACGGCAAATATGAACACATTATTTTACTGCTGACTTGAGAACTTTCGTTTCTAGAAGGGAGCTTAGGAAAATAAAAAATAAAAAAAGTAGAAGCTGTTTATGGAATTAGTGTAAATTCTGCATCTATATAATAACACTAATAAAAAAGTGATATTAATAAAATAGATATAGAAGCTATGAAAATAAGATTATCCAAAGCAATTGTAGGTTTACAGTCTATGTTAATTGCCTTTTTGAGAAAATGCGAATCTCATAATGATGGACAGAATTATTATATTCAGGGAGGATAACACACTATTTATGATTTAGACTGAAAAGTATAAGTCTTTGAATATAATTATTTGAGGTAAAGTGATTATTGGATTAAAAATGAAGAAGTTATGAATATAAAACAGATGGGTGTAATCATGCTGTTATGTCTGGCAAATATTCCGGGTATACAAGCACAATCTTTCAATAATTTATGGAAACAGGTGGATCAAGCGGAGAAGAACAGTTTGCCTGAAACTGTGGTAAAGCTAACAGACGAGATTTACCGGAAAGGAGTGAAAGAAAAGAATTCTCCTCAAATGCTGAAAGCTTATATATGGCGGATGAAGTATCGCGAAACAATTACTCCAGATAGTTTTTATGTAAACTTAAAGGGACTGGAACAATGGGTGAAACAAACAGTGGTGCCTATGGATCGTGCCATTTTACATTCATTGCTTGCCGAAATATATGCAAATTATGCAGTTAAAAACAGTTGGACACTTTGGAGACGTAGTGAGATTCTGGAAGAAGTTCCTGATGATATACAGGAGTGGACAGAAAATATATTTGTAGATAAAGTACGAATGCATGCCTGTGAAGCGGTGGCAGATTCTGTATTGTTACTAGAAACATCTTCCCGTACGTATCTTCCTTTTGTAGAATTGGGCGAAACGAGTGAGTATTATCATCATGATATGTATCATTTACTGGTTTCCCGTAGTATTGAAGCCTTAAGGAAAATGAATGATTCTAATTTCGATCGAAGTAGAAATGTAAAGCCGGATATTGCTGAACTTTATAATAATATGCTTTCTACTTATCAAAGGAAAGATGATAAGGAAGGTTATGTATTAGTTTCTTTAAATTGTTTGAAGTGGCAGGATGAAATAAAGTCTGACAAGGATTCGTTGATCAGTCTCCCTCAGAATTTTTATGTAGCAGAGTTAGATAAACTGTTGGAAGATTATAAATCTTTAGAAATATGCGCAGAAGTGTATCGGGCAAAAGCTGAGTATGCTCTTTCGAATGGGCGGCGAGTTGCAGCTTTACAGATTTGTGACGATGCTATTCGTCTGTATCCCGATTATTTTAGAATCAATGTTTTAAAGAATATTCGGAGAAATATTTTAACCCCCACATTAACAGTGGACATTGGTCGTTCTGCATTTCCTGGTGAAAAGATGGAGATAAGAGTAAATCACAATAATTTGGATGGATTTACTATTCAACTTTATCAGTCAAAGAATTTGGTATCGGAACAACACTGTTCATTGATCCGTTCAAAAGAATATGAGTCGAAAGATACAGTTCTTACCTATCATGCTCCGGAAGAGGTGGGAGCGTATACCATGCGAATCGTTCCTGATGATTTTACAGAGAAAATTAGTGAAAAAGAGTTTGCCGTAACTCGTTTCAAAGTACTCACTTGTTCTTTGCCACAGCACCAATTAGGAGTTCTTACCTTGGATGCTCAAACAGGACATCCTATTTCGAATGCACGAGTTGCATTTTATTCAAGTAATAATCAGGTACAGATTTTCAACACAGGGAAGATGGAAAGATCGTAGTCCCTTGGAGATCTGCATATAGGGAACTGATAGCTATAAAAGGTAATGATAAGGCTATGCCGAGACAGTTTATTCCCGCAGGAGGAATCGGCCGTTTTACTAATGAAGAAGTCAAAGAAAATGTGATTCTACTAACAGACAGAGCTTTGTATCGTCCCGGACAAACGGTGTATGTGAAAGGAATAGCTTACAAACAGGAGTTGGATTCGGCTCATGTGATTTCGAATAAAGAATATACAATTACTTTAATCAGTGCAAATGCTCAGGAAGTGGGAAAGAAAACATTACGTACCAATGAATATGGTTCATTCACTACCACTTTTACACTACCTTCTATTTGTTTGAATGGCAGGTTCATACTGAAAGTACCTAACGGAGAAGTGGATATTCACGTAGAGGATTATAAACGTCCTACATTTGATATTACTTTTGAAAAACAACAAGGGAGTTATCAATTGGGAGATGAAGTATTGGTGAAAGGAAAGGTACAAGCTTTTAGCGGTATTCTGTTGCAGAATCTTCCTGTTAAATATAAAATAATGCGGTTGGATTATAATCTTTGGCATTTTACGGATGTTGTACAAATGGCTTCCGGTGAAGTAGTGGCAAATGATAAGGGAGAATTTACTATACCGGTACGTTTGGAGGAGAATAAACGTTATGAAAATGATGATAAAAGATATTATCATTATAAAATAGAGACTACTGTTACAAATGCTTCGGGTGAAACGCAAATGTCTACTCACATTATAGCCGCAGGAAATCGTTCGCTGAATTTACAGGCAGTATGTGAAGAAAGAGCCTGTAAGGATGATTCTGTAGAGGTAATGTTCAGGGTACAAAATCTGAATATGCAGCCAATAGAGATGGAAGGTACCTATCGCTTATTCCGTAGCAAAGATAAATTGATGAAGGAGTTGGAAGAAGTGGCGGCTGTTACCGGAACATTTATATCCAATAAAGCCATGAAGTTTGATTGGAGAAATCTTCCTTCTGGGGCGTATGTGTTGAAGATGTCGGGTAAAGATAGTCAGGATAAAGAAGTAACTGTAGATACAGGTATTGTTCTTTTTTCTGCAGATGATAGACGTCCGCCTGTTGAGACTCCGTCTTGGTTCTATGAGAGTAATGTCAAGTTTGATGCAATGCATCCGGCAGTATTCTATTTCGGTACATCAGAAAAAAATGCTCATGTAATGATAAATATATTCAACGAAACAGAGTCATTGGAGAGCAGAATCCTGAATTTGTCCGATTCGATTGTCCGTTTCGAGTATCCTTATCAAACGAGTTATGGAGATGGTATTACTGTAAATATCTGTATGGTAAAAGATGGGAAGATATATCAGGAACAAGCGCGGTTGGAGAAGCGGATACCTCAGAAGAAGTTGTCGATGAAATGGGAAGTGTTTCGTGATAAACTGAGCCCTGGTCAGAAAGAAGAGTGGAAATTGACGATTAAGACTCCGCAAGGACAACCAGCTAATGCGGAAATGTTGGCAACCATGTATGATGCCTCTTTGGATAAGATATGGAGCAATCAACCTATGTATTTCTTGCCTTATATGCGGAGAATTCCATCTATTAGGTGGAGAGGAGGGGAAATACTAAATAATAGGTTTGATTATTGGTATAATAGCTTTTTCAAGACTCCTATGCTGAAATATGATCACTTTATGGTGCAACCATCTGCTTCTGTGGAAGAATCATTTGAAGGTTCTTCAACTGAATTTAAGATTAGAGGTAGTGCAGCACGGAAGAAAATAACTGTAACCGGAGCAATAACAAATGTAGACGTTGCTCAACTCAAATTGTCTGCATCATATGATGCCCTTGCCGGTTGTTCCCCAGGAGTGATAGAAACATATATTGAACCCACGACCAGTGTTCGTACCAACCTTTCCGAAACTGCGTTCTTCTATCCACAGTTACGTACCAACGAGCGGGGAGAAATTTCTTTCTCATTCACAATGCCCGAAAGCTTGACGCGCTGGAATTTCCGCGGTTATTCTCATACAAAGAATATGATGTTAGGTACGTTGGATGGCGAAGCTACTACGAGCAAAGAGTTTATGCTGACTCCTAATCTTCCTCGTTTTGTACGTGTGGGAGACAAAACTTCCATCGCAGCTTCTCTCTCTAACATGACAGGTAAGAAGCAATCGGGAACTGTAAGTATGATTCTTTTTGATCCGATGACAGATAAAGTGATAAATATTCAGAAACAGGACTTTGCTATAGAAGCAGGAAAGGCAATTGGGGTAAATTTCTTGTTTACTGTAAGTGGTGAGTATGAAGTAGTAGGTTGTCGTATAGTGGCAGATAGCGGAACATTCAGTGATGGCGAACAACAATTGCTTCCGATATTAACCGACAGAGAACATTTGGTTGAGACTCTTCCAATACCCGTTCGTGGTGAAGAAACACGTACTTTCTCACTGGATAGTTTATTTAATCATCAAAGTGAAACAGTTACCGATCGAAGATTAACGATTGAATTTACCGGTAATCCGTCTTGGTGTGCTGTTCAGGCATTACCGTCACTGGCACTTCCAACGGATGATAATGCTATTTCTTGGTCTATTGCATACTATGCGAATACATTGGCTGCATACATCATGAAGAACCAGCCTCGCATAAAAGCAGTATTTGATAGTTGGAAACAGCAGAAAGGGACCAAAGAATCCTTCTTAAGTAACTTGCAAAAGAATCAGGGAGTGAAAGACATTCTTCTTTCTGAATCTCCCTGGGTACTCGAAGCTCAGACAGAAGAACAACAAAAAGAGCGGATAGCGACTTTGTTCGATTTAAATAATATTCTTAGTAATAACTCTGCTGCTTTGACAAGGTTACAGAAATTGCAAGACTCCAATGGTGCTTGGCCATGGTATAAGGGAATGAGTGCTAGTCGTTTCGTTACTACCTTTATATTAGGATTGAATGCTCGTTTAGCTATGCTGACTGGTGAGAAACCTGCCGGTATTGCTTTGAAAATGCAACGGACTGCTTTTAATTATCTCCATCAGTCTATTTTGGAAGAGTATAAGCAACATCTCAAGGCTCAAAAAGAGGATATGAAATCTATAGGTGTTTCAGGAAGTATCTTAGACTATTTGTATTTGATTGCTATTACGGGAGAAGAAGTTCCTGCTGATAATAAGGCCGCTTATGATTATTATATGTCTAAGGTCGGTGAAATGCTTTCGTCTTCTTCTATGGATGCTAGAGCTATTGCTGCCATCATATTGACCAAAGCCGGCCGAGCGGAGGAAGCTCAAAAATTTATAGCTTCTCTAAAAGAACATCTGACAAAGACAGATGAACAGGGAATGTTCTTTGCTTTCCATGAGAATCCTTACACCTGGGGTAACATGAAATTGCAGACACATATCGATGTGATGGAAGCATTGGAACTTGTTGGTGGTAACGATGCAATCGTGGAAGAGATGAAACTTTGGCTGTTGAAACAAAAACAAACCCAGCAATGGAATTCTCCTTTAGCCAGTGCCGATGCTATTTATGCTTTATTGATGAGAGGAAGTACTCTTCTCGATAATCAAGGAGATGTGCGAATTACAATAGCTGACGAAACTTTGGAAACAACCTCTCCGAGTAAAACGACTGTTCCCGGATTAGGATATATGAAACGTTCGTTTACTCAGAAGGATGTAGTTGAAGCTCGTTCCATTAAAGTAGAAAAGAAAAATCCGGGTATAGCTTGGGGAGCCGTTTATGCTGAGTATGAATCATCGATTCGTGATGTAAAACAGCAGGGGGGAGCATTGAATGTACAGAAACTATTATATGTGGAACGTATGGTCAATAATGTAGCTCAGTTACAGCCTATCACTGAAAAGACAGTTCTTCGGGTAGGGGATAAGGTTGTTTCGCGTTTGAGTATTCGTGTAGACCGCTCGATGGATTTTGTACAGTTGAAAGATCAGCGTGGTGCTTGTTTCGAACCGATTGCTAATACCTCTGGTTATCGTTGGGATAGTGGATTGGGTTATTATGTCGATGTTAAAGATGCTTCTACCAACTTCTTTTTTGATCATCTGGGTAAAGGAACCTATATGTTGGAGTATAGTTACTATGTTTCTCGTGAAGGGACCTATGAAACAGGATTGGCTACTTTGCAATGTGCGTATGCACCGGAGTATGCTTCATATTCTGTTTCGATGCCGGTGACTGTGGAATAAAATTATCCTAAAGAACAACAAACAATTTGAGATAATTCTTTTTGAAAGATGAAGTATAAATAAACACAGATATCTGCAAAAAACTTTGCAGATATCTGTGTTTATTTATGTTTTATGGGAAAACAAGAATAGAATGTGGCTATTATCTCCTTTGAAAGGGACAGATGATCTCGTTAATATTCCTTTCAATCCGTTCATTATCTCATCTAAAACCCCTACATTTGTGCATCAAAATAAAAAGTATTATATGAAACGTCGTTTACTATCTATATTTTCTTTGTTTACTATTGCATTGGCGGCTATCGCCCAACCCCGTATCTCTTCTAATAAAGAGATTCATAACTTTGGACAGATTGAATGGAAGAGTCCAGTAACAGTAGAATATATCATCACTAATACAGGCAATGAGCCTTTGGTACTGACTAATGTCACTACCTCTTGCGCTTGTTCGGTTGCCGATTGGACAAAAGAACCCATTGCACCTGGAGCAAAAGGAACAGTAAAAGCTTCTTTTGATGCAAAGGCATTGGGGCATTTTGAAAAGTCGGTAGGAATTTATAGTAATGCCGACCCTCATCTAGTCTATTTGAAATTTGCAGGTGAAGTAGTAAAAGAAGTAAAAGACTTTACCAAGACTCATCCTTTTAAGATCGGGGATATTCGCATTGATAAAGATGAAATAGCTTTCTCAGATTTATATCGTGGAGAAAAACCGACACTCACCATAGGAGTTGTTAATTTATCGGATCGTCCTTATGAGCCGATATTAATGCACTTACCACCTTATCTGAAAATGGAGAAGGAACCTAATGTTTTGTTGAAGGGTAAGAAAGGTATAATTAAATTGACACTGGATACAGAGCTTCTGCAAGACTTTGGGCTCACACAATCTTCTGTATATCTTTCTCGTTTTGCGGGTGATAAAGTCAGTGAAGACAATGAAATTCCTGTTTCAGCGGTTTTACTTCCTAACTTTTCTAATATGACTGCTCAGGATTCATTAAATGCTCCTGTTATTCATCTTTCTGAGACGAACATTGATCTCAGTGAAGTGTTATTAAAAAAGAAGAAGGTAAGTCGCAATATTGTAATCACTAATACCGGAAAAACTCCGTTAGTCATCAGCAAATTGCAAGTATTCAATTCTTCTGTAGGAGTAAGCCTGAAAAAGACGGTTGTTCAACCAGGGGCGACAACCAAGTTGAAAGTAACCATTCATAAACGGGATGTGGGTAATAAGAAGCATCATTTGCGTATCCTGATGATAACAAATGATCCATTACGCCCGAAAGTTGAAATAAATATCAAACGTTAATAATCACTGCTATGGAACATCCGGAAAATAGTGAAGAATATAAAGGATTGGTTGTCAATAAAGGTATCGAACAACCTTCATCTGTGAATCCCTATTTGAAGCGTAAACCGAAAAAACGCCAGCTTTCGGTAGCAGAGTTTGTAGAAGGAATCGTAAAAGGCGATGTCACTATTCTGAGTCAGGCTGTGACATTGGTAGAAAGTGTGAAGCCTGAACATCAGGCGGTTGCACAGGAAGTAATTGAAAAGTGTTTACCTTATTCTGGAAATTCTATTCGTGTAGGTATCAGTGGCGTCCCTGGAGCAGGTAAAAGTACTTCGATTGATGTATTCGGATTACATGTATTAGAAAAAGGAGGAAAGCTAGCTGTTTTGGCTATCGACCCGAGTAGTGAGCGTAGTAAAGGTAGTATTCTGGGTGATAAGACTCGTATGGAACAACTTTCTGTGCATCCTAAATCTTTTATTCGTCCTAGTCCATCGGCTGGTTCTTTGGGAGGAGTTGCACGTAAAACTCGTGAGACGATTATTCTTTGCGAAGCTGCCGGATTTGATAAGATTTTCGTAGAAACAGTTGGAGTGGGACAAAGTGAAACTGCTGTTCACTCAATGGTGGATTTCTTTTTGTTAATCCAGTTGGCTGGTACAGGAGATGAACTACAAGGTATCAAACGCGGTATAATGGAGATGGCGGATGGTATTGTTATTAATAAGGCGGATGGTGATAACCTTGAGAGAGCAAAATTGGCTGCCACTCAATTCCGTAATGCCTTACATCTTTTCCCTGCTCCTGATTCCGGATGGACTCCACAAGTAATGACTTATTCCGGATTCTATAATATAGGTATAAAGGAAATCTGGGACATGATTGATCAATACATCGCCTTTGTAAAAGACAATGGTTATTTTGAATATCGTCGTAATGAACAGAGTAAGTATTGGATGTATGAAAGTATCAATGAACAACTACGTGACAGTTCTATCATAATTCGAAGATTGAAACGATGCTTCAGGAAAGAGAACAACAAGTGCTAGGTGGTAGTTTGACTTCATTTGTAGCAGCTAAAAGTTTGTTGGATACATATTTTGCAGAATTGAAGAAATAAAAAGCGATCGAGATACTTTCAGAGAGAGTAATCATTAACTCTTAATATTATGGTTATGAAATTAAAATTTGTCAATCTGGCATTAGTACTATGTACCATTCTTTTCTTTTCTTGTGGCAATCAGAAAAAGAATATATCTACGAGATCTGCGGATAATCAGGAAGATACAGTGTGGATAAGCATGGTGCCGACAGATACTATTGTTGAAAAGGATGCAATTAATTTAATTAAGGAATTTTACAAGGTGTGTCTGGCTGAATATCCTTCTAGATCATTGGAATCAGTTAATATTAAATTGACCAAAGGACTTATTGAGAAACTTGATAGGGTAAGGACAGCAACAGGTTGTGATCCAATTATACGTGCGCAAGATGTTAGTGACGATGTCCTTGAGACGTTAACCGTAAAACATTTGAATGGTAATTGGTATATGGTTAGCTATACGTGGGGGAAAGGCAGTGAATTTGAAAGCATGCAAAATATTCCTTTGAGAGTGGCTAAAATTGATGGACAATATATGATTGATTATATCACTCCGATATGGAATGGTAGTCTTTATGGAGACAGTTTATTATGTGACAATCCGGTGATACCGGCAATTAATACATCTGAGCCTCTCTCATTCCTGAAAACTTTTTATGATGCCTACACATTGAAATATTGTAGTATGCCGGAGGGATTGACAAGCCAACTTGCATCTTTACGTACTGAATACCTTACACCAAATGCTTTGAAACAGTTTGATGAGGTTGAGAAGAAAAAGTTTCTGGAAGATAATGGGCATGGATATGATTTATTGATTCTTGATTTCGATTTTGATAATTTGTCACGTCCTTCTATTAAGATTACTCCAATAAATGAAGATACCTATCAAGTAAGTTTTGCGGAGAATAAAACTTTAAAAATTAAAGTGGTTAAGAAAGGACAAGAGTATCGTATTGATAGTATAACCAGAGATAAAGAATAAAAAAGTGTTTCATGCGTTTGAAACTATTGGTTTCTCTATTTGAAACTAAAAGTTTCACACCGAGAAACGAATAGTTTCACTCTATGAAACAGATTTTAGCTATATAGATTGACAATACAGAGTGTGACGGATATTTTTTTCGTCACACTGCCATCACACTTTCCGTCACGTTGCTAATCATTAATATTTAGATAGTTAAGATCAATTAGTGATGGTGACGGATTTTTTATGGAAAAAACTTATAGAGAGAGCTGAGAATTGTAAACTTTACAATTCTTTTCCTGCTTTTTCGAAATCTGCCCTTGACTTGCTCTGTGTTACAATATATACTCCTAAGAACACAAGTGCTATTGCAATCCCTTTCTGCCATCCGAAACTTCCAATTCCCATAATAATTGCAGCGATAGTGGCCACAATCGGTTGCATATAATTATACATACTCACTACTGTAGGACGGAGTAACTTTTGAGCAGTCATAATGCAGAGATAAGCAAGGAAACTACCCCCCAATACCACATAGAGCACTTGCAGGATGGCAATAGTAGAAATAGTAGCCCATTGGATCGTAGAAATATCATAGTATGAAAAAGGAATGTAACATATAGAAGCATAGATGAACATCCATTTGTTAATTGTCACAGCCGAATATTGCTGACTCAATCCTTTAAATACAGTCAGATAAATAGAGAAACTGATCTGTGCAACCAAGCAAAGCAAATCACCAATAATACTTCCTCCACCATTACTTGCAGCCTGACTGCTCATTATAAGAATAAGTGCTCCCATTGCTCCCACGAAAATTCCCAGAACTTTCTTATTGGTGATTGGTTCTTTCAGATAAATAGCAGCTACAATCATAGTAACGATCGGCAAAGTAGTAGTAACAATAGAAGCATCGATAGGTGATGTTAGCGAAAGCCCGAAAATAAATACTCCCTGGTTGAACACCAAAGCGAATAAAGAAGCAAAGAATATTTTCAGCATGTCACGATGACTCACGTGTTCCTGCTTACAAAATATAGAAAGTATCCAGAATGCAACTGCTGCACCAACCATACGGAAAGTAGTTACAGAAATGGGCGAAAACTCCTGTAGAGCTGATTTACCGATAGGAGACATCAATCCCCACATAACGTTTGCCGTGAGTGCGAAAAGGTGTCCTTGCAGGTTCTTGCTATTGATCATAACTTCTAATTGTTACCTTTATTGAAAACTACTACAAAGGTAACCAATTTATCGTTTGATTTGTTTATATTTGCCTTGATTAAAGTGGAATATTATGGAACAACAAGCCAATTATATCCGTCGTATAGAAATACAAGGTCTTTGGGATAGATTTGATATAGCCTGGGATCTGCGACCCGATGTGAACATCCTCTCCGGTATCAACGGAGTAGGGAAGACGACGATTCTCAATCGTTCAGTAGATTATCTGGATCAGCTTTCCGGAGAGATAAAAAGTGACGGAAAGAACGGAGTACATCTGTTTTTTGATAATCCAGAAGCAACATATATCCCTTATGATGTAATCCGCAGTTACGACCGCCCGCTCATAATGGGAGATTTTACTGCACGAATGGCAGATAAGAATGTGAAATCCGAATTGGATTGGCAACTTTATTTATTACAGCGCCGTTATCTTGATTACCAAGTCAATATAGGTAATAAAATGATTGAACTCCTCTCCAGTGAAAATGAAGAACAACGCCGGAAGGCAGCCACTTTATCTGTTGCAAAACGCCGTTTCCAGGATATGATTGATGACCTTTTCAGTTACACCCGTAAAAAGATAGATCGTAAACGGAATGATATCGCTTTTTATCAGGATGGAGAATTATTATTTCCTTATAAACTCTCTTCTGGAGAAAAGCAGATGTTGGTAATCTTATTGACAGTACTTGTGCAAAATGGTAGTCACTGTGTACTGTTTATGGATGAACCGGAAGCCTCGTTACATATTGAGTGGCAACAAAAATTAATTTCAATGATTCGTGAACTGAATCCTAATGTGCAGATTATTCTGACAACTCATTCACCTGCTGTTGTGATGGAAGGATGGTTGGATGCTGTAACGGAAGTAAGTGACATCGCTGAACTGTCAGTTCCGATGTCACCTTTACATAAGGAAAAGGGATAAAATAATCTCTTCTGAATAGAACACGTATAGATTATGAATAACAATACCGTAAAAAGTAACACGAACCGTAAATATGATTCCGCTCCATCTCCTTTCCGGAAAGAAGGAGTGAGAACGGAGGGAAACAAACCGGCACGTCCTGCCCGGCTTGTAGATTCTCTGACTTCTTCTTATTTCAGTGCCGCACACAAACTTTATTCGAAAAAGGCTCGCCGCCGCATTATTGCCTATGTCGAAAGTTATGATGATATTGCTTTCTGGCGTACTCTTTTGGAGGAGTTTGAAGATGACGAACATTATTTTCAAGTAATGCTACCATCAGCGACCTCATTGGCAAAAGGAAAGAAAATGGTGCTTATGAATACGCTGAACACAGCAGAGCTGGGAAAAAGTCTGATTGCCTGTGTAGATAGTGATTATGATTTCTTGTTGCAAGGAGCAACCAACACCTCTCGCAAAATTAATCGGAACAAATATATTTTTCAAACATATACATATGCTATTGAGAACTATCATTGCTTTGCAGAAAGTCTCCATGAAGTATGTGTACAATCAACATTGAACGATCGGTTTATTCTGGATTTTAATGCTTATCTGAAACGTTATTCCGAAATAGTGTATCCGCTTTTCTTGTGGAATGTATGGTTCTACCGTCAGCGGGATACGTATACATTTCCAATGTATGACTTTCACTCTTGTACAGCTTTGCATGAAATTAGCCTTAAGCATCCTGAACATAGCTTGGATGCCTTGCAGCGTAGGGTAGATCAGAAACTTTTTGAGTTGAAAAAACGTTTTTCTTATTATATCAATGATGTGAACGGGCTGCGGACTGAACTGAAAGATTTAGGGCTACTTCCGGAAACAACCTATTTATATATGCAAGGACATCATGTGATGGACAATGTGGTAATGAAATTGTTGATTCCTGTTTGCACTGTGTTACGCCGGGAACGGGAACAGGAAATCAAACGTTTGGCAGAGCATAATGAACAATTCAGAAATGAACTGACCTGTTATCAGAACAGTCAGATCAGCGTAGAGATAATGTTGAAAAAGAACGTTGCATATAAGAGACTTCTCCATTATAAATGGTTGAGGCAGGATATTCAGGATTATTTATCAAAAGAAGGTGTCAGTAATATATGAAAGAAGTGATAGTAGATACATTGACTGTAGTTACAAAGACCGGAGCAGTGCACGAGACCACCAATGCAGTGATGCAGGAAGTGAATCATAGTCTGGTATCTATGGGAGTAGATGCTACCTGGGCGAACAAGGCAGACAATTGGATTGTATTGATACTTATTATCGGTGTTGCCTTGTTATCCAATGTGATCTGCCGCCATATTATTTTGCGGGCGGTTGCAAAATTGGTGAAGCGAACTAAGGCGACTTGGGATGACGTAGTTTTTGACCATAAGGTGATGATACACATTAGCCGTATGGTGGCACCTATACTTATTTATATAGCCATTCCCATAGCATTCCCGGAACATGCACAATCGGGACTACTTGATTTTCTTCGCCGTATCTGCCTGATCTATATTATTGCCGTCTTTCTTCGTTTTATCAGTGTGTTCTTGGCAGCTATTTATCATGTGTACAGTGAACGGGAACAGTTTAAGGATCGACCATTAAAAGGATTATTGCAAACGGCTCAAGTGACGATCTTCTTTATTGGAGCTATCGTTATCGTAAGTATTCTGATTAATAAAAGCCCAACGGTATTACTGACCGGTTTAGGAGCTTCTGCTGCTATATTAATGTTAGTCTTCAGAGATACGATTCTGGGATTTGTCTCAGGTATTCAGCTTTCTGCCAACAATATGCTGAAGGTAGGAGATTGGATTTCCATGCCGAAATATGGTGCGGATGGTACGGTGATTGAGGTCACATTGAATACTGTGAAAGTCCGTAACTGGGATAATACCATTACAACAATTCCTCCTTATTTGTTAGTGAGTGATTCTTTCCAAAACTGGCAAGGAATGCGTGAATCCGGTGGACGACGTGTGAAACGATCTATTAATATAGATATGAGTAGTGTACGTTTTTGTACGCCGGAGATGTTGGCTAAATATCGGAAAATTCAACTATTGAAAGATTATATTGACAATACAGAAAAAGTGGTTGAGCTATATAATAAGGAACATCATATCGATAATTCTATATTGGTAAATGGCCGTCGTCAAACAAATCTGGGCGTATTTCGTGCTTACTTGAATAGTTATCTGAAAAGTTTGCCTACTATTAATCAGGAACTGACTTGCATGGTTCGTCAATTGCAACCCACTGAAACTGGAATTCCGTTGGAACTTTATTTCTTTTCTGCCATTAAAGACTGGGTTCCTTATGAGGAAGTACAAGCTGATGTGTTCGATCATGTATTGGCTATTATTCCGGAATTTGGATTACGCGTCTTCCAGAATCCTTCCGGAGAAGATTTACGGGAATTAAGAGTAAAGAATTAGAAATAAAAAAACTTTAATTTTATATTCGTATTATAGTTAATGTATAATATAATAGCAGTTTCTGGTCTTATTGCAAATATGTAACAGACTTGAAACTGCTATTTCAATTTATTGTATTTAGTTTGTATTATTTTTGTAACGCTACCCCTATATCTTTGCTGCCGTAATTAAAACATATAGCAAAGTTCGATGAAAAAACTATTTCTTATTAGACTTTCCGTTGTAGCCTTCTTTTGCATATTATGTGCACTTCCTGCTTTGGCTGCAAATATCAAAATTAAAGGTGTCGTAAAAGACAAACTTTCTAAAGAGCCTCTGATTGGAGCGACCATACGCTTAGTAGGTACTCATGCAGGTACTGTTACCGACACAGAAGGAAATTTTGAACTGAATGGAATGGGAGTTCTGGAAGGTATGTATGATGTTGAAATCAAATATGTGGGATACAAGACTGAAATATGTCGCAAGGTACATGTGGAGAATGGGAAATTAGTAATCCTGAACTTGGAATTGGAAACAGATGCACTTGAACTCTCTGATGTTGTGGTCGTTGCTAAAAAAAATCGTGAAAATGAAAATATGTTGTTACTTGAACAACAAAAAGCTGTTATTGCCGTACAGTCTGTCGGAGTAAAAGAACTTTCACGTAAAGGAGTTTCAGATGCGGAAGGAGCCGTAACAAAAGTTTCGGGAATATCCAAACAAGAAGGAGTGAAGAATGTTTTCGTGCGTGGGCTAGGTGATCGTTATAATTCGACTACTTTCAATGGATTTGCAGTCCCATCCGAAGACCCCGAATATAAGAACATTTCTCTTGATTTCTTTGGTACGGATATCATTCAGTCTGTAGGTGTCAATAAAGTTTTTAGTGCTGGAGGCAGCAGTGATGTCAGTGGAGCAACCATTGATATCGTATCCAAAGAATTGATTGGTAATAAGAATATAGGTGTCGGTATTTCAGGCGGTATAAATACACAAACAGTATCAGCCGATTTTCTTAAACTCAATGGAGTTAATTTTATGGGATTAGCTGACGATAAACAGCCAGCTAATGAAACTAGTTGGGAGTTTAAGAACAAGCTGGATCCTTCAAAACAAAACCTTCAGATAAACCGAAGTTATAGTGTTTCAGGTGGAAAACGTTTTTATATAGGAAAAGATAAGAACCCTTTTTCCTTTTTTGTGACTGCTGGACATACCATTGATTACCAGTTTAAAGAAGAAAGTATACGTAATACGACCACTAGCGGTACTATTTATAAAGATATGGTTGGTAAAAAGTATGTTGAAAATATTAATCAGTTAGCATTAGCTAATGTGGATTATGATATACGAAATCGTCATCATTTGAGTTATAATTTTATGATGATACATGCTAATACGCAATCCGTTGGTGATTATGACGGTAAAAACTCGATATTTGACGATGATCAAGGTAATGTCGCTTTACCCGTCGCCAACAAACAAATGATAATTGGTTACTTGTCAATCAATTGATGACTAACTGGGGGGTGACAAAAGAATTAAGTCTTGATGCAGGCATTTCTTATAACCTCGTAAACGGCAATGAACCAGATCGTCGAATCAACAATATAACTAAGTCGTCAGATGGTTACTCATTACTTCGTGGAAATTCACAACAACGATATTTTTCTTCCTTGAATGAAGGGGATCTAAATATAAAAACAGGTTTTGTATATCGTTTGAGAGATAATATTGAAGAAATCTCTAGTATCCGTTTAGGATATATTGGACGAATAGTAGATGATAATTTTGAATCGACAGAATATAATATGCCAACATATTCCTCTGGTCATTTCAGCTCGTTGACAGAAATAGTATTGGATGATTATTATACACAGGAGAATTTTTTGAATGGAAGGTTTGGATTACAGAAGAATATTGATATATACGATGTGAAGAAGTATATTCATTCACTATATACAGAGTTTACTTATCAGTTTTCTTCTCGTTGGATTGCTAATGTAGGAGTGAAATATGATAATATTGATATACAGGTAGATTATGATGTGAATAAAGGTGGTTCGAAAGGTTCCAATAAGATTGAGAAGAACTACTTCCTACCAAGCTTGAATTTGAAATATAACCTGAATGCAAAGAACTCTTTGCGTCTGGGAGCAAGTAAGACATATACTTTACCACAATCTAAAGAAATTTCACCTTATCGTTATGTAGGAGTTAATTTTAGTAGTCAGGGAAATACGAAACTAAAACCTTCGAATAATTACAATGTAGATTTGAAATGGGATTTTAATCCTACACCGACGGAACTAATTTCATTAACTGCTTTTTATAAATACATTAAGAATCCTATTTCCAGAATTGAGGTGGCAAGTGCCGGTGGATACCTTTCGTATGAAAATATTGCAGATCACGCAACTGTAGCAGGAGCAGAAATAGAGGTACGTAAGAATATTTTTACGCATTCGATTGGGGTGAATGGTGATGGAGCCAATCGCCTTTCTCTTGGACTAAATAGTTCCTATATACATACGAATGCTAAAATGCCTTTGGCAACAGTTACAACTGGTTCTCAGTTAGAAGGTGCTGCTCCTTGGATTGCTAACTTCGATTTATCTTATAATTATGCAAAGGGTGATTTTAGTCTTGTAAATACATTGATCCTAAATTATATTGGCGAGAAAGTATATACTATAGGTACTCAAGGTTTTCAGGATATTATGGAGAATAGCTTAGTTACACTTGATTTTGTATCGCAGGCAAGACTGAATAAACATGTCTCACTTAATCTAAAAGCCCGAAACTTATTGAATCCTGCTCATAAATTAGTTCGTAAGGCAAATGAAGGCGGAGATAAGGTTGTATTAGGTAACTACAAAAAAGGAATAAATATTAGCTTAGGAGTTTCGTATATCTTCTAAGCAGTATCAATAATAACTAATATTAAAGGAAATGAAAAGACTGTTTTTTAATTTTATGGTAGTTGCTGTTGCAGCAACGACATTAGTATTGACTTCTTGTGGGAGTGATGATAACAATGGTGATAAACCGGAAAATTCAATTGTTGTCAATGGTAATACATTAAGAGGAACATTGACAGAGAATGAAATCTTGGAGGCGAAAGAGTATTATCTAGACGGATCTTTGATTATTGCAGATGGAGGAGTATTAACCATTCCAGCAGGTACGACAATTAAAGCCAAACAAGGTTTTGGTAATTATCTATTGGTTACACAAGGTGGTAGAATCTACGCTAATGGTACAAAGGAAAAGCCAATCACTTTTACCGCAGATGCTGTTCAGCCATCTTCCGGTTATTGGGGAGGAGTAATTATTAATGGTAAAGCACCGATTTCCGGTATCAGCCAGAATGCAAGTGACTTGGGATTAACTGAGATTAATAATGACTATAAGTATGGTGGTAGTATTACCAATGACAATTCCGGTTCATTGACCTATGTGAAGATTTGCTATGCCGGTGCACGTTCTACTGAGAATATCGAGCATAATGGACTGACCTTGAATGGTGTCGGTAACGGAACAAAGATTGATAATATTTATATTCTGGAAAGTGCGGATGATGCTGTCGAATTTTTCGGTGGTACAGTAGATATCACTAACCTCTTAGCTGTGAATCCTGATGATGATATGTTTGACTTTACACAAGGATATAGTGGTAAGTTGAGCAATTGTTATGGAATTTGGGAGAACCAGTATACCAGTACGGAAGATGATCCGCGTGGAATTGAAGCTGATGGTAACCTAGATGGTGATGGAGAAGACCATTTGAGACAAGCAAATTTTATAGTTGAGAATATGACAATCGTAAATAATGCTGCTGATACGCAAAATAAAGTAGATCGTATGGTAGATGTTATCAAAATTCGGCGTGGTGCAAAAGCTACTATTTCAAATGTATTGATTGCCGGTACAGGAGGAACACAAGATTTGATTGATATGACCGATAGTAAAGGGGATGGAAATGTGACATCATCTATCACTTATACTCTTGCTTCAACTTTTACAGTTCACGATAAAGTACTTAATGGAACTGCTAATATAGCTGCAAATAATTCTTGTACAGGTGCCGCTATTTCTGTGTTTGACTGGACAAGTTATACTTTTCCAATTTTAGTTCATTGATCTTAAAATCATTAGGAATATATTAGGCTATAAGAATTTTTTAAATGGAATGGCAGAAGTCGTTAATATAGTTTCTGCCATTTTTTAATTAAAAAAGAGAAACCTTTGTTTTCTAAAAGAATAGCATCTGGATTAAAATATTTTATGTACATTTGCTAACTTTCTGGTTAATTAAATGAAGGTATGCAAACAAGCAACGAACGATATCGTAAAATGTCTTCCTTGGCCCAAATTGGATGGTGGGAAGCAGATTTTGTAGCAGGGCACTATTTATGTTCTGATTTTCTCTGTGATCTTTTAGATTTAGAAGGAGATACTATTTCTTTTCAGGATTTCCAGAAAATGATTCGTGAAGATTACCGCGAACAAGTGATTCGTGAGTTTCAGGCGAATAAGTCTATTCATAAGAATTTCTATGAGCAGACATTTCCCATTTATTCTAAGTATGGTGAAGTTTGGCTACATACACGTTTGGCAGAACGTGAGAAAGGTACCGGTACGAATGGAGGTGATAAATCTTTTGGTGTGATTCAACGGGTTGAATCACTGGAAAGTATAGATAAAAAAGGAACTTTATGTCGTGTTAATAATTTGATACGTCAACAGAATTCTATTTCCCGATCTTTATTATGTTTCCTTCAGGATGAAGAAGTGGAATCTTGTATTATGAAGATTCTGACCGATATATTGGAGATTTATAGAGGTGGACGTGTGTATATCTTTGAATACGATGACACAAATAGTCATCATAGTTGCACATACGAAGTCGTATCTGAGGGTATATCTCCGGAAAAGGAATATTTAAAATCAATTCCTAGTAATCAAACTAAATGGTGGACTGAACAGATACTGTCAGGTAAACCGATTATTTTGAATTCTTTGCGGCAATTACCGGAAGAGGCTGTAGATGAATATAATATTCTTACCAAACAGGGGATTTGTTCGTTGATGATTACTCCTTTGATGGCAAGTGATCATATTTGGGGATATCTGGGAATTGATCTTGTTGGATCATATAGAGAATGGAGTAATGAAGATTATCAATGGTTTGCTTCTTTGGCTAATATCGTTAGTATATGTATGGAATTGCGAAAAGCAAAGGATAATATTACACGTGAACAATCTTTCTTGCGTAATTTGTTTTCATATATGCCGATGGGTTATGTGAGATTATCTATCATTTGTGACGAAAATGATGTGCCTTGCGATTATCGAATAACGGATGCTAATGAAATCAGTTCTAAGATATTTGGTATTTCCAGTGAGAAATATATAGGATTACAGGCTTCGGAAATATATGCTAATCATAGTCAAAAATTGGATGACTTATTGAAGATTTTGGAATCAAAAACACATAAAGAATTTGATGAATATTTTCCAAGAACCGGAATTTATACGCATTGGATCGTTTATTCTCCTGAGAAAAATGAGCTGGTAGGGTTGTTTCTTGATTCTACAGAGGCTGTGAAAGCTAACCGGGCATTAGACCGTAGTGAGAAACTTTTCAAGAATATTTTTGCTAATATTCCGGCAGGTGTAGAAATTTATGACAAAGATGGAAACCTGCTTGATATGAATAATAAGGATGTGGAAATATTTGGACTAAATGATAAGACAGATGCTTTGGGGGTGAACTTCTTTGACAATCCTAATGTTCCTCAGGATATTCGTGAGCGAGTGCGAAATGAAGATTTGGTTGAGTTTCGTCTGAATTACTCTTTCGATCAAGTGGGTGAATATTATCATACAGAACGTTTTAATGTCATTGATTTGTATACGAAAGTTAGTAAGATATATGATAATGATGGGAATTTTAATGGATATATTTTGATTAGTATCGATAATACTGAACGTATGGATGCTATGAAACGTATCCGTGATTTTGAAAATTTCTTTTTGCTGATTTCTGACTATGCTAAAGTGGGGTATGCAAAATTAAATCTCATTGATAGGAAAGGGTATGCTATCAAACAATGGTATAAAAATATGGGTGAGGATGATGATATACCATTGAGTGAGGTTGTTGGTGTTTATAATAAAATGCATCCGGAAGATCGTAAGCGTATTCTTGACTTTTATGAAGAGGTGAAAAAGGGCACTGCAAAGAATTTTAAAGAAGAAATGCGGGTTCGTCGTCCCGGAACAAAAGATAAATGGAATTGGGTGCGAATGAATGTAGTGGTAACAACTTATAAACCGGAAGAAAATGAAATAGAAATTATAGGTATTAACTATGATATCACTGAATTGAAAGAAACGGAAAAAGAATTGATTCAGGCTCGTGACAAGGCCGAGACTATGGATCGGCTGAAAAGTGCTTTTCTTGCTAATATGAGTCATGAAATTCGTACTCCGTTGAATGCTATCGTAGGCTTTTCTGATTTGTTAGTTGATGCGGAAGATTTGGATGAAAGAAAAGAATATATAAAGATAGTTCGTGAGAATAATGATCTGCTTCTTCAATTGATTTCTGACATACTTGATTTATCAAAGATTGAAGCAGGTACTTTTGATTTTACTAATACTGATGTGGATGTAAATATGATGTGTGAAGATATTGTCCTTTCTATGCAAATGAAGGTGAAAGGGGATGTTCAACTGATTTTTGATTCAAACCTTCCGCATTATCATATCATTAGTGATCGAAATCGTTTGCATCAGGTTATCTCTAATTTTGTGAACAATGCAATTAAATTTACTTCAGAGGGAAGTATTTGTGTTGGTTATGAATTAAAGGGAAATGAACTGGAGTTTTATGTAAAAGATACAGGTGTAGGGATTGATAAGCAACATCAGAATGCTGTCTTCGAGCGTTTTGTGAAACTAGATTCTTTTGTACATGGTACAGGACTGGGACTTTCTATTTGCCAAAGTATTGTGGAGCAATTAGGCGGAAGAATTGGGGTCGATTCTGAGTTAGGAAAAGGTTCTCGTTTCTGGTTTACTCATCCTTATTTGATGGATTCAGAGATGGTATAAAGTTGTTTTTATATCTCTTAAAAGAAATGGACTTGATCATAAAACCAAGTCCATTTCTTTTAAGAGATTATATATTTATTATTATATTCCGAACGATAGTTTATCAATGGATTGATATACAATACTTGCAATACCCAAGCCGATGATCCCTAAAGTGCAAAGTGCCAATCCCAGTTTGGTACAACGGTCACTATGGAAAGTCGGAATAGGATTATCGGAAGGAGTAATATACATTGCTTTAATGATTAATAAGTAATAGTATAAAGAAATGACTGTATTAACTAATGCTATGAATACTAGCAGATGGAATCCTGCATCGAAAGCAGCCATAAATATAAAGAACTTAGAAAAGAACCCTGCAAATGGTGGAATGCCAGCTAAAGAAAACAGAGATATAGTCATCAGGAAAGCAATCTTTGGGTTTGTTTTGTATAATCCTTGATAATCCTCCAGTGTGAACTTTTCGCTGCGTAATGCTATAATAGTAATTACTGCAAATACACCAAGGTTGGCAGCAGCATAAACTAATACATAATAAACTAAAGCAGTCATTCCTTGTGCCGTACCCCCAATCACACCTAACATGATATATCCAGCTTGTGATATACTGGAGAAAGCCATCAAGCGTTTCAGATTCTGCTGGCGAACAGCGAAAATGTTAGCAATGGTTATTGTTGCAATGATGACCCAATAAAGTACTTCCTGCCAGTCATTAATCATCGGAGCAAATACTTTGATAAGGACAGTCAGTAATACAAATGCAGCTGATCCTTTTGAAATAACGCTTAAGTAAGCGGTTACGGTACTTGGTGCTCCTTCGTATACATCAGCTGTCCAAAGATGGAACGGAACCAATGAGAGTTTGAATGCCATACCGGTGAAGAAGAAAACAAAAGCCATTATTTGTAGTGCATTGCCGTTGATATGAGCAGGGAGATCATCAAAATAAAGTGTTCCTGCTGAACCATAGATCATAGAAAGACCAAATAGTAGCAGAGCACTAGAGAAAAGAGCAGTTAGGATATACTTAGCTCCGGCTTCTGCTGAGTTGTGGCGGTATTTGTCAAAGGCAATCAACGCGGCCATAGGGATAGAAGCTGTCTCTAATCCGATGAAGAACATCAGGAAGTGTCCGGCAGAGATCATGAGATACATACCAAACAGGGTAGAAAGTGTAAGTACATAAAACTCACCTTGTTTGAAAGAAGTATCCTCACGCTTCATCCATTCGTGTGCCATCAGAAATACAATCAGTGTACCAACATTCAGAATTGATTTGATGACTGTGTGCATTGGAACATAATGATACATACCACCGAAGATATCGGCAGCAGTGCCCGGAACAAAGTTGATAACCGTGTGAATAGCCATCAATATAACAGGGAGCATCGTATTTAATTGTGCTTTACCGTCTTTTTTATGTGCGTCCGGACTCATGAAGAGGTCAGCCAGAAATAAAATAAGCAATACGGCTATGAGTGACAACTCTTCTCGCATATGTAGAAATTGTGAATAATCCATTTTGTCTGATTTATGAATTAAGAATTATGAATTAAGGTACCAGTTGAGAAACAACAGGTAATACACTTTCACCAATCATATGGCTAACCCAGAAAGGAGCCATACCTAATCCGGCTACACAAACAATCAGGCAGATAACAGCAACACGCTCGTCCCATGTTGCATCTGTTAGTTCAAGATGGTGTTTGTTTGTACAGGTACCATATAAAATCTTACCAACCAGGCGGAGGATATAACTGCTGTTATGACGATGGACGAACAAGCGATAATAGTCAGAGTGCGGTGGAATATATCCGGATTCTGGAAGGAACCGACGAAGATGGTCATTTCTGCAATAAATCCGCTTAATCCCGGTAAACCTAGATTGGCAAGACCTGCAATTACGTAACATACACTAAGGAATGGCATGATTTTCATCAATCCCGAAAGTTCCCGGACATCACGTGTATGGGTACGTCCGTAAATCATACCGATAAGGGCGAAGAACAAGGCTGTCATCAAACCATGGGAAAGCATTTGAAGAATAGCTCCGGTTGCTGCTGTTTGGTTCAACATCAAAATAGCAAAAAGTACCAGACCACAGTGTGATACGGATGAATAAGCATTGATGTATTTCAAGTCTGTCTGAACGCAAGCCGAGAATGCACCATATACAACAGAAATACCTGTTAATATAAGGAAGATCCAGGAAAGTTCGTTAGCTGCTTCCGGCATCAGATACATAGCAATACGGAAACATCCGTAACCTCCTAATTTCATCAATACTCCCGCATGCAACATGGATACCGCAGTCGGTGCGGAAGCATGACCGTCGGGGCTCCATGTATGGAATGGAAAAAGTGCTCCCAATACTCCAAAACCAAGGAAAGTAAGAGGGAACCAGATACATTGTTGAGCAAAAGGTATGTTATGCAATTGTGCTATTTCCAATATATTCATAGTGGTTGCCCCTGAACCAAAATAGATACCGAGGATACCAATTAACAAGAAGGCTGAACCACCCATTAACATCAACGTCAGTTTCATGGCAGCATACTCTTTGCGACCTGATCCCCACACACCGATTAAAAGGTACATAGGAATAAGCGCTATTTCGTAAAACATAAACATTGTGAATAAGTCAATGGATATGAAGAATCCGAAAACTCCCATGGATAAGAGTGTGAACCAGAGGAAATATTCTTTAGTCAGAGGTTGCAAACGCCAGGAAGCAAATGTACCAGTGAAAACAATCACAGCAGATAATAATAGCATGGCTACTGAGATCCCATCGACCCCCACAGAGTAGGCAATGTGAAGGGGTGCATACCAGACAGTGTCAGCACGGAATAACATCTCTGACGTGTTTCCGGCACTACGTTCTCCCAGATACAGGAAGGTTAGTACCACAGAAGCAATCAGGAGTGCTGAGGCTCCGGTGACCATGACTCCCCGAATCGTTTTAATTCCTCGTGCAGCCCATAGTCCGGCTAGCATCAATAAAGGAATAAGTACGAAGATTGATAAGAAATTCATTTGTATAATTATGAATTATAGATTATTAATTATGAATTAGAGAGCCAGTAACAGGATTAGTGCCAATGCTCCACAAAGGAACACATAAGCATATTGTTGTACCTGACCACTCTGTAAACCACGGATCTCGTCGCTTGTTGTATTAGTTGCCCATGCCAGGAAATCAAAGAATCCATCTACTACATGACGATCCCACCATGCGATAGGAGTAGAAATGCAGCGGAAAATGATCTTATGAGTGACAAACTGGTATATATCGTCGATGTAAAAACGGTTATAAGCAGCTTTGTGTAATTTCTTGAAATGGCGTGCCAACGTATCTGCTACCGGTTGTTTGGCATTCTTATACATCCAGGTGGCTATGGCAATGGAAATGATTGCAATGACTACACTGGTAATGGCAACAGATGGGTCCAGATGTATGGAGTAAGATTCACCATTCGAACTGATAAAATGCCCGAAAGGAATGAAGCCTGCCCCACAAGTGACAACTGCCAGGAACATGAGTGGGAAAGTCATAGCTAATGGACTTTCGTGGGGAGTATGTGCAGCATGTGCTTCTTTGTTTTCTTTGCCCCAGAAAATACCATAATACAAGCGGAACATATAAAAAGCTGTCATTGCTGCAATAACAGTCATCACCCAACCCATCACAGGATGATATTGAAAACAGGCGGCTAAGATTTCGTCTTTAGAAAAGAAGCCGGAGAAAGGAGGAATGCCGGCAATAGCAAGACAGGCAATCAGGAATGTCCAATGAGTGATTGGCATATATTTACGAAGTCCTCCCATAGCAGACATCTCATTAGAATGTACTGCATGAATAATGCTACCTGCACCCAAAAAGAGCAATGCTTTAAACATGGCGTGTGTAAACAAATGGAACATGGAAGCCATGTATCCCAATCCTCCGTGATGCGGGTCCATAGAAGTACAAACTCCCAATGCTACCATCATGAAACCGATTTGTGAGATGGTAGAAAAGGCAAGTACACGTTTAATGTCTGATTGTACGCAAGCTACACTTGCTGCATAGAAAGCAGTGAAAGCTCCTACCCAGGCAACCATGTGCAATGTGTCGGGTGCATAAGCAATGAACAGTGGAAACATACGTGCTACCAGATAGACGCCCGCTACAACCATTGTTGCTGCATGGATCAATGCACTCACAGGGGTTGGACCTTCCATTGCATCCGGCAACCAGATGTGTAATGGGAACATTGCACTTTTTCCCGCACCACCTACAAACATTAATCCTAATGCCAAAGGCAACATAGAAGCCCCACCGCTAATGATTGATACCGTGTCCGGAGTGAAACCGAATGTACCTCCATAGTATCCGTAAATCAGAATACCGATGAGGAACCCTAGATCGGCAAACCGCGTTACGATAAAGGCCTTTTTGGAAGCGGCAATAGCTGCTGGTTTGGTGTAATAGAAACCGATTAATAAATATGAGCTGACCCCTACCAATTCCCAGAACAAATACATCTGGAAAATATTGGTTGCCACCACTAGTCCAAGCATTGACATGGTGAACAAAGACAGGAAAGCGTAATAGCGTTGGAATCCGGTCTCTCCTTTCATATAGCCGAAAGAGTAAATGTGTACCATCAGCGATACGGTAGAGATGACAATCAGCATCATTACAGATATAGGATCGAGCAAAATGCCCAAATCAAAATGTAAAGTCTCAGTGAAAGGAAGCCACGTAAAATTGTAAGGTATTAAAGTGGCGAACGTTCCATCTTCCAGACGTGGTGCGGAGAAATATTGAAAAGCTGTGACGTACGATAGTACCGCTACTGCTCCCAATACCAGCGTACCTATAATGCCTGCTGTCCGGTGAGACATCCATTTACCTCCGATTCCTACTAATAGGAAGGAGAGAAAGGGAAGAAGGAGTATTAGAATTGTTAGTTCCATACAAATTATTTTGATTACTTAGTATTATTATTGTTAATGAGTTCATCCTTACCATTTCAAGTCATCCAGGTTGCGTACTTGGATGCTTCGCAGGTTCCGGTAAATATTAATCATGATTGCAATTGCGATAGCAGTCTCTGCAGCTGAAATGGCAATGGAGAATAATGCAAAGAAATAGCCTTCTGTTCCACCGGGAAAAAGAAAGCGATTGAACACAGCAAAATTGATATCTGTTGCGTTCAGCATTAACTCGACAGAAATCAGGATAGCCAGTGTGTTCCGGCGAGTAAAGAATCCATAGATTCCTGCAAACATCATGATAGTTGATACTACCAGATAATATTCCATGTGTATCATATTCAAATTTACTATTTGATAGTTAATACTTGTTTTATCTTTTACGTGCAATCATGATACCTCCGATGATACAAGCCAGCAACAAAATACTGATAGCCTCAAAAGGTAATATATAGCCATATTTGTCACTACTTAGCAAAGCATTACCGATGGCATGAATATTTATCTCTTGCGGAGCTAAATTATTCGTTTGCAGGAATTTGTGCTTCAGAGTGATAAACAAAATAATAGCTGCACCGGCAATCATTGTAAAGAGTCCTGCCAGAAATCGGCTTCGTTTGATTTTCTCTGCACGATCACCTTCTCCACTGGTTAATAAGATGGAGAATACATAAAGTACGACAATACCACCGGCGTAAACCATGATCTGAACAGATCCCAGGAATGTGTAACCTAGCAGAAAATAGATTCCTGCTGTTCCGAAGAGGGTAAAAAGCAGGTAGGTAGCCGAGCGTACGATACGTTGGGTGGTCACTGTCATAATGGACATTGCAATAATAAATACTGCCAAAAAGTAGAATACTACTATTTCAAGTGTTGATCCCATATCTAAACTTCTTTTTTCTTTTCTATAACTTTACTACCTTTATGGTTGAGTTGCAGGACAAGTTTTGTCCGGTCGAACACTGCGTGTTCGAAGTTCTGGGCGAATGTGATAGCGTCGTGTGGACAGGCATTGACACACAGTTGGCAAAAGATACATGATCCCAAGTCGTATTCATATTTCGACAGGATTTTCTTTTTTTTGCCATCTTCCGTTTCTATCATTTCACTTGTTATCTTGATAGTGTCGTTTGGACATGCTGATTGGCATAATCCGCAGGCAATACAGTGATGCTCGTTGTTTTCATTGTGGGGCATGTTCAGTGTACCACGAAAACGGTCGAACATTTTCAGCTCTTTCCGGTTCTCGGGATATTGCTCGGTTACTTTTTTACGGAAGTAAACTTTAATACTGGTCTTCATACCCGTCGCTAGGGTATGAATGCCATGCATTAGACCTCCTAAGTACGTATATTTTTGATCTTTATATTCCATAATTCTCGTTTTACATTAATTATTCCGAATGGGGATTCTGTATAACATCTTGTCATTTAGAAATGAAAGCCGAAGGCTACACAGCATGCCATTAATAATAGGTTTACCATAGAAATGGGAACCAAATATTTCCATTCCAGATTCAAAATCTGGTCGATACGCAAACGTGGGAAGGTCCACTTGATCCACATTAAAAGGAATACAACAAAGAATGCTTTACCGAAGAACCAGATAAAACCGGGAATATAATCCATTATTGCATTAAATCCATCTAAACCGACAATGTGTAAAGGCATCCATCCCCCAAGAAAAATAGTGGTTGCCACACCGGCAACTATAAAGAGGTTCAAATACTCGGCAAGATAGAAGAAACCGAAATGCATACCGGAATATTCTGTATGATATCCCGCCGTCAATTCACTTTCAGCTTCGGGAAGGTCGAACGGTCCACGATTACATTCCGCATTTCCTGCAATGAGATAAATGATGAAAGCTATGATGGCAGGAATATGTCCTTTAAATATGAACCAACCATCTGCTTGATTCTCTACAATTTCGGAGAATTGCATGGTTCCCATTAATACAACCATTGTCATGATACTCATTCCAACAGAAAGCTCATAGCTGATGATTTGTGCACCACTTCGCATGGCTCCGATAAGAGAGAACTTGTTGTTACTACCCCAGCCGGCTAGCAAAATACCTACTACTCCAATACTGGAGGCTGCCAACAGGAAAAATACTCCCACATTAAAATTCAATATTTCTGCTCCTTTATTAAAAGGGAGACAAGCGAAAGTCAGGAAGGAGGCAATGATAACCATGAATGGAGCAAGATTATAAAGGAAGCGATCGGCATCCTTCGGAGTGAAGATTTCTTTGGTTAGCATTTTCAGAACGTCACAAAGTACTTGGATAGATCCCCATTTACCGACACGGTTCGGACCGAGACGACATTGGAAGAAACCGCAGACTTTGCGTTCCATGTAAATCAATATAATAGCGAGGATGGCATACATCACAATGATACATACGCCGATGACCACGCATTCTATAAAAACAGCCAATCCTTCCGGCATAACGGAAGTGAGTAGCTCGTGTATCCAGTTTGTTACTATACTAAAGTCGAACATATTTCTTACATTAAGAATTTTGTTTATTATCATCTGTCAATATCCGGGACTACATAGTCAATTGTTCCTCCAATAGCAATGAGGTCAGCGATCTTGGCTCCTCGACAGATCGTGTCGATAGCTGCAACTAGTGGTAATCCGGTGGAACGGTAATGTAGACGGTAAGGCATCTTATCTCCATGACTTTCAAGAAATACACCGAATTCTCCACGACTTCCTTCTACAGCTGCATAATAGCTACCTTCAGGAACACGAATAATAGGTTTCATCTTTTCTTGATAAGCTCCTTCTGGAATATTATCAATCAGTTGTTCAATGATGTTCAAACTTTCCATGATTTCATCCATACGTACCAGGTAACGGGCAAATGAGTCTCCTTCAGTATAAATGATTTCTTTGAAATCTACTTTATCATATACTCCATACGGGATTCGTTTACGTACATCGCAAGCCCATCCTGAAGCACGACCTGTACCTCCGGTACAGCCGAATGAAATGGCATCTTCACGACTCAATACACCAACTCCTTTCAGACGGCTTTGTGCAATCACATTTCCTGTGAAAATATCATGGTATTCATGGATGATTCCTCTTAAATAAGGAATAAATTCTTTTACCCGCTTTACAAAGTTGGAATGAATATCTGCTTGTACGCCACCGATAGTATTATAATTCTGAATGAGTCGTCCTCCTGTAGTCTCTTCGAAGATATCCAGAATCTTTTCACGATCACGGAAGCCATAGAAAAAGGCTGTCAATGCTCCCAGGTCCATAGCCAGACAGGAGTAGAACAATAAATGAGAATCGATACGTTGTAACTCATCCATAATAGTACGGATGTATTGTACACGTTCACTTACTTCAATACCCATTGCTTTCTCGATACACATACAAAGCGCATGGCGATTTTGATGAGCTCCTAAATAATCCAGACGATCGGTTAATGCCAGTGTTTGCGGATATGTAAGACTTTCATTCATCTTTTCAATGCCCCGGTGGATGTAACCACAGTTTGCATCAATTTTGCGAATAATTTCACCTTCCAAAGAAACCCGGAAACGCATCACACCATGAGTCGCAGGGTGCTGAGGCCCAATATTAACGACATATTCTTCATCTCCGAACAATACTGTTTCTTTATTTTTGATACTACCATCCGGATTGAGCTTTATTTCCTGGGTAGTATCATAAGTCTCTTCATTATCCATACGGAGTGGATTATCTTTTTCCGGGTCATTGTCTTTACGCATTGGATAACCTACCCAATCGTTACGTAGATATAGACGACGCATATCAGGATGACCGATGAAGACAATTCCATAATAGTCAAATACTTCACGCTCATAAAAATCAGCTATTTTCCAGATATCGCTGACCGATGGAATTTCTGGCGTTTCTCGGTTTAGAGTTGCTGTTTTAATAGAAATCCGTTCGCCGGTTGAAGTCGATTCGAGATGATAGACTACTCCTAGACCACGAAGAGTTTCAGGTGTGTCTTTTTCGTCTGCTATTCCCCAATCCATACCGGTAAGACTTTCGAGGAAGTCCATCTGTTTTTCTTTCCGCAAGCGCAGCATTTCATCGTGTAGTGCTGCTGGTTTTATAAATTGTATCTCTTGCATAAATCTATTAAATTAAGAATGTAGAATTAAGAATGAAGAACCTCTATACAATTTTAGAAATCGCAATTTATCCATCATTCTTCATTTCTCACTCTTCATTTTTTAAGTAATCCGGTTTCTTTTCTTTTCTGTTTGTTCCGCCAAAGAATTTCTCTATCTTCACTTTACGTTGTAGCTGCATCATTCCATAATAGAAAGCTTCAGGACGTGGCGGACATCCTGGTATGAATACGTCTACAGGTAGAATTTTATCTACCCCATTTACTACATGATAAGATTTCTTGAAAGGTCCTCCACTTACGGCACAGCCTCCTACAGCAATCACGTATTTCGGATCAGGCATCTGATCGTACAAACGTTTCAGTACCGGAGCCATTTTATTGGTGATCGTTCCGCAAACCATGATCATATCCGCCTGTCGTGGACTGGCACGTGCTACTTCAAACCCGAAGCGGGCCATATCGTAACGAGCGGCACCCAATGCCATAAATTCGATACCACAACAACTCGTGGCAAATGTAAGTGGCCACAGTGAATTACTGCGTCCCCAGTTGATAAAATCATCCAAAACTCCGAGAGCAACGTTAGTTCCTCCTGCATTGAGTTCTTGAACCAATTTTTCCAATGATTCATTGTCAATAAACTCCTCATAAGGAATTGATTTTATTTTTGGCTTTTTAGTTATTTCCATTCCAAAGCTCCTTTCCTCCAGGCATAAGCAAGTCCCAGAACTAAAATAATAAAAAAGAAAAGGATACTAACAAGTCCTTGTGGTCCCATATCTCGCATGACCACTGCCCATGGAAACAAGAAGGCTGTTTCAACGTCGAACATTAGAAACAGGATGGCAAAAAGATAGTAGCCTACACGAAATTGCATCCATGATTTACCACGTGTTGGTATACCACACTCATAAGCTTCAAACTTTTGTATGTTATACGAACGGGGCGAGATAGCTCGTGAAAGAGCTATAACTACACCAACAAAAGCAAGTGCCGTCAGTAAAACAACAACTAACAATGTAAAATTCATAATTTCAATAGCTGTTTAGATTGAATATTATATAAAAGATAAGTAATAAACTTCTTGTTCCCACCGGATTAAGAAGTAAACCGAACGATAAATCGAATAAGTATTGAATTATTCGTTAAATAATTATTTTCCTCAGACCATATATATAATGTGTTATAGGGTCATAGAAATAATTTGGCACGTGAGGTAAATGAGAATAGGATGGAGTTGTTTTCTTTTTATGTTCGCGGAGATATGCGATGGGTAATAACATGCTTTTATCTGCCGGAATATGCACCACATCCACATGGCTCATATCGCAAGATTGAGTAGAGTAAAAATGATAAAGCCTTTCAAGTGTATTGTGGCCTGGTGACTCTTGAGATAAATAGCATTGTTCCTGACTATAAGTCGGGTAGGAAGCTTTGTAAATATTTTCCACTGTCTCATTAGTGACAGAGTGAATTAGCAAAGCTAATGCCAAGAGTAATCCATATTTTAAGCTTTGTTTCATCTTTCTCTTTTAATGACCGCAAATATAGAATTAATATTCATACTTTTTGCAAACTCAATATTACAAAAAAGCTTTTTTTAACGTGGCTTGTGATGAAATCTCCTTTCTTCCATATGAAAGTTATTACAAACATCTATTTTTATTGTACTATGATATTTTTATGTATGGTTAAAAAATGTAATAAAAGTAATGATTTATGCAGTTTTTGATGGAATACACGTAAAAAAATATATTTTTTGCAAGATTAAGATTATTAAGATATGAAACGCACACTTTGGTTTGTAATGTTTTTAACAACATCCTTTTTCAGTCTCTATGCAGGTAATGAGAATGATTCATTATTGACTGTTTTAGACAGGGTAATATCTGAACGTCAGGTGTATACGGATAAGAAAAAAGATGTCATAAAAGACTTGAAATTGAAGAAAGTGCAGCAACAGACTTTGGAGGATTTGTTTCGTTTGAATGCTGAGATTATTCAGCAATATGGAACTTTTGTTTGTGATTCTGCTGAACAATATATACAGGAAAATATAGAAATAGCTAAAAGTCTTAATGATAAAGAACATTTGTTGGAAAGTAAACTTCAATTAGCATTTGTTTATTCCTTGTCCGGACTATTTGTTCAGGCTAATGATATTTATAAATCCATTCAGTGTCATAGTTTGCCTAATTATTTGAAGGCTATTTATTGCTGGAATAATATTCGATATTATGAAAACCTGATTAAATATACTGATGATGAAAG
Organism: Bacteroides faecichinchillae JCM 17102; assembly: GCF_000614145.1. GTDB lineage: Bacteria > Bacteroidota > Bacteroidia > Bacteroidales > Bacteroidaceae > Bacteroides > Bacteroides faecichinchillae. The sequence continues at coordinate 2,142 of NZ_BAKK01000012.1, read as the reverse complement.
GTTCTCAAGTGAATATATAGTGAAGAAAGAAGCCTATCGTGACACAGTAATGAGCATTCTATCGGAAAAATCAGATGAGTATTTAAAGGAAAAAGCAATTAAACTTCAGGAAAGTGGTCGTGTAAGAGAGGCTATTCCAATATTAACTAAAATATATAATAAAGAAAAACCGGATACTCATGGATATGCGATGATGTCTATGGGACTTTCGAGAGCTAACCGATTGGCTGGTAATCTTGATGTTGAAGAGAAATATTTGATTTTGGCAGCGATAACAGATACGAAACTGGCTGTAAAAGAGAATGAAGCATTACTAAGTTTGGCGGTAAAGCTTTACCATAAAGGGGATATAAATAGGGCTTATAATTATATAAAAGTAGCGTTGGATGATGCTATTTTTTATAATTCCCGTTTTAAAAACACTGTGATTGCCCGTATTCATCCTATTATAGAAAATACTTATTTATATCGGTTAGAGCAACAGAAACAGAATCTTCGTTTTTATATATTGTTGGTCAGTTTGTTTGCGATAGCCCTTGCCATTACTCTATATTTTACGTATAAACAGACAAAAGCAGTTTCAAGAGCTAGAAAGAATCTCAAGGTAATGAATGAAGAATTGGTAGCCTTGAATAAGAACCTTGATGAGGCTAATCTGATTAAAGAAAAGTATATTGGATACTTTATGAATCAATGTGCTGTTTATATAAATAAGCTTGATGAATACAGGAGGAATGTTAATCGGAAAATAAAAACAGGACAGATTGATGAATTACATAAAGCATCATCCCGTCCTTTTGAAAAAGAACTTGAAGAGTTATATCTTAATTTTGATAAGGCATTTTTGAAGTTATATCCGAACTTTGTAGAAGAGTTCAATGCACTTTTGAAACCGGAAGAACAATATCAGCCGGAAAAAGAACGGTTGAATACTGAGTTACGTATATTTGCTTTGATGCGTTTAGGAATTGTAGATGTTGGACAGATTGCTGTCTTTTTGCATTATTCTGTTCAGACGATATATAATTATAAAAGTAAAGTGAAGAGAATGTCTATACTTGAAGGGAATCATTTCGAAGAAGAGGTCAAAAAACTTGGTTCTTTGTCTCAAAAGTAATTCTATTTGATTTACCAAATAGTTTTAAAACGATGTGGGTAATTTGTTGAATTATAAATGATTATGTTGATTGTAAGTTTGTAATCGTTTACTTTAAAGCCTACCACACATAAGAAATATACTTTTTCCATTTCTATATTTGCAGTATAAGATTTTTAATAATTGAGTACTTAATCTAAATGAAAAACAAATATGGAATTTTCAGAATTGTATATTACTTATTATTCTAAACTGGTTCGCTTTGCAAGAGAATATGTGATCTTGGAAGAAGATGCTGAAAATATAACTCAAGATGTCTTTACTGACATGTGGGAGAAACGAGAGTCAATAGACCTTATTGAAAACATGAGTGCTTATCTTTTCCGACTTGTAAAAAACAGATGTTTAGATTATCTGAAGCACAAAGCTTTTGAACAGAAGTACGTAGAACACATACAGTCTTCTTTTGAAATAGAACTAAGCTTGAAATTGCAATCTTTAGATCGTTTTGATATATGTAATATCTCTGAAGGGAATGAGACGGAAGTCTTGATTCGTAAGGCAATAAATAGTTTGCCAAAACGATGTCGTGATATATTTATGTTAAGTCGTATGGAAGGCCTAAAATATAGGGAAATCTCCGAGCGTCTTGGTATATCGGTGAATACGGTTGAATGTCAAATGAGTATTGCACTGAAAAAGTTAAGAGGAAAATTGAGTATATGTCTTGCTGCATAAGATTTTGGAAAATTATCAGGTATTTTTAGGGGTATTTCCCTTGATAATCGTTCTTTGATAAAAAGAGAAACAAAAGAATGGGAATTGATCTAACTAAATATTTTACGGATGAGCTTACTTCTGAAGAGAAGCAAGAAATGTTATCAGAGATAAATAAAAAGGAAGAATTGCGAGATGAGTTTCTTAGGAATCAGAACATGGTATCGCTTTTAGATTGGATACTTTTGGAGGGTGACAAGGAACTAGCTCAGCGAAAATTAACGGAATTTATGCGTAATCTAGAGCGTAAAAATACATAGGCTGATTAA
>NZ_BAKK01000013.1 GCF_000614145.1 Bacteroides faecichinchillae JCM 17102 | reverse complement strand
AATTTGTTTAAATCCTGTTTTAAAATGGTTTAAATAAAAAATTAAAAAGGTTTCTGTCCCTGCACAATAAATGCTTTATCTGAAGCGACCAAACAAATAATAAGGATGTATCAAACAGATTCAATGGAAACCGAGTAGTAAATATATAACAAAAGTGTTGAACCTGCAAATAAGAAAGCGAAAATATGATTTGTAATCAAAACTGGAGCCCAGTGTTGGTAAAATAGATAGCCAAAGCGTTAAATGAGGTAATACCCAGTCTCTGAATGGAGTTGACGACAATAAAAAAATAAAAGGCATCAAACGTCATATTGTTATGGATAGGAATAGCTTTCTTGTTGCAGTAATAGTTACACAGCCAACAGTTATAGCTGCAAGACAATTCATCTGTTAATGAGATAATTAAATAAACTTTGTTCGGGAATAGAATCATATTGGCAGACGAACGATAGATATAGAGACGAACTTATTAAAAACGTCATAACTAAATTTAGATATATGATCCAAGTGGTTATTAATGCATACAAAAACAGGGATTCAGGATTTTCTTTAATAGACACTGTATACAATTTTGTGTAATTGTAAACAGGGTTCAGTTATAAGTTCTACTCATATCTGTATTCTGTTTTCAAACATAAGCATAAATTGGTTCATAATCAATCCCCAGTTATGAATAGGTTGTGTCCATATCTTCCCAATCTCCATCAAAGATAAGGTATACCATTTTCTTCACCGCATCATCCGAAGGGAATGACAGCTTTGATTTGGTGTACTTCCTGACCTTCCCATTCAGGTTCTCAATTAGGTTTGTGGCATAAATTATTTTTCTAATCTTTAATGGAAATTAGAAGAAAACGGTCAGGTTACCCCAGATATTCCTCCATGTAAAATATGGCATGAGCAAACAAGTTCATATATTCCCATGCCTTTTTAATATTAATATGAAATATATGTGTACCGTATTTGTGTACAATAATATCATTTATCTTTTCCGTATACACATTGCCGCTAACATAATTACGTTTGTCAATGATAATACAAGATATTCCTTTGACTACCAATCAATAGGCAACTATTACCCTAAACTCTCCTGCATCGACAATTAGATAATCATAGTGTTTCATTTCCTTTATTCATTAAATACAATCCTAAAGGAATACTTATTTCCTGTCGTTTTTCAGGCATATCTGTAATTTGATATAATAATCCATTAATGTCTATATCGACAACCACATGACAACCTCCCTGTGAAAAAAGGATTTGTTGCCATAGCACTTTTTTATAACTTTCTATCGACCATTTCCGATTTTTATTAAACGAAAATCCCACCATCTCTACCACTTTTTCCTTTAAAGGAGATGAACCTATTTTATTCAATAAATTTAAAAGAATCACAATATCTCCATGTTCTTCATCCTCAAATTTCACACAATCCAACAGCTCAATTAAGATTTTCCAAATTAATTTATCAGTTTCTACCATATAAATTTCCTCCTCTTTTAAATTAAGGAGAAAATACAACATCGAATTTAGCAAATCCAAAGGTTTCCGTTTATAATCATAAATATTCAGGCAATAATACCGACATGTATTTAACAAATCCTTCACTTGATTGTTGTAAATAGTCAGTATCCTTTTATTTAGTGATTTAGATAACAGGTAAACCGCTGGTGAAAGCATGGAAAAATCAGAACCAAAACCCACCGAGCTCCCAGAAAAAATCTTGGATTCTATATCGATTAAAGCATCATTAGCTATTTCTACGAAGCCTTGAGCAGTAAGATAAAATTCCCCAGCCTATTCCAGAAAGCCCTTGTTCAATATCATTTATCTGGATTTTCCCAATTTGATCAAATATTTCATCCAGTAGATTATCAGCCTGTTCATTATATACTGTGTTGCCAGTATATCTCGCATACTCATAGTAGAACAATGCTACTCCCATTTTCCCTTCCATCAGTCCGATATTCTCTGTTTTTTTCAGATAAATATCCATTCTATTCGCTATTAACTGTAGCTGTTTATTTATATCCATATATTTTTTATTTTGCCCAAGTCCCAAAATAATAATGTATGGCATAGGCCTCTCTTACACTTTGTTCGAGACATCTGTCCCAACAGCCCTTCTTGGCAATAGCGGCAAGGGAAAGATCGAAAGGGTTAATATACGTAGGTGGTATCAAATAAACTTTTTTTTCGTTCTTCTTCCGGTAAACTATTGTATATTCTTCCTAACACCCATTGTCCTGTTATGTTAAACACACTATCTTTGAAATGGGCAATCGAGTGAGCGTATCGTAGGTTCTCTTTCGAAAAAACGTGATGAATAATTTTTTCCATGTATACATGTTTGGGAATCGCTGCCATCAATGAATTATTGATGATAAAACTATTTTTGAAAATTTTACTGTGGGAGGCCGGTTCTCTAGAAATACAGCATATCTTATCGCAAAGTAACTCATCCATAGGATGTAGCGATTCAAAATCAAAATCAACATACATTCCTCCCATTTGATAGAGAATTAAATACCTGATAGCATCCCATCTTTGTATGTTTAGCGGGAAACCATTGTAAATATTCCAATATTGAGGAAAATATTCCAAAATGAAATCATTCATCCGTTGCTCATTCCAATAGATGTATTTCCACTCAGGATAATCATATTTCCATGTTTCTGCCATTTTTGCAAACTCTGCTGGTAAAGGCTTCTCTTTATCTGACCAGATTTGATGAAGAATTTTAGGTATTAGATATTTCATCATTATATTATTCATTTTTTAACTCATCCCAACATTTCTTATATCGATATATAAAAGTGTTGTTATCTTTGCTTACATTTAATGATTTTTTTTGCAGAGGAATGCTTTCTTTGATAAATAATATTCCGTCCATTTGATGTGAAGGATTTATCCACTCTGTCATTTCATTAGGAGCTATTCCTACAGAACGACTGAATAATAATTTTGTGGGCAGGAGTGAGTGGGGAACATAGAAACTATCTAAAGGAACTTGATTCAACCAATACTCTAAAGAACCAGGCTTGGACTGATTCAAAAGGCAATACTCCATTTTTTTTAAATAATGATAGTTCAAGGTTTTTCCTCTATCTGTAAAAATACCGACAGTAAAAAAACGGTCACTGTAATGTTGTTTGCACAAAGCACCAAATGGAATGGAAATAATAGACTGATCGGCATTGTTAGAGGTGTATTTTACATGCATTAAATGACTATAGATCATTGCTTTTACAGGACGATGAGATGAGAACAATTCCATCATGACTTGTATTTGTTCAAACATAAGACTATCGCGTGAAAGCTGTTCGTATTTCACTTTTTCAATCAACTGTAAACATGTCTGTATGAGCTGTGCCTCCTGTTTTCCGAGCTCTTTCTCAAAATAGTTTTGTGATTGAAAGAATGCTATAGATTCCTGATGGATTTCTTTTGATTTTAATATCAATTGAGCAAATTTCCTAAGTTGTGAATTTTGTAAGGAGCGGTTAATTGTAAGAAGATATTCACATAAGTCCAATTCTGTTTCCAAATATGCACTAACATCGAAATCTGTTCCTAATATCCATACTTTTTCTTTTGTCGTTGAATTATATTCTTTGAGCCAACGGAAGAAGTCTATCCAAGCGTCAGAAAATAAAGAAAACTCAATTATAGAACTAATTTTATCAATCTGAAAAGCACTGTCTCCTTGTACAAACCGATTAACGTATAACATTTTGGATAAGGGCAATTCGAGTAGAATCAGTTTGCGCCCTCCATATTTTATTTCGTTCATAAACAACCGGATCATTGTGCAATTAATGTTTTCACTTCCATGAACTGTTTCTCCAAAAGCCACTATATCCTTATCTCTAAATGAATGCGGCAATGAATCGCTCCACATCATAATATCTTCTTTATGTAAAGGAGGTTCTGCGAAGAAGGGATATGTAGTGTAGTCTGTTATATTTTTGCCGTTTACTTTCATTTCTATTCTATCCAGCCACAGATTCTGTATACTTTTTTTACGACCCACATTCTTCTTTGCAGTAAAAATGGTGTCATTTCCTCTGATTCCGATAGTAAGTCCCAGTAGAACTACTCCGCACAATGATACGTTTTTCCGGAATGTTTTCCATTCTTTACAATTGTTGAAAAATAAAGTATCCGAATAGAGTACCTCTTCTTTTTCATCAATACCGTTTATTGCTAGAAAACCGCGTTTCAATTCCTGACTTTTACAGGTTAATGATACTTCCATGCTGTCTTCATTAATCACAGGAAGAGGTAACCGGTTGTATATTGTTCCTTGCAGCATAAAGTACACTCCCCCTATATAACATTGGTTACATTGAACTGGGTGTTTATTCTTATAGGTTTGTGTACTGTCAATCATCATAAAAAAAGCAGCATGTTTCCCCTTTTTCCATTCTCCTTCCGGAGCAAAACTAAGAATGTCAGAAACTTGTTTTGTTATATTTTGTTGCTGAGCAAAACAAGTATACAAACTACTTAAAAGAAGCAGAATAGAAATGGCTACCTTCATGATTTTATTAATAAACAAATTGATTAATGAATATGATATTTGTACTATTGAAAATTTATTTAATAGATATTTCCGAATACAGTAATCTCCCTTGATAATATCCAATTTCCTTTCTTAGCATCATATACATTGAACTTTATTCGATATGAATTCCCACTTTTAATCACTTCATTATCAATATAAAATAAAGCAGAACTATCATATCCCATTTGTAATAATGTTGCTTGTATATCTCTATGCATGCGATCCATTGCATTCTCCATATAATCCCAATAATCAGAAAGTACTCCTGTATATTTAATTACATCAATTATTTTATCTAAAACACTCTCCATTAAGTACTCAAGATTATCCATTGATTCACTTCTTATATAGTCCGGAAATGTATAATAGTCTCCATCACCTGGGAATATATAAACATCAGGAAATGTATATCCCCATCCATCTACATATCCTCCCTCCCATGTACCATTATAAACCATATCCTAATATTCTTCTTCTGTATAATGATCATTCCCATAGTAGTTCCCATAAATGACTACTCCATCCAGTTCTCCTCCGTCCATATCCCAGCCATATTCGCCATAGCTGTTGTTATATCCATATCCCCCTGTAGAGATAAGCCCCATGTCCATATCCGGTGCCCATAGATCATTTGTTATTTCCTCAGTTTCTTCGTTATTAGTAATGGCAGAGCTGTTATCCATAACCATTTCTATATCTGCTACATGCGGATTGGGAAGAAGCCATTCATTTTCATCGTAGAGAATAAAATTACCACCCACATAATGTCTCATCTCTTCTTTGTTTAAAACCGGGCAACGCTGACGCAAACCCTCAAAATTTGCACGAGTAACCTTTTTCATAAAATCATTTTTCAATTAATACAATTACATATCTATCTTTACTTTGACATTAACCATAATCCAGCCGAAGATAATTTACTATTAATCATCGATATATCATAAAAAGAACCTTGAATCTTTTTATCTATATACATTGTTATATCGTCGAAGGATAATTCTTCTAGAATAGGCACATTATACAATATTCCCCACCATGCATTATCATACCACACATCCAATGCATTCATATCCACAAAGCAATCCAAACAATCGATCTTCTCCAAGACCGGTCCACCGGTCACTTTCAACTCCTCAGGAAGTTTCTTTATGGTTTGTTTAAGCAATATGATATCAATATCCTGATAATTCTGTCCGTCAATGCTCTGAACACAAAGACTTAAAATATCATTTAACAACGTCCTAATTCCTACTTTATTCACTTTATATCTATCTTTTGACAAACTTTATTTATAGAAACCAAAACATTTTTTAAAAGCATGAATATATTTATTCTTACATTTTAACTATTTATTAACAAAAAGCTAAAGTATCTTGATAAGATCAATAATTCATCCCTTCATATTTTTATTGTATTTTATCTCTTAAAAATAATTCTATAAAATAAGCAATACATTGAAAAGCGAACTTTATCGTGTATCTCCCCAATCATCATCAATTATTCCTACACGCATTTTACTAATCAAACGTTTACCATCAGCAACTCCATCTCGTATTATAGTATCTATCTTAGATGGGTCAAAATCAACACGTTCTGCCAAATTAGAATTATATGAAATATCCAGGTATTGTATATTTTTATGATTTAAGGTAATAGTACTAAGATTATTATGCGATAGTATAATCCGATATAAAGGCTCGCTTATACCGATACTACTCAAGGAATTATAAGAGAAATCCAATTCTTTCAAAAAAGGTATTGCATTCTCTCCTATATACACACGAGCTTTATAGTGATTATGTGAAAGATTCAAGTTCTCTATTTTTTGAGGTAAAAAATCTATCACAAGGGTATCCAACAAATTACCAGACAAATTAAGTGACTTTATTATATAACCTGATAAATCAGGAAAAGCCACAATACTATCATTTGACAAATCATAATAATCCATGACCGAATCCTGAGGTAATAAAAAGAGCTTCTCCAGTTTTGTTAATTCTTCAACAACAGGAAGTTCCACAACTTTGTTCTTATTCCCTACTTTACAAGATATTAAAAAGAAAAAGAAAAAGACATAACCTATATTTTTCATATTCTCTTATTTAAAGTCATTTCTATATTCATCTAGTGCCGTATCGATCACACCATGATTATATTTTTTCATATAATCATGCAAACCGTCAGCAAAATATTCTTTATACTTGTGAGTATTCTCATCAATAAATATATTAACAAATTCTTGACTATATCCTTGTTCTCTAAATATACGAGCTGCTATCACAGCATCACCATTAGCTTGTTTAGTAACGTCATAATATCTTGCAATATGATTAGCATGTTGAGCTTCGTGAGCTAATATAACTACTAAAGCTTCTTCCTTTGTTTTCACTTTATTCCAATCATAGCCAATATTATCACCCTTCAAAATACGATTCCAACCATCTTCATTTATAAATTGAGTATTAAAAGTCATGCAAAATGACGTATCAGAGCTACAATCAGTAGAAGCCGGAACGTTTTGATTCATTTCACTTATGCTAAATGTCAAATGCACATAACCTTTATTCATATAACTAAGTAAATTTTTAAGAATTGAATTACTCTCAAGAATCTTAGTCAATTGTTCATGGAAGGCTGCTTCAGACTCTGTATTAAAAGTAAAGTTTTCAATATTAACTCCATCTGTCAATGAGTTACTTGAAGGTCCACTGCTAGATCCGCCACCACCGCCACTATTTCCGTTCCAATTATTATAAATATAATATCCATCATAATATCCCCCCCATGGATAACTATGATCATCATAATCTCCTAAATATAAATCTTCTCCCCATGGATCATAATAATACCAATCCGGATAAACGTTATCAGGTTTTTCTCCATAAATCGTAACTTCAGGAAGCATATAACCATAATTATTACTTCCATATATAACAACTTCATCCAAATACCCTCCATCAATATCCCAGTCGTGACCTCCATAACTACCACCACCAAAGCCACCATAAAAGCCATAACCACTAGCCCCGTAGTCATCTGCAGAGAATACACTAATTCCCAAATCCGATGTCCAAACATCCTCTTCCATTTCATCAGCCTTGTCACTCCCAACAGCCGAACAAGCATCCATGTCTATATCTAAAGTATAAACATTTAAAAGTGCCAAATCACTCTCATCGTATAGAGTAGTAGAGTTACCACCTACATAACGACGCATCTTTTCTTTGTTTAAAACTGGGTAACGTTGACGCAAACCCTCAAAATTTGCACGAGTAATCTTTTTCATAAAATCATTTTTCAATTAAGTTCCTGTTTAAAAATGATTGATTTTTATCTAATGAAGTTTCCGTATCAATGGGATAGTTTCTTTCTTTGAAGCGAACAAACTAAAAAAAGATGTATCAGACTGATTTAACGAATACAGAGTGGCAAATATATAACAAAAGCGTTGAATCTGCAAGAAAGAAAGCGGAAATACAGGACAACCGCTTCTGTACATTATCGGCTTCTCAATAACAAACTATTTCGGAACAAGAAAAACAACACGAGGAACATATACTTTTATAATATAGACTATTCAAAAGCACTTAGAAAACAAAGTGAAATCATTTTCTTTCATCTCCATACGCATCGTCATTCCATACCGAGTAATATAATCAATCATGATTTGTCTATTATCCCAATATTTGACATCCAATAGTTCGTTGCCTCTTTCATCATAATCTTGCGCACGAACAACGTGATCTCCACCACTAGAAACAATCATCTACTGATTTTTCCCGATCATCCATTCTGTGAAATATCTCTTTTCAAACATTTTTTCTACATCATGAATTTGCAATGATAACTAGATGCCATATTAATCATAAGGTATATTCAGATAATTTGTAAACTCCCACTTCCGGTTTGCATATGAAACTCGAAAAAAAGCGCCTGGAATAAGAGTTCCATGAATAGTCTCTAATGGGTCTACACTCCACAAAGGCAGATTTTCGGATGCCTCTTTCAGTAGATCGAAAAGAAGACAGATATTTTTGTTAGGATTTGACGGAGACAATAGATATAAAAGCGGCTTACCATCTGTATCATTAGCAAGCAGAATTGAGAATTCCTCTTTCTGAGAAATATGTGCAGGAACCTTGACTGCATGTTCCACATTCATAAATCTGGCGAATCCAACAGCACTATAATAATAAACATCTGACCAGATACCATCCATACTATAAATAGTACATTTTATGGGACCCATTTGCTCTGCAAGCACTTGTTCATTTCCCAAATGTATGAGAGCTCCGGATCCGTTCTGATAACTAATTCTCTTACGGGATATTATTTTTCCTTTATTTACCTCTATTCGCGTTCTCCAGGCAGTAAGTGTATCTCCTAAAAAACTACAGGAGATTAATAATCTATTATTTCTCCAGTGAACCATGTAGCAGGTATTCCTTTCATTCCTGTTACTCCTTTACCATATTTCTGAATTAAAGCTTTTTCATATTCCAAAGCATTGTAACCTCTAATTCTCCTCAGATACAATGAATCTCCATCATTAACCCATTCTCCACAACACCTATCAAATTCTGCCATAGGAAGTAATGGGCAAGACGAAGACAAAACATGAGGATATCCAGTCTCTGATTCAAATAGTACATTGAACCCTTCAAGATCAGGTGTTCGATTGATGACTTCTGATTTCGTCTTAAATAGATCAATCATTTCAGAAAGGGTAAGTGTTCGTTGTTGATTTAACTACTGACTACATACAAGGCCAATGCCTTTAATAGAAAACAGAAAAAATAAAATCAATACTTTTATTTTTCCAAGACTCCACTCTCTATTACTCGTATTACATATATTGTCTTTCATCATAAATAAAATTATAAGTATATCTATTGTCAGTTCATTACGTTGATTCATACCTCAATCATGGGCATTTCATAATATTTTATTTTGGTTTGCAACAATTCTAACTGTAACATACCTGTAAATTGAATAAAACACAAAGTGAAAATCACTTTCCTTCATCGTCATATTTTTGCATATCACACTATTATCCAATTAGTTGCATTGCATCATCTATTTCGTGACACTCCAAACCATCCCGGAACAGGGAAATAAAAAGGAGAACGAAGATATCCGGGATGTGTCATTCTTCCTTCTTCTACCCGCTTCTGTAGCCGACGGAGAGAAGTAGCCTTTCGTAGTCCACACAACGCACAGAGCTGACGCGTAGTGATATAATCATGATCTTTAAAGAATTCCGCCAATTTTCCATCAATCTCAATATCACTCAATTCTTGTGAACGACGTGTTTCACGAACTTTCTCAAAGGTAGTTGCTTTCAACTTCCGAAGGAGTTCTTTTTCCGGAGTAAAAACAACTCCTGCACAGCGTATATGCTCCGCACGTATTTCTTTAGGCGACCGAACCTCCGGAGATTCCGCCTTAATACGAAATGAACCGACCCCTTCAATATGAATACTGTTCCCATTGGACAGTTCATCTTTGAAAACATTGGCAAACTCTATAAAAGACCCGATGACATCACCTTTTCTCAAGCTGCTTCTTGATTCTATAATTCCTGCAATATCTTCGAGGGTTATCGTATCACGTACCACCAAACGGGCATGATATCTTTTTTTATTGGAATCTTTAGGTTGGGGAGTCAGAAAGAAATCATAAAGTGCACTCATATACTAATTGTATTGTGCGCAACTGTTAGCTAATTTACGCGGTAGTTTTATTTATTTTATGCCAATCTATTGACCGACTCACATTATGTGCAACAGCTAACTCATATATCATACAACAGTTGTTGCACAAAATGCGAAACAGCCATCGCACAATTTGTGCTACAATTAATATGATACATCAAAATTACTAATTTATTTAGTTAAAAACAATACTTTATCGAATAATTTTAGATAACTCACTTTTTTGAAAATCATTTATCTATATAGTTGCAAATCCGCTTTTTCGAATTATATATTTGCGTCTCACATTCTCGAAGTATTAACTATAAAATAGAACAAAAATGAAAACAATGATTCAAAAAATGTTAGAGACGTTGAAACAATTACTTGCACGCATAGAAGAACAGACTAACAAAGAGACAAATGTATCCGACAAACCGGAGAAAAAGGTAAATACAGAAAAGCAAGAAAGTCCCGACGGGACCTCAAAAAGGAATAGGAGTCAGACTATGACCGTTCAGCTGCGGAAATATCTATTAGAACACTTTACATTCCGCTATAACACTCTGACAGGAGCCACCGAATTCCAATTAAAAAACACAACAGACCGCTTTCGCCCAATTAGTGAAAGGGAAATGAACGGAATGATTGTAGATGCCCGGCTGGAAGGTATCCCTTGTTGGAGAAACGACATTCCAACTTTAGTATTATCCAACAAAGTGGAAGCTTATAATCCTTTTCATCTTTATATGCAAGAGCTTCCACAATGGGATGAGATAGACCGCGTAACTCCTTTATTACTAAGAGTATCAAACAATGAGTTATGGCAAAAATGCGGACGCTATTGGTTACGGGCCATGGCCTCACAATGGACCGGCGTAGAGCGGACTCATGCCAATACACTGACTCCTATTTTAATCAGCAGTAAGCAAGGATTGAACAAAAGTACTTTTTGTAGATCTTTACTACCGGACTCACTCCGATATTACTATCTTGATAATTTAAATCTGGCTACCAGCACTTTCCCCGAAAGGAAACTTGTTAAAAATGGATTGATTAATCTGGATGAATTCGATAAAATCAGAGAGAGCCAACAAGCAAACCTAAAAAATTTGCTCCAAATGGTCAATATTCCTATTTTCCGTGGTAAACGATTGGGATGGGTAAACGAGAACAGACTAGCTTCATTTATAGCTACGACTAACTGCTACCAGATACTAACCGATCCTACAGGAAGCCGCCGTTTCCTTTGCGTAGAGGTGTTGCACGCTATCTCGGAAGAACCTCTGGAACACAAACAGATATACGCCCAACTAAAAGCGGAACTGAAAGCGGGTAAGCCTGATTTTCTAAACCATGAAGAAGAGCAACTGCTACAACAACACAATAAAGCCTATTACCGTCAGTCACCATTAGAAGATGTGTTTTATAATTGTTACCGACGACCTATGGAAACAGAAAAAGGTATTTGGCTTACCGCGGCTGAGATTTACAATACATTACATCGATTTAATTCATCTGCGATGAAAGACACATCTGTGAAACAGCTAACTTCACATCTTCCGGCAATGGGATTTTTTGCAAAACATTCAATGTATGGAAACCGATATTATGTGATGAATCTTCAGTCATAATGGTTGCTTCATTTTATTTCACTATAAGAGAAGAAGTTACAGGAAAATATGACATGAACCAATACTGATTTCATATTGATATTAGTATGAATTCCATAGTTTTTTATTGTTCTCATTTAATTGAAAACATACAAAATCTATGGAATTCATATCATACCTTATTCTCCTTCTATATACTCTATCGCCTTTTTAATCCACGCATCTTCTCCATATTTCACATCTTCCACCGTCTGCACCACAGGAATATCTATCTTCACTCCTACCCGTTGATTCATTCCCCAATTGGGATAGAAAGCACCGGCCATGGTATAATTGATTTTTATTCCGTAAGGAAGAAAAAAGTAACCGATATGTCCATTTGCTCCGGCTGTCTGAGTCCCGATAACTGCACTGCGTGGAGCTGCCCGATAAGCAATGGAAGATAATTCTCCGAAACTCTGCGTCCCTTCATTGACTAAAATAGCAATCTTTCCTTTAAAATAATCCGGATTCTCTTTCGGACCGACATTTCCCTTTATATCCAGAAAGTAATTGCCCGGATATTTTTTTGAATTCATAGAGAACCACATATAGGGAACAGGCTTAGGATACAGATATTTTTCAAGGATATCCTTGGTATATAGTTGCGGATATTGCCGCATATCCAGTATAAGCCCTTTTGAATTTATACGGCCGGACATTAGTTCATTCAACCTTTCCACACTTATTTGCGCAACATTGATATAAATAATATCTTTCGAGTCCAAATCATACTCCTCAGGCATTTTTCGTCCCACTGCTTCGGGCATGGTATAAACTTGAGTATGAACTTTCCTTTTAGAAGTCCTTTTCCCCTCTTTTACAGTAACAGTTTCTTCCTCTTCTTTAGTTAAAAACATTCTACGAGCCACGTCTCTTTTTAAGGTGTTTTCATTCGAAGAGGCTATGATTGGACGGAATTCTTCGATAAGCTCTTGAACAGACTTGTCGTTTACAGCTTTAATAACGGTTCCCCTATCTATTTCTTTCAAATGGGTAGATTCTACTGCATAGTTACCATCCGCAGTTAATGTTATCCCCAAAGGAAGCCCACGCATTCTGGAACCTTTGACCGGAAGTTCATACGTTCCATGCGAGTCATTGATCTCTGCCAACAACTTTTGTATAGAAAGATACAATTCACTTCCGGAAACCGGATTATAAAATTCCGGAAGATATTTTTCCAAAAGCGTAGACCAAGGGTGATCTGTAAGATTGACATATGGAAAACCATATTCGACAGCATTCCATAACCGGTAAAGTGTGAGAAGACGAAATCCCTGATCTTTCCAACTTATCCCTGGATAAACTTTCTCTCTGCGGAACTCCACTTCCTCTTTCCCAGCCAAAGGAGGAAGATAGTAATTAAGTACGCCATTTCGTTTGGCATTCTTTATCTTTACTAGTTTTTCCGACAGGTCTGTATCAAAAAGCATGGGGTCTTCCAACCACTGTAAATAAGCAAACCTGTGATATTGGGTAGAATCTTTCACTGTATAATCTTCGGTTTCTGTAATCTCTCCATACTTGTCTATCCATTTACTCAAAGCACGATTGCGCTCCTCTTTATTCTGGGCACGTGCAATCTCAGGCAATACCCTGAATAGCTCAAAGTCCCAATTATACTTTCCAATCACTACCTGAGGATGATAATATTTAAGAAATCCCCATACCTTACCTAATACAACCAGATTCTCCATTACTTGCTGTATAGGTTCGGTAAGAGCCACACGAGAGTCACGCATAAATTCCGTATCCTTGTCCACCTCAGCAGAAGGGTCCACCAATATGTCAAGCGATTGTCCGTCTATCAACACCTGACAGTCGCTAAGCCAGAGTTTCATATCGCCTGATGTCATCAAGCGGAAAAAAAAGAACGATGTACGTGTTAGTGGCATTTCCACCGAAAAACTTTGCCAATCCTGGTCTCCATTGCACTCTACTTCAGTACTCTCATTTTCGAAGGTATTTAAGAAAGTATCGAGTCCGATTGCAAAACGGACCTTGGCATTACGTGCTTGGGCGCATTTATATTTGCCACTAAAAACAACTGTCTTCCCCACGATATCCCGATTTGAAAAATGAAACTGCACCTTGGCACCTTTTCCCTGTGACGACCGGATAAACAAGGAAGGCTGATTGCCATATAAAGTTTGCGAATCAACTTGTGTTTCCGAATCATCACTGGCCCATGCCATTTTGAACCTCTGCAAGCCAGGGTCGGAAAGTGCATGAATCTGTACGCCATCAAAAGATAGAAATCCTTTTTTGCCCTGTTGTGTTTGTCCATGTGCAGCAAAAGTGATGACTAAAAACGATAATAAATAAAGTAGTTTGTTTTTCATAATAGATGTATTAAATATCTCTGTACACCAAAAATCAAATTATGGGAATCAAGTCGCTACGAAACATTCTTATTCCGTTCGGATGACCAACTCTTTTCCTTTTTTGAGCAAATCATGTGAGATGAACCATCCATCTATCTTTTTGCCGTCATAGGTAATATTGGTAATCTTCTTCCCTTTTCCGTCTTTACGAATTTTAAACTGAGTGCCGTCGCCTAAAGTGAATACTATCTCATCGAATAAGGGAACGGTCATTATGTATTCCGGATCAGCAGGCGAGTAGGTGTAAAGTCCGATAGCATTGAATACATACCAGGATGACATTTCTCCGGCATCATCCATACCTGAATAAGCCAGTTTATCAGCTCCCATGTCATAGAAATGATCCATAATACTGTCAAGCATGCATTGCGCTTTTTCTTGTTTGCCAATGAAGTAATAAGTATATGGCACACTGTGATCAGGTTGATTACCATGACAATAATTTCCAATAAATCCTGTCATGTTGTGTGCTTCATATCCTCTCCAAGGTTCGGAGAACAGAGAATCAAGTTTCATCTCCACAGCCTGCTTGCTAGGATAGAGAGCAATCATTCCTTCCGGATCATGAGGAGCAAAGAACAAAGATTGCCAGGCATTAGCCTCCCGGTACATATAAGCATAATAAGGATAATAGGGATCAAAATCTTTAACCCATTCTCCATTAGCAATACGCCCTCTCCAGAAACCGGTACTGGGATCAAACAGATTTTTATAGTTTTCGGAACGCTTCATCAGGAGTTTATAATTAGCGTCATCCCCCAGTTCTTTAGCCAATAATGCAGTAGCATAATCATCATAAGCATATTCTACAGTTTTCGTTACGGCAGCTTTATACTCATCCCAAGTAGGAACATTCGTGGTGTCTTTTTCTGCAATCCAGCCTGGCGGATATATTCATCCAAATAAGGTCTACCTCCGCGACCGGGAATAGTGGCATTCTTCAACAGAAGCCGATAAGCAGCCTGAGGATCAAATCCGCGAAGTCCACGCAAGTAGCTTCCAGCAACAAAAACCGAGGCATGGTCGCCATGGAAGAAAGTTGGCATATAACCATTTCTTTTTTCTCCCCGGTCAGTGATAGAGCGAATAATATCTACTGTCACATCCGGTGATAACATTTCCAGCAGTACCAGTTTGTTACGATAGTCATCCCAGAAAGATGGATCCGTATAATTATTGAATCCACCATTGACCACTTCGCCTTTAGCATCAGTATATTCCCCGTTCACATCGCTTCGTAGCACCGGCCACAAGAATGAGCGGTACAGACAAGAGTAGAAAATTCCTTTTTCACGTTCACTACCGCCTTTTACGATTATTTTTGATAGTTGTTTTTCCCAGATATGATCAGCCTCCTCACGAACCTGAGCAAACGATTTGTCCATCATCTCCTTTTCCAGATTCAACTTCGCATTTTCTATGCTTACAAAAGAAAAACCGATTTGGAGTTCCAATGGATTTGAGCCTTTACTGTCCAAGAAATCAACCAGGGACACTTCATGTTTATCATCTTTTACCTGCTCTATATCTTTTATCTTGTAATTTGAGATTGCATAGAAGTATATCCTTCCTTCGCCATTCTGAGAACCCGTAAAAGTATTCTCATCCACCTTTTGAATGCTCCAATCGCTAATCCGATTATTCGACCGCATCATATCGGCTACCAGCTTTTTATCATCTTCTTTCCGGAAGGTATATTTATGGTAAGCACAGCGCAACGTAGAAGTAAGTTCGGCATTGACATTATATCTTTCAAGAAACACTTGGTAATAGCCGGATGTGCCGATTCATTCCGGTGACTGTATTTGGAACAGTAATCACTCGGAGAGATTTCACCGGTTACAGGCAGCAAAGGGACATGTAACAGGTTCCAATGTCCTTTGTTGGTATGAGAGAATCCGTAGATTACTGTATCTTCGTATTGGTATCCGGCTCCACTACGGAATTGGGTTATAGGACTTAACTGCACCATTGCATTAGGCAACGACGCTCCGGGAAATACTTCAGCGCCCCAAGTACGCTGTTTCATTTTACGGACATACCCCAAATCTTCCGGTTCCCAAAGAGTAGCCGTTCCTAAAAAAGGATTTACATACTTTGTTAATTGTCCGGTTGGCCTACAACCTGTGATCAAAACGGAGAGTATTAAAAAAAGGATGTGCTTTTTCATGACAAAAAAATAATAAATGAGCAATATGTGTGTGTTGTTTCAATCTACATCTAATAATGAAAACTCAAATATATAACTATTTATTTAGACTTTATAGTTTTCATCAAGAAAAAAAATAGGATTACACTATCTTCAAGTAGAAAAAGAAATTCTTATCCATTTCTTTTTAAGAAAATACGGTTTGTGATCGTATTAGGTAATTCGGATTCATAATGAGTCACCATAATCATCGTTTTATCTCGACGACAGCAAAAAGCTTCGATAATCTTTTTCACACGACGCCTATTATATGTGTCTAATCCATGAAGGGGTTCATCTAATATTAATAATTCCGGGTCCTTCACAAAAGCACGTGCCAGTAAGGCTAATCGCTGTTCGCCACTGGAAAGTTGCAGGAAAGGCCTGTCTTTCAATTCTGCAATACCAAATATATTCATCCACCACTCACAAATAGCCATCTGGCTAGGCTGAGGACGTTTATATAACCCGATACTGTCATGCAGGCCACTGGCAACAATCTCAATAGCAGGTAGATTTTTAAGATAGGCGCGATGCATTTCAGGACTCACATAGCCGATATGTTTCTTTATCTCCCAAATGCTTTCTCCGGTACCTCTTTTCCTGCCAAACAAACTGATGTCACAAGCATACGATTGAGGATTATCAGCACAGACCAAACTAAGCAAAGTAGACTTCCCCGCACCATTCTCACCGCTCAAAGCCCATTTTTCGCCACGGCAAACAGTCCAATCAAGGTCTTTCAAAATCGTACGGTCGCCATAACGGATACTGACTTTGTTAAGCTTCACTACTTCGTCAGAGTCATAGTTATTCCCGTCATAAGGTAAATCAAGAACACTTTGTTGCAATTCGTCAAAAGATACAGGCAAATCTCTGGAACGAAAAGCCTCGAGATAAGCTTCTCTTTCCATTTTTGGAAATACTACCTTTTTATCAACAGGAATGACGTGAGTGATGAAAAAAGGGATATCGTCCAACATAGAAAGCACCAGAATAATCTGAACGGAAGACATCTTTGTCAAACGGTCGAGCAAAGAAAAAAGAAGTTCGCGGGTAGGTGCATCCAAACCAATAAATGGATTATCCATAATCAGTACACGGGGAGCTGTCAGAAGAGTTTTTGTTAATTGAAATTTTCTTAGCTCACCGCTTGAAAGAAGGATTATTTTCTTTTCAAGCATTGGCTCGATACGGAAAAGCTCAAAAAGTTCCTGTTTCAACTGCTCATCCTTGATTTCTCCCAGCATCTCATTTACTGCAGGAGTTTCGTCCTGATCATGAGCATTCCACCGTTGTTGATAGTAATAATTGGCATCAGCGGCTCCATAGGTATCACGAAAAGCTATGTACTTTACATTGTCATAAACAGTCTGAGTTGCCGAAGGGGAGAAATCGTATTTCAAGGTTCCCTCACGCAATGGATATTTACCTGTCAATGTATCAACAAAAAGACTTTTGCCCCCACCATTAGGACCCACAATAGCTATATGTTCGTCTGCGGCAATATCTACTGTAGCAGGTTGGGCTAAACGCACCAGCGGATTACGTGCTACGCCACCCACCATACTGAATGTATTTTGCTTCATAATACCTTTATCCTGTTTTAATAATTGAGTACAAAGGTAACTCTTTTACAACAAAACGAGATATTTAATGAACAAATTGATTAATTACGGGCTTTATTTATACATAATCAACGCAGACTGAGCAGGAATGATAACTTCCGATCCGGTTTGGATAGCTAATCCACGAACGTCTATCATACCATCTTTACATACCACTGTGTATTTTCCTACAGGTACCGCTAATCGTGCAGGAATGGTACGAGAGTTAAATGCAACGATAATATCTCCCCAGCTGTCTCCATTCGCATGGTCTTTCAGACAAAAAGCAACCAAGTTGCTTCCTTCTACCGGAAGGAACTCAAGATGTTTCCGGACCATCTCCGCCTCTCCCATACGAAAAGCCGGATGAGACTTACGAAGATCAATCAGGCGCTTATAATACGTAAAAACATCTCCGTTTGTTGTTTTACGCCTCCAGTCAATGGCATTCACAGCATCGGGACTTCTATAGCTATTATCCACTCCTTGTTTATCACGCATGATTTCTTCTCCTGCATAAATAAAAGGAATACCCTGAGAGGTAAAGACGACTGTTTGGGCCAATTTATCAAGACGGGACAATTGTTCGTGAGTAATTCCGGGCATACTTGCTTTCAGACGGTCTATCAGACACAATCCGTCATGGCAAGAGACATAACTGATCATTTGTGTAGGTTGTTCCGCCCATGACTTACGACTATAGTTTACCGAATCGTAATGTATCTGCGGATGTTTGATTGCTCCTACGATACCAAATTTCAGGCTCATTTCTCCACCCGATATACCCGCAAGAAATGCACCTTTATGTTTCGCACTTACAGGTCCGCATATTCCATCGCGCAGTTCATCCGAAAAAGCTGCAATTCCCGGCATTTGGGACATATTGGCTTTCATTGCCAATGAATCTGCCGGATATTGTGGAGATTGCGCAGCCCATCCTTCACCATACAGGCAAATGGTAGGATCCACCGTATCCACAGCTTCCCGGATCGCATTCATTGTTTCGATATCATGAACTCCCATCAGGTCGAACCTGAAACCATCAATATGATATTCCTTTGCCCAATAAAGTATCGACTCTATCATGAACTTACGCATCATCGGACGTTCACTTGCCGTCTCGTTTCCACAACCAGATCCATCAGCCCATGTTCCATCTGCTTTCTGCCGATAGAAATATCCGGGAACAGTACGTTCAAAATTACTGTCTCCCGTATTAAAAGTGTGATTATACACCACATCCATAATCACACGAATACCCGCTTTATGCAAGGCCTGCACCATCTGTTTAAATTCCCGAATACGGGTATCAGGTTTATACGGATCAGTTGAATAAGAACCGTCGGGCACATTGTAATTTTGCGGATCATAGCCCCAGTTATAACGGTTTTCGTCAAGCTTTGTCTCGTCTACAGAGGCATAATCAAATGAAGGAAGCAAATGAACATGAGTCACCCCCAACTCAACCAAATGATCGATACCCGTCAGCAATTTATCAGGATTTGTTGTTCCATGTTCTGTCAAAGCAAGGTATTTTCCTTTATTCTGCACCCCGGAAGTGGAATCTACCGAAAAGTCACGATGGTGCATTTCATAAATAATGATATCTGCCGATGACCTTAAAGGAGGGCGCTGATCATTCTCCCAACCTTCCGGATTCGTTGAATCCCAATTAATAATAGCAGCACGTTTACCATTGACACCGACAGCACGTGCGTTTATTCCCGGAGTATCTCCCTGCCATTTATCATTGATCTTAGCATTAAAAGTATAGAACTTACCAAGTAAGTCTTCGTTTACTGTCGCTGTCCAAGTACCATCTTCACCCGGCTGCATCCTAACGGTTTCGTAAGCATGTCCACCTTCACCGGCTTCATAAAGCATTAGACGCACTTCGTCTGCCGTCGGTGACCAAAGCATAAAATTAGTTGCCTCCGGTGTATATTCCATTTCGACCAAACTACCGGTACGAACCGGATACAATTCAAAAGAAGTATATTCTTTTTTCACGGAAGAACAACTCATCACTGTTGCCACTGTAGTTACTCCAAATATTGCCAAATAATTTGTACTTACTTTCATCTTTCCACATGATTACGACCCTTCGACCTATATACTTTATTTCACCCGATCCGGATTCTTTGATATAAAATCTTTCCAGCCACTATATCCTTTTTCCAACGTCGGACGTCCCAATTGTAGGAAATGGCAATATGCTGCCGCCAATCCATCCGTTGCGTCCATAAAAGTAGGCATATCATCTTTTGAAAAGTGCAGCATCCGCTGTAACATATCCGCTACCTGCTCTTTTGATGCTTGTCCATTTCCGGTTATAGCCATTTTAATTTTCAAAGGAGCATACTCGGTGATAGGTATATCACGGCTTAATGCTACTGCCATTGCAACCCCCTGTGCACGCCCCAGTTTCAACATCGATTGTACATTCTTACCAAAAAACGGTGCCTCTATGGCCAATTCATCAGGCAAATAGCTCTCAATAATGCTCAATACCCGTTCGTGAATATGACGAAGCTTCAAATAATGATTGCCAAATTTACGCAAGTCAATAATCCCCATAGCAATCATTTCGGGTTTGGTTCCTTTCACTCGCAAAACTCCGTAGCCCATAATTGTCGTTCCGGGATCAATTCCTAGGATTATCTTTTCTATTACCGGTTGAATCACTCTATCACCTCCATCAATGTCGGAAATCCAATTACCTTGTCTTTGAATATTTTCGTCAGTTCTCCGTTTAAGCGCACTCCCTGTTCCAAATGCCAACGATGCAACAAGCCGCTACTTTCGACCTCCCATTGTAAGGAATAAGCGCTTCCGTCATCCCGATGACTTAATATCCGGCAGAGACGAGGTGATTTCAATGTCCCATGGTTCTCTATTTCAGGAATATAGCTTTCCTTCATCCAAATCAGAAAATTATCGTGTACTTCATCGTCCACCTGAAAAGTTGTATTATAAATGAGCATATTTCTTCATTAAAGTATTATTTCCGCAAACATAGCAATTATTTCAGAATATTGCATTATATTTGCGCAAACAAAAATGGTCCGTTTACAAACGTTACCATTAGATATAGAGGGGGCGTTAGCTCATCTGGCTAGAGCGTAACACTGGCAGTGTTGAGGTGATCGGTTCGAGTCCGATACGCTCCACAAATAAGGCATTATGAAAGAGGTAAAAGAAGAATTGAATATACCTCAAACATAAAAATATGATATTTATTATTCTCAAATAGATAACTTCATTACTCATTTAATAAAAGAATAACCTATTAAGAACAATAAATATCATACCCCAATTTAAAGACTTATTCCAAATCTTCCTTTACTACTTCGTCCATTTCCTTCAAACGTTTTTCACGTTCTTTCTTCGTAAGATGTTTTTTATCTTTATACACATTATCCGCACGGCTGGAAACTTCTTCACTCCATTCTCCAAACTGATTGGATGCGGGACGTCCGTTCGGCTCGATATTTTCTTCGGCGATCGAGTCGTGCCTATTAATCATATCATCCATAATGTTTTTACTTTTAATGGTTTACCGTATTACTACAATAAAACAAGGAGAAAAGTTCCCTTTTTTAATCATTTTTGGGAGATTTTTTTCTGCAAATGCTCCCGATAAGTCTGAATACGGAACGGAACATAAAGAGTATAATTTGTTTCCACTGCTTTATCTTCAGCCATTGCCGGTATCCAATTCGGCATTTCTTTAACAATGCGCAATACCTCTTCCGCAAATCCAGAATGGGTGGACTTTAAGATATGAGGGCGAAGGACAGCTCCCGTCTTATCAATTGTAAATTCACATAGTACATAGCCTTCTATATTTTTTGTCAATAAACTTTCCGGATAGATCATTTCAGCTTCTATATATTCTTCCGGGGTACAGGAAGAAAGCGTAGGAGTTACTTCTACCAATTTACCGGAATTGGTCACAAGTTGAGGACCTAATTCATAAATACCAACATATATTGGACGTTTATGAGCATTCGGTTGTTCTTTTGTACGTTTCTGTAATTCCTTCAACAAAACATCTGCTTCATTCGCTAATGCATCTTCAGAAATACTCTCACCTATAGATAATAAATAGGCTGATTGACAGACCAACACAAGACGTTCCATCAAAGATCCTTTTTTTGGCGACCACTTCCGCCCGCTTAAAACGTTACCTTTATTATCAACCGAAGTAAAATAATAAACAACACCATCCAAACCTGCAGTAGAGCCATCCAAATCTTGAATCTGACTAGTCACCAATCGAAAAATAGTTCCTAAAGACAAATACAAAGACTGACTGATAAAAACTGATTTCTTTTCCGCTTTTACTGTTCCTTTCTCTGCTTGCCAGTAAGTACGGGACAATGTATTTGAAATCAGGCAATAACGTCCATTTTTCTTTTCAACCGACATAGCATATTCAGGTGAAAAAGAAGGAATTACTGTAAATCGGGCATAAGGTTGTTGCTGAAAGTCTGTGTTTAATAAAGAAAATACATTCCGATAATATTCTCCTAGTTCGCCCGGATAGGTATCTAAAGGTTTTACCGGTTCCAAGTAATCAGTCTGGGCCGGGAGATGAAAAGAAAAAAATAAAAGAAGAAGAAATATAACAATCTTTTTCATATATTGTCGGTTTTCGGTGTAAGTCAGCAACAAAGATACAAAATATTTCGAAGGTTCGTGATAAAATTGTATCTTTGCACGGTTTTTACCAAGAAACAGAATAACAATACATCAAAAATATGATAGCCAAGATTGAACAACTTCTGAAAGAGGTGGAAGCAATGCATGCCTCCAATGCCGAAGAACTTGAAGCTCTCCGCATTAAATATCTCAGTAAGAAGGGTGCCATTAATAATTTAATGGCTGATTTCCGAAACGTAGCTGCCGAACAGAAAAAAGTAGTCGGCATGAAATTGAATGAACTAAAAACTATTGCGCAGGACAAAATCAACGCGCTAAAAGAACAGTTCGAGAATCAAGACAACGGTTGCGATGGAGTAGATTTGACACGTTCCGCATACCCCGTGGAACTCGGTACCCGTCACCCGCTTTCTATTGTAAAAAATGAAATTATCGATATTTTCGCCCGTTTAGGATTCAGTATTGCTGAAGGTCCTGAAATCGAAGATGACTGGCATGTGTTCTCTGCACTGAATTTTGCAGAAGACCACCCGGCACGTGATATGCAGGATACTTTCTTTATTGAATCTCATCCGGATATTCTACTACGCACCCACACTTCGTCTGTACAGACTCGCGTGATGGAAGCTTCTCAGCCCCCTATCCGTATCATCTGTCCGGGACGTGTATATCGTAACGAAGCAATCAGCTATCGTGCACACTGTTTCTTCCACCAAGTAGAAGCCTTGTATGTAGATAAAGAAGTATCATTTACTGATCTGAAACAAGTATTGTTGCTCTTCGCCAAAGAAATGTTCGGGCAGATACAAAGATTCGTTTGCGTCCGTCTTATTTTCCATTCACTGAGCCTAGCGCAGAAATGGATATCAGTTGTAACATTTGCGGTGGTAAAGGTTGCCCATTCTGCAAACATACCGGTTGGGTGGAAATCCTTGGTTGTGGTATGGTAGATCCTAACGTATTGGATGCTAACGGAATCGATAGCAAAATATACAGTGGTTATGCTCTCGGTATGGGTATTGAACGTATCACTAACCTGAAGTATCAGGTAAAAGACCTCCGAATGTTCTCTGAAAATGATACACGCTTCTTAAAAGAATTTGAAGCGGCATATTAAAAATTCAAAGCGGTTTATAATCCGCTAACAGAATTTATTCGGGGAAAACCTAACTAATGATAATAACCCAGGACTTTGTCCTGGGTAAATTTATCTCTGAAACGATACGCATCCTAAAGAGTTGCTGAATATATTATTCATTTATGGCAAAAGATAGGCTCATTACATCCAGTTACTGTTTCATCTTGGCAGCCAATTTCTTACTCTACTTTGGATTCTGGTTGCTGATTCCAGTTTTGCCGTTCTATTTGTCTGAGTTTTTTCAAGCGGGTAATTCTACTATTGGCATGGTGCTCTCTTGTTATACGGTAGCAGCACTTTGTATCCGCCCATTTTCTGGTTACCTACTTGACACATTTGCACGTAAACCTCTTTATCTATTTGCATACTTCATCTTTATGCTGATGTTTGCAGGATATCTGATTGCCGGTAGCCTTACCTTATTTATTATAGTCCGAATCATTCACGGTGTTTCTTTCGGAATGGTAACAGTAGGTGGCAATACAGTTGTCATCGATATTATGCCATCTTCACGCAGAGGAGAAGGATTAGGATATTATGGACTTACCAATAATATAGCTATGTCTATCGGGCCGATGTTCGGGCTATTTCTTCATGATGCAGGAGTAACTTTCGGCACAATTTTTTGTTATTCACTTGGTTCCTGTATTTTAGGATTTCTGGCAGCGAATCTGGTAAAGACACCTTATAAGCCTCCTGTAAAACGGGAACCGATTTCCCTAGACCGTTTTATTTTATTAAAAGGATTACCTGCCGGATTTAGCTTATTATTACTTTCCATCCCTTATGGGATGACAACCAATTATGTTGCCATGTATGCCCGCCAAATTGGCCTCAATACTCAAACTGGTTTTTTCTTCACCTTTATGGCAATTGGTATGGCAATTTCACGAATATTTTCAGGAAAAATAGTTGATCGGGGAAAGATTACACAAGTAATTGCAGCAGGGCTTTACCTCGTTGTATTCAGTTTTTTTCTACTCGCTTCCTGTGTATATCTGATTCATTGGAATGATAATGTCTGCATGATTATCTTTTTCGGAATCGCCTTATTACTTGGTATCGGATTCGGAATCATGTTTCCGGCTTTCAATACATTATTTGTAAATCTGGCCCCTAACAACCAGCGTGGAACAGCAACTTCCACATACCTTACATCTTGGGATGTAGGAATTGGTATCGGAATGCTGACTGGAGGTTATATTGCCGAAATCAGTACTTTCGACAAGGCATATCTTTTCGGAGCTTGCCTAACTGTAGTATCTGCTATTTACTTCAATTTGAAAGTAACACCTCACTACCATAAAAATAAACTAAGATGAGAAAAACAGAACGTTATGAAAAGGTTATTGCCTGGTTTCAGGAAAATATGCCGGTAGCCGAAACGGAACTACATTACAAAAATCCTTATGAGTTACTGATTGCAGTCATCCTCTCTGCACAATGCACAGATAAACGGGTGAATATAATTACCCCACCACTATACAAAGATTTCCCAACTCCGGAGGTACTTGCCGAAACTACACCGGAAGTGGTTTTCGAATATATCCGAAGCGTTTCTTATCCGAATAATAAAGCCAAACATCTAGTTGGCATGGCGAAAATGCTAGTAAAGGACTTCAACAGTGAAGTACCTGATAATCTGGAAGATCTGATAAAATTACCCGGAGTAGGAAGAAAGACGGCAAATGTTATTCAATCGGTTGTATTCAACAAAGCGGCAATGGCAGTGGATACACATGTATTCCGTGTCAGTCATCGGATTGGACTGGTACCCGACAGTTGTACAACTCCGTTCAGTGTTGAAAAAGAATTAATGAAGAATATCCCGGAAAGTTTAGTAGCAAAAGCTCATCATTGGCTTATCCTTCACGGTCGTTATGTTTGTCAGGCACGAACTCCTAAATGTGACACCTGCGGTTTACAAATGATGTGCAAATATTTCTATAACACCTATAAAGTTGCAAAAGAGGCACCAAAAGCCAAGAATAAATAACGATTTAATAGTAAGGAACGGAAATAAATAG
The DNA here is from genome assembly GCF_000614145.1 of Bacteroides faecichinchillae JCM 17102. Taxonomy (GTDB): domain Bacteria; phylum Bacteroidota; class Bacteroidia; order Bacteroidales; family Bacteroidaceae; genus Bacteroides; species Bacteroides faecichinchillae. The sequence continues at coordinate 85,291 of NZ_BAKK01000013.1, read as the reverse complement.
TAACTTTGCGGTCAATCAAAAAATTGATGAACTTAAACACTTTTAAAATAAAATAGAGTATTATGCAGACAATTGACAAATTCAATTTTGCCGGTAAAAAGGCATTTGTTCGCGTGGACTTCAATGTACCTCTGGACGAAAACTTCAACATTACAGATGACACTCGTATGCGTGCAGCTCTTCCTACTTTAAAGAAGATTCTGGCAGACGGCGGTAGTATTATCATCGGTTCTCACTTGGGCCGTCCGAAAGGCGTTGCCGATAAATTCTCTTTAAAACATATCATCAAACATCTGTCAGAATTACTGGGCGTTGAAGTTCAGTTTGCTAATGACTGCATGGGCGAAGAAGCTGCTGTTAAGGCTGCTGCATTACAACCGGGAGAAGTTCTGCTTCTCGAAAACCTCCGTTTCTATGCTGAGGAAGAAGGCAAGCCAAGAGGTTTGGCAGAAGATGCAACAGACGAAGAAAAAGCTGCTGCTAAAAAAGTTGTAAAAGAAAATCAAAAAGAATTTACAAAAAAACTGGCTTCCTATGCTGATTGTTATGTAAATGACGCATTCGGTACTGCTCATCGTGCTCATGCCTCTACAGCGTTGATCGCTAAATACTTCGATGCAGATAATAAGATGTTCGGTTACCTGATGGAAAAAGAAGTGAAAGCTGTTGATAAGGTATTGAATGACATTAAACGTCCGTTCACAGCTATCATGGGTGGTTCTAAGGTTTCTTCAAAGATCGAAATTATCGAAAACCTGTTGAACAAGGTAGATAATCTGATCATTGCAGGTGGTATGACTTATACATTTACTAAAGCAATGGGTGGTAAGATTGGTATCTCTATTTGTGAAGATGACAAACTTGACCTCGCTTTGGAACTGGTAAAGAAAGCTAAAGAAAAAGGTGTAAACCTAGTATTGGCTGTAGATGCTAAAATTGCTGACGCTTTCTCTAACGACGCTAATACTCAGTTCTGTCCTGTTAATGAAATTCCTGACGGATGGGAAGGTCTTGATATTGGTCCTAAGACTGAAGAAATCTTCGCTAACGTTATCAAACAATCTAAGACTATTCTTTGGAACGGTCCTACAGGTGTATTCGAATTCGACAATTTTACGCATGGTTCACGTACAGTAGGTGAAGCGATCGTAGAAGCAACTAAGAACGGTGCATTCTCACTTGTAGGTGGTGGCGACTCAGTAGCTTGTGTAAACAAGTTCGGTTTGGCTGACGGTGTATCTTACGTTTCTACTGGTGGCGGGGCATTGCTCGAAGCAATCGAAGGAAAAGTTCTTCCGGGTATTGCTGCTATCAAAGAATAAGTCCAATTAGTGGAAATAGTGTTAAAATCTATATAGATTGTAAAGGGCAGTTCTTTGTGAAAAGAATTGCCCTTCATTATAAATATTAAGGCATGAAAAAGCTGATACTTGTGTTTTGTATCTTACTTTCTTTCCTTTCTTCTTGCCAGAGAAAAAAAGGAGAAAGTTTTTTTCTGCTTCATCCGAACTACAACCGCTCACATTAGGAATGATGCCAACTTTAGAAGGATTACCTTACTACATTGCTCAAAAGCAAGGTATCTATGACTCGTTAGGATTAAATTTAACGATCTTTCCTTTTTATTCTGCCAACGATCGGGATGCTGCATTTCAGGCTCATCAAGTAGACGGTATTATTACTGATTATTCGAGTGCTGTAATATTGCAAGCTAGCCATCATACCAATCTAAGACTGATTCAAAAAAACGACAGTTATTTTTGCTTTATCGTCTCTAAAGAAAGTAATATCAACCAATTAAAACAACTCAAAGAGAAAAATATCGCTGTATCGCGGAATACAATTATTGAATATGCAACCGATTTATTATTAGATAAAGCAGGAATAAAATCTTCGGAAATAAACAAACCGGAAATAGGGCAAATTCCTCTGCGTTTACAAATGTTAGACTTTAAGCAGCTAGACGCTTCCTTTCTACCCGATCCTGCCGCCTCTCTTGCGATGGATAATGGACACCGTTCTTTAGTTAGCACCCGAGAATTAGATATTGACTTTACTGTTACCGCTTTTTCCCTAAAAGCCCTGAATGAAAAAAGAAGAGAAATCGAACTACTTATTACAGGTTACAACCTCGGTGTAGGCTATATTAAGACACATCCGCAAAAAGAATGGGAACAAGTGTTAGTAGAAATAGGTGTCCCGAAAAATCTAACTGGATTAATTGCACTTCCCGCTTACAAAAAAGCAACACGACCCTCACCTGAAGCAATAGAGAAGGCCGTAAATTGGTTAAAAGCTAATCATCGCATACCTAAATCATATAGAGCAAATAATCTAATAGACACAACATATATTCACTCCGAACCAACCATTATGTAATAATAATGACTTATGCAAAAGACAATTCTCCGATTTCTAATCATCGTATTAAGTATACTAAATATACATAGTACCTTATCGCTCAGGAAAACAAAACGCTCAATCAGGTCGTCAATACTTTGAAAGAGCGAATCAGTCTTGCAGGTTATGCCCAGCTCGGCTACACATACGATGATGCAGCCAAACCGGATAATACGTTCGACATTAAACGTATCATCTTTATGGCTCACGGTAAAATAACCGATCGATGGACTTGTGACTTTATGTACGATTTCTATAATAGCGGCATGTTACTGGAGATCTATACAGATTATAAGTTATTTAATGGGCTCACAGCACGTATCGGAGAATTCAAAATTCCTTATACCATTGAGAACGAATTATCTCCCACAACCGTAGAATTAATTTATTGCTATTCTCAATCTGTATGTTATTTGGCAGGAGTTAGTGGTAGTGATAAATGCTATGGCATGACCTCCGGACGGGATATCGGTTTGATGCTACATGGAAAACTATTCAATGACTTTTTACAGTATAAAGCAGCCATAATAAATGGACAGGGAATGAATACTAAAGATAAAAATAGTCAGAAAGATATTGTTGGCAATCTTATGATTTATCCGCTAAAATGGCTATCAGTCGGTGGTTCGTTTATTCGGGGAACGGGACATGCCATAGCTGACTCAGAATATACAGGGATCAAATCTGGAGAAAATTATGCAAAGAAACGTTGGAGTATAGGAGGTGTCGTCACATCTTCGAAAATCAGTCTCCGTTCTGAATATTTGGCAGGAAAAGACCGCAATGTAAAAAGTGAAGGATTCTATGCAACAGGAAGTCTACAATTAGTGCGTAACTTTGACTTTATTGCTTCTTTCGATTATTTCAACCCGAATAAGGCGGCTGATATCAAACAAAATAATTATATCGCGGGGCTACAATATTGGTTTTATCCCAGATGTCGTTTGCAGGCACAATATACATTCTGCGGCAAAAAAGGGAATGGGCTTAAAAACTCCAATCTGATACAAACACAAATACAAGTCAGATTTTAGAAACTTTCTCTCATATCCTTTTTGGCATTCTTTTTGTTATAGAATAAACAGTATTTATTCATATGCTGAAATAAATAGTTGAACAATGATGAACGAAAAAACAATTAATGAACAATACGCATATATACGTACCCTTCTTGAAGGTCAAAGACTCAAAGAAGCATTAATGCAGTTAGAGTCTTTACTCTGGCAATGTCCCGATTGGAATTTACGGACACAGCTGGAACAGCTTCAGACTTCTTACAAATATATGCTAGACTATATGCGCCAAGCGTCAATGACCCTGAACGTTGGAATGTATATCGTAAACTTCTAGCGGATACATGGAGTATTGCCGATCAGTCACGCTTGCTGATGTTGGATAATGCATCATCAAGATATTATCATGAGGTACGCCGGACTCCCCGTACGGATGGTCTGGCAGCTTATGATCTTAAAAAGCTGTTACATATTTTGGAATCATTCAATGACGATCTGGCAGTAAGCGGACTTCTATCCGAGGCAAAAACACTTGAAGTTATGAAGCGTCATGAAGACACCCTCAAATTTCTTTTTCTGGAAGGTTGGACAAACAGTTCATGGAATTCACAAGAAGAAGAGGATGCAAAAGCCATGCTTGCTTCGGAACAACTGTCGATAGATGATTTGTGTTTATTTATCAGCGCAATCATGCTTAGTCTGATGGAATGTTTCGATTTACGTAAAATCATGTGGCTACTGGATGCATACATACATCCGAATATCAATGTGAAACAACGAGCATTGGTAAGTCTTGTTATTATCTTCCATATTCACAGGAATCGTCTCAACCTCTATACTGAATTACTCAAAAGAGTAGATCTCATCGCGGAAGATCCTCTCTTCCAAAGAGATGTCGCTCGTATCTACCAGCAAATGTTACTTTGTCAGGAAACGGAGAAGATAGATAAAAAATGAGAGAAGAGATTATTCCCGAAATGTTGAAAAATGCTTCGTCTATGCGAGATACACGTTTTGGCATTGAAGAAAATGAAGAAGAAAACAATGATAAGAATCCGGATTGGGAAGAAGCTATCGAGAAATCCGGTTTAGGTGACAAGCTGCGTGAAATGAACGAATTGCAGTTGGAAGGTGCCGATGTATATATGAGTACGTTTGCCGGTCTAAAAAGTTATCCGTTTTTCCGGGAAGTACATAATTGGTTTTATCCTTTCACCAAACAACAATCCGACGTACATAATATGTTGGAATCAAAAACAAACGAAAAAAATAGCTTGTTAGATATACTACTTCAATCGGGATTTTTCAGCAATAGTGATAAATATTCGCTCTTTTTTACTATCCAACAGTTGCCCAAGTCACAGCAAGACATGATGTTAAGCCAGCTTAATGAGCAGCAGATGACAGAATTAACAGACAAGTCGAATGCAGATACACTGAAAAAGTTCTTTGAAAAACCGGGAACTGTCAGCAACCAATATTTACATGACTTTATATCGTTTTTTTAAACTCAGTGTACGACGTCATGAGTTCAGGGATATATTTAAAGAAAAACTCGATCTGCACCATATTCCCGCACTCAACAATGTACTCTATTGGGACGAAATATTATTTCCGATTGCAGACTTCTACATAAAAAAAGAACGTTGGAATGAAGCAATTGAGATTTATGAAGAACTGGAATCTATTGAAGCTTTAGACGAGAACGCTGCAGAATGTTATCAGAAGCTTGGATTTGCTTTTCAAAAGCAAAGAAAATATGCAGCTGCAATCGATGCTTATCTGAAAGCGGATACATTAAAACCCGATAACATTTGGACCAATCGTCATCTGGCGACCTGCTATCGCCTGAACCGAAATTATCAAACAGCACTGACCTATTATAAAAAGGTAGAAGAAGTAGCTCCAAATGACACTAATGTAACATTTTATATTGGTAGCTGCCTCACCGAACTTGGATTAAATGAAGAGGCATTAAACTATTTCTTTAAATTGGATTTCATGGAAAATAATAGTATCAGGGCATGGCGTGGTATCGGGTGGTGTTCATTTATTGGATTGAAATATGAACAAGCTATAAAATACTACGAAAAAATAATAGACCATAAGCCATTAGCTATTGACTTCATGAACGCCGGACACGTTGCCTGGGTAATGGGAGACATTCAGAAAGCTGCTGTCTTTTACGGAAAAGCAATAACTATAAGTGATAGCAGAGAACAATTTTTAGAGATGTTTCACAAAGACGAAGGACCTCTTCTCAAACAGGGTATTCAAGAAGAAGATATACCTTTAATGTTGGATTTATTATAATTACCGCAAACAACGAAATGTCGTAATAACCAATAATAGCTCAGATCTTTATTTAGTTCTGGGCTATTATTTATCAGTATATATTATTTCTTCAACTCCCCAATTTTCAAAACCAATAAGAATCAAAATAAACACTTCGAATAAAACTTTAAAGTCCGTATTATCCGAAGGTCTGATTCCCCTTATAACTATATTACAGTTTCTTCAACTCTACATATAATTTCTGTATGGGCAACCCCATAATATTAAAAAAACTTCCAGAGATAGACTTAACCCCTATATATCCAATCCATTCCTGTACCCCGTATGCCCCCGCCTTATCCATCGGTCGATAACGGTCTACATAATACTCAATTTCCTCGTCTGATAAATCATCAAACTGTACATCAGAAGCAACCGTAAAACTTTTCTGCCAATCTGTTGTAGTCAAACAGACTCCTGTAAAAACTTGGTGAGACTTTCCCGAAAGAGCACGTAACATTTTGATAGCTTCCTCTCTCCCACTCGGTTTTCCAAGGACTTTTCCATTTAACCAGACGATCGTATCTGCTGTAATCAATAATTCCCTTGGTCTCATCAAAGATCGGTAAGCATCGGCCTTTTCTCTCGAGATGTATTCTGGAATTTCTCCTCCAACTAATGTGTCAGGATATGATTCGTTTACATCAGGTAATGTTCTCACCACATAATCAACCCCCAAACCTGACATCAATTCTTTTCGGCGGGGAGAATTAGAGGCTAATATAATATCATATTTCTTCAAGTTATCAAGCATAGCAATCTCAATATTAATAATATAACTATAGATAAAATTTCTATTAACTGTAAACTGATTCTATATTCCATTCTTACCAACCGAAGGCGTCTTGCGCCATCCATTTGTCGTGTACTTTCAGCACTTGTTCTATCACATCACGCCCACAACCACAACCACCATCGGCATAAGATATATATTTTGCAACAGCTTTCACCTCCGGCACAGCATCTTTCGGACAACATGGTAATCCGCATTCGCGCATCACTTCTATGTCGGGAACATCATCCCCCATATACAAAATCTCATCATCCGATAAACCGTATTTATCACGGAAAGCACGATAATCGTGAATTTTCACAGACGAACCCATATATAAATCTTTCACTCCCAATGCTTCAAAACGAATACGTACTGCTTCTGTCCGCCCACCGGTTATTATAGCAATATGAATTCCCTTCTTCACAGCCAGTTGTAAAGCATAACCATCTTTTATATTCACTGTACGCATCGGCTCTCCCGAAGGATGCAACGGAACAGTAGTTGAACTCAACACACCGTCTACATCAAAAGCCAATGCTTTGATACGGGATAAATCATAATTAATGGTGCTCATGAATACTTTTACTAATTAATTTATAGATTTCTTGCAACTCCGGAGTATCTTCCAGCATTGTAAGATGATGATTAATCACATTTTCGTCATAACGTACCGCAGGTCCAGTTTGTGCATCATACGGAGCCAATTCGTGAACTTTACGCGCCGTTTCATCAATTAAAGGCAACATGACTTCAAAAGGCAAATGATACTTATCAAGTAATTCAGCAGCCAAAGCAAACATATGATTTGTAAAATTACATGTAAAGACAGCAGCCAAATGTAAACTCTTCCGCTGTTCAGAAGTTACTTCATATACCTTTTCTGAGAGAGTTGCGGCAATGGCTTTCAATAGCTCGACATCTTCCTTACTATTTGCTTCTACAAAGAAAGGTACCTCTTCAAAATTTACTTCCCGCTGCTTACTGAACGTCTGCATAGGATAAAAAACTCCATACCGCTCTGCATAACCTTCCCAAATACTCATAGGAATACTTCCGGCAGTATGCACCAATAAAGCTTTCCCTTTTCCTTCCGAAATCTGAGGCAGTAACTCCACGAAAGCAGCATCCTTCAACGAGACTATATATAAGCGCGCCTCTTTCGATATTTCCTGCAAATCTGTAGTAAATTCAGCTTCTATCTCTCGTGCCAGGGCACATGCAGACTCTTCCGTACGACTATAAACCTGCACAATACGAAATCCTTTTCGATAAAGCGCTTTTGCCAGATTAGTAGCCAAATTTCCGGCACCGATAAATACGATCGGAGTATCTTCAACACTTCTTTTCATCTTCTTTTCTCCATATTATCGCCTTGCAACTAACAATAAAATACCTCCTACCAATAGTAATGCAAGCGGCAACAAATAACCGGACAACGAACCAAGCAATGACATCACTAATCCGATATTCATAACTAGCCATAGTGCTAGTAATACACATCCTACCGACTTGTCCCGTTTAAAAATCAGAAAACAAATAGAAGCATACAACAATAGATTGTCTTTATTCATCACCCAAGGTAACCCGATAGAAGCGAAATGAATAAACTTATCGATCAAAAAAAGTAATCCAATGACAATCAGAGAAACAGCAGTAGCCTTATAAGTATCCTTGTGATTATTTGCTTTTGCAGTAGCCATTTTTATTTTCCCCCAAACTTATTGATATGAATTTTTTCCCATTGTAAATGCTCTTCATTGAAAGGTTTCCGCTCCATCCCTTTATAACCTATGGCTATTACAGAAAGAACCTGAAGTTGCAAAGGAATGTCCAATACTCCATGAACAAATTCGCCTGATGGCATTCCAGTAGCTGTAAAACGTTCACGAACCTGTACCCAACAACTACCCAATCCCAAATCTTCAGCTTGCAGTTGAATCATAATAGAAGCAATAGCAGCATCCTCAATCCAAACATCGCTCGCCAATGGATCCGCTGTCACGACAATCGCCAAAGCTGCATCAGCTATAAAAGCAGAAGCTTGTTCTTTACAATGTGACAATTCTTTCAATATCTCTTTATCATCTACTACAACAAACTGCCAACTATTACTACGCTTGGATGTGGGCGCCATCAATGCTGCCTTCATCAAAGTTACTACCTGATCCTGAGTGAGTTCTTCATCAGTAAACTTACGCATACTGCGACGGTTCTTTATCAATTCACTGAAATTTTCCATATTATTTTGCGGTTTCATATGATTAATGTATGCAAAGATAGTGTAAACCGAGCGTAATAAGAAATAAAAGTTTGTTTTTCATTTTCCATTGTCAAAGTACTACCTACTCTATGAAAAGGCAAAGGATACCTCTATTAAATGAAGAATTAATTGTATCTTTGCATCAAGAAAAGAGAAATGAATCATGAAAAAACGAATTACACAAGACGATTACATTAAAGCGAATCGCAAAGCCAGCCGGGAGGCTGAAATAAAGATGTACGGTCACCCTATCTGTCATAAGAGAGTGCACCAGTCAAAGAAAGTATACAACCGCAAAAAGATAAAGGCAGCTAATGTGAAGCTGCCTTATTTATTTTATTAAAATACCTTTAAGAATCTATTAGGAACTAAATGATTCTCGATAATTCCCCAGTAGTAGAATCAATGATAAATCCATGCACTCTTATATCTGAAGGAATCAAAGGATGACGGACTATAAAATCTACCGTACCACGTACTGACTTTTCTGTATCTTCAAAGCCATCGAGCCAAGAATGAAAATCTACTCCACAAAAACGCATCATATCAATGTAATCGGCATTGACTCCACGAGCTTCCATCTTCTCAATCATTTCCTCACTATGCATATGACAAGCGCCACAATCGGAATGAGCAATTACCATAATATCTTCGACTCCCAGTTCATAGATTGCTACTAACAAACTACGAATGACACTACCAAAGGGATGAGAAATGACACCCCCGGCATTCTTAATCATTTTCACATCTCCATTCTTTATACCAATGCAGCCGGAAGTAAAGCAGTCAGCCGAGTATCCATACAAGAAAGAATCGCTACCTTCTTATCAGGATATTTATTGGTTATATACTCTTTATACCCCTCATTCTCTACAAACTGTTTATTGTAGGCAAGCATTTCTTCAATCATAATTTTAATCAGTGTTTAAAGGTTAGTAGACACACAAAGATAAAAGAAAAATCTCTTTTTCAGTTATGACATTTTCAACAAAAATATTCCTCTTTTTGTTGAAAGACAAATAAAAAGTGTAAATTTGTACTTATGCCACTTAAATTAACTACATATTATCGTGGAAAGGATATTCCCGATTTACCGGGAAAAAACACATTTCATTCAAAAGAGTTGTTTCAAATTTATGAAGCGACTCCAGGGTATATGCCTCTCCTAATTGTAGCAACAGAAGACGATAAACCAGTGGCACGCTTATTAGCCGCTATTCGTAAAACCCGAAAGTGGCTTCCCTCCTCACTCACCAAACAATGTGTTGTATATGGATTAGGAGAACTGTTATTTGAGCCTTCGCATCTCAACAAAGAAAAGGAAGAAGAAATCTTTGGAGAGATTCTTGAACATTTGACTCAGGAGGCTTCCCGCACTTGTCTTCTCATCGAATTTAGAAATCTGGAAAATTCGATGTTCGGCTATCGTTTTTTTCGAAGTAACGGATATTTTCCGGTCAATTGGTTGCGTGTCCGTAACTCTCTTCACAGCATGAAAAAAGTAGAAGATAGATTTAGCCCATCTCGCATTCGCCAAGTAAAAAAAGGACTTCATAATGGAGCAATAGTGAAAGAGGCACACACCGTAGAAGAAATAAAGGATTTTTCGCACATGCTGCATAAAATATATTCATCCCGTATACGCCGCTATTTTCCTAATAAAGACTTTTTCAGTCACATGCACAACCTACTAATCAAAGGAAAGCAAGGAAAAATATTCATTGTCAAATATAAAGAGAAAATCATTGGAGGAGCTGTTTGTATTTACTCTGAAGATAATGCTTATCTCTGGTTTTCGGGAGGGATGCGAAAAACTTATGCGTTACAATACCCAGGTATATTAGCCGTATGGAAAGCATTAGAAGATGCACACGAACGTGGTATCAGCCATATGGAATTTATGGATGTGGGACTACCATTCCGCAAGCATGGTTATCGTGATTTTGTACTCCGTTTCGGGGGTAAACAAAGTAGCACACGTCGTTGGTTTCGTGTTAATTGGGCTTGGCTCAACAAGTTACTGGTCAAATTCTATGTATAAATGTAATCTCAGGATTGCAAAAGTTCCTTTATCCTTCATTCTTACCACTTTTTATCTTTTATCGTCCAATAATTAAATGCTGAAAAATTTCTTTATTAGGTAAGAAATGTCTTTCTTTGTGCTTGTTTTATGCTATGCAAAAACAGATTTAAAATCAATTTAAAATAAATTCGTTATGAAGATTTCACACATTGAGCATCTGCATTGCCGTAAAAAGCATTGAAGAAGCCCTTCCTTACTACGAAAATGTATTAGGTTTGAAATGTTACAACATCGAAACAGTAGAAGACCAAAAAGTAAGAACAGCTTTCTTAAAAGTAGGTGAAACAAAAATTGAGTTATTGGAACCAACCTGCCCTGAAAGTACTATTGCTAAATTCATTGAAAATAAAGGAGTGGGTGTGCACCATGTTGCATTCGCAGTAGAAGACGGTGTGGCTGATGCTTTGACAGAAGCAGAAAGCAAAGAGATCCGTTTAATCGACAAAGCTCCCCGCAAAGGTGCAGAAGGATTGAATATCGCTTTCCTTCACCCGAAATCTACTTTGGGAGTATTAACAGAACTCTGCGAACATTAATCTATAAACTCTAAAAACTACAAGAACTCATGAGTAATCAACTTGACAAAATTAAAGAGCTTATCGAACGCCGTTCCGTAGCGCGTATTGGAGGCGGTGAAAAAGCAATTACCAAACAACATGAAAAAGGTAAATACACAGCACGCGAACGCATAGCTATGTTGCTTGACGAAGGTAGCTTCGAAGAAATGGATATGTTCGTTGAACATAGATGTACCAACTTCGGCATGGAGAAAAAACATTATCCTGGCGATGGTGTAGTAACCGGTTGCGGCACAATCGAAGGTCGTCTGGTATATATCTTTGCACAAGACTTTACCGTTTCTGCTGGTTCATTGTCAGAAACTATGTCTCTTAAGATCTGTAAAATCATGGATCAAGCAATGAAGATGGGTGCTCCTTGTATCGGTATTAACGATTCAGGTGGTGCACGTATTCAGGAAGGTATCAATGCATTAGCAGGTTACGCAGAAATTTTCCAACGCAATATACTTGCTTCTGGTGTGATTCCTCAAATCTCAGGTATCTTTGGTCCTTGTGCGGGTGGTGCGGTTTATTCTCCGGCACTGACTGACTTCACATTGATGATGGAAGGAACTTCTTATATGTTCCTTACCGGACCGAAAGTTGTAAAGACTGTAACAGGTGAAGATGTATCTCAGGAAAATTTAGGTGGTGCAAGCGTACACTCTACTAAATCCGGTGTTACTCATTTCACAGCTTCTACCGAAGAAGAAGGTTTGGCTCTAATCCGCAAATTACTAGGTTATATCCCTCAAAACAATTTGGAAGAGCCTCCTTATATAGATTGTACAGATCCAATTGACCGTCTGGAAGATTCACTGAACGAAATCATACCTGACAATCCGAATAAGCCATACGATATGTATGAAATAATCGGTGCAATTGTCGATAATGGTGAGTTCCTTGAAGTTCAGAAAGACTTCGCAAAAAATATCATCATTGGTTTTGCACGTTTCAACGGACAATCTGTTGGTATTGTTGCTAATCAGCCCAAATATTTGGCAGGTGTACTAGACAGCAACGCATCCCGTAAAGGTGCGCGCTTCGTTCGTTTCTGTGATGCATTCAACATTCCAATCGTATCATTAGTAGACGTTCCGGGATTCCTTCCGGGAACAGGACAGGAATATAATGGTGTTATCCTGCACGGGGCAAAATTATTATATGCTTACGGAGAAGCTACAGTTCCGAAAGTTACGGTCACTCTACGTAAATCATATGGTGGTTCTCACATCGTAATGAGCTGTAAACAACTTCGTGGTGATATGAATTATGCATGGCCAACAGCCGAAATCGCTGTTATGGGTGGTGCTGGTGCTGTAGAAGTACTTTATGCGAGAGAAGCTAAAGATCAAGAAAACCCGGCTCAATTCCTTGCAGAAAAAGAAGCAGAATACACTAAATTATTTGCTAATCCTTATAATGCAGCTAAGTATGGCTACATCGATGATGTTATCGAACCGCGTAATACTCGTTTCCGGATCATTCGTGCCTTGCAACAGTTGCAGACTAAGAAATTAGCCAATCCTTCTAAGAAGCATGGTAACATTCCATTGTAAACATTAAAAAGAAAAACGATTATGAATAAAACCAAAATCGGAATATTCCTTTCCATGTTGATGTTGATTGGTTTGTGCTCTTGCCAAGAACAAAAATCAAACAATAAATTGCTACTGAATGAAGTACTGATTGACAATCAAAGTAACTTTCAAGACGACTACGGATTACACAGTGCATGGATTGAAATATTCAACAGATCATACGGTAGTGCCGATCTGGCCGGCTGGCTGCTCAAAGTAAGCAATCAGCCTGGGGATACTGTAACATACTTTATTCCTAAAGGAGACGTACTAACCTTGGTAAAACCGCGTCAACACGCTTTATTCTGGGCAGACGGCGAACCTAACCGTGGAACATTCCACACCAACTTCAAGTTAAATACACAGACTGACAACTGGATTGGTTTATTCGATTCAGGTCGTAAGTTGATTGACCAAATTGTGGTTCCTGCAGGGACTCTGTCTGCTAACGAATCGTATGCACGTGTCAGCGATGCCGCTGGTCAATGGGAAGTAAAAGGTGGATCTCCTGACAAATATGTGACTCCAAGCACTAACAACAAAACGATCAACAGTAATGCTAAAATGGAGAAATTCGAAGAGCATGATGCTGTCGGTATCGGTATGTCCATTTCTGCTATGAGCGTCGTATTTACAGGCTTAATTCTTCTTTATATCGCTTTCAAAATTGTTGGTAAAATCTCTGTCAATCTGAGCAAACGTAATGCAATGAGGGCTAAAGGTATCGATAAGCATGAAGCGAAAGAATTGACACAAGCTCCGGGCGATGTTTATGCTGCTATTGCTATGGCCCTGCATGAGATGCAAAGTGATGTACACGACGTAGAAGAAACAGTGCTGACCATCACTCGTGTGAAACGGAGCTATTCACCATGGAGTTCGAAGATTTATACACTGCGTGAAACTCCCAACAAAAAGTAAGTCACTCAATAAAAAGATAAAACGATGAAAGAATATAAATATAAAATCAATGGTAACTTATATAAAGTAACGATTGGAGATATTGAAGATAATATCGCTCATGTAGAAGTGAACGGTACTCCTTATAAAGTAGAAATGGAGCAACAACCGGTGAAGCAAACTGTAGTAAAGCCAGTTGTACGTCCGGTATCGACTGCTCCCGCTACTCCTACGACGCAAGTAGTAAAACCTGCTGTAGCTTCCAGCGGCAAATCAGGTGTGAAGTCTCCACTTCCTGGTGTGATCCTCGATATTAAAGTGAATGTAGGTGACACAGTAAAGAAAGGACAGACTATTATTATCCTGGAAGCCATGAAAATGGAAAACAATATCAACGCTGATAAAGATGGTAAAATTACTGCTATCAACGTAAATAAGGGAGATTCAGTTCTTGAAGGTAATGACCTCGTAATTATTGAATGATATGGGAGATTTTATTAGCTTTTTAGGAAACAACTTAGCTGACTTCTGGACTTATACGGGATTTGCGAACGCTACCATAGGACATATCGCTATGATTGTGATAGGTTTATTTTTCATCTATCTGGCGGTTGCTAAGGAGTTTGAACCAATGTTGCTGATTCCTATCGGATTCGGCATATTAATCGGTAATATACCTTTCAACATGGAAGCCGGTTTGAAAGTCGGTATTTATGAAGAAGGTTCTGTGTTGAATATATTATATCAGGGAGTAACATCTGGTTGGTATCCGCCACTCATTTTCTTGGGTATTGGTGCCATGACTGATTTCTCGGCACTGATATCGAACCCAAAATTAATGTTAATCGGTGCAGCTGCACAGTTTGGTATTTTTGGTGCTTATATGATTGCACTTGAAATGGGATTCGATCCGATGCAGGCTGGTGCTATTGGTATCATTGGCGGAGCGACGGTCCAACGGCAATCTTCCTTTCGTCTAAACTAGCACCTAACTTAATGGGAGCGATTGCAGTATCTGCGTATTCTTATATGGCGCTAGTACCAGTGATACAGCCGCCTATTATGCGACTGCTCACCACGAAACACGAACGTTTGATTCGTATGAAACCTCCACGTGCTGTTTCTCATACAGAAAAGGTTATTTTCCCGATCATTGGTTTGCTGCTTACTTGCTTCCTAGTTCCTTCCGGTTTGCCTTTGCTAGGTATGCTGTTCTTTGGTAACTTATTGAAAGAAAGTGGTGTAACTCGTCGTCTTGCCAATACAGCAAGCGGTCCGTTGATTGATACAATTACAATTCTGTTAGGTCTGACTGTAGGTGCTTCTACACAGGCATCAGAATTCCTGACTTGGGATTCTATCAAAATTTTCGCTCTAGGTGCATTGTCATTTGTCATTGCTACTGCTTCGGGAGTACTTTTTGTTAAATTCTTCAATTTATTCCTGAAGAAAGATAACAAAATTAACCCATTAATAGGTAACGCAGGTGTATCTGCTGTTCCTGACTCTGCACGTATCTCTCAAGTAGTAGGTCTAGAATATGATTCTACCAACTATTTGTTAATGCACGCTATGGGTCCGAACGTAGCAGGGGTAATCGGTTCAGCTGTTGCTGCCGGTATCTTACTTGGATTCTTGATGTAAACAAATCATCTATCATTATAAGAAAGCCTCTCTCGCGAAATCGAAAGAGGCTTTTTTATTACATCTCAACATATTCGCCTCTTCTCCTTATAATATTTTATCACGTTAACTTATAAAAAACGCCTACGGATATTTCGTAAGCGCAATTATTTTAGTAACTTGCATTTTCATAAACAACAAACTAAAATCATCACTTATGAAACAAGTTCTTCTTCTTTTATTCCTCTGTTCCACTACTACCCTATTAAAGGCTCAGCGCATAGACCAAATTCAGGAAACAATGGCTAACTATGATTATGAGACCGCACTTTCTCTCATTGAGCAAAAAGAACAGACTGTCCCACTACTCTTACAAAAGGGAAAAGCTTTACAAGGGCTAAGATTAAATAAAGAGGCCCTCACTGCCTATCAAGAGGTAATATCCAGAGATACGACCAATACACGTGCATTTATCGAAGCCGCAGATTGTTGCCGGAAACTAGCGCGAAACAATCAGGCACTAAAATACTATGAACAAGCGATTGCTTTAGCTCCTAAAAACAAATATGCACGTATTCAATACATTACTTTACTTTTATCTTTAGAGAAATATCAAGAAGCATTAAAAGAAAACAATATGATGATCGAAACAGATAGTTCCACCACCATCTTACACTTACAGGCACAATGTTTTGAAGGAATGAAACAAATCATACCGGCTATGGATTGCTACCATAAGATTCAGGAAAAATATCCATCCGACTATTTATCAGCAGCTAAACTATGTGTCCTCTGTATTACCAACTCTTTTTATGATGAAGCTATTGAAGTGACAGAAAAATATCACCAGATTGATTCTACTAATATCGCCATCAATCGTCTAAATGCTTTAGCTTACTACTTAAATAAAGATTATCCCAACGCTATCCAGCGTTATAAACACCTCTTCGATCAAGGAGATAATGCTTTCCAAACTTGTTTTTACTTAGGAATCAGTTACTATGCAATCGATAAGTATTATGAAGCCCATGCACCCTTAGGAGCAGCTCTTAAGCAACAACCGGAGAATATTGATGTCCTCTATTATCTGGGACGTACCTGCGCTAAAACATCATGGAAAAAACAAGGAGTAGAATATCTGGAAAAAGCAATTAACCTAACCATTCCCAAAGATAGCGTAATGTTACGACTTTATACCGGGATGACCGATTGCTATAAGATGGCCCAAATGTACCAAAAACAAATAGAATCCATTCAAGAACGTTATAAGAAATATGATAGGGAAAACCACAAATTATTATATGAAATAGCCTATATTTACTTTTACAATCTAAAAGATAAAAAGAATACAGAACGGTACTTGGAAGCATTCTTGAAAACATGCCCCAAGAATGAGAAAGAAAATCAAACGGAAGAAAATGAAGAGGAAGGTCGTATGCTGGTAAGGGGCAATTATTACAATGCTGCCGCCAATTGGTTGAAAGATCTTCAAAGCAAACAAAAGATAGAAGATTTTTTCCGGAACGGACAGCCTGTATCTGCCGGAAAGAAATAAGAAAAGACTGCAACCTTCAACAGATCGCAGTCTTTCTTTATGATAAGATTCGCTAATTACTTAGCCAATTTATTGTCTGAACCTAACACATTGATAATTTTGTGTTTATACAATTTTTCCATATTGTCACGAGCCGGACCAAGATACTTACGTGGGTCGAATTCAGCTGGTTTTTCAGCGAAAGTCTTACGGATAGCAGCAGTCATAGCCAGGCGTGAGTCTGAGTCAATGTTGATCTTGCAAACTGCAGAAGTAGCAGCTTTACGCAACCATTCTTCAGGAATACCGATAGCAGCTTTCAAGTTACCACCAAATTTGTTGATTGTTTCAACCTCTTCCTGAGGTACAGAAGAAGAACCATGCAGAACGATAGGGAATCCCGGAAGTTTTCCATAACAGCATCCAAAACTTCAAATGCCAATGGAGGAGGAACCATAACGCCAGTAACAGGATCGATATGACATTGTTCCGGAGTAAATTTGTAAGCACCATGAGAAGTACCGATAGAAATAGCCAATGAATCACAACCTGTACGAGTAGCGAAATCAATTACTTCTTCTGGGTCAGTATATGTGTGATGTTCAGCAGAAACTTCGTCTTCTACACCAGCCAATACACCAAGTTCACCTTCTACAGTTACATCAAACTGATGTGCATATTCTACAACTTTCTTAGTCAAAGCTACATTTTCTTCGTAAGGAAGATGAGAACCGTCAATCATTACTGAAGAAAAACCTGAGTCGATACAAGACTTACAAGTTTCGAAAGTATCTCCGTGGTCAAGGTGAAGGACGATTTCAGGATGAGCACAACCTAATTCTTTTGCGTATTCTACAGCACCCTGAGCCATGTAACGCAACAAAGTAGCATTAGCATATTGACGAGCACCTTTAGATACCTGAAGAATCACCGGAGACTTAGTTTCAACAGCAGCCTTAATGATAGCCTGCATCTGTTCCATATTGTTGAAGTTGAAAGCCGGAATTGCATATCCGCCTTTGATAGCTTTAGCAAACATTTCTCTTGTGTTTACCAACCTAAGTCTTTGTAATTTACCATTTTGTTTAAAATTTATTGTTAGTGAATAAAAATTCTACGCAAAAGTAAGCATTATCCTGTTAATAACGAACGCTAGAAAAGAAAATATAGTCGAAAAAGGTTTAATTCACTCTACTAAATCCTTGCAAAGTGTACTCCCGGCATAATATTGTAATGTCTACCTTGCAAATATACGTTCAAAGTAAAATTCCCATCGAAATAAATTTGTTATTGATATACTTAATGAAAATGATTGTAAAATTCAATTTTTTAGTATCCTAAACATTGTGATTTCACATACTAACATTAATAGAGATATACCTATGTAACGAATTAGAAATAGGCAAATAAGAAATTAATTATAGGAAACCAAACAGAAAGAACATAGCAATAAAGATAAAGACTAATTTTAAGTAGCAATCCTTTTCAATCAAAGTTTTTTCGCAAAACCTTTTTCTATTTCACAGAAATACTTTATCTTTGCGCTCTGAAAATGACCATTACACTATTTCTTACCAAAATAGTAACCGAATATAATAATTTTTAAAAGCAGATACTGAAATGAAAAAAGGTCTTCATCCAGAATCATACCGTCCGGTAGTATTCAAAGATATGTCAAACGGTGATATGTTTTTGTCTAAATCAACTGTAGCAACTAAAGAAACCATCGAATTCGAAGGTGAAACTTATCCGTTGCTGAAGATTGAAATCTCAAACACTTCTCATCCGTTCTATACTGGTAAATCTACATTGGTAGATACAGCAGGTCGCGTTGATAAGTTCATGAGCCGTTACGGTGACCGTAAAAAGAAATAATTCAATCTTTCTTTAAGATAAAAAACAGGGTGTGTTCTTAAACGAACACACCCTGTTTTTTATTCACTATATCTTAAGTATACCACTAAGATTTAATAACACATATTTTCACTGAACATACCCATCTTTCTAATTGTTATTTCTCAAACAAAGACAGAGAAACTCCAAACAATGAACAATTTATGAAAAGAAAGTATGTTATCGCATTAGTTGCTATTATGCTAGTCGGTTGCGATCAGAAGAAAGAAGTGAAAGAAACAACGCCCCGTCCTGTAAAAACGACAGTGGTTGAGTCAAGGTCAGTCATTAAAAAAAACTTCACAGGTATCGTAGAAGCAGTGGAGTATGTGAGACTGGCATTTCGCGTCAGTGGACAAATTATAAAACTACCTGTCATCGAAGGTGAGAAAATAAAGAAGGGACAACTAATTGCGGCTATTGATCCTAGGGATATTGCTTTGCAATATGCTGCTACAAAATCAGCCTATGAAACAGCTGCAGCACAAGTAGAGCGTAACAAACGACTCCTTTCTCGCCAAGCTATCTCCGTACAAGAGTATGAAATCAGCTTGTCCAACTATCAAAAGGCGAAATCGGAATACGAATTGTCGGTCAATAATATGCAAGATACCAAATTGACGGCTCCTTTCGACGGATCCATTGAGAAACGTTTGGTGGAGAATTATCAACGTGTCAATTCCGGTGAAGGTATTGTGCAACTAGTCAATACTCAAAACTTACGCATTAAGTTCACTATACCTGATGTCTATCTGTATCTGCTTCGTGCCAAAGAACCCCGTTTCCTGGTAGAGTTTGACACATTCAAAGGACATGTATTCCAAGCAAAGTTAGAAGAATATCTTGATATCTCCACCGAAGGAACAGGAATACCTGTCAGCATTACAATCGACGATCCCTCATTCGATCGTGATTTATATGCAGTGAAACCAGGCTTCACATGTAGCATTCGTTTCACAGCCGATGTAGGACCACTAGTAGAAAACAATTGGTGCATCGTTCCACTCAGTGCTGTATTTGGTGAAAGCGAGGGCAAAAAGATGTATGTATGGGTAGTTGAAGACGATAAAGTTTACAAACGAGAAGTAACGGTCAATGCTCCTACTGGAGAAGCACAGGCTCTAATTTCACAAGGTTTGAAACCTGGTGAGAAAATTGTGATTGCCGGTATATATCAACTAGTAGAAGGAGAAAAAGTTAAAATATTGGAAAACTAAAAATGAATGAACTGTACTGTAAAGCATTTCTGTACATAGCCTATTTTCAACTATCAATTTTCCATTAATTATTGTCCATTATCAATTATCCATTAAGAAAATGAACTTAGCCAAATATTCATTAGATAATACGAAGATCATTTATTTCTTTCTTGCCGTATTGCTTATCGGAGGTATTTTCTCCTTCGGAAAACTTGGAAAGAAAGAAGATGCGCCCTTCGTTATTAAATCAGCGGTCATCATGACGCGCTATCCGGGAGCCGAACCGGCAGAAGTAGAACGACTGATCACCGAACCTATTTCTCGAGAGATACAAAGTATGAGTGGAGTGTACAAGATTAAATCAGAATCTATGTACGGTCTTTCTAAAATTACATTTGAATTACAACCTTCACTTGCAGCAAGCTCCATTCCACAAAAATGGGACGAACTGCGCCGTAAGGTACTTAATATACAGCCACAACTTCCTGCGGGTGCCTCAACTCCAACAATTTCGGATGACTTCGGGGATGTATTCGGTATTTACTACGGATTAACATCAGATGACGGATTTTCTTACGAAGAAATGCGTAATTGGGCAGAACGAATTAAAACCCAAGTTGTCACAGCTGACGGAGTGATGAAAGTTGCTTTATTCGGAGTACAAACAGAAGTAATAAATATCTTTATTTCGACCAATAAACTCGTAGGTATGGGCATTGACCCAAAACAACTTGCCAGCCTGCTCCAATCACAGAACCAGATTATTAACACTGGTGAAATACGGGCAGGCGAACAACAGCTACGAGTAACTGCCAACGGTATGTATGCCACTGTAGACGATATCCGTAATCAGGTCATTACGACCAAAGCAGGACAAGTAAAATTAGGAGATATCGCTGTTATTGAAAAAGGTTATCTCGATCCGCCATCTACTATCATGCATGTAAATGGGAAACGGGCAATTGGGATCGGTGTATCTACTGACCCACAACGAGATGTAGTGCAAACTGGAGAAAATGTGAAAGTAAAACTGAACGAGCTGTTACCTCTAATGCCATTAGGATTAGAATTACAAAGTCTCTATCTGGAAAATGAAATCGCCAATGAAGCAAATAATGGTTTCATTATCAATCTGATAGAATCAATTTTAATCGTTATTGTCATTATTATGTTTGTAATGGGGCTACGTGCAGGAATACTTATCGGCTCTTCACTGATTTTCTCCATCGGAGGTACTTTGCTAATCATGTCATTTTTTGGAGTAGGATTAAATCGTACTTCATTAGCAGGATTCATCATTGCCATGGGGATGTTAGTGGATAATGCTATTGTGGTGACAGATAACGCACAAATTGCTATCGCTCGTGGTGTAAACCGTCGGAAAGCACTTATTGATGGAGCTACAGGGCCTCAATGGGGATTACTCGGAGCAACATTCATTGCTATTTGTTCGTTCTTACCACTTTATCTGGCTCCTTCTGCCGTAGCAGAAATTGTAAAGCCTTTATTTGTGGTACTAGCTATTTCGCTGGGATTGAGTTGGGTACTTGCCTTGACCCAAACAACCGTCTTTGGTAACTTTATCTTAAAGGCGAAAAAAGATGGGGACGGAAAAGATCCGTATGACAAACCTTTCTATCATAAGTTTGGATCTATTCTGAGAGTACTGATACGTAGAAAGGCACTGACGCTCAGTGCTATGGTAGTGCTCTTCATTGTATCATTAACTATTATGGGAATGATGCCACAAAATTTCTTCCCTTCCTTGGATAAACCCTATTTCCGAGCTGATGTATTTTATCCGGACGGCTACAACATTAATGATGTAGTGAAAGAGATGAAAAAAGTGGAAGAACACTTGAAGAAGCAACCGGAAGTGAAAACTGTCTCCATTACATTTGGCAGTACACCACTTCGGTATTATCTAGCTTCTACATCAGTAGGTCCTAAACCGAACTTTGCTAATATACTCATAGAATTGACTGATAGCAAATACACAAAGGAGTACGAAAAAGATTTTGATGAATATATGAAAGCCAATTATCCGAATGCTATCACACGTACAAGTCTTTTCAAGTTATCTCCTGCTGTAGATGCTGCAATTGAGATTGGTTTTATCGGTCCGAATGCCGATACATTGATAGCTCTTACCAACCAAGCATTAGAAATAATGCATCAGAATCCGGACTTGATTAATATTCGCAATTCGTGGGGAAACAAAATTCCGGTTTGGAAACCTGTATATAGTCCTGAACGAGCACAACCGCTTGGTGTATCCCGACAAGGAATGGCACAAAGTATCCAAATAGGTACAACCGGTATGACTTTGGGAGAATATCGTCAAGGTGACCAAGTACTTCCCATTTTACTGAAAGATAACACAGTAGATTCTTTCCAAATCAACGATTTGCGTACGCTGCCTGTATTCGGAGCTGGAAATGAAACGACGAGTCTTGAACAAGTAGTGTCTGATTTTGATTTTCAATTTCGTTTCTCGAACGTGAAAGATTATAACCGACAGATGGTAATGATGGCTCAATGTGATCCACGTCGTGGTATAAATGCGATTACGGCTTTTAACCAGGTATGGTCGCAGGTACAAAATGAGATCAAAATACCGGAGGGATATGCAATGAAGTACTTTGGAGAACAGGAAAGTCAAGTGGAATCAAATGAGGCATTGGCTAAAAACCTGCCATTAACATTCTTCCTGATGTTCGTGACACTGTTATTCCTGTTCAGAACATACCGCAAGCCGATAGTTATTTTATTAATGTTACCGTTGATTTTTATCGGTATCGTACTTGGGTTGCTTGTACTTGGCAAATCATTTGATTTTTTCTCTATACTTGGTCTTCTGGGGTTGATTGGTATGAATATCAAAAATGCCATTGTATTAGTTGAGCAGATTGATTTGGAAGCAGCAACAGGAAAGAAGCCACTGGATGCCGTCATTAGTGCAACAACTAGCCGTATCATCCAGTAGCAATGGCTTCAGGAACAACCATTCTAGGTATGTTACCTCTTTTGTTTGACGCCATGTTTGGTGGTATGGCAGCTACAATTATGGGAGGATTGTTGGTAGCTTCTGCATTAACACTTTTTGTTCTTCCAGTAGCTTACTGTGCCATTCAACGGATCAAAGGATGAGAATCATAAATTGTAAAACGTAAAATTGCAAATTAAGAATATGAAAATTCAACTCATAACACTATTACTACTAACCCTCGGTTTCGACATAGCAGCACAACAGCCATATCTAAGCCGCGAAGACTATCGGGATAAAGTAGAAGCTTACAGCCAACTACTGAAACAGCAAAAACTAAAAACAATGGCAAGTAGCGAGGCCAGAAAAATAGCTCATACCGGTTTCCTTCCGAAAATAGACATTAGTGCAGACGGAACGCTAAACATGAGTGATTTAAGTGCCTGGAACGAGCCATTGGGGGAATACCGCAATCATACTTATCAAGGAGTATTCATTGTCTCACAACCGATATATACAGGTGGTGCACTGAATGCCCAACATAAGATTGCAAAAGCGGACGAGAAACTGGACCAACTCAACGAAGAGCTGACTTTAGACCAGATACATTACCAGAGTGATGCAGTCTACTGGAATACCTCTGCCTCAAAAGCCATGCTTCAAGCTGCTGACAAATATCAAAGTATAATCAAACAACAATATGATATTATACAGGATCGTTTCGACAATGGAAAGATTAGCCGCATAGATTTGTTAATGATTTCTACCCGGTTAAAAGAAGCGGAATTGCAATATATCAAGGCTCGTCAGAACTATACGTTAGCACTGCAAAAACTAAATATTCTGATGGGTGAAGAACCTAATGCTCCGGTGGATAGTTTATATTCTATCAGTACACCTTCCGAACCTGTAAAAGTCCTGTCTTTAGGAGATGTGTTACAGCAACGTGCAGACTATGCCAGTACAGAAGTAAATATAATGAAGAGTCAGGCACAACGTAAAGTTGCTCTCAGTCAATTTAACCCACAACTAAATATGTATTTCAGTGGAGGTTGGGCAACGGGAACACCGAATCTAGCTACGATGTCTCATTTAACCCCATTGTGGGTGTCAATCTGAATATTCCTATTTTCCGTTGGGGTGCCCGATTTAAAACGAACCGCCAGCAAAAAGCATATATTAGTATGCAGAGACTACAGCAAAGTTATGTGGAAGATAATATTAGCGAAGAATTATCCGGATCGTTGACCAAACTAAAAGAAACGGAAGAACAAGTGAAAACTGCTAATGAAAATATGAAGTTAGCCAATGAGAATTTGGAGATTGTTTCCTTTTCCTATAATGAAGGAAAATCAAATATGGTGGATGTACTCTCTGCTCAGTTATCATGGACACAGGCACAAACCAATGTGATCAACGCATATCTGGCAGAAAAGATGGCAATTGCAGAATACAGAAAAGTAACTAGCGAATAATAGTTATCACAGAAATATATAAAAGGGCACGGAGTTTCTTTACTTGAATAAAACAAGAAAGATTCCATGCCCTCAAACTATTATTTACGCTGAATTAAATCAAGCTAAAAAAGAAATCAGCACTCCCGCAGCAACAGCTGAACCGATTACTCCGGAAATATTACTTGCCATACAGTACTGTAATACATGATTCTTCGGATCATATTTCAAAGCAATCTCATTGGCTACACGACTAGCCATTGGAACTGCACTTAATCCGGTAGCTCCAATCAGCGGATTAATTTTCTTCTTTGAGAATAAGTTCACTGCTTTTACAAACAGAATACCACCTGCAATGGAAAGAGCAAATGC
The DNA here is from genome assembly GCF_000614145.1 of Bacteroides faecichinchillae JCM 17102. Lineage (GTDB taxonomy): Bacteria > Bacteroidota > Bacteroidia > Bacteroidales > Bacteroidaceae > Bacteroides > Bacteroides faecichinchillae. The sequence continues at coordinate 60,325 of NZ_BAKK01000013.1, read as the reverse complement.
AAGGAAACCGCCAATCACAATACCAATAGTCGTCCAATTCAGGAAAGCTTCTGTTGTCATCGTCGCTCCTACAGATAAACCTAGGAAGATGGTAGCAGCATTCATTATACTATTAGAAGCAGCATCAAACAAACGGAAGGTATTACTTCCAATTTCTTTCACCAGATTACCGAACATTAGCATACCAATCAAAGGCACTGCACTCGGAACAAAAAGTGCAACAACAGTCGTAACTACAATCGGAAAAATAATCTTCAACACACGTAAATTCTTTATCTCGGTAGTAGACGGATATTTCTTTTCCTGTTCTTTCATGTTGATACTCAACTCCTTCTTAGAGCAAAGCAGTTTCACTACTAATGGTATAATAACCGGAACAAGTGCCATATAAGAATATGCTGCAATCGCAATAGGGCCTAACAAGTGAGGAGCCAGTTTGATTGTTGTAAAAATAGCAGTCGGACCGTCCGCACCACCAATTATACCCAATGAAGCTGCTTCTTTCGGAGTGAATCCCATTAAGATAGCCACCAACAACACTGTAAAAATACCAAGCTGTGCAGCAGCACCAAAAACAGAAAGGCGTAGATTACGCAACATCGGTCCAAAATCCGTCAATGCACCGACCCCCATGAAGATGATCGGAGGAAGGAAACCGGTTTTAATCAACATATAGTAGATAAAGTTCATCAGTCCCAATTCGTGGGCTATATCATGCAAAGGCATTTCCCAGATGTTCTTCAAAACTCCGTTCACCATCACCATTCCATTTTCGTCAGCCTGAATGACTCCCATGTCTCCACCAGGAAAGTTGGCAAGCAATACTCCGAAAGCGATAGGAACCAACAGCAATGGTTCGTACTGTTTCTTTATACCCAGATAAAGGAGGACGAACGCAATGGCATACATTATCAGAAACTGCGGTTCAGCAATAATATTGCTGAATGCAGTCATGTTATATAAGTTTTCAAATATTTCGTTCATTACCCTATCTTCATTAATACATCATCTTCTGAAACAGTGTCTCCCGGATTAGCACAGATAGCAGTTACCGTACCACTAAATTCTGCACGGATCGCATTATAAGTCTTCATCGCCTCAACGTAACATATCACATCTCCTTCTTTCACAGCATCACCAACCTTAAGTGCAGTTTCCTGTGTATTCTTCACCAGGAAGAATTTACCTTCCAATGGAGAGAGCACCTCTTTTCCTTCTCCCGTCGGAGCTGCTGCAGCTGTCGGAGTAGCAGCAAGTTCGATATCACCATAAGCCACTGTCACACGATATGCTTGTCCGTCTACCTGTACCGTCAATGTCTTTGGTTTAGCATCCTCCTGCGGAGATTTATCTTTCTCGGCACGACGTTTTGCTACATCTTCCAAGAAATCTTCTTTAGCCTTACCGCTTCTATAAGCTTCATACTGAGCCGGATGCATCGCATATTCAAAGAGTTCTTCGTCATCCTGTCCCGTTTCCCATTTGTTTTCTTTCATCATCTTACGGAACTTATCGAGAGCATCAGGGTAATTATCCTGAGGATTCCCTTCGAAGAACTTACGTCCTTCCCGTTCTGCCTTTTCAATAATTTCAGGAGCTAGTTTACCCGGAAGACGACCTGCTTTACCCAAAAGCATATCCCAGATATCATCAGCAATCATCCCCCAACGTTCCTTACCTTTTTCCATCGCCATAACGTTCATCATGGCAAGGTTCTTTACATATTGACTGAACGGAGTCACCAACGGAGGATAACCGACACGTGGCCATACATACGCAACTTCATTGAACAGTTTGATAAGAAGTTGGTCCTGAGTCATAAACGGCAGATTGTGCTTTGCCTTATATTTATTGATAGATTCCAGATTTGATTCCAAGTCTGCCATCAAACTCCCCATCATACCGCCCGGAAGTCCGGGGCCAATCAACAGCGAGTTCATCAAACGGTTCTTCGGACTGATATATAATCCAAGAAAATCGTCCATAAATTCCTGAATCATGGCACGCACTTTCATATAAGCTTCCATATTAATCTCAGGTACCTGGAATCCGGCATCTTTCAACATCGCTTGTACACTGAGGAGATCAGCATGACCAGTTCCCCAGGAAAGAGGTTCCATGCCTACATCAATGTAATCGCAACCAGCTTCGCATACTTCAAGAATACTTGCCATATTGAAGCCAGGCCCCGCATGGCTATGATACTGGATAGGTATTTCAGGATGAGCAGCTTTAATATTTGCCACGATCTTTCCTAATGAAACAGGACGACCAATGCCGGCCATGTCCTTAATACAAATCTCATCCGCTCCTAATTTAATAAGTTCCAATGCCATGTTAGTATAATACTCTACCGTATGGATAGGCGAATGAGTGATACAAAGAGAACATTGTGAAATCATGCCAGCTTCCTTGGCATAAGTGATAGACGGAGCAATGTTACGAACATCATTCAGTCCGCAAAATGTACGAGTAATATCTGTGCCTTGTGCTTTCTTTACCTTATAAAATAATTGGCGGACATCAGCTGGAACAGGACTCATACGAAGCCCATTCAATGCACGGTCGAGCATATGTGTTTGTATACCGGCTTCATGGAACGGTTTTGTCCATTCGCGCACGGCTTTATTGGGGTTTTCTCCAAACAATAAATTGACTTGTTCAAAACCTCCACCATTTGTTTCTACTCGAGCAAAACATCCCATTTCAATGATGGCAGGTGCAACCTTTACAAGTTGGTCTACACGAGGTACATATTTTCCGGCAGATTGCCACATATCTCGGAAAACCAAACTAAATTTTACTTCTCTTTTCATGTTTTTCAATGCTTATACTTTAATGATTCATTTATAATTTTTCTACCTTAGTGACTTTTCCTTTACCTTGTGTCACTACATTTACAGCAGCTGTAATAGCAGCTAAAATATTACCCGGAATAGGTGCAGGACCTCTCTGTGCTTCCCTATTTACAGGAGCCACTTCTTCGGGAGCATATTTATTGACCAAGGAAATAAGTAATTTACCTAAATAAATCACAATCAGCAGAATAACAAATACTGTAGCCATTCCGACTACCATCAGCAGGATCGCTGTTTCGATATTTTCCATATAATAAACTATTAGTTATTTAAGTCGTGATACTCTAAAAGCGTCCGAAATTACCAATAATTTATTATAAAATAAAATAAGGAAGGAATAAAAAAGTATAAATTGTAAATGAAAGTTCATCACAGATTATACAGATTTGCACTAATCTCAATAGAATAAACAGATATTTTTTCTACTTAATCCATGCAAATCTATATAATCCATTACGGACTTAAAACTCACTTGTAAAGTGGAACTTAATATGTTTAAAGTCCATTTGAGCCATTTGAAGTACATAGCCGGAGTCGGCCAGGAATACATCCCTTCCTTCCCTATCTTTCGCCATATACTGATATTTACGTTTCTTGAAAGCTTCCAGTTCTTCGAGATCGTCGCTCTCTACCCAACAAGCCTTATAAAGACTTACCGGCTCCCAACGACAGGAAGCATTATATTCATTCAACAGACGATACTGAATTACTTCGAACTGCAACTGCCCTACCGTACCAATAATCTTACGACCATTAAATTGATTGACAAATAACTGAGCTACACCTTCGTCCATTAATTGATCAATACCTTTTGCCAATTGCTTCTGTTTCATTGGATCGGCATTTTCGATATACTTGAACATCTCCGGTGAGAAACTTGGCAATCCGCGGAAATGAAGCATTTCTCCTTCTGTCAGTGTATCTCCAATCTTAAAGGTACCATTATCCGGCAAACCGATTATATCACCTGCATAAGCTTCATCAACAGTTGTTTTCCGCTGTGCCATAAACTGTGTAGGCGAAGAAAAACGCATCGTCTTACCATGACGGACATGTAAATAAGGTGCATTACGCACAAACTTACCGGAACATACCTTACAAAAAGCTACACAAGAACGATGATTGGGATCAATATTGGCAGTAATCTTAAATATAAATCCGGTGAACTTTGATTCGTCCGGCTCCACTTCACGTTCTTCCGCTTGCACTGGACGGGGACTCGGAGCGATCTCTACAAAACAATTCAACAGTTCCTGAACACCGAAGTTATTCAAAGCAGAACCGAAAAATACCGGTGCACAATCTCCCGCCAAATATGACTCTATATCCAATGCCGGATAAACCCCTTCTATCAGTTCTAAATCACCACGCAGCTTATCTGCCAACGGCTTTCCGATTTGATTATCCAGTTCTTCCGTATGAATATCAACTTCTACCTTTTCCGTCACAACTTGTTTGGAAGGTTGATACAGGTTTAATTGTTGTTCATAGATATTATAAACGCCTTTGAAGCGAGGACCTTGTTCAATTGGCCAAGACAAAGGACGTACCTGGATTTGTAGTTCTTCCTCCAATTCATCCAGTAAATCAAACGGATCTTTACCCTCACGGTCCATCTTATTCACAAAGATAATAACCGGTGTATTGCGCATACGGCATACTTCCATCAATTTACGAGTCTGTGTTTCAACACCTTTCGCTCCATCCACTACAATGATAACACTATCTACAGCAGTCAATGTCCTGTAAGTATCTTCAGCGAAGTCCTGGTGACCCGGAGTATCTAGAATATTAATTTTGTAATCCCGATAGTCAAATTCCATCACAGAAGTTGTCACCGAGATACCACGCTGCTTCTCAATCTCCATCCAGTCGGAAGTAGCTGTTTTCTTAATTTTATTACTCTTTACAGCACCTGCTACCTGGATTTGACCTCCAAAAAGCAATAACTTTTCCGTCAATGAAGTCTTACCTGCATCCGGGTGTGCAATAATGGCGAATGTACGCCTTCTCTGAATTTCTGTATTATCTGCCATATTATAATTTTTCCAAGCATCGTTCCAAGCTCTCTTCCCAGTGAGGAATCTCGATACCGAACGTCGTTTTTATTTTTGTTTTATCAAGTACTGAATAAGCCGGACGGTTTGCTTTTGCAGGATATTCAGCTGTATGCAAAGGTCTTACTTTGCATGAGGTTATTCCCGCCAAACGATGGATTGCCACCGTAAAATCATACCATGAACAAACACCTTCATTGCTGAAATGATAAATTCCGGGAACTATACCTTTATTTATAATAGAATAAATGGCCTGAGCCAAATCGTTGGCATAAGTAGGAGTTCCTATCTGATCAAAAACCACACCCAGATTGTCGCGTTCCTTCCCCAAACGAAGCATTGTCTTCACAAAATTATTCCCAAAGGTTGAATAAAGCCATGCAGTACGGATTACTATTGCTTGCTTGCAGTTGTTTATCACTTCATACTCCCCTGCCAGTTTGGTAGTACCATATACGGAATCCGGACAAGGTTCACAATCTTCTGCATAAGGAGTATGAGCTGTGCCGTCGAAAACGTAGTCTGTGGAAACCTGGATCATTGCCGCTCCATGAAATTGCGCAGCACGGGCCAGTTCTTTGGGTGCTTCACAATTCAGTTGGCGTGCCAACTCAGGATTATCTTCCGCTTTGTCTACTGCTGTGTAAGCAGCACAATTAACAATAAGCTCAATTTGTTTTTCGGCAATATAAGCCCAAATTGCATCTTTATTACAAATATCAAGATCTTGTACGTCTGTGAAATAATACGTATGTTGGGGATTCTCCTTTGCAAGTACCTGCATTTCGTTACCAAGTTGTCCATTGGCACCGGTCACTAAAATTCTCATTTATTCTTCTAATTTTAATTCGCCTTTTTGTTCCTTATCATAATAATTTGCCAACATCGAGAGAAAGCTACTGATAGCCTCTATGGCTTTTGCCGTTCCCTCGCTGATCTCCTTTTTCTGTAAACGGAGCAATAACACACCGTACAATGCTTCAAAACAAGTTTCTAGTTCAGAATCTTCTTTTTTCCCATTCTTGTTACGCAATTCTACGATAAATGGTAATGCTTTAAAATATGCTGCACTATAGAAAGGGAATTTAGGAGAAGAGGTCAAAGCATTATGCAGTTCTGTCAATTTAATGATGACATTCTTATTTATTTGCAGATGTCCAGTTTCACGAACTCCTTCCTCACTCATCATCGTAATCAAATTCGCATACCATTCACGCATGACAGGTCGTTGTTCTTCAGGATAACGTACAACCACATTGGACTCTAATTCATCCATTGAACAATGATTGGCCCGGATCAGGTCTTCTTCTTGCCACATATATATAAGGTATTCGGCAATATTCTTTTCTTTAAGCTGTTGTGCTATCTGATTCATAATCTTCTATATTAGTAAATAGATTCACCCAATAATGTATAAATCAGCCCTGCTACTGACACCAACATCACAATGCTTCCAATCACGCGGTTAAGTATCCAGATACCACGCAAATTAAACCGAGTACGCACTTTATTCACAAAAAAGGTAATTCCAAACCACCAGACCAATGCCCCCAATGCAATAGCAAAATATCCTGTAATTTCTTCGAACACCAACACTCCCGGCTGCACAAAAGCAAAACGGGCAAATAGTCCGATAAACAGGAAAATAATCAACGGGTTAGAAAGAGTTACGAAAAAGGCAGTTATGAAATTATGGAAATAGGAACCTTTATTGGACGAAGCCGGACGAATAGACTGTACCGGATTACTACGAAAGGTATAAATACCAAAAAGCAGTAACATTATGCTACCAAATAATTGCAAATAAAAAATATTTTTATTGATATAGTCAAATACAAAGCTCATGCCATAGCCTGTCAGCAAAGCATAAGCAATATCACTCAAAGAGGCTCCCAAACCTGTTACAAATCCGTACCATCGTCCCTTATTTAGCGTTCTCTGAATACATAGAACCCCCACCGGACCAAGCGGTGCGGACACAACAACGCCAATAATAAAGCCTTTAACTAATATATCGAATATTGTTTCTATCTGAATCATGCCGCAAATATCGCACTTTTTTATGAGACAGGGATAGGATATTAACGTTTTTTCCACACAATACTTAAATAGTTTCTCTGTAAATGTTAATGGATTTATTCTGATTGAAGGTAGTTACATCAAAAAATTATACCTATCTTTACTCGAAAATTCAAATAAAACGATATCATATACACCAGAATCCTAAAGAAAAGATTAACATGATAAAAGAAAAGATTGACTTCTCTATAGTCCCTCACCAGTATTCAATGTGCCTTAATTCCAAATGTCCCAAAGCTAGCACTTGCCTGAGGCAGTTAGCCGAACAAAGCGCAACGGAAGATTTACAATATTGGAGCATTATCAGTCCTAAACACCTTGCGACATTGAAAGGTGCATGTCCTTATTATCGTCCCGACACAAAAATGCGTTATGCCAAAGGCTTTGTAGGTATTTTAGAGAATTTGCCCCACAAACAGATGCAAGCAATTGTTCCATATCTAATGGGAGCCTTCGGACGCAGAACTTACTACCGCGTCCGTAAAGGAGAACGTCTGTTATCGGAGTCCGAACAACAAATGATACGAAATATCTTCAAACGGCATAGGATAAACGTTGCTTTAGAGTTTGATGCGTATATAGAAGATTACGACTGGTAATAAGAGAGATAAACGGATGTTCTAATAAACACAGTTCATAACAGTAATAGATGAGTTTGTGCCACCTTATTGGCACATTCATTTCATCGTATTGGCACAGCTGTGCCACCAAGGTGGCACAAGTGTGCCAATGGTGTGTCACAAACTTAAGAAATAAATAGATGGAATCTCTTCCCTAAAACATAAGAAAGTACCACCTTACACTAAAGGAAAGTACACTCTATATACTGATAAGTCAGATATTCAAGTATGTCTCTCATCCTTATATTTATGGACAAGTTGAATGCTAATACTGTGAGTCATATTAATAAGGTATAAGAATTTATTCCTTCTTTTTTTCTTACCACCAACGAAATTGATTATCTTTGCAGGCAAGAAAAAGAGAAGAAGTCACACAAGTGACTTTAATCGTAACTCAGTAAATTGTAAAATCGTAAATATACAACATGATTCTTTTTTTCAGAACCCCTTCCAAGAGCGTGATTGCCGTAGAGAGCAATCATCAGCTTACCCCGGACGAAAGTAATAAACTCTGCTGGCTTTTTGGAGAAGCCGTGACGGAAAGTGAAGAAAACCTGAAAGGCTGTTTCGTTGGTCCACGCCGCGAAATGATTACCCCCTGGAGTACAAACGCGGTAGAAATCACCCAAAACATGGGACTTGAAGGCATCAGCCGTATCGAGGAATATTTTCCTATAAAAGACGAAAATGCCGACCACGACCCTATGCTTCAACGTATGTACAAAGGTTTGGATCAGAATGTCTTTACCACCAATCGCCAACCGGAACCTATCATTTACATCGAAGACCTCGAAGCTTACAATGAAAAAGAAGGTCTTGCTCTCTCAAAAGATGAAATGGACTACTTGAAGAAAGTAGAAAGTGACCTCGGGCGTAAACTGACCGACTCTGAAGTTTTCGGATTCGCACAGATCAACTCCGAACACTGTCGTCACAAAATCTTTGGTGGTACATTTATCATTGACGGTGTAGAGCAGGAATCCTCGTTGTTCCAGATGATTAAAAAGACAACACAGGAAAATCCGAATAAAATCATATCTGCTTACAAAGACAATGTAGCTTTCGCCGAAGGTCCGGTTGTGGAACAGTTTGCTCCGGCAGACCATTCTAAACCTGATTTCTTCCAGATCAAGGATATTAAAAGTGTGATTTCCCTGAAAGCTGAAACTCATAACTTCCCTACCACCGTAGAACCGTTTAATGGTGCTTCTACCGGTACGGGTGGTGAAATCCGCGACCGTATGGGTGGTGGTAAAGGTTCATTGCCAATCGCAGGTACTGCTGTTTACATCACTTCATATCCCCGCACAGACGAAGAGCGTTCTTGGGAAGAAATTCTTCCGGTTCGCAAATGGTTATACCAGACTCCGGAACAAATCCTAATCAAAGCCTCTAACGGTGCCTCCGACTTTGGAAATAAATTCGGTCAGCCGCTGATTTGTGGTTCTGTACTGACTTTCGAGCATAAAGAAAACAATGAGACCTACGGTTACGACAAAGTAATCATGCTCGCTGGAGGTGTAGGTTACGGAACACAACGTGACTGTCTGAAAGGTTCACCAGAAGCAGGTAACAAAGTGGTTGTCATTGGTGGTGATAACTATCGTATCGGACTCGGTGGCGGTTCCGTTTCTTCTGTAGACACCGGACGTTATAGTAGCGGTATTGAGTTGAACGCCGTACAGCGCGCAAATGCAGAAATGCAAAAACGTGCCAATAATGTAGTTCGTGCTCTTTGTGAAGAAGAAGTAAATCCTGTCGTTTCCATCCACGACCATGGCTCAGCCGGACACGTAAACTGCCTGTCCGAACTGGTAGAAGAATGTGGTGGTCTGATTGACATGAGCAAATTGCCGATTGGTGACAAAACACTGTCTGCAAAAGAGATTATTGCCAATGAAAGTCAGGAACGTATGGGTCTACTGATCAAAGAAGAAGCGATCGAACATGTACGCAAGATTGCTGAACGTGAACGCGCTCCGATGTATGTGGTGGGTGAAACAACCGGTGACCATCGTTTTGCCTTCCAGCAAGCTGACGGTGTACGTCCTTTCGATCTTGCCGTAAACCAGATGTTTGGTTCTTCACCGAAAACTTATATGATAGACAAAACCGTAGAGCGTCATTACGAAATGCCAAAATACGAATTGTCTAAACTTCATGAATATCTGACCAACGTATTGCAACTCGAAGCTGTAGCCTGCAAGGATTGGTTGACTAATAAAGTAGACCGTTCTGTTACTGGTAAAGTAGCCCGTCAACAATGTCAGGGTGAACTTCAGTTGCCATTGAGCGACTGTGGTGTCGTTGCACTTGACTATCGTGGAGAAAAGGGTATTGCTACTTCTATCGGACATGCCCCGCAAGCAGCGTTGGCTGATCCGGCAGCAGGTTCTATCCTTTCCGTATCCGAAGCTCTGACTAACTTAGTATGGGCTCCGATGGCTGAAGGTATGGATAGCATTTCCTTATCAGCTAACTGGATGTGGCCCTGCCGTTCACAAGAAGGAGAAGATGCACGTCTGTACACTGCAGTTAAAGCATTGAGTGACTTCTGTTGTGCTTTACAAATCAACGTTCCTACCGGAAAGGACTCTTTATCTATGACTCAGAAGTATCCTGACGGAGAAAAAGTAATTTCACCGGGAACAGTGATCGTTTCTGCTGGCGGCGAAGTATCTGACGTAAAAAAGGTAGTATCCCCAGTACTGGTAAATAATGAAAAGACAACACTCTATCATATTGATTTCAGCTTCGACGAACTGAAACTGGGTGGTTCAGCTTTTGCCCAATCACTCGGTAAAGTGGGTGATGAAGTACCTTGCGTACAAGATGCTGAATATTTCCGCGATGCTTTCCTTGCTGTTCAGGAACTTGTAAACAAAGGATTGATTCTGTCAGGACATGATATTTCAGCCGGTGGTTTAATTACTACATTGCTCGAAATGTGTTTCTCTAATGTAGAGGGTGGTATGGAAATCAGTCTTGACAAGATGAAGGAAAAAGATATCATCAAGATTCTGTTTGCAGAAAATCCGGGTATCGTTATCCAGATCAGCGACAAGCACAAAGAAGAAGTGAAGAAGATTCTAGAAAATGCAGGAGTAGGCTATTTGAAGTTAGGTAAACCGACTGACGAACGTCACATCCTTGTATCTAAAGATGATGCAACTTATCAGTTTGGTATCGACTATATGCGCGATGTATGGTATTCTTCTTCTTATCTGCTCGACCGCAAACAGTCAATGAACGGTTGTGCCAAGAAACGTTTCGAAAACTACAAGATGCAGCCTGTTGAATTCGCATTTATGCCGGGCTTCAAAGGCAAACTTTCTCAATATGGAATCACTCCGGACCGTCGTACTCCGAGCGGTATCCGCGCAGCGATTATCCGCGAAAAAGGAACAAACGGTGAACGTGAAATGGCTTATTCACTTTATCTAGCTGGCTTTGACGTGAAAGACGTAACAATGACTGACTTGGTTAGTGGTCGTGAAACGCTGGAAGATGTAAACATGGTAGTTTACTGTGGTGGATTCTCTAACTCTGACGTGTTGGGTTCTGCAAAAGGATGGGCAGGTGCTTTCCTCTTCAACCCAAAAGCAAAGGAAGCATTGGATAAATATTACGCACGCGAAGACACATTATCATTAGGTGTTTGTAACGGTTGCCAATTGATGATGGAACTAAACCTTATCAACCCTGAATATAAGAAGAAAGGTAAAATGCTGCATAATGATTCTCATAAGTTTGAATCCCGCTTCTTAGGGGTCACTATCCCGACTAACCGTAGCGTAATGTTCGGTTCATTGAGTGGTAGCAAACTAGGTATCTGGGTAGCTCATGGAGAAGGAAAGTTCTCTTTACCGTACGATGAAGATAAGTATAATGTAGTTGCTAAGTACAGCTACGACGAATATCCAAGTAACCCAAATGGTTCTGACTACTCTATTGCAGGAGTTGCCAGCGCAGACGGACGACATTTGGCTATCATGCCGCACTTAGAGCGTGCAATCTTCCCATGGCAAAACGGTTGTTATCCTGCAGATCGCAAATACAGCGACCAGGTAACCCCATGGATAGAAGCATTTGTTAATGCTCGTAAATGGGTGGAAGAAAAAACAAAGTAAGCCATTCTTTCTGCAAATAAACAAAGGCTGTTGCTCAACGAAATGCAACAGCCTTTCTTTTTCAAAAATTCATACTTCTTGTGCTTGCATTTTACAACTTAACATCTGTAAATACACAAGATATACAATTTGTCACAAAATACGGAATTTGTTTAGCCATAAGAGCAATGTAATCTTATCCTAAAATTTGGTATTATCCAAAAAACTTTTTAATTTTGTGACACTTTCCCCCCTCAGAAAAAGATTCAATAACCCTAAAAGTCCTATTTGTATGAAAAAATGGCTTTTTCTTTTATTATTGTTTCCTATAATCTGCGTCGCCCAAACGTATCAATATCTTGGAGTGGAAGATGGATTAAGTAATCGGCGGGTATATTGTATTCAGAAAGATAAAACCGGTTACATGTGGTTCCTTACTCATGAAGGTATAGATAGGTACAATGGAAAAGAATTTAAACAATATAAATTAATGGATAATGGCATAGAATTAAATTCTTTGCTAAATCTTAATTGGTTATATATTGATAGAGAAGGTATCCTTTGGGAAATAGGAAAGAAGGGAAAAATATTCCGCTATGATCAGATACATGATAACTTTGTATGTGTTTACAAATTACCTGAGGAAGATTATGAGAATTCTCCGTCTCCTGTTAGCTTCAGTTGGCTTGACAACAATAATAACATCTGGCTGTGTAAGGAAAAGATAATATCGCTTTATAATACCCAGACGCAAAAAGTCGTCCAAGTACAAAACAAACTCAATGAACCTATTTCCGACATCGAGCAAATTGATAGTACACATTTCTTCATCGGTACCGAAATGGGGATTCATCATGCCAAGTTGGAAAACAATATCTTGGAACCTCTTCCTTGTGACAAACTAGACAATATCGGTATCCAGATTAATGATTTATATTTCGATCCGGAAATCCGTAAATTATTCATTGGAACTTTCCAACGTGGAATTATGGTATATGATATGGAGATAAAGTCTACCATACAACCCCTGTATAGTCTGACAGATATCAGTATCTCACGAATTAAGCCTTTTAACAAAAGAGAGTTACTGATAGCTACAGACGGTGGAGGTATCTATAAACTAAATGTTGATAATTATAAAACCGAACCTTATATTATTGCTAATTATAACAGTAATAATGAAATGAACGGTAATAGTATTAATGACGTATATATCGATGACGAAGAACGTATTTGGATGGCAAACTATCCCATCGGAATTACCATACGAAATAATCATTTTTCCAGTTACAAATGGATCAAGCATTCTATTGGTAACAAACAGTCATTAATTAATAATCAGGTAAATTCTATCATTGAAGATAGCGATGGCGATCTATGGTTTGGTACTAACAATGGAATAAGCCTGTTAGAATCTAGAACTGGGAAATGGAGTTCATTTCTAAGTTCCTTTGAGACAGGGCAAAAAAGCACAAATCATATTTTCACGACTTTATGTGAAGTAAGTCCTGGCATTATCTGGGCAGGAGGTTATTCTTCCGGTATATATGAGATCAACAAAAAGACCATGAGTACAGAGTATTTCACTCCTACTTCACACTCACATGAGAATATTCGACCGGATAAATATATGCGCGATATCCACAAAGATACTGATGGATATATATGGGCGGGAGGATACTATAATCTGAAGCGTATTGATTTACAAACCAGAGAGATACGTCTATATAAAGGACTTAACTCTATTACTGCTATTACAGAGAAAAACGAAAAAGAGATGTGGATAGGCAGTGCAAACGGACTTTGCCTTTTAAATAAAGAATCAGGAAGATTTGAACGTATTAAGCTTCCGGTAGAATCAACTTATGTCTATTCGCTATATCAAGCTCAAAACGGTTCTTTATATATAGGTACAAGTGGTTCCGGATTATTGATTTATGATCCGGATAAGAAACTGTTTAGTCATTATTATACAGATAATTGTGCATTGATTTCTAATAATATCTATACGATATTATCAGACGATGATAAAGATATACTTTTAGCCACAGAAAACGGGCTGACAAGTTTCTATCCCAAGCAAAAAACCTTCCACAACTGGACCAGTGAAATGGGACTTATGACAACGCATTTTAATGCATTGTCCGGTATTCTTCGTAAAAATAATAATTTTATATTAGGTAGTGTAGATGGAGCTGTTGAATTCAATAAAGATATGAAGTTGCCCAGAAGTTACTCCACCAAAATGGTACTGAGTGACTTCAAACTGTTCTATCAGACCGTTTATCCTGGAGATGCAGGCTCTCCACTGGAAGTGGATATTGATCAGACTAAAAAGTTACGATTAAAATCTAATCAGAATATTTTTTCGATAATGGTTTCTTCCATTAACTACGATTATCCTTCAAATATCCTTTATTCATGGAAGTTAGAAGGATTCTATGATGAATGGAGTAAACCCGGAACTGAAAACATCATCCGTTACACGAATCTGGCTCCTGGGAAATATATACTTCGGATACGTGCTGTTTCCAACGAAGACAAAAATATCGTAATTGGAGAAAGAAAAATAGATATTAGCATTGACCAACCCTTCTGGCTGACAGCATGGGCAATGTTGATTTATATCATTGGTATCATTGGGGTAGCTACGGCTACATTGCGTATCCTGATTTTAAGAAAACAACGAAAAGTATCTGACGATAAGATACAATTCTTCATTAATACAGCGCATGACATCCGAACTCCGCTAACATTAATCAAAGCACCAATGGAGGATGTACGCGAAAAAGAACAATTAAGCAAGGAAGGGGTAATGAATATGAATACTGCCCTACGAAATGTAAATGCATTGTTGCGACTGACAACTAACCTTATCAATTTTGAAAGAGCAGATGTATACTCTTCAGAATTATATATATCTGAGCATGAATTGAATACATTTATGAATGACATATTTAATGCTTTCCAGCCTTATGCCAATATTAAACATATCAATTTCACATACGAAAGTAATTTCCGGTATTTAAACGTATGGTTTGATAAAGAGAAAATGGAATCTATTCTAAAGAACATAATTTCTAATGCACTGAAATATACCCCTGAGAATGGATGTGTTCAGATTCTTGTTACAGAAAATAGTGAATCTTGGAGTGTGGAAGTACATGATACCGGAATTGGTATTCCCGCCAATGAACAAAAGAACTTATTCAAACTTCATTTCAGAGGTAGTAATGCCATTAATTCTAAGATTACCGGAAGTGGTATTGGATTGATGCTTGTTTGGAAACTTGTTAAGTTGCATAAAGGAAAAATAAACTTATCAAGTGTAGAGAACCAAGGATCGGTCATCAAAATTATTTTCCCGAAAGATAGTAAACGTTTCCGTAAGGCGCATTTGGCTCTTTCAAATAAACGACCGAAAGAAGTCGTTAGTAATAATAACTTTCCTCCTGCCGGAATTTATGAAAATATCCAGAAAAAACAGAATCCAGATCAACAACGTATTTTGATTGTTGAAGATAATGATGAATTACGCAATTATCTGCTACAAACGTTATCAGAAGATTATACTGTGCAGACTTGTTCCAACGGAAAAGAAGCACTAACCATTATACCGGAATATAAACCGGAATTAGTTATTTCCGATATCATGATGCCCGAAATGCGTGGAGACGAATTATGTAATACAATTAAGAATAACATTGAAACTTCGCATATACCTATTATCTTATTAACTGCTCTGAATAATGAAAAGGATATTTTATCAGGGTTAAAAATCGGTGCGGATGAATATATTGTCAAACCGTTCAATATCGGAATATTAAAAGCTACTGTTACCAATCTATTGGTTAATCGTGCTCTTCTACGAAACAAATATGCCAATCTGGAGATAGATGAAGAAGAGAATAACGATGAAAATAACATTAATTGTTCTAAAGATATTGATTGGAAATTCTTAGCGAATGTAAGAAAGCATGTAGAAGATAACATTGATAATCCAGCTCTTACAGTAGATGTACTTTGTAGTCTTGTTGGCATGAGCCGTACTAGTTTTTACAACAAACTAAGAGCACTCACCGACCAACCACCAGCTGACTTCATACGATTAATCCGCTTGAAACGAGCTGTACAGTTATTGAAAGAAGGAAATTATAATGTTACTGAAATATCTGAAATGGTAGGATTTAATGACGTTAAATATTTTCGTGAAGTATTTAAGAAACGGTATAATGTAAGTCCAAGCCAATACGGGAAAGAAAATAATACGGATAAGGAAGGAGGAATATCTAAAGAATGAACATTTATCTTGAATCATTTGGAATCTTTTTTAAAATAGGTGCCTTTACCATCGGTGGAGGGTATGCGATGGTACCACTTATTGAAAATGAAATTGTTACTAAGCGAAAGTGGATAGCTCAAGAAGATTTTATTGATCTATTGGCTATTTCCCAGTCTGCACCAGGAATCTTGGCAGTAAATATTTCAATTTTTATAGGATACAAACTACGTGGCATTCGTGGAAGTATTGTCACTGCATTAGGAACTATTTTACCTTCATTTATCATCATCCTAGCCATCGCTCTGTTTTTCCATAACTTCAAAGATAATCCGATTGTCGAACGTATTTTTAAAGGTATCCGTCCTGCTGTAGTGGCTTTGATTGCTGCTCCAACTTTCACTATGGGAAAATCAGCAAAAATCAACCTTTATAATTTGTGGATTCCTGTTGTTTCAGCTTTATTAATTTGGCTATTAGGCTTCTCTCCTATCTGGATTATTATTGCTGCCGGCGTAGGAGGTTTTCTTTGGGGAAAATTCAAATCGACTAAAGATAAAACTGGAAAAATATAATGTTAAAACACATAATTTGTAATTAGAGACATGATATATATTCAATTGTTCTATACGTTTTTCAAAATTGGATTGTTTGGCTTTGGAGGAGGTTATGCTATGCTTTCAATGATTCAGGGAGAAGTAGTAACCCGCTATGAATGGTTAAGTTCGCAAGAATTCACAGACATTGTCGCTATAAGCCAAATGACTCCCGGGCCAATCGGAATCAATGCAGCTACCTATGTAGGTTTTACTGCCACTGGTAGTATCTGGGGATCTATTATTGCAACATTTGCAGTAATATTTCCGTCCTTTATCCTTATGCTGACAATCAGTAAATTCTTCTTGAAATACCAGAAGCATCCAGTAGTAGAATCGGTCTTCAATGGTTTGCGCCCGGCTGTAGTCGGACTATTAGCTTCGGCAGCTTTAGTGTTGATGAATACAGAGAATTTTGGATCACCAACAAAAGATACTTACTCATTTGTTATCAGTATCATTATCTTCTTGGTTGCTTTTATTGGAACCCGAAAGTATAAAGCTAATCCTATTTTAATGATTATTGTTTGCGGGATAGCTGGATTACTGCTTTACTAAATAATTAAAGGACTAATAAAGAATGAAGAATAACTATGCAGCATGATAGCGCAGCCAATTCTTCATTCTTTATTTTAGTCCTTTATCTCTTTTTACAGCTTTACTTTTTTACTAACAGATTTTGACTCGTTTTGCAAACGGTCTAAAGCTGTCACTACATAACGATACTTCGTTTTCCCATCATCGTATGGAAGTTTATAAAAAGGATTGCGGGTAATAGCTACAATATGCGAAGGATCTTCAATATCTACTTTTTCTTTCGATCCAAAACGATAAACTACATATTGAACTGCTTTATCCATCTCTGTATCTGCTTTCGGTGCTGTCCAGAAAAGGATATACCCATCTTCAGTCCATACTTTTTTCACTTTACGAACTTTATCGGGAGCTTTGTTATCCATAAAATCAAATACTGGAATCAAAGCCGGATATTTATGATATTCCTGTATCAAAGCGTCCCGATATTGACCTGTGTTTTCAACCAATGCAGCTGCATACCATTGGCAACTTCCTCCAATAGTTTGGTAGGCTCGTTGCAATGCCATCTTTCGCGGAAGCTGATTGATAGAAGGATTTTGAGGATCAGCATTCTGTACTGTATTCATTATAGACTGACCTATAAATAACGGACGGTTCTCTGAATGTTTTGCCCACCATTTAACCAATGTCTCGTAATCGGCAGCCTTATGACCTATTTCCCAATAAATTTGTGGAATATTATAATCAATCCATCCTTCGCGTGCCCACAACAGAACATCTGCGTACAAATCATCATAATTTTGCAATCCATTTGTGTTGCTACCCAACGGATCGGACTTTTGATTACGGTAAATACCAAATGGACTTACTCCAAACTTCACCCATGGTTTTACTCCACGCACTGTCTCATGAATCTTTTTAATCAATATATTGACATTACTTCTACGCCAATCAGCCTTATTGCTAAAACCGCCACCGTAACGGGCAAAACTTGCATCATCCGGAAAATCAAGTCCTTTGACCGGATAAGGATAGAAATAATCATCCATATGAATAGCATCTACATCATAACGCGATACAATATCAGTAATAATCTTACAAATATACTCACGACTCTCAGGTAATGCCGGATCGAAAAATAATTGGTCACCATAAGTAACAAACCATTCAGGATGCTCATTATAGATATGTGTAGGAGCAAGCTGATTCTTCAATGAAGTCTTTGTACGATAAGGATTAATCCAAGCATGAAACTCCATATTACGTTTATGACATTCCTCAATCATAAACTGCATCGGATCCCACATCGGAGATGGCATCTGTCCTTGAGTACCCGTTAGGAACCGACTCCACGGTTCATATTGGGAAGCATACAAAGCATCGGCCTCGGGACGTACCTGAAAGATAATCGCATTGATACCCGCTCCCTGAAGAGAATTCAACTGGCTAATCAATGTCTGCTTCAATGTCTCTGTAGGAATACCACGAAACTGCCCGTTTACAGCTTGTATCCATGCAGCACGAAACTCTCGTTTGGGATATTTATTTCCCGAAGGCACCTGTGCCCCTACTTCTACAGCCAGAAGAAGAGCTAAAAAGAAAAGATAATTTTTCAGATTCATAATGTTCTTAAATCATAATAATGTGACGCAAAGATAATACAAACTCTCGATAAATTCGTTAACTTTGCCGACTACCATAAAAAAGGAGTATTTTATGTCAGAAAACAAATATATCTCAATCAAGGGAGCACGGGTTAATAATCTTAAAAACATTGACGTAGATATTCCCCGTAACAAACTTGTCGTTATTACAGGGTTATCAGGTTCAGGCAAATCGTCACTTGCTTTTGATACCCTCTACGCAGAAGGACAGCGCCGATATGTAGAAAGTCTCAGCAGCTATGCACGTCAGTTTCTGGGACGAATGAGTAAACCTGAATGTGATTTTATCAAAGGAATTCCGCCTGCCATTGCCATTGAACAGAAAGTAAACAGTCGAAATCCACGTTCGACTGTAGGCACTTCTACTGAAATCTATGAATATTTACGTCTGCTTTATGCTCGTGTCGGAAAGACTTATAGCCCTATCAGCGGTCAGGAGGTAAAGAAACATTCGACTGAGGATATTGTCAATTGTATGTTATCTTATCCCGAAGGAATCAGATACACTGTATTGACTCCTATAAGACTTCGCGAAAACCGTACTTTACAGCAGCAACTGGAGATAGACCTGAAACAAGGTTTCAACAGAGTAGAAGTAAACGGTGAGATGAAACGTATCGATGAGTATAACTATACAAAAGGGGATGACGTTTATCTTTTAATAGACCGTATGGCTGTAGCTAGTAGCAAAGATGCTATCAGTCGACTAACAGACTCTGCAGAAACTGCAATGTATGAAGGCGACGGTACTTGTATTCTACGTTTCTACCTTTCAGATGGAACAACACAACTACATACTTTTAGTTCCAAATTCGAAGCAGATGGCATTATTTTCGAGGAACCTAATGACCAGATGTTTTCTTTTAATTCTCCAATTGGAGCTTGTCCTGTATGTGAAGGATTCGGTAAAGTGATCGGTATCGATGAACATTTGGTCGTTCCTGATCGCTCTTTATCTGTATACGAAGGTGCTATCGTTTGTTGGCGAGGTGAGAAAATGGGAGAATGGAAAGAAGAACTTATTCACAATGCGGATAAATTTGATTTCCCGATTTTCACTCCTTATTATGAACTAACAGACGAACAACGGAGGATTCTTTGGGAAGGAAATCAATATTTTCACGGTATCAATGATTTCTTCAAGATGCTGGAGGAAAGTCAATATAAAATACAATACCGTGTTATGCTGGCTCGTTATCGGGGAAAAACGCTCTGTCCGAAATGCCATGGTACACGTCTGAAACCGGAAGCCGGGTATGTACGGGTAAATGGAAGAAACATTTCCGAATTAGTAGATTTACCAATTACGGATTTAAAACAGTTCTTCGATCATTTGCAACTGAATGAACACGATAGCAATGTAGCACGCCGTATCCTGATTGAAATCAATAGTCGTATTCGCTTTTTAATTGATGTAGGATTAGGATATCTGACGTTAAACCGACTCAGCAATTCACTATCCGGAGGTGAAAGCCAACGTATAAATTTGGCAACCTCATTAGGAAGCAGCCTCGTTGGCAGTCTTTATATTCTTGATGAGCCAAGTATCGGGCTACATAGTCGTGACACAGATCGTCTGATTCATGTATTGCGTCAGCTGCAACAATTAGGAAATACCGTTGTTGTGGTAGAACACGATGAGGAAATTATTCGTGCTGCCGATTACATTATCGATATTGGTCCTAATGCCGGACGCTTAGGGGGAGAGGTTGTATATCAAGGCGATATGAAAGACTTAAAAAAAGGCAGCAATAGTCACACTGTCCGTTATCTTTTAGGAGAAGAAGAAATCCCTGTTCCCAATCATCGCCGTCCATGGAATAATTATATCGAGCTAAAAGGAGCACGTGAAAATAATCTGAAAGGAGTTAATGTACGCTTTCCGCTCAATGTAATGACAGTCGTTACAGGTGTTTCGGGCTCAGGAAAGAGTACATTAGTACGTGACATCTTCTATCGTGCATTAAAACGTGAACTCGATGAATGCAGTGATCGTCCCGGAGAATTTTCTTCTATCGGAGGCAGTATACAGGATTTACGAAATATTGAATTTGTAGACCAGAATCCAATAGGTAAATCATCGCGTTCAAATCCAGTTACCTACATCAAGGCATACGATGAGATTCGTAAGCTATGGGCAGATCAACCTTTAGCGAAACAAATGGGATATACCGCCGGATTCTTTAGTTTCAACAGTGAAGGGGGACGTTGTGAAGAATGTAAGGGTGAAGGAACTATTACCGTAGAGATGCAATTTATGGCAGACTTGGTATTGGAGTGTGAATCTTGTCATGGGAAGCGATTCAAATCTGATACATTAGAAGTTAAGTTTCAGAATAAGAACATCTATGATGTATTGGAGATGACAGTCAATCAGGCTATCGAGTTCTTTACCGAACATGGGCAAAAAAAGATCGTGAAAAAACTCCTCCCTTTACAAGATGTAGGTCTAGGATATATAAAATTAGGACAATCCTCTTCAACTTTATCTGGTGGTGAAAACCAACGTGTGAAATTAGCATTCTATTTAAGCCAAGAAAAAGCAGATCCGACTATGTTTATATTTGACGAACCTACTACCGGATTACATTTCCACGACATCCGCAAACTATTGGATGCTTTCGATGCACTGATCCGTCGCGGACACAGTATTGTAATCATTGAACATAATATGGATGTTATCAAATGTGCTGATTATGTTATTGATCTAGGACCGGAAGGTGGAGATAAAGGCGGAAATATTGTGGCAGTAGGTACTCCTGAAGAAGTGGCCGCCTGCGGGGCAAGCTATACGGGGCAATTCCTAAAAGAAAAGCTCAATTAAAAATGAAAGACTAATAATGAAGAATTACTTACAGTGTATATGGTGTGTAACTTATTCTTCATTATTAGTCCTTTATTTAAAAGTAGAATCCAAATCCTACCTTAATTCCAAAACGAGACATATCTCCGTCATTAAAACGCCATTTGTAATAAACGGCAGGTTCAATCGTTACCGTACGGGAAAGAAAAAAAGCATAACCTGCTTCTATACCTAATCCCCAATCAGTCTGATGGTTTCCACCACTCCAACGAAAACGGTTCCAATCAAGTCCGCCACCTAGATAGACACCGGTTTTATTGAAATAGAATCGCATTCCTGTACCTATTGTATATTCATCCACTGGTTTCGACCAGTCGGCACCGAGATTCACCATCAATGCGATACCGTCTACAAGGAATGTACCGGCTTGTGCACCGATTCCAAATCTTGCCTTATCATTTTTACTGTACGAAAAATCCAATCCGGAAACAGAAGGATTAATAATCGTAGTTCCTTTTTCAAACTGTGCCTGTGCAGCCATTGAAACGACCAATAGGCAAATAGCTAAAGCTAATTTCTTCATGAATTTACTTTTTTGAGTGAATAGATTGTTCGTCTTTATTTCGGCGTTCGCGCATCTGTTCTTTTTTGCGAAGCACTAACCATAGAAGTAATACAATGACATAAGACACTGCCACTGTAAGCCACTTTTCTAAATTGCTAACTTCCGTATTACGAGGCAACAGATAAGCAGCCGTTACTGATACATAAATAAAGAATGCTATTGCAACCTTTGTTGATTTTCTTATTTTCTTCATTCTGATAATTTTCCTGTCTTTTGTCGCCCAAACCATACAAAGAACCAAATAACAGCAACCACTACACAACTAATGCCGATATAGTAAGAAAGCATATGCGAAAGTCCTAAACCTTCGGGCGCAATACATATATAAGTAGAACAAACACAAGTCATAAACAAAGCAGGTATCAACGTTATCCAATAAGGCTTTTTTGAAACCGCTAGATAAACCGTTATTGCCCATAACGTAAATACAGCCAGTGTTTGATTAGCCCAGGCAAAATAACGCCATATCATATTAAATCCATTTGCATCTTGTAAACTATATAAAAGTAACCCAATAGCTACAGCAAACATTGGAATACATATATACAAACGACGGCGCATACTCTTTTGTTCCAATCCCAGAAAGTCAGCCACAATCAAACGAGCGGAACGGAAGGCTGTATCTCCCGAAGTTATGGGGGCTGCAATTACTCCTAAAATAGCCAGCACACCTCCAATAGTCCCCAACCATCCTTTAGTAATTGAGTCTACTATCACAGAAGCATTACTTTCTTCCATCCCATTCTCATGAAAGAAATAAGTAGCAGCGGCAGCCCAAATTAAAGCTACAATACCTTCGGTTATCATTGCTCCATAAAATACCGGACGTCCATGATGCTCTGATGTCATACAACGCGCCATCAACGGACTTTGTGTAGCATGAAAGCCGGAAATAGCACCACAAGCAATACTGACAAACATAATAGGAAAAATAGGAAGTTTATCCGCTTCAGGATTGGTATTCTGCAATCCGTCCCAAAGTTCCGGCAACGCCGGATGATAAATATAAAGCATCACCAAGATACCAACTGCCATAAAAAGTAAAGCAATCGCAAAGATCGGATAGATTTTACCAATAATCTTATCGACTGGAAGCAACGTTGCCAAAATATAATAAATAAAGACTACTATAATCCAAAACGTAGCATCCAGACTCTCAGGCGTCAGTTTGGCTAATAATCCAGCCGGACCTGCTACAAAGACAGCACCTACTAAAATCATTAAAAGAACTGTAAATCCTCTCATAATCTGTTTGGTAGTTAATCCCAAATAACGACCTATTATTTCAGGAAGACTTTCACCACCATAACGTAAAGACAACATTCCTGCAAAATAGTCATGAACTGCACCTGCAAAGATACTCCCCAGTACAATCCATAAATAGGAAGAAATTCCAAATTTAGCTCCCATAATAGCACCGAAGATCGGACCTAACCCAGCAATATTAAGGAATTGAATCATGAATATTTTCCAAGTAGGTAATGGAATATAATCCACCCCATCGGCTTTCGTAAGAGCCGGAGTTTTACGGTCATCCGGGCCAAAAATACGTTCCATCAGACGCCCGTATGTAAAATAGCCCACTATCAGCGCTAGCAGGCAAAGAGTAAATGTAATCATGGCGTGTTATTTTAACTGTCGCAAATGTAACATAATCTCACGAAATCACACAACAATACCGACACTTTTACTAACTTTGCAGGGAATTTAGACAAAAAATAAGGAATATGCACCGATTTATTTTCATTCTTTTACTTTTGTTTCCCCTCATTTTCATCATGGCACAACCTAAATTTGAAGTTCGTGCCGCTTGGCTCACAGCTGTATATGGCTTGGATTGGCCTCGCACAAAAGCTACGAATCCACAAACGATTCGTCAGCAGAAGGAAGAATTGGTAGATATTCTTGATAAATTGAAAACGGCCAACTTTAACACGGTTCTATTTCAAACACGTACACGTGGTGATGTTTTATATCCATCAGCCATCGAACCTTTCAATTCCATACTGACTGGAAAAGTTGGAGGAAATCCCGGATATGATCCTTTAGCTTTTGCAATCGAAGAATGCCACAAGCGAGGTATGGAATGTCATGCTTGGATGGTATCAATTCCTTTAGGTAATAAAAAACATGTTGCTTCTCTTGGTAATCAATCTGTAACTAAAAAAATAAAAGATATCTGTGTCCCTTACAAGAACGAATATTTTTTAAATCCAGGTCATCCGGGAACTAAAGAATATTTAATGAAATTAGTACGGGAAGTAGTAGGGAATTATGATGTGGACGGTGTCCACTTCGACTATCTGCGTTACCCGGAAAATGCTCCTCTTTTCCCGGATAGATATGACTTCAAACGATATAACCAAGGCCGTACATTAGAACAGTGGCGGAGGGACAATATATCTGAAATCGTAAGATATATATATAAAGGGGTTAAAGCAATGAAACCTTGGGTAAAGGTCAGTACCTGTCCTGTTGGCAAGTACCGAGATACATCACGCTACTCCTCACGAGGATGGAATGCTTTTTATACTGTCTATCAGGATCCGCAAGGCTGGCTCGGAGAAGGAATTCAGGATCAGATATATCCAATGATGTATTTTCAGGGTAACAGTTTCTATCCTTTTGCTCTCGACTGGCAAGAACAAAGTAACGGACGACAAATTATTCCGGGACTTGGCATTTATTTCCTTCATCCCGATGAAGGGAATTGGACCCGCGATGAAGTAGATCGTCAGATCAATTTCATACGTAGTCAGAAGATGGCGGGAGAAGGACATTACAGAGTAAAATATCTGATGGACAACACGCAAGGAATATATGATGAACTCATTGAAAATTTCTATGCTTATCCAGCTTTACAACCACCCATGCCTTGGCTGGATAATGTTCCTCCATCCGCTCCTTCAGATTTGAAAATCACTACCATTGATTACGGATATACAGAGCTGAACTGGAAAGAAGCTACAGACAATGATCAACGAAATAAACCAATGTATATAATTTACGCTTCAAATGAATTCCCGGTAGATATTAATAACCCTAAAAATATTGTATCTCAAAATGTTCGTGAAACGAATTATATCTATGCCCCCATCCTACCTTGGAATGCAAAAAAGTATTTCGCTATCACTGCAATCGACCGATATGGGAACGAAAGTAAGGCTGTGCAAGGAAGTACATAAGACTTTCGTCATCGTCATATTTTAGCATATTACCCTATAAATCAAGCACATGCATTGCGTCATCTTTTTAAAGGAAATAAATGACGTACAGACCAGACGCTTACCTCAAGCGAAAACAGTCAGAAAGAAGTTCCTTCATGTTATCTCACTGATATATAGAAATATATCATAAAACATGACGAACAGTTTATCTGTTTTCAAATAAACAAATTCACCGTTTCTTTCCTGAAAACTTGTACTTGAGTTGTCCAAATGATGTAATAGACTTAACTGGATGAAGTATATCTCTGACTGAATTGTCCTATAGAAGTTGTATACTTGTTGTACTAGACTCAACTAAGTGATGTACTTAAAATAAAAAGATCGTAATGTTTAAAATAAACACCTTTATAGTTTTAAAAAAAGATCGAATAGTATGAATACAAACTTCTCATAGATTAAACCACTCAATTCAAAGATAATAAGTTAATCTATGTATTAACATGCAATTAACGCTATAAAAAAATCACATCGGCTCACTTCATTCCGGAAACTTTATCAGTAACTTCTATCCAAGCACGATACTGGCTCCGAGACGTCACAGGTACCAAAGGCAAATAACCGTCACATACACGCCCATTTTCTACACGTAAAGGAAAAGCAGCAATCATTCGCTCATGCTCTTTCAGAGCTATCCCTACCTCAGGATAATAAGCAATTCGGAACATACCTCCTGCTTTAGAAGACAAATAACGGTCTGTCAGAAAACGAGCTATCATTCCCATATTCATTCTCAAATTAATTTCTACACATGGGTGAACCCGATAAATGGGACATCCATCTGGGAAATGACAAATCATCATATCTACTCCAAGATAACCACAATACAGATGACCAAACAGATTTGTTAATTCTTCTTTCAAACGATTTTGTAACTGAAGTAATTCTTCCAATGGCACATAACCTGACAATTTATGCAAAAAACCTTCATCTGAAAGAAGTTCATTACCCGCATACATACCACTCCTACCTGTATGGAAAACAGAATATCCGGCAAATCTGACTTTCCCTTTTCCATCAGAATGGAATTCCATAGCAAAGTCAATCACCTTATTATATATAGGTTCCCCAATCACTCCCCCTTGTAAAGCAGCCACACGAGTACACCATCCTGAAATAAAAGAAGTAAATATTCCTTTACACCAATTTAATCCTTTTCCGCTTCCGGAAAGTGGCGCTTTCAACAAACAAGCTGTCCGACTTTCAACAAAAGACTTCCATTCAGCCGGTGTTTTAAAATAAAATGATTCACCACAAAAATACTCATCCAACTGTAACTTTGGAAGTAAATCCACAGCATGAGAACGATGTGAATAATCTCTCAAAGAAACTAAATACTCCTCAGAAGGCAATTGTGATCTATCTATTCCCAACGACAACAAACGCTTTCGTAAAGCTGGGTCCCACCCCCACGGAAAGAACTTCCATTCCGTCTCATCAGCAACTTCCGGCTCTGTTATTAATTGGGCCATATCTCCCAAAAGAGCTTGAATTTCCTTCAAAAAGTTCATATTATAAGCCGAAGGAGCCAGTACTTTTGCTTCCTTTTCAGCATACCAAACAGGGAGTAAAGCCAAATCAGTTGCCATCTGGCGAGCAGAAGCCGGTGCCATATAATTCGTCTCACCACTTGCCATTGCCAAATCATGTTCGGGATTAAAAATATAAAGTGACTTTTTCTCCATTTTAAATGTGATTAAAACATTATTCTGCAAATATATACAGGAAATAATCAGGAAGTCTCACAATATAGAGAAACTTATGCTCTAAAGCATATTTTTGCTATCTCTACTTTGCAAAGACTAAAAAAAGCAGTATATTTGCCATCCGAAAACCAAAGAACAGAAATGGAATCATTCTATCGCACACACGCTTACCTTGTCGAACACACAAATGCTCCTGTTCGCCGTGATCTTATGGATGAGATCGACTGGAGTGACCGTTTGATTGGTATTAAAGGGACACGTGGCGTAGGAAAAACCACTTTCCTCCTCCAATACGCCAAAGAGAAATTCGGAACCGATCGTTCTTGTTTGTTCATCAATATGAATAACTTTTATTTCTCGGGACATAGTCTCGTAGACTTTGCTAATGAGTTTCAGAAACGGGGAGGAAAAGTCTTACTGATCGATCAGGTATTCAAACATACAGAATGGAGTAAAGAGTTACGCATGTGCTACGACCGATACCCTAATCTGAAAATTGTATTTACGGGTTCTTCTGTCATGCGATTGAAAGAAGAAAATCTTGAATTACGTGATATTGTTAAGAGCTATAATCTACGTGGTTTTTCTTTCCGTGAATACCTAAATTTGCAAACAGGAATGAAATTCCGTTCTTATAGCCTTGAGGAAATTCTCAACAGCCATGAACAAATAGCCAAAGGGGTACTTTCTAAAGTCCGTCCGTTGGATTATTTTCAGGATTACATTCATCATGGTTTCTACCCGTTCTTCCTTGAAAAGCGTAATTTCTCGGAGAATTTATTGAAGACAATGAACATGATGGTGGAAGTAGATATTTTACTTATCAAACAAATTGAACTGAAATATCTTTCAAAGATAAAAAAATTACTATATTTGTTGGCTGTCGATGGTCCAAAGGCTCCCAATGTCAGTCAATTGGCCAGCGATATACAGACTTCCCGTGCGACGGTAATGAATTATATCAAGTATTTGGCAGATGCACGCCTCATCAATCTGGTTTATCCTAAGGGAGAAGAGTTCCCTAAAAAACCATCAAAGATTATGATGCACAACTCTAACTTGATGTATTCTATTTATCCGGTTAAAGTGGAGGAACAAGATGTACTCGATACCTTTTTCGTTAATACTTTATGGAAAGATCATAAAGTGTACAAAGGGGATAAAAATACTTCATTTTTAGTAGATGAAGTAATGCCGTTCAAGATTTGTCTTGAAGGCACAAGAGTAAAAAACAATCCAGAGGTGATTTATGCTCTGCATAAGGCAGAAATAGGTCGTGGAAATCAGATACCTCTCTGGATGTTTGGATTCTTATACTAATACAAAAAGTACGATTATGAATTACAAGAAGTTAGATGAATTAAACAAACTACGCCAGTCCGGTGCACTGACTGAAGAAGAATTTAAGACTGAGAAACAGAAGTTATTCGCTGAAGATGAAACTATAAATTCCTGTCCTAGCCAAGAGATTCCAATGGGATTGCAGGAAAGTTCTTATCTGGCTTTAATGAACTTTCTAATCCTTGTTCCTTATGTTGGATGGATCATTCCTATCGTATTATGGGCAATGGGTAAGAATTCTTCGGAACAAATCAACAAACAAGGAAAATATATCCTAAACTGGTATATCACTTGGTTTATTTTTGGAATAATATTTGTAATAGCATTTGTTGCCAGTCTTCCCGCTGCAATTGCAAGCGGAGCGCTTTCAAACGCACTCGGACTTTTCGGAAGTATATTCTGGCTTTTGCCTGTTAGTGCTATTATTTGTATTTTATGCTTGATTTTTCCTGTTATAGGAGGAATCAAGGGACTGAACGGACAAGTATGGAAATACCCGCTTTCCATTCCATTTTTGAAATAATTTATTTACTTAAATATTTAATTTTGTTATGACTAAACAAAAGAAATTCATCACTTGTGATGGTAACCAAGCTGCAGCACATATCTCATATATGTTTTCTGAAGTAGCAGCTATCTACCCCATCACCCCTTCTTCGACTATGGCTGAGTACGTAGACGAATGGGCTGCCGCAGGACGTAAGAACATCTTCGGCGAAACAGTATTGGTACAAGAAATGCAATCAGAAGCCGGTGCAGCAGGAGCTGTTCATGGTTCATTACAAGCTGGTGCATTGACCACTACTTATACCGCTTCTCAAGGTCTTCTCCTGATGATACCTAACATGTATAAAATTGCTGGTGAATTCTTGCCTTGCGTATTCCACGTATCCGCACGTACATTGGCTTCTCATGCTCTGTGTATCTTCGGTGACCACCAAGATGTTATGTCTACTCGCCAAACAGGTTTTGCTATGTTGGCAGAAGGTTCCGTACAGGAAGTTATGGACTTAGCCGGTGTAGCTCACTTAGCTACTATTAAAACTCGTGTACCATTCGTAAACTTCTTCGACGGATTCCGTACTTCTCACGAAATTCAGAAGATCGAAATGTTGGAAAACGAGGATCTTGCTCCGCTAGTTGACCAAGAAGCATTAGCTGAATTCCGTGCCCGCGCACTCAATCCAATGAATCCGGTTGCTCGTGGTATGGCTGAAAATCCTGACCATTTCTTCCAACATCGTGAATCATGCAACAGCTTCTATGAAACAGTTCCGGCTGCCGTAGAAGAATATATGAATGAAATTTATAAGATCACAGGCCGCAAATATGGTTTGTTCGATTACTATGGTGCAGAAGATGCAGAACGCGTAATTATCGCAATGGGTTCTGTAACAGAAGCTGCTCGCGAGGCTATCGACCACTTGGTAGAAAATGGCGAAAAAGTTGGTATGGTTGCTGTACACTTGTATCGTCCGTTTTCTGCTAAACACTTCTTGGCTGCTGTACCTAAGACTGTTAAGAGTATTGCTGTACTTGACCGTACAAAAGAACCGGGTGCTAACGGTGAACCTCTATATCTTGACGTTAAAGACTGCTTCTACGGTGCAGAAAATGCTCCGGTAATTGTTGGTGGTCGTTATGGTTTGGGCTCAAAAGATACTACTCCTGCTCAGATTATCGCAGTATTTAAGAATCTGGCTATGCCAATGCCAAAGAATCACTTCACTATTGGTATTGTAGACGACGTTACCTTCACATCTCTTCCACAGGAAGAAGAAATTGCTTTGGGTGGTAAAGGTATGTTCGAAGCTAAATTCTATGGTTTGGGTGCTGACGGTACTGTAGGTGCTAACAAGAACTCTGTCAAGATTATCGGTGACAACACTGACAAACACTGCCAAGCTTATTTTTCTTACGATTCTAAGAAATCAGGTGGTTTCACTTGTTCTCACTTACGTTTCGGTGATACTCCAATCCGTTCTACATATTTGGTAAACACACCGAACTTCGTTGCTTGCCACGTACAGGCTTATTTGCACATGTACGATGTAACCCGTGGTTTGCGTAAGAATGGTTCTTTCTTGCTGAATACAATCTGGAAAGACGAAGAACTCGCTAAGAACTTGCCTAATAAGGTAAAGAAGTATTTCGCTAAGAACAATATATCCGTATATTACATCAACGCAACTCAAATTGCACAGGAAATTGGTTTAGGTAACCGTACCAACACCATTCTTCAATCAGCATTCTTCCGTATCACAGGTGTAATTCCTGTAGAACAAGCTGTTGAGCAGATGAAGAAATTCATCGTTAAGTCTTACGGTAAGAAAGGGGAAGATGTTGTTAATAAGAACTATGCTGCTGTTGATCGTGGCGGTGAATACCAACAACTGACTATTGATCCGGCTTGGGCTAACCTGCCAGACGATGCAAAAGTTGAAAACAATGATCCGGCATTCATCAATGAAGTTGTTCGTCCTATCAACGCACAAGACGGTGATTTGTTGCCAGTATCTGCATTCAAAGGAATTGAAGATGGTACTTGGATACAAGGAACTTCCCAATATGAAAAACGTGGTGTTGCAGCTTTCGTTCCTGAATGGAATGCAGAAAACTGTATCCAATGTAACAAATGTGCTTATGTTTGCCCTCACGCTTCTATCCGTCCGTTCGTACTCGATGCAGAAGAGCAAAAAGGTGCTAACTTCACTCAACTGAAAGCCGTAGGTAAAGCATTTGATGGTATGACATTCCGCATTCAGGTAGACGTTCTCGACTGTCTGGGTTGTGGTAATTGTGCTGATATTTGTCCGGGTAATCCGAAGAAGGGTGGCAAAGCATTGACTATGAAACATCTTGAAAGCCAATTAGCTGAAGCATCTAACTGGGAATACTGCGTTAAAGAAGTGAAGAGCAAACAACACTTAGTTGATATCAAGGCTAACGTGAAGAACTCTCAATTCGCTACTCCATTGTTTGAGTTCTCCGGTGCTTGTTCCGGTTGCGGTGAAACTCCGTATGTAAAACTGATTTCTCAGTTATTCGGTGATCGCGAAATGGTTGCTAATGCTACCGGATGTTCTTCTATTTACTCTGGTTCTGTTCCTTCTACTCCGTATACTAAGAACGAAAAAGGTCATGGTCCTGCTTGGGCTAACTCATTGTTCGAGGATTTCTGCGAATTCGGTTTGGGTATGGAATTGGCTAACGAAAAGATGCGTGCTCGTATCGTGAAGTTATTCAATAACATTTTAGCATCTGATAATGCTCCTGCTGAAGTCAAAGAAGTTCTGAAATCATGGATTGAAAACATGAACGATGCAGACAAGACAAAAGAACTTGCGCCTCAGATTGAAGCTATTATTGAACAAGGCATTGCTGCTGGTTGTCCAAATAGCAAAGAATTAAAAGGTCTGACTCAATATCTTGTTAAACGCAGCCAATGGATCATTGGTGGTGACGGTGCTTCATACGATATCGGTTACGGTGGTCTTGATCACGTAATTGCTTCCGGCAAGGATGTTAATATCCTCGTTTTGGATACTGAAGTTTACTCTAACACAGGTGGTCAGTCTTCTAAAGCTACTCCAGTAGGTGCTATCGCTAAGTTTGCTGCTGCTGGTAAGCGCGTACGTAAAAAAGACCTTGGTTTAATGGCTACTACTTATGGTTATGTTTACGTTGCTCAGATCGCTATGGGCGCTGACCAAGCTCAGACTCTGAAAGCTATTCGTGAGGCTGAAGCATATCCTGGACCATCCTTGATCATCGCTTACGCTCCATGTATCAACCACGGTTTGAAAGCAGGTATGGGTAAGAGTCAGGAAGAAGAAGAAAAGGCTGTTGCATGTGGATACTGGCACTTGTGGCGCTATAACCCAGCTTTGGAAGCTGAAGGAAAAAATCCGTTCCAACTGGATAGTAAAGAACCAAATTGGGCTGAATTCCAACCGTTCTTGAAGAATGAAGTTCGTTACTCTTCAGTAATGAAGCAGTATCCTACTGAAGCTGCTGAATTATTCCAAGCTGCTGAAGACAATGCTAAGTGGCGTTATAATAGCTACAAGCGTCTAGCTAAAAGCAACTGGGGTGCAGACATTGAATAATAAGTAATCATCCTTTATATTAAAAGGTAGAAATCTTGAAACTGATTTCTACCTTTTTTTGTTTATATCTTATGAAATGACTGTCCTCAAACAAAAGAACAATAAGATATATGATTGGAGCATTATTTGCGTTATCGGCATTATACAGACATTTCTACGAAAAAAAAGAATGTCCGAGCGGCTGAAATAAGTGTTTTTTCATATCCACACAACCATTGCATTTAAAGGTTACCCCTTCTTCCAATAGCAACTTTTTTTGTTCTTCCCATCCAGGCACAAGTCTACCTGCCGCATTAACTACCCGATGACAAGGAACAGACAAATCTTGAGACACTTGTTTTAATGCGCGACCCACCATACGAGAATATTGAGGAAAACCCAGCAGAGCAGCAATCTCTCCATAAGTAGAAACTTTACCTATAGGAATTTCCATCACAACTCTATATACATTGCTACAAAATTCTTCAGATAAAACGGTTTTATTTTCTTTATAGTCTTTCATCACCTGCTCATTTCCAAATTCAATGACTTCATATTTCTTTCCATAATCTAAATTCCTTTTTTACTATTATTAGCATTTATTACCGGAAAAAACATCAACTCGACTTTTGCCGGATTCAGCGTATATTTACCTGTATAGCGTGGTAACAGTGGAATGTTAAACCGATAAGTACCTATCGGCAATCTTTCACTAAAGATAACTGTCTTCTCTTTGAAATACTCACGATATACTTCACATCCAGAAGTATAAACCGGTTTTGAGTCATAACTACATCCCGCAGGAAAAGGTAAATGAATTTTCTTTTTCTTCTTGCCACCATAATCCAATAATGCTTCCATAAGACGTTCTTCTTCCAAATCGAACAACGACAAGCAAAGGGTATCTCCCTGTATGGTATTACGAATTTCATAACAAGAATGATAGAATGTAGCTTCACTACGCTGTTCCAGCCGCTGATTATCTAAAGTATATAACACTACTTCCACATTATATACGCAGTTAGAAGCACCAAATAAATTTGAAGGAATATCCACTGTCGCCTTACCTAAAGCATCCAATTCTACCTGCATAGCCATCAAAGTATCGGGAAGTTCCAATAATTCCGAATAGGATTTCAGAACCTCCTGTCTTCTGACAGTCACATCCACAACAGTTTCCCGCAAAGGAAGCCCATTCACCTCTGTGGCACAAATATTCAAACGGCTCTTATTAGGAAAGTAATGTGTATGTGATTCTAAATTCAATTGCAATTTATTTCCACTTAGTTCATAATCCTCATATACAAATTCCGTCGTAGCAACAACACGCTCGCGTGCATCTCTAAATTGCATACTGTACCTTTGCCCCAGTTTCAGTTCCAAAGAATCCACTAATTGAAATTTTCCGGCAAAACCTCTAGGATGATAAGGATTGACAGATCGTATTTTCTTAAATGGATGTTGTCCACCTGTACGTAACCATAAAGAAAGTTCCTGCCTTAATGCTCTTTTATATCTGGAAAGAGCATAAGACTTGAATCGCACTGTTTCACCAGGCTTATACTTATTTTTATCAGTAATCAAATAACTATAAAAATCAGGCTTACCACTGTATGAACTTCCACCATTCCAAAGTGAGACAAAATGCTTTGTTAAATTGAAGACCGCACGAAATTTATCCAATTCCATAGTTAGAATATGTTGTTCATTATTAACCAATTATCATCTGTATATGTATAGCTTATCTCTTCGTAATCTATAACCTGACCATCAACACGAACTTTGGCATCCCCTCGTATTGTCCCTAAAAAATCGACTACTTGCAAAGACAACATCCCATATTCTTTAAAAAGAAAAACTTGAAAAGGAATTGCCGATGCATATTGGTAACGAACTTCATTTCGGTATACATCAGCCAATAAGAAATCCCCCACAGAAGGTAGGTCTTCCCATGTTTTCGTAAAACTAGCGAATGGTGTCTTCAACACTTTATCCCAATATTTTTGCTTGAACTTTCCTTTAATAAGTTTCAATGCTTCCTTATTTGTCAGCTCAAAAAACATAGTCTCCCGAGAGCTCTTTTCCCAAGTTGTTGATTGGCCATATATCCAACCGGATAGAAATAATACCCCACACAGCAAAAAACTTTTAAAACAGAAGTATTTAGCAATCATAGTATTAATAGTTATCCTCTTTACAAAAATAAGAATTAAAAATAAGTCAGCCTTCAAACTTCATATTATTTTATAATTCAATTCTTATCCTTTCCTCTTCAAAAAATCTGTAGGGCTTTCTCCAAACTGTTCTTTATAACATTTGGTAAAATACGAAGGTGAACTGAATCCTACTTCATAACCAATTTCTGCTACATTCATATCCGAAGAAGCAAGTAAAGACGCCGCTTTCTTTAAACGGGCGATACGAAGTAACTCATTTGGAGAATAGTTAGTCAATGATTTTATTTTGCGATAGAGCTGTACACGACTTAATCCCATATTTTTACCCAAATCTTCTACATTCAAATTTGAATCTCCCAGTTTCTCCTCAATTAAAGCCTTGAATCTTTCGACAAAATCTTTATCTATGTCGCAAACATCTTCTTTAGCCAAAGTCTGTCCATCTCCAAAGAATTGTTTCAAACGACGATGTGAATCTATCAAATTTCGGACACGTGATAGCAACAGTTGCGAACTGAAAGGTTTGGAAATATAAGAGTCCGCTCCACCGTCATATCCCTGAATTCGTTGCTCATCCAATGAGCAGGCTGTTAATAGCATAATAGGAATATGGCAAGTCTGTAATTCACTCTTCAGACGACGACAACATTCTACTCCATCAATACCAGGCATCATCACATCAGAAATAATCAGATCAGGTACATACTTCATTGCTTTTCGAATTCCTTCCGAACCGTTTGCTGCTTCAACAACCGTATATTCCGAATGAAGTAACCCATGAACATAAGAACGGATATCCTCATTATCATCAATAATCAAAATTGATGGCTTGGATGAATCATATCCCTTTTCTAGTTCTTTATCCTCTGCTGACAATAAATCATCTACCTGATAATCCGTAATAGAAGCTACTGTTTCTTCATTCAAAGAATTTAAATGGCCAGTTTGTGCCGGCAACTCAACAGTAAAAACTGTTCCCTGTTTTTCATCGCTTTCCACAGTAATAGCACCACCATGTAATTCAACGAAAGCTTTTACCAACGCCAATCCAATCCCCGAGCCGGCATGATGCATATCTATTTTATAGAAACGATCGAAGATATTCCGAATATGTTCGGCAGAAATTAAAGAACCTGTATTAGCGACTGTAAAACGCAACCACCGTTGTCCTTCCTTTGTAAATGCCAATAAACGCACAGTAACTCTACCATTTTCCGGAGTAAATTTAAATGCATTTGAAAGCAAATTAAAGTAAATTCGTTCCAACTTTTCCACATCCCCCAAAGTATGATAGTCAGTATCCGGCATATTATCAAAAGAAAAATGAATATGCTTTTTACGGGCAGCCGCCTGAAATGACTCATTCCAACTTTCAAAACATGAAAGTAAATCTAAAGGAAGAGACGTATATTCCATCTTACCATTTTCATATTTGCGGAAGTCCAGAATCTGATTAACCAAACGAAGGAGAATACTTACATTACGCTGTACTAGCATCAACATTCTGTGCTGGTCCGAATTCAAGGATTTATCGGCTAGTAATTGTTCGACCGGATCGGCAACTAATGTCAATGGAGTGCGAAAATCATGAGATATATTTGTAAAAAAACTAGTTTTGCATGAGTCGCTTCCTCCAATTGATGAGACAGTTGAATTAATTGGTCACGTTGCTCCTCCAACTTATCACGCTGTTCTTCCAATTGTTTCTTTTGTGCAGATAGTTCCTTGTTCAAACGGTTTTTAGAACGTAGTGCTTTATAAACAACCAGTAATAGCCCAGCCACCAACAAGAGAATCAACAAACTGCCATACAACCCAAATTGTTGTGTAGCTACGCGTGAAAGATAATTGCCAATCCGTCCATTCAACGTTTCTATCTTTTGATCAAGTTCCGAAATATGAGTTGTCTGAAGCTGCATAATCCGGGCATTAGTATGATCTACTACTGCTGTATTCATAACCGTTTCTTTAGGATATGGATTCTTTTGAAGGATATTCATTGCTAATTGCATCACTTTATCACCATTTGTTGGATAGATAAAAGTGGCATCCAGTACACTATCAAGTACCAATTCCAATCCATTTCCCTCACCCGGCAAAGCATCAATACCCACAAAAATCATCTCTTTTTCTCTTCCAACTTTCTTAGCAGCTTCATAGGCTCCCGGAGCAATACGGTCATTATGAGCAAATACAGCATCAATTTTAGGATGGCGAAGAAGCATACTATCCATCTCTATTTCCGCAGGACCTCTCTCCCATGCCGCATCTGCCTCATCAATCAATTTTATATCCGGATAATGACTGATCGCAGTAATAAATCCTTCGTGACGTTCCATTGCTGGTGTAGACCCCCTAAGCCCTGTCAGCTCTACAACTTTCCCCTTTCCCTTGAGACGGGAAGCAATATAATTTCCAACGGCACGACCTATTTCATAATTATCTGCTCCAATATATGCCGTATATTTATCAGAAAGAATTTTCCGATCGACCATTATGACAGGAATTCCCTTTTCATATGCTTCTTCCACAACCGGAGTCATCGGAGCGGCTTCATTAGCTGAAACTATCAGTAAATCAACTCCATTGTTCACAAAGTAACTAATATCTTCTGCCTGTTTATGATTATCATCATTAGCTGACCGGATTTCAACAGATACACCATCATAAAACATTGCTTCACGAAGTATCTCGTCATTCATCTTATGGCGCCAAGAATCATCGCTGCATTGTGCAACACCTATACGAAAACGAGAAGCATCCTGTGTACAAGACACTGTCATAACAAAACAATACAAAAATCCTATCCAATGAAAATACCTCATAATATCGTGTTTTTCTCTACCTGTTTCTCTTCTACCATACAATCCTAATCTTCTATATCGATATCGGGATAAAGATAGCAGTTTTCTCTTAAAAGTCCAATAAGAAAAATCAAATATCTCATTGATCTAAGACATCGTTACAACCTTATTTATTTGTACAATAAAAAACCTCTCAAAGCAAATTGGTTTACTTTGAAAGGTTTTTATCTTTACATCTAAAAATATCAGTCTTGTACCAGAGAAACTAAAGCAACTTATCTTTCAAAACAGAAGGAAGTTCCGGCATAGCACCACTCTGAGTACAAACATAAGCAGAAACTTCCACAGCTAACCTATGAGCTTCGGGCACGGGTTTACCTTTTAAAATAGAAGCGCAAAAAGTAGCAGTAAATGAATCTCCTGCACCGACAGTATCTGCAACAGGCACTTTTGGAGTCTCTTGAAAAGAAACAACTCCGGGAGTGAAAACATAACTTCCATTCGTACCACACGTTAATATCAACATTTTTAGATTATACTTAGCCAAGAGAATCCAACATTTATCCTGCAGGTCAATACCCGGATACCCAAACATTCGACTAATAGTCACCAATTCTTCATCATTAATTTTCAGAATATTACAACGTTGAAATGATTCGCGCAACACTTCCTTCGTATAAAAATTCTGCCGAAGATTAATATCAAATATCTTCAATTGCCCTTCCATATCCGGCATCGTATCGAGAAAACGATTGATAGTAGCACGACTAACTTCATTCCGTTGTGCTAAAGAACCAAAACAAACGGCACGTGTATTCAACGCCAAACGCTTTAGCTCATCCGTAAAAGGAATATTATCCCATGCAACTCCTTCTTTGATCTCATAACAAGGTACTCCTTCACCATCGAGCGTTACTTGTACCGTACCGGTAGGATAGTCTACATATTCAATCTGATGTTGCAGATTCTTTTCTTTAAATACTTTCAGAATCTCATCCCCCAATTCATCTTTCCCTATTGCACTTACTACACGACTATCATATCCAAACTGTGAAACATGGTATGCAAAATTTGCCGGAGCACCGCCTATTTTCTTTCCTTCGGGTAATACGTCCCACAGGGCCTCACCCATACCTACTATTATATTATTCATAATCAACAAATTTTATTTTTCAACAAATATAAAATTATTTTCTAATACGAAATGTAAAAAACAGCAAATAAAGTACCCCAATAGTCATTACTGCAACTGCACCATTCTGCCCTATTGCATCAGATGCAACTCCCATTGCCAACGGAAAAACAGTTCCTCCGAAAAGTCCCATGATCATCAAACCGGAAACCTCATTTTTCTTACCCGGTAAATAAAGTAGTGCCTGAGAGAAAATAACAGAGAATACATTTGAGTTACCAAAACCAATCAAAGCAATACAAGTATAAATCATTGTCTTATCGTGGAATATAAATAACCCTACCATTGCAACTAGCATCATTATAACACTGAAACCAAAGAAAGATTTCGGAGACATCAGGCGTAATATTAATGTACCCAACAAACAACCGAACGTGCGGGAAATAAAATAAAAACTTGTTGCAGAAGTAGCATCGTACAAACTCATTCCAAGACGTTCCATCAATATTTTAGGAGCAGTAGTGTTTGCCCCTACATCTATACCAACATGGCACATGATTCCTAAGAAACAGAGCAAGATAAACGGTTTACCCAACAATGCCAGACACTGTCCGAAAGTAGAAGGTTTACCCTCTTCTTTTTCTTCTTCAATCTGCGTAGCATTAAGCAACAGAATAGCAATAACTGCTATAATCATATAAATAGGAAATAGTACACGCCAACCTAAACCCAAAGACGGAATCACCTGAGTTGCTCCCCACATAGCAATGAACGGTGCTAAGAAAGAAGCAATTGCTTTTACAAACTGTCCGAAAGTAAGACTGCTTGCTAAACGGTCACCTCGTACTATATTAGAAAGAAGCGGATTCAAAGAAGTCTGCATCAAAGCATTTCCAATACCTAACAAAGAAAAAGAAACCAACATTAACATATAACCATCACCAAAGATCGGCAAAAGTAAAGAGATGAAAGTTATCATCAGACTTAACAAAACTGTTTTTCTTTGTCCAATACGGTTCATTAACATACCTGTAGGTACTGAAAAAATCAGAAACCAGAAGAATACTAATGAAGGGAAGATATTAGCCTGAGCATCGGATAATCCCAAATCCTGTTTTACATAATTAGAAGCAATGCCTACCAAATCGACGAAGCCCATAGCAAAGAAGCAAAACATCACAGGAATAATCTTTGAAAGAGAAGAGTTTTTTGTATTTTCCATCGTTTTATCTTATTAGTTTATTAATATTTTTCATATACACTATATAATTTCTTACTGGGCTTGTTTCACTTATCTCCAACTAATAAAACATAGCATTAAAAAGATTTTTAATTAACCCATTTCTTTCGGCAAAGTTAGCGTAAACCAGCTTTGTTAAATGAAACATTTGTTTCATTCTCTGTTATATTTGATACTTAATGATGTTTTCTACAAATCCCAATGGCTATTCTCCTCCTCCCCAGAAGAATTTACGGCATATTCATTTAGAAATATTTATTATAGTAAATATCACGTTTATTTCACCGCACCCAAAGAGATAACTATATCGCGTTTTTTATCAACTAAGATTTATATATACTTTCAAAAATAGTATCTTTGTGCATGCAAATCAGAAGAAAATAACTTTGAATTTCAATGAATACACTACGTAACTCTCAAATCAGCATTCAAGTATCTCCCCATGGAGCTGAACTATGCAGTATCTTTGCCAATGGAAAAGAGTATTTATGGCAAGCAGACCCCGCATTTTGGAAACGTCATTCTCCAGTACTTTTCCCTATTGTAGGGA
The DNA here is from genome assembly GCF_000614145.1 of Bacteroides faecichinchillae JCM 17102. Lineage (GTDB taxonomy): Bacteria > Bacteroidota > Bacteroidia > Bacteroidales > Bacteroidaceae > Bacteroides > Bacteroides faecichinchillae. The sequence goes on along the minus strand of NZ_BAKK01000013.1, from coordinate 19,836 downwards.
GTGTTTGGGAAAATGAATACCGCGTTGGAAAAGCTGTTTATAGTCTAACCCAACATGGATTCGCTCGTGATATGGAATTTACACTTATCTCCGAAGAAACAGATGAACTTCGTTACCGTCTTATCAACAATCAAGAAACTTTGTCAAAATATCCTTATCCTTTCTGTTTGGAAATAGGTTATCGTATTCATAATAAACAAATCGAAGTAATCTGGGAAGTCAAAAATACAGGAGAAAAAGAAATGTTTTTTCAGATCGGTGCTCACCCTGCTTTTTATTGGCCTGACTTTGAAGAAGCAGTTCAAGAACGAGGATATTTCGGCTTTAATAAAAAGGACCATCTGAACTATATCCTAATTTCCGAAAAAGGATGTGCCGACCCTTTTACTGAATATCCACTAGTATTAACAGATGGATTACTACCATTAGATACTCATACTTTCGATAATGATGCATTGATTATAGAAAATAGCCAGGTAAAAACCGTTACTTTATATAGTAAGGAGAAAAAGCCATATCTCAGCCTTCACTTTACAGCACCAGTAGTAGGATTATGGTCACCTCCTGGTATGAATGCTCCGTTTGTATGTATCGAACCTTGGTACGGAAGATGTGACCGGGCTCACTATACCGGAGAATATAAAGACAAAGATTGGATGCAACGTTTACAAGCAGGTGAGACCTTCAAAGGAGGATACACAATAGAAATCAATGAATAACCATAGGGTATTCAAATAAACTCTTTGCACACTCATATCCTTCTTCATAAAAATCCGCCAATTTCTGAATATTCCGTTCAATGCGGTCCACTATTACTGGCTTTAATGGACGGATCACCTTAATTTTGCCTTCGTCCTCCATACGTTCCACCATATCCAACTGCTCGTTATATACAGCACAACGACGACTAAGTGCCTCACGCAGTTTCGGATATTTCCGATATACAAAAGAAGGTATACGAATATCTTTAGAATCTTTCCGGTAGCTACGATTACGAGTCAATACAACTACATTCTTGACATATCCATCTGCTATAGCGCGTTGTAAAGGAATAGAATCTACAATTCCTCCATCAAGCATAGGAACACCATCTACATAGGCAATAGGGCAAACAAAAGGTAAACTACTTGATGCACGAACAATATCGATTACTCTATTCTTATCTTTTTTTTCTTCGAAATAATTAGCTTCCCCCGTCAGACAGTTTGTTGTCACCATCACGTAACGTTCAGATGAAGAAAAATAAGTTTCATAATCATAAGGAAGAATATGTTCTGGAAATTCATTAAACAGTAAATCAAAATCAAGAATATTACGTTTCTTGAGCAAATACTTCAAACCGATATAATTATATTTTTCCAATAAATCTATGTTGCTGTACTTAGCACGCCCTCGCTGACGAGAAGCATATGATAGTCCGTTACACGCCCCTGCAGAAACTCCTATCGTATAGGGAAAACGAATGTCATGATCCATCAAATAGTCAAGTACACCACAGGTAAACACTCCGCGCATACCACCACCTTCCAACACCAATCCTGTAAATCTATCTATTTCTAAATTCCTCATTTATTTCCATTACTTTTATTTCGACGAATCACTAACAAAGAAGACAGCTTAGATAACGCTTCCTCTTCTTTCGCCAGTTTTATATATGAAAGATGGCTCATAATGAGCAAGCCATCTTTATCCTCTGTTATCAAATCATCAGCTTTGGTACAACCAACTGGAAAAATCAATCCCGGATAATTCTCCATTAATTCTCTTACTTTCAACCGAAACCTATCATCATCGGTATCAAAAAGAAAAAGACGGACAGAATGACCGGTTGCAAGGATTTCTTCCAAATAGAAAAGCAGAAATGCATCAATCATACCTCCAAGTACCAAGCTGATCATTGCTCCTTCCCGATAATGACGGTTCACAAACACTGCTACCGGACACTTCACCTGCTCCAATACCTCATCAATCTTATCCCGAAACAAAGACAACCACAAAATAGCTCCGGGAGTTGTTCCCGACGCATCCGGACGATAATGACTACCCGCTCCTAACAATAACATATCCGGTCGTTCTTTACGTACAAAATGAATCATCTCCTGTACTAGTTTATCAGTCACCCGATAACGGTTATCCACCTGAATATCCAACTCTTTTGCCCGTTGATTTACCAAAGCAAAACTTTCTCGGGCATAATGCTCAGCATTCAAAGGATTCAAGTCCGTACCAACTGTATAGTGAGCAGTAATTATATGTTCTTTTTTCAATTTCTGTCCAAACAACAGATAGTAAATAGATAAAAGATTTCTTCCCGATTCCGGTCTTCCAAAACACAAAATCAATTTACGCTTCAAAGATAGCTTTTCTTCCCGATGTACAAAAAAAACGTTCGACTAAATGTAGTAATGGAGTAGTCATAAAAGTAGTAACCAACGCCATAATAACTAAAATGACAAAAATAGATGGAGGAAGAACTCCCATTTCATAACCAATATTTAATGCGACCAACTCCATTAATCCGCGAGTATTCATCAAAGTTCCTACCGTCAAACTATCCTTCCAAGACTCTCCGACCAAACGAGCTGCTACAGCACATCCACCTAACTTTCCCGCTACAGCTACTGTCACTAACAATAAACACACGAACCATAGTTCCAGACTATTTATCAAACCGATTTCCGTACGAAGCCCAGTGAAAGCAAAAAACAAAGGTAAGAAGAATACCAATGAAATATCCTCTACCTTTTCCATCATTACCTTACGGAAACCAATATTAGAAGGCATCACTACTCCTGCCATAAAAGCACCAAACAATGCATGAATGCCTATTACCTCAGTAATGCAAGATGAAATAATCAGAATTAAAAGGATAAAAGCAACAAAAGTCTTATTGATAGCTTCCTGATTTGCATAAACCTCTCCTACCTTTTTCAGAAAGGGACGAACCAGCAGGAACATAATTACAATATACACGACGGCCAATCCTACAGAATAGAGAGCACTGGCAAAACTTCCCGCTTTTGAAATAGCTATCACAACTGCCAGCAAACACCAAGCTGTTACATCATCATTAGCCGCCGAAGCAATAGCCAATGTACCCAAGGGAGTTTTTGTCATATTCCGTTCCTGAATGATACGTGCTAAAACAGGAAAGGCAGTAATACTCATCGATATGCCTATAAAAAGAGCAAAAGGAAGAAAAGGAGTTTGAGAAGCCGCATACTCCTCGTATATCCAATAAGAAGACAAAATACCCAATAAGAATGGAACTAGGATACCTGCATGACTAATAACTAACGTTTCATTGATTTTATTCTTCAATACACTAAAGTCAAGTTCCATACCAATTACAAACATAAAAAGAATCAGGCCGACCTGACTCAACAATTCCAGATTAGTCAATGAATCGGGTGGAAAAAGAAATTGAAAAGCATCAGGAAACAAAGCTCCCAATACAGAAGGCCCTAATACTATACCAGCAACAATTTCACCGATGACTCCTGGCTGCCCTATATAATTAAAAAGATAACCAAATAGACGTACCATTAGCAATACAGCAATAATCTGAATAAGCAAAGTAGTCAATGGATGGTGTAGATTATCTGACATAAACTGACAGAACATAGCAAAAGGCTCACCTTGTACAACCGTAAAATTTGCCTCATGATGTAAAAATCGATCTCCTTCTTCAATTGCAATATAAATAAGCCCCCCGAATAAGAGCAGCATTGTAGCATAAATAAGGTAATTCTTCCTAATTCTCTTTTGCATAGATATTGAAGTTTTGTAGTTTGCTGTATATATTACGAATAAAACAAATAAAATCATCACTTAGTTTGCATAAAAATCTAAATTTTCAGGCTAATTCTTGCTTTTATCATTTCTAATTCATAACTTTAGAACACCTTAATCGTTTTAAGGCGGGTGTATAAAAAGTCCTGACCCACAGGCAAGAACTATGAGGATACAATTTGAAATTAAAGAAACATTGTCCGAAATCATTGAGGAAATTATGAATTCTCCCCGATGGATTACTTCTGTATTGGAAGAACTTGATGGTAGAACCATTGTTGTTATCCGAGATCAAGAATACGGTTCGGAAGCTACAATTGAAATATATGCTAAGGAAGTCACTATCAAAACTGCATGGTCGAAGTATACATATCGTATATTTGTAATTCAAGATGTAGTATTGTGTGAGTATAATGGTGCCTATCGCGGATTGTTAGAGCAAGTACTTTTGCCCACAATTACTCCTAAGGAAAGTCTGTTAAACTCAGAAGTTATTGAAAGCTCTCTTTACGGAAGAGACCACAAAAAGTTGAGAGAATACGCTGAAGGCAATGTAAAACTCAAACAATTCCGTCGTGAGAATTTCGATGAAAGTAGAAATGGGACAGCTTCTTTTGACCACCCCAAACGAGTATACGATGAGTTTATTAAAGAAGATTATATAGCACCTAAAAAGAATGCAGAATAGATTTTAGTGAATCTTATGTTAATAGCGCGGATTTATGAGCTTTAAAAACTCGTAGAGTCCGCGTTATTTATAAGACAACAACTTATACGTCAGCAGCACTTCAGAAGATGACACTATAGAAAAAGAACTGATACGTTATCGCCAATGTCTCTCTTAGTCCTTTGGCATAGGAGTTTCATATAATTGTTTTCGTCGGATGGCATCCATCAATTACAAATATATAGACTAAATGAAAATGTCCAATGATATGCAATGCAAAAATAGCCCCTCCCTCTTTCTGAACATTCCATTCTCTGAACGAACCTATCGACCTAAAATACAATAATATTCTTTCTTTTTTTATGCAATTAGTATACAATCAGATGGAAATACAACAGGGATTACCTATATTTGCATCCAAAACAAATTATATTAATTTCATAAGAATGAAAAAGACAATACTTATTGCTGCCTTAGGCCTGTTCAGCCTGAGTACTATGGCACAAGATGCAAAATCCGAAAAAGGATTTGTATTCACAACAGTGAAAGAAAATCCGATCACTTCTATCAAGAATCAAAATCGATCAAGTACGTGTTGGAGTTTCTCCGCCCTAGGATTCCTTGAATCTGAATTACTCCGTTTAGGTAAAGGTGAACATGATTTATCAGAAATGTTCGTCGTACACAAAACGATGGAAGATCGCGGAGCAAACTATGTACGCTATCATGGGGATAGCTCTTTCTCACCTGGTGGAAGTTTCTATGACATCATATATTGTATGAAAAATTACGGTCTGGTTCCGCAAGAAGCAATGCCCGGCATCATGTATGGTGATTCACTTCCCGTACATAATGAGTTAGATGCAGTAGCCGGAGCCTATGTTAATGCAATTGCAAAAGGAAAATTCAGCAAACTGACTCCTGTATGGAAAAAAGGATTAAGTGCAATCTATGATACATACTTAGGAGTATGCCCTGAAAAATTCACTTACCAAGGCAAAGAATACACCCCAAAGTCTTTTGTTGAGTCATTAGGATTGAAAGCTGAAGATTATGTATCATTAACTTCATATACTCATCACCCATTTTATACTCAATTCGCAATCGAAATCCAAGACAACTGGCGTAACGGCTTGTCTTACAACTTACCTATCAATGAATTGATGGCTGTAATGGATAATGCGGTAAATAAAGGATATACTTTTGCATGGGGGAGCGATGTCAGCGAACAAGGTTTCACTCGTGATGGTATTGCAGTAATGCCTGACGTAAATAAAGATACAGAACAAAGTGGATCTGATATGGCACGCTGGACAGGTCAGACTCCTGCCGACAGACGTAAAGAAATGACTAATCAACCACGTCCGGAAATGGAAATCACACAAGAAATGCGTCAGGAAGCTTTCGACAACTGGGAAACGACAGATGATCACGGAATGATTATTTATGGTATCGCAAAAGACCAAAATGGAAAAGAATACTTCATGGTAAAGAACTCATGGGGTAAAGCTGGAAAATACGAAGGAATCTGGTATGCTTCCAAACCATTCGTTGCTTACAAAACGATGAATATAGTAGTACACAAAGATGCACTTCCTAAAGATATCGCTAAGAAATTAGGAATTAAATAAACTAAAACAGAAGTATTCAGGAGAGGCTGAGTTCACTGATATACTCCGTAAATTTCTCCTTGTAATTATCACCTACAGGAATATATGTATTCTTATCGAAAATAATACGAAGTCTGGACACTTCAGTTATCTTATGAAGATCGATAATATAAGAACGGTGGACCCGCGTAAAATGTGAAGGAAGCCGTTCTTCCATTTTCTGAAGGCTAGAAAGAGTAATAATCGGTATATCTTCACCTTCCAAAAAAATACGAACATATTCAGATGGAAAGAGACAGTTGTTCAATGCGACTGTCTCTTTTTTATTACTCTTAATCATTCTTTAACTATTAATCCATATCTTTGTCATCCGAAAACTACAAATCAACAAAATGAAGAAAACTATTACACTTATTGTAATCCTCTTTTGTGCTATCTCCGCACAATCACAGGATGTTTTTATTAATGCTGATTTTGTCAGCAGTTATATATGGAGAGGTATGGACAGTGGAAATGCCTGTGTACAACCTTCTCTCGGTGTCAATTGGAAAGGTTTGACTGCCTATGTCTGGGGATCAACTGAATTCAGAAACAAAAATAATGAAATAGACTTGTCTTTGGAGTATGAGTGCAAGAGCCTAACTCTCTACGCCAACAACTACTTTACTCAAACGGAAGAAGAGCCTTTTAAATATTTCAATTACAATTCACATTCTACCGGCCATACATTTGAAATTGGTGCCGGATATATGCTTAGTGAAAAGTTTCCTTTATCTATCAGTTGGTATACTGTCTTTGCCGGTAACGACTATCGCGAGAATGAGAAACGTGCATGGTCGAGCTATTGTGAAGTAAGTTATCCATTCAGTGTAAAAGATGTCAGTATGAGTATCGAAGCCGGCTTCACTCCTTGGGACGGCATGTATTCCAACAAATTTAATGTAGTCAATGTAGGACTTTCAGCCACTAAAGAATTAAAGATTACTTCCAACTTCTCACTCCCTGTTTTCGGAAAGCTGATCGCTAATCCTTATGAGGAACAAGTTTATTTTGTGTTCGGACTTAGTCTCTAGATGCAAATAAACCGCTTTGCTTTATTCATTATCCCTGCTAAATACATAATACTATGAACTTCAAATAATAATTATTTATACATGTAAAAATATGAAGATCATAAACGAAAACTAAATAACGTGATAGATAGTAAACTAAGTAAAATTGGTTAGTGGCTGTTTCATTCCTTTAATATATTACCCAGAATATTCGTAAGCATTCGACAAAGTAAACACTTGCCTAATTTTCTTACAACAAAGCAAATACAAAAAATGCTACTGATTGAGTAAATCATCCAGAATTGAAACAGAGAGATTGTAGTTGTTTTATATAAATCTGCAAATTTATATATCCAAAGATATAAAAACTTGTAGATTTATATAAAAACAATATTATTCCACTAAAAATCAGCACAAAACACACTTATTTCTTAAGAGGTGATTAATCAGACAGTCTGATAACGCTTAAAAACTATATTTTGTTATCTATAAAAATGAATCATTGATTATCAACACTATTGTTTTTTCTTAATTCTAATATATACTTATCACGTCGATTATGCAAATCTTTTACTAAAACCATTCTATTGACTCCCATTTCTGTCAGTAACCAATCACCATTCAAAAAATGATTCGTAAAATTTACAGTTTGACCTTCTATCGTTAATAATCTATCATTAATAACATATTCAAAATCCCTTTGTTGAGAACTTGTTTTTCCAGATACAATAGAGTTACCACGACTTTCACTTAGAAAAAGTATATAAACATCATCAGTTACTTTAGTATCATCAAAATACACATGGTTTTTTGTCCCTTCCCAGACAGTGTATTTCAAATCCGGGAATTTCAGATCAATTTTATTGTCCACCTTGTCATCTTTATCACAACTAACAAGAAAAAGTACAAAGATAAACATTGAAATAATATTTATTTTTTTCATCATTTATTAGATCTAATTTTATAATCCTATAACTTTATAAAACTGAGATAGAACTGTCATAGACAATTTTTTTTCAGGAATAGTCTCTATCCAATTACTTATTCCATAAATATCTGGTATCATACCATCAAGGTCATAGTAAGCGAATGCATATCGTTTAACAGAATCATAAATATACCACATATTAGTTTCATCGTTTTTAAATTTATACATATTACTTTCATCAAAACCCGGTAAAGACATATTAAAAGGAATTCTTATAATTGGGTTAAGAGTCTTTTTGGGGTTACTCCTAATCTCACATTGATAATATTTTCTTTTTTCATCAGCTATCGTCAGACTTTTTGCTTTAAAAACATTACCATCAATGGAATTAGCTCTTAACTCATCATCAGAAGCACTCATAGCTTTACCATCACTAAGTATTATTTGATCCCCCTGCCTAGTATTCAATACTGCTGCCACCTCATAGAGCTTATCCCCTCGATAGTCATTTCGCACAAACACCTTCACTATTTCAATAAAGGTTCTACTAGTTCAATATTACTTGTGAACCCCAAATGAGTGTCTTGAATTCTTCGTTTAAAGTTTTCCTCCATAACAAACTCTGATAATCCCATTAATCCACTATCTTGAAAACCAATTATTACATGGGTTTCTTTTTCTGTTAAGGAAGATATCCAAGGAGCTAAACTAATATTCATTTCTTCTATATTCTTAGCAGTTGTTTCAATTGCTGCAAGTCTTCCTGTTGTATGAATATAATAATACAAATTCTTTATTTTATTAGTCTGTGATATTGCGTTTCAATATTTGTATTCACCACAGAATATTTCTCTAAATTAACATCCGATACCCAAGGCACAATAACTTTATTATTTAATGAATCAGAGGCAATCATATGTGATTTAGACATTACTATATTAGAAATTTCCTCTGACATTTCATAATTATCCTGATTACAAGAGGATATTACTATAAATTCTAATATAAAAAAAAACGATTGTATAAATATGCTTCATGTTTTTCAATTTTAGTAAATATTGGTAGTTTAGTAAATACATAAAATCTGTCTTAACAATAACCAATTTACAGTGTATAAATCAACGATTGCCAATACTATATTCTAACGACTTCTAATATTAATATTACAGTTCAAACTTCATGCCTAAGATAAAATATTATTTAAAAAACACATTATTATCAAGCACTCGATTAATAATACAATTAATTTTTAATAGAATAACTAATGGATGATACAAATATGGTGTAGCTCCTTTAATACCAAATAATAAATTCTTCATGGCATTAATATTTTAAATATAAGAATATAATAAATATAACACAAGAAACATTCAACAATTAACATATAAAAAAATAATAATCTCCGATATATCATTTTTTTTCGATTACAAGACTTAGGCCTTTTCAAAAAGGTTATTTCACAAATTACTTATACTTTGACTTTTATAGCATTTAATGTATAAACTGTAGCTATGCTTATTGCGTTATCTATATATAATAGAAAAGTTATTCTTCTACAATAGAAAACTTTCTTTTCTCAAATAGAAAACTTACCTTTGCTTAATATTAATCTATAATCGCAAGTTTTGATTATACAAACGCAACTTGCAATTATATAAACGAAGCTTGCATTTATAAAAACAGAACTTGCATTTATAGTTTACTCTTAAGGGAGAAAAACTTTCCTATTAGAAGAGATGAAGTTTTCTATTAGATACAAGAAAGTTTTTCTTTAATACAACAGAAGATATCTATTAATACTTTAAGATACAGATAGTATGGCACGATACATTATGGAAGAAATGCCCGATATACATAAGACGGGTAAAAAAGTTACTTATCCGAAGTTTGCCCGGATAGAGAATATGAGTACTAAAGAACTGGCAAAGAGAATTGAAGATGTCAGCGGATTCAGTGCCGGAGACATAGAAGGAATATTTCTTCAGGCGTCTATAGAAATGGCATATCTAATGGCAAATGGATATTCTGTGAAAATAGATGGAATAGGAACATTCACTCCGTCCCTCGCTTTATGCGAAGGCAAAGAGAGGGAAGATGCAGAAGAGGGAGGTAAACATCGTAACGCGCAAAGTATTGTAGTGGGAAAGGTGAACTTCCGGGTAGATAGAACGATGATAAGAAACATCAATTCAAGATGCCATCTGGAGAGAGCACCATGGAAAAGACAAGGTTCGTCACAAAAGTACACCACGGAACAACGACTAGCATTAGCCTTAAAATATCTCGACAATCATCCTTTCCTGACAGTTCGGGAATACCGAAGGATAACCGGTTTATTACAGACCGCAGCTACCAATGAATTGAGACAATGGGCACATCAACCGGAATCCGGAATAGGAATTGACGGGATAGGATCGCACAGAGTTTATATAAAAAGGAATCAACAAGATAGTGGTGATAGGTGATAGAGGAAGTGATAGGTTACTTTACAACCTATCACCTCTTGTAAACCCGATGAATAAAGGGATACAGAAGTATGGTGATAGGTTGATAGAGAAAAACGTATTTTTTCTATTGTATGCATACAAATAATTAAAATAAGATTAGGAAAATAGTATATACATTTGTAAACCAGACATATAAAGCATTATGAAGAACAATGAAGACAACAGGCCGCATATTGGATTACTCATCTGAAAATGACACCTCATCCGGAAGGCGGTTACTATCGAGAGGTCTATCGGGCAGAGGAATGGACATCAATGGAAGGATGGGAAACCAGGCGACGAGTCATGACAACTATTCATTATTTGTTAGAGAAAAATGATTTCTCAGCTTTTCATCGGATCAAGTCACCCGAGAGTTGGTTCTTTCATAAAGGTGCACCTTTATTGATATATTCCTTTGAGAAAGGGTTATTAATGTGTCGGGAATTATCTGATCAAGACAGTGGAGTATTGCAAGTGACCATAGAACCGGGAGTTTGGTTTGCAGCCCGACTGAAAGAGCCAAGTACGTTTGCCTTGGTTAGTTGTGCTGTAGCACCGGGATTCGAATTTGAAGACTTTGAGTTGGCAAATAGAGATTTATTACTTTCCGAATATCCTGATTACAAAAAAGAAATAATGGAATTGACAAGAAAGTAATTTAAGCAGTATTATCTAAAAATAATATTGAGAGCCACTCTAACACCGTTTTCTGTAAAGTAACCATAAGCCTATACTCAATCCATAACCAGAAAAAATAGCTCCTATTACCCTATTCTTTAGTGATTCCGCACTATTATCAAAAATCAAGTAATATAGCAAAAAGAAAAGGATAGGAGTTAAAAACAAGCACACTTTGAAAACTGTATTCCTATTCATAATAACTAATATAACACGAATTAGATAAGCAAATAAATATTCATCAGATTATTAAGAACATAGTAATAAAAGTTTTAAATGTTATAGTACGGAACTATAACATTCAAACAATTACCACTATGTTTACAGAACCTAAAGTTATGGAAATTTATTGTATAGCAGATGATTTCTGCAAAAATATTACATCCCATCAGGAAAAACACATGATTGAAAAGGTACACATCTTAACAAACCCAATCGTATGAGTGATAAAGAAGTATTCGGAAACTAATCACTATACTCATAATAGTTCTTTATTTCTTCCGACAGACCGACATGTTTCTTTAATACTCTTCCCTGTCTCTCAATCCCTTTAAAAATTGCAGCTTTCACCACAGTCTCTTTCTTTAAGATGAAAGGCTGTTCATAAATAGCAGAATGTATGCAGGGTTCCGAACCATCCGTAGTATAATGAATCTCTACCGGAACTTTCTCTGCATCCAAAGTCACTTCAACTTCCTCGTTATCAGATATAATACGAGTAGTTAATTCCACATTATCAGATAACGTAAACGGACGTATCCCCCTTACTTTTAATTGAGATATATGGGTATTGACACGACATTTAAAAGACTGCCAATCTCTGTTTTCCTGTGATGTCCAGGCCACTTCCGCCACAGCTAACAAACGGGGGAATATCATATACTCCAGATGTTCTTCATCCGGTATAAATTCTGACCACGTAGATCCTTGTACTCCAATGATCTTATGAGCATTTCCCGGGAATATATAAATCATCGTATCCGAAGAAATCGGTTTCGACTGTACTAGTTCCTCATTGGCTGCTGATGTGATGGCATTTATCGGAACTGGATTGAAAGAATACATCTTTTTATAGGAGAAAAGCCATACATAGCCTGTGGTTGAGTACGCGGTTCTGCCTGATACCAATCAAAATATAATACTTCTCCCGGAGTCATCACAGCTCGAAATCCTTTATTAGCTGCCACGATCGCTCCCCGTTGTCCACGATAAGACATCACAATGGAAGAAGAGTCCAAATCGTTCTTTAATATTTCATCCCAGCCAATCATCGTTCTGCCTTTCGAATTAAGAAAAGTTTCTGCTTTCTGAATGATATAACATTGAAGATCATCCAGGCTCTTCATATTCATCCTTTTCATTAGAGCCTGACATTTAGGACAGCCTTTCCATGCAGTCTTCCTTGCTTCATCTCCTCCAACATGGATATATTTAGAAGGAAACAACTCTATTATTTCAGAAAGTACATCTTCCATAAAAGTAAATGTCTTTTCATTCCCAATACAAAATTCGCCACTAGTATAAGGTTTCCCCATACAACAAAGTTCCGGATACCCAACAAACACTTCATCGGAATGAGCAGGAAATTCTATCTCGGGAATTACATTGATATGCCTTTCTGCTGCATATTGCAAAATATCACGAATATCCTCTTTAGTATAATAACCACCATAAGCACCAGGAGTGTTTTCCGGCACAAACTCCCTGACATCTCCATCCCACCATTTCAACCAATCTTTTTCTGTACGATAAGATCCCATAGAAGTCAGTTTCGGATATTTATCTATTTGAATACGCCATCCGCCATTATCCGTCAGATGAAAATGAAACGTATTTATTTTATAGTAAGACATTGCATCCAGTAATTTAAGGACTTCCTCTTTGGAAAAGAAATGCCGTGATACATCAAGATGCATCCCCCGGTATTGAAAACGTGGATAATCTTTGATCGCAATACAAGGTATCCCTTGAGAAGTCAGCAATTGATAGAGAGTCTTTTTACCATAATAGATTCCTGTGGAAGTAGTAGCTGACAATTCTATTCTTTCAGGAGTTACAGATAACAGGTATCCTTCATTTCCTATCTCCTTCAAAGCAGAGTCAATCGTACAATGAATATATGATTCGATCCCCTCTTTCTCTGCTTTCACACTGTCTACCTTAAAATAACCTTTACTCTGCTTTATACTTACCGGTTGGGGAATCAAGTTTACCTGTACCCTCTCAGGGGCACAAGCAAACAATAATGACAAACTCAAGACAAATAGCACACAAAGATTCTTACTTTCCAAACGGAATGACGATATTATATTCATAACCTTCATCTATTACTTATAAAAAACTTCCGCATTACCTTGTATCTGCAAATGATCGCCTTCACCCATTATTTTTGCACCATTATAAGTGATGTTATCAAAGGTGAGCCTAGATATCCAACTATTGTTGTTACCACGGTAGACTTGTATCTACAGCCGGATTTATCTATGATCGTAATATTTTGGAATAGTATATCTTCCATTGTACATCCGTTCTTCTGCTGAGTTTGTTCCACACAGATAGGACGTCCTGTTGGTTGAATATCATCAATCAAAATGTTGCGGAACGTAATATTCCTCATCGGAGCAGCTCCGCCACCGTGTTGTTCTTGCTGAACCGCAGACAAAGCAGCCCTAAAGTCACCATCGCCATTGGACTGTTCGAGAACGATACAATCTTCAATCAAACAGTTGCTGATTCCTCCTGTTCCCCATGTCCAATCACCGCACTCCGGTCCTATAATAATACCTCTTGCATAATCACACCAAATAATACATTTCTGTATCAAAACATCTTTAGTGTCTGTCTCCGGATCATTGTTAAAGCGGACCTTTAAGGTGATGCAGTCATCGTAAGTACGTATGAACGAGTCTTTGACTGTAGCACCCGCTACACTGCAAAGGTCAATTCCATCGCCATTGAGAATCCAGCAAATAAGGTTAATGTTATCAATCATCACATTATCTGTATTCCAAATAGCTACAGCCCAACTTGGCGAATCAATGATCGTAATGCCGGACAAAGTGAAGTTCTTCAGTCCTACCCCTTGTCCTTGTACGGACATCAGGATATCTCCATTGGCATAATCCTCACCCCAGTGACGATTCTTCTCGCCCGAAAGTATACCTCTACCCGTAATGGTTACGTTGTTACCTCTGACAAACAGTTTTTCGGCATAAAGGGTAGCACCTTCGTCTATATAAAGCGTTTCATTCTCAAGTAAAGTGATAGATCCTGTATGGTGTTCTCCGGGACCGTAATATTTTACGTTAGAAGCTGTAACATCCGGTTTGTTGGTATCGGGACGGTTGGGAAACAAGAACAGATTATGATATCTGTCTCCATCAAACTCAACAGAAACTTTTCTCGACTCCCAATCGGGCAACGTAAACTCAATGGTGTTCTTTGCACATTCCACGGGTTGAATGCCATACGAACTCGGACGTACCTGAAAACTACTAAATTTACCGCCTGTACGTTTCTCTACACGTATCTTCACCGGACCGTTAAACTCGTCGATGAAATTGGCATAGCACATCGTATCACGAAGCATCTTCGAGTTATCCCAGTCGTTCCAAATCTCGGCATGATGTCTCGGTCCGTCTGAACATAGCGTATTACGTACATCTACCGTTTTCCAACGTTTATCTTGCAATACATATACATTATAATATTTGTTCTTATCCTTAAATGTATCATCGCCCGGCCATAGTCTGAAGAACTCTTCTTTCTGTTCGGTCCAAAGATCTGCATGATAAGCCGTATATCGGTAAGCCAATGTATACAAACTTTCCGAAAGATATTTGGAGAAATCAACATTCAACTCCAGTGTCTGCCCTGCCTTGATTCCTTTAGAAACTTCAAGAGTACCTTCCAAAGTGGTATCCTGCAGCTTTAAGTTGTAAGTAAGTACCCAGCTCCCGTCCGTCTTCAACATCGGGAAAACAGCCTTTTTGATACCCGACTCTCCGCTTTTTATGGTGATTTGCTTATCCTGTATCGTATTCAGTGCTTCAACCTTACCCGACGACAGATACAGTGCGTCCGTCATGTCCGGTAAAGAGAACGATATCTGTTCGAATGTTTCGGGTGCATTCAGCAGATTCACTGTTATCACAGAGGTAAGTGGTTTCATAGCAAAGCCATTGGTAGCCTCATTCAAAGGAGTATGTTGCATCCATATCTGTGGAATATCTCCGTTGATATCTTTCAGTGATACATAATAGTCAGTAGAAGCACTGCCGGACCCGACCTTTCCGAAATTCAGGTTCTTATCACTTTCATAAGCAATTACGGTAGCCCTGTTACCTGCCTCAATCGACATATCCTTCAAAGAAGCCTGATCGGGAGCCATCTCTAATCCGGTGCAGGAGTGATTATCAAAAATAAACATAGCATGAGCCCAGGAAGATAACTCTTGTGGAGCATATCCCGCCTGTTCGTTAAACCGCACATTTACTGTCATTGTATCATCCTCTTTACAGGAAGCTGAAGCAAATACCAGAAAAAGGAAATAGACTAATAAGATACTATTTTTCATTGTTCTACATTTTAAACAGGTTATATAAACAGAACTCTCTTGAGGGTGTTACTTCCAGCCATCATTCTGAGTCAGATTCTTATTATTAAAGAGTTCAAAATCCGCTATAGGATAATAATACATCTTATCCTCCCATACCCGGTCATGCACTAACGTGCGTTCCATATTCAGCGTACCGTCACCTTTAGCCGTCAGAGTCAGACCATATACTTTTTGGGTATCCTTTCCCATTTTCCACCGGCGGATATCCCAGAAACGGTGTCCTTCGAAAGCCAGCTCCACACGACGTTCGTTTCTCAGACGTTTTTGAAACGACATATAATCCAGATTATCCGGCAATCCGGACATTCCTACCCGGTTTCTCACCAGATTGACAGCTTCTAACGGAGACAACTGATAATCTACCTCTCCCTGCTTTCCTTTATAAGTAGGATTCTTTTCTGCTTCCAAAAGCGCTTCTGCATAGTTCAATAAAACCTCTTCATACCGGAACAAAGGAACGATGTGTTGATAACTAGTTGTACTTCCGGGTATCAAACTTGTTTCTTCTCTGAGCAACTTACGTAAATAATAAGAAGTAGGGGTAGCTCCTTCCATAGGCAGACCATTCTTTCCATTCAGAAACGTTTCTATGACCTCACCTTTGAAAGATACTCCGTTGGAAAGTAATGTCTTTTGAAACCTAGGATCACGTTTATCGACTTCAAGCGCAAATTTGCGATGATTCTCATTATTCCAGTCAAAAGGAGTTCCATCAATTAAGTCGAACGCTTCCGCCAAGTTTTGCGACGGGCAAACTCCTGAATACCCTCCTTCAAACCCCATTGGAAAATTAGACCCTTCAAAACTGTTGCTGGGAGAATTCCACTTTCCAAAAATCAATCCTCCCGCTGCTGCATTATTCACTACGTCTTCGTTAATCAAATGATAAATATTGGCATCAATAATGTTCTTGGCAGCTTCTGCTGCTTTTAACCATTTGGCTTTATCATCTGTCGGATTATTCAAAGGACTGGCAGCGTAAAGTAAAATTCTGGCTTTCAAAGCCATAGCCATGCCTCTAGTGGTACGTGCTATCTCTCCTTTCGTTGTATTTTCATAGGTAACGGGAAGCAAAGGGATGACTTCATCACACTGATTAACAATCCAACTGACTACTTGGTCAAAAGGAGATGGTTTCAAATCGTTCACCTCTTTAACGGATAGGGTGTGATCCACCACTATAATATTCCGATATCTTTTTAATAACTCAAAATGAAAGTAAGCACGTAATGCTTTGATCTCCAAAGGATAGTTTTTGAGTTGTTCCATCTTCTCTTTATAGTTCTCTTGATAGATAGTCGCAGGGAAATCCGATGGACAGTTCTCCAGAAAGTAATTGGCCGCACTGATTGCAGAATAATAGTGAGACCACTGATCATCAATCAAGTTTATAGCTGACCAACTACCGTCATAATATGTTTTCAAGCTGTTTACTTCCCAAGCATATACGGCATCGTCTGTGGCCGCATCTCTCATTGTGTTTCCCACGTCAGCCAACCCATCTTGAACATATCCATACACATTCGTCGCCACTTTTTTCACATCCCCGAAAGTTGAGAACTGATATTCCACCGTATGATACTGAGATTCATTCAGTTCAAGAAAGTCACTGCAAGAAGTAGTGAGCCACAGGCAACCGATTAAAATAAATATATATCTTTTCATAAGTAACTTATTTTATTTAAAACTGTACATTCACACCAAGCAAATAACTACGCATCGACGGATAGCCCATACTGATAAACTCCGGATCCATCACTCCGACATGGTCAATGGAAAACAGGTTCAGACCTTTAAAGAAGAACCGGCATTCACTCATTTTCATACACTTGATAGAACGAACCGGCATCTTATAATAAACTTCCAATGTTCGCAATTTCAGGAAATCTCCTTTTTCGGTCCATAAAGAGCTACCACGGTAGTTATTGTTGTTGGACAACGTAGTCAAACGGGAATAACGACCTTCGGGAGTGTATTCTGACCAATAGTTCTGTAAATAATGATTAGAAATATTCTTATCGTTTCCATACAACGGATGATAAATACTACTTAGATTGGTAATTACAGTAGAGCGAGCCACACCCTGAAAGTAAGCATTGAATCCGATATTTTTATAGTTGGCTCCCAATGTAAATCCATAATAAATCTCAGGTAGCTGGTTTCTTAACTGATAACAATTGTCGTAGTCATCTATTTTCCCGTCACGATTCAGATCCTTATACTTCACATCACCCGGTTGTATATTGGTTATATAGGAAGAAGTCGGGATTCCTGATTTCAAATTCCCGTTAGAATCAAAATCACTCTTCTGATAAAGTCCATCGGCAACCAATCCATAAAATCGACCAATAGATTGTCCTGTCTGATTCATATAAGCGTACGGATGATAGGTTTCTTCCATATTGATAATTTCATTTTTAGCATAAGCAATATTTCCTTGAATAGAATAGCTTATATCGCATATCTGTTGTTTCCATCCCAGTGAAAATTCAGCACCATAATTCTTTACCTCGCCGGTAAATACATCCGGTACTCCTACTCCAAGTACTGTAGATACCGATCCACCCGAAGAAACGCGAATATTTTTACGGCGATTATAAAAACCGTCCAACTCGACGGAAAGGCCTTTCCAAAGTCCAAATTCCAAACCTACATTCGCTTTATACTCTTTTTCAGGCTCCACATTTACAGAAGGTAAGCTACCCTGTGCCATACCCTGCTCTAGCACGGTTCCCACAAAAATATATTGCCGCCCAGTACCATTAAACTGTTTATCCATATCATAAGAGAGACGGGCATCCATCCCCACTATACCATACGAAGCACGTAGTTTGAGATAATCAATGGCTTTCAAATTACTCATAAACTTCTCATTCGAAAGTATCCATGCGGCAGAAACAGCCGGATAGAGTCTGTACTTATCACCCGCAGACAGTTTAGCACTACCCGAATAAGAAAGAACTCCATTCACAATATAACGGTTATCATAATTATATTCCATATTCAATATATAGTCCCGATACATAAAAGTATTATTGGCTCCTCTGTATCTCGCTCTTCCCTGGCTGTATATACCTGCTGCTTTCAGATGATGTTGATTAAAACTTTTCACGTAATCAACCTTCCCCCAAATCGTAGTTCGCATAACCTGCCATGATAACGAACCGTTATTAAAACTAAGTTCCGTATCATTGCCATATCTTGAATAAAGAATGTCCGAAACATTGCCCGACTCATTAAAAACCTGCGTCGTATTATAATAGGCATAATCTTTTGATTTCGAATCATTTATTTCAGCTCCATTATCATAAGCGATACGAAGTTGTGCTGAGAGACCTTTTGCAATAACGGATAAATCTTGGTCAATAGTCAGATCTGCGAATAAAGTACGCTGTAACAAGACACCATATCCTCTTGCTGTTTTCTCCGCCAAAGGATTTCTATACTGCCAGTTCTGTGCCCATACCCCTTGAGGAGTCTTTATAGGAAAAGCAGCTGATGGAGTATTATACATAGCCCCCAGATCAGTACCCGAAATCGGTTGCTGATACTGTTGCAAACGTCCCATTAAATTCATCCGGGCAACCGTAGTAGGAGTTATGTAAGTTTCCAGATTCGTCCGCAGCTTAAGAGCATACATCTCCACCTGAGTAGAATACCCGTCGTTCAGATTTGTATTATTCATAAGTCCACGGTTACTTGTATAGTTTGCAAAAACATAGTAACGCATCCGTTGGCTGTTACCGTCGAAGGACAAATTCAAATCATGATTGAAAGCAGCTTTCCTCAACAGTTCTTTTTTCCAGTTCACATTCGGAAGCAATGCTCCCCCATCCCCACTCATCATTGTGCGAATGTCATGCTGAGTATATCTGGGAGCCAGTCCGTCATTTCCTAATGCTTCATTCAGAGCATTCGCATAAGTAGGAGCATCCGCCATTTCGGGAATCCGAAACGGAGTCTGTACGCAAAAGTTATAATCAACTTGTGTCCGTAGTTTTT
>NZ_BAKK01000014.1 GCF_000614145.1 Bacteroides faecichinchillae JCM 17102 | reverse complement strand
TATCGGAGGCAAAGAGCCGATATACCTCTCCGGGGTGCTTTGCCAATGAAAAAACATCTGTATTTTATGAAGATAACAAGATGTATTGAAACAGGGGGAGTTCCCCGAACTTTTATATTAAACATTGATAACTGCTTGATTAATAAACTGATATACAATCTTGCAGGATTGATAAAATTGCCCTAAAACGAAATGACGGCACTTTTGGGGAACGAGGAAAACATACGGTGGTACGTGATGCGCGACCTGAAAAGGGCGAACGCAAAAGAACCTGCCTATAAGCTGCTCGAAGGAATGAAGATGGAAGTCTTCGTTCCGATGAAGTGGCGCTTGGTGACACACGGTGGAGTGCGTATCCGCGAGGAAGTTCCGTTTATGCCGGATTTGCTTTTCGTACATGAAAGACGGATAACCCTTGACCCGATCGTAGAAAAGATACGTACCCTCCAGTACCGCTGGTTGTGCAGGACTTGGCGTGAACCGATGACGGTTGCGGATGGAGACATGGAACGGTTTATCCATGCGGTCAATGCCGCCGAGAATCCAAAATACTATCAGCCTGGTGAATTGACACCGGATATGTACGGCCGCTCCGTCCGTATTGTGGGTGGAGCCATGGATGGCTATTCCGGCAAGCTGCTTTCAGCGCGTGGGTCGAAGTTCAAGCGCCTTATGGTAGAAATCCCGAACCTGCTGACTGCCGCCGTGGAGGTGAATCCTGAATTTATCATCTTCATATAATAATCCAACATATGATTTTCTGGATAGTTAATTGTTGTATGGTTTTCCTGCTCTGCATCTTTTTTGCAGGAATCGTCATTCCCCAGATTCTGCTGATCGCTTTTCGCAAACAGCTGTTTGACCTTCCCGATGAACGGAAGATACATCATTGTGCGGTGCCCCGATTGGGTGGTATCGCGTTCAAACCGGTCGTGTTTTTCACCATAGCTTTGTTACTGGGAATCAATATGGCACTGGGGCATTCGGAAATGTTGTCTGAAATCGGAAACGATGTACGGCCTTTGGCCTTTGCTTTCTGCTCCATCATGGTACTATATCTGGTTGGCATGGCCGATGACCTGATCGGCATCCGTTATCGAGCCAAGTTTGTCATCCAGATTCTGTGCGGCGTGATGCTTATCGCCGGTGGGGTATATATCAACAACCTATACGGTATCCTGGGCATCCATGCGGTACCGTTATGGTTAGGGTATCCCTTGACCATTTTAATCGTGGTCTTCATCATCAATGCCATCAACCTGATCGACGGCATTGACGGGTTGGCTTCCGGGCTATGCAGTGTCGCCTGCCTGTTTTACGGTCTGACTTTTTTCATGCTCCACCTGCATGTCTATGCCATACTGGCGTTCGCCACATTGGGAGTGTTGATACCGTTCTTCTATTACAATGTTTTCGGAAATCCCGAACATGGCCGGAAGATCTTCATGGGTGACACGGGTAGCCTGACCGTTGGCATGATGCTTTGCTTCTTCAGTCTCAAACTGATTATGTGTGAAACGGACGATAATACGGGACATATAAACCCGATGGTGCTGGCTTTCTCGCCGCTACTGGTTCCATGCTGCGACGTGGTCCGGGTCTACCTGCATCGGGTACGTAACGGAAAGAACCCGTTCCTGCCGGACAAGAACCATATCCATCATAAGCTGCTTGCTCTCGGAATAAAGCAGCGCAATGCCATGATTATCATTGTTTCCGTATCAACAATATTCATACTGCTCAATATTCTTCTGTCCCTTTATCTCAATGTGAACTGGATCGTGCTGAGCGATATCCTGATATGGACTCTTACCAACATCAGGCTGACGAAATCTATCGGACAACTTCAATCGGAACAGAAAAACAACAAATAAAAATCAATGAAATATGAAAATCAGATACATTTTATTCTTATTGACCGTGACCCTTCTATTGGGATCATGTGCCACGCCGAAAGTCGCTTATTTCACGGACCTGAAACCGGGTACCGCAGAGCAAGTCTTGAACCCGCTGGAAATCCGGGTGCATCCCGAAGACAAGATCTCAATACTGGTCAACAGCAAGGACCCCTTGTTGATGAACCTTTTTAACCTTCCGGTCATATCCAGACAGATCGGTACGGCATCGGGAACATCCAATAGCCAGGGGATATCAGGATATACGATCAACAAGGATGGAGATATCGATTTTCCAGTGTTGGGGTATATCCATGTGGCGGGAATGACACGCGAGGAAATAGCCTCGTATATAAAAGAGGAACTGGTTTCGAAGAATCTCGTGAAAGACCCCGTTGTTACAGTTGAGTTCATGAACCTGACCGTTTCCGTGTTGGGTGAGGTTGCCACCCCCGGACGCTTCAATATCGACAAGGACAAGCTGACGCTTTTGGACGCTTTAAGCATGGCCGGAGACCTTACCGTCTACGGGAAACGGGAGAATGTCTTGGTACAACGGGAGGAAAACGGTAAAAAGACCTTGTATCAGGTCAACCTGAATTCGGGATACGACCTTTATGCCTCTCCCGTGTATTATTTACAGCAGAACGATGTAGTTTATGTGGAGCCTAACTCAATGAAAGCACGGCAGGCGACTGTCAACGGCAATAACGTCCGTTCTGCCTCTTTCTGGATGTCATTGGCCTCGTTGCTGACTACCATTACCGTATTAATTGTAAAATAAATATAAAATCAGATATGTCCATAAATCAAAAGAATACAAAACCGGGACAGCCGGATGATTTCCTGCGGATACAGGATCTGTTGTACCTGTGCCTCGCGAGGTGGCAGTGGTTCGTCTTGTCTTTAGTAGTAACGGTCGGTGCCGCTACCGTTCATCTGTTACGTACCCCTGCCGTTTATACACGTACTGCTTCGGTATTGGTCAAAGAAGATTCCAAAGGCAAGTCGGTCTCCTCGGATCTGAAATCCTTCTCGGAGTTCGGGTTGTTCCAATCCGGTACAAATGTGAATAACGAACTTATCACCTTTCAGTCACCGTCTTTAATGACCGAGGTGGTTAAAAGGTTGCGTTTGGATATGAATTACTTCGTTCCGGGGAAATTCCACCGTCAGGTGGCCTATGGACTGACATTACCTGTGGATGTAACGATAAATGACTTGCCTGAAAATGAATCAGCCGGTTTCACGCTGGAAGTGCAGCCGGACGGCACGTTATTCCTATCCGACTTTATACGTAACGGGACGGATCTTGACGGAAAGGATATAAAGGGAAACTTGCTCGACTCCATTCCTACACCATTGGGAAAAATCATTATCCATACAACACCCAATTACGTGAAAGGCAAGGCATATACATTGTATGTAGGCAAATCCAATTTGTATAACGCTGTAAACTCCTGCTCATCCAATCTGTCCGTTTCATTGAATAACGAGAAAGCGTCGGTTATAGACTTGTCATTCAAGGATAACTCCACACAGCGGGCGGAAGATGTATTGAGCATGTTGATTTCCGTTTATAACGAGAACTGGGTGAAGGACAAGAACCAGATCGCTGTCAGTACCTCAATGTTCAT
Source organism: Bacteroides faecichinchillae JCM 17102 (assembly GCF_000614145.1). Taxonomy (GTDB): domain Bacteria; phylum Bacteroidota; class Bacteroidia; order Bacteroidales; family Bacteroidaceae; genus Bacteroides; species Bacteroides faecichinchillae. The sequence continues at coordinate 103,764 of NZ_BAKK01000014.1, read as the reverse complement.
CAATGAGCGTCTGGGAGTAATCGAACAGGAACTAGGGAACGTGGACGAGGATATTTCCTCCTACAAGTCAGAGCACCTGTTACCCGACGTGCAGGCGGCATCGAGCATGTACATGGCCCAAAGCAGTGCGACCAACGCACAGATCCTGGCTTGAACAACCAGCTTTACATGACCCGTTACATCCGGAACTATTTAACCAACGATGCCAACCGTACCCAACTGCTTCCGGCCAATTCCGGTATAGAGAGTGCCAACATCGAATCGCAGATTGCCGAATACAACAAACAACTGTTGCAGCGTAACAGCCTGGTTGCGAACAGCAGCGCAGAAAATCCGCTGGTCATGGATATGGATCAGGCTCTGGCATCCATGCGTGGGGCGATAATCAGGTCTATCGACAATCAGATAGTAACCTTGAATTCGCAGATAAAAAGTTTACGGCAGACGGAGCAACAGACAACATCACGTATAGCAGCCAACCCTACACAGGCCAAATACCTGCTTTCGGTGGAACGCCAGCAGAAGGTAAAGGAGGCTCTTTATTTGTTCTTACTGCAAAAACGTGAAGAAAATGAACTCTCGCAGGCATTCACGGCTTACAATACCCGCATTGTCACCCCGCCGCACGGTAGCATGTTGCCGACATCTCCTGTACGCAAAAACATCTTTATGGTCGCGTTTGCTCTGGGGCTGCTCATTCCGACAGTCATTATCTTCATGCGCGAGAATATGAATACCGTGTACGGGGAAGGAAAGATCTGGAGAGTGTGACCGTGCCGTTCATCGGCGAGATTCCGCTGTTTACAAGAAAGAAGAAAAGAATATTCGGGAAAAAGCCGCAGGAAGTCAAGGCCGTTGTCGTCAAGGAGGGCAGCCGTGACATCATCAACGAGGCGTTCCGTGTATTGCGTACCAATCTGGAGTTTATGACCGGCAAGGACAAGACATCGAATGTCATCATCGTGACCTCATTCAATCCGGGCAGTGGCAAATCGTTCCTGACCATGAACATCGCCGTGAGCTTTGCCATCAAAGGGAAGAAAGTGTTGGTAATCGACGGTGACCTGCGCCACGGATCTGCGTCATCCTATATCGACTCTCCTGAGAAGGGATTGAGCGACTATCTGGGAGGTCGTATCGATAATTTGGATGAGATTATCGTACCCGATCCGAGACATAAATCTATGGATATACTACCCGTGGGAACGATTCCTCCCAATCCAACGGAACTATTATTCGACGAACGGTTGAAGCAGGCAATTGATGCCGTAAGGGAGCGATACGACTATGTGCTGATCGACTGTCCTCCCATCGAATTAGTGGCCGATACGCAGATTATCGAGAAATTAGTAGACCGGACTATCTTCGTAGTTCGTGCAGGATTGCTTGAACGGAGTATGCTTGCTGAACTGGAGAAAATTTACGAGGAGAAAAAATACAAGAACATGTCCCTGATCCTGAATGGAACCGAGGGAAGCGGTGGCCACTACGGATACCGTTACGGCTATCGGTATGGTTATCACTACGGTTACGGCTCGGGATACCACTATGGCTCCGATGAAAAACGGGGGGGGTAAATGACTGGTTATCAAATAATTAAAAAATAGTGTTTCAAATAAAATCTTCATATCATTGTGTGGCCTTTCAGAAAACGCATTCCGCTGAAAGATAGCGGCATATTCGAGGGGTTTACCGACTGGCACTCGCACATCCTGCCGGGTGTGGATGACGGGGTGCAGACTATAGAGGAGGCGTTGGAGATACTGCGTCTGTATGAGGAGTTGGGCGTGAAATCCGTGTGGTTGACACCGCACGTCATGGAGGACACCCCCAATACCACGGCACACCTCCGGGAACGGTTCGCCGAACTGCAAGCCGCCTATAGCGGCCCGATAACGCTACATCTCGCGGCCGAGAACATGCTGGATAATCTCTTCGAGGAACGGTTGGGAAAGAACGACCTGCTGCCCTTGGGCGAGAACGGCGATCATCTGTTAGTGGAAACCTCTTATTTCAGTCCTCCGATGGGGTTGAACAATATCCTGCTCCGTATCAAGGCAAAAGGTTACTATCCGGTTCTTGCCCATCCGGAACGGTATGTTTATATGGGTGAGTCGGATTATCAACAACTAAAAGATATGAGTGTAAAGTTCCAATTCAACTTGTTCTCGTTTGCAGGTACCTATGGTCCAGAAGCTAGTAAGAGAGCAGTATGGATGCTGAAGAATGGTTTTTACGATTGGGCGGGCAGTGATATACATAGTTTTTCCAATCTTAAAAGGACTATCAATAAAATACAAATTTCTGAAAGTAAGTTGCAGATGCTACAAAGTCTTCTGGCATCCCATTTTATATAAGTAAGTTGACCAAAGTGCTTTCAACCTGATACCAATGGATGAGATGATATCTGCTATACAAAAAATATAGACAAGTTCTATTTACTTTCGGGTAATAGCAATATTATGTCACCAGTAAGGCTGGAAAAATTGTTGGAGTTTCCACACCAGATCTACTTATTGCACTTTCTGCTCCGACATACAAGTGTTGGCAGTATATAAAAAAATGATGATTTCCTGTGATATCAGTTAAACCATTGACATGCAAAATCATAATCCTACATATTCAGAAAATAATAAGCGAATAGCAAAAAACACATTCCTATTATATATTAGGATGTTATTGCTGATGCTAATAAGCTTATACACATCACGCATAGTATTGAATGCTTTAGGGGTAGAAAATTATGGCATTTATAATGTGGTGGGTGGGGTAGTTGCCATGTTTTCATTGCTTTCTGGGTCATTGTCTTCTGCAATTAGCCGATATATAACATTCGAATTGGGCAACGGAGATACTAATAGATTGAAACAGATTTTTTCTACGGCAGTAAATGTACAGTTGATACTTATAATTATTATTACAATTCTACTTGAGACAGTCGGGTTTTGGTTTTTAAATTATAAAATGATTATTCCACAAGAACGTTTATCAGCCGCAAATTGGGTGTTCCAGTTCTCGATAATAACATTTGCAGTCAATTTGTGGAGTGTTCCATATAATGCCACTATTGTAGCACACGAACGCATGTCAGCATTTGCGTACATTAGCATATTTGATGCAGTGGCAAAATTAGCAATAGCATTTGTAATACAAATAAATCTAGGAGATAGGCTTATATATTACGGGGCACTTGTGTTATTAGTCGGATTAATCCAAAGATTTCTATACACTTTATATTGCGTGAAACATTTTGTAGAATGCAAATATCAAATGCATTTTGATAGAAAAACTATAATAGAAATGTTTAGGTTTGCAGGATGGAATTTTATTGGAGTTTCTTCAGTTGTATTAAGGGATCAGGGTGGTAACATTTTAATAAATATGTTTTTTGGTCCGGCCGTAAATGCGGCAAGAGGTATAGCAATGTCAGTTAATTCTGCTGTTAATGGTTTTGTATTAAATTTTATGACGGCATTAAACCCGCAAATAACCAAGAATTATGCATCAGGAAACTTTGATTATATGTTCAGATTAGTTTTTCAAGGCACGAGATTGTCATATTATATTTTATTGGTGCTTGCGTTGCCTGTGATTTTTACTACGCCATATTTGTTACATTTATGGTTAGGGATTGTTCCTGAACATGCATCTAATTTTTCCAGATTGGTTTTGATATTCACGATGAATGAGTCATTGGCGTCTCCGCTTATTACAGTGATGCTCGCCACTGGAAAAATAAAGAAATACCAATTAGTAGTTGGGGGCTTGCAACTATTAAATTTACCTTTAAGTTACGTTGGATTGAAATTTGGGTTTCCTCCTGAATTTGTATTTGTTGTGGCTTTTTGTGTTTCTATTTTGTGTGAATTTGCTCGGTTGATAATGCTAAAAAATATAGTTGGATTGTCCATCCGTTCCTTTTTGAAAGATGTGTATTTAAATGTTCTGATAGTAACTCTATTGGCATCGATACTACCGTTCGTCATGTATCGAATAATTTTATGTGATAATCTACTTTCGTTTGCTATGCTTTGTGCGTGTTCTGTGCTTAGTTCGGTATTGGCTATATATTTTATTGGTTGTACCCGACATGATCGATTGATAGTAAAATCATTTATACATCGTGTGTTTCATAAAATAATATGATTGATATTAAAACTCCCATGGAATGTTGTGGTTGCAGTGCATGTGCAAGCATTTGCAACCATGATGCAATAAGCATGCAACCCGATGCCCTAGGTTTTTTGTATCCTAAGGTAGATATGGATAAATGTATCAATTGTGGATTGTGTGAAAAGGTTTGTGCCTTTAATCAGTACTATGATACATCACAGAACCTACCCGAACCTATCGTCTATGGTGCGAGACACAAAGATATACAATCGGTTATGTTGTCGCGTTCGGGAGCGGTGTTTATCGCACTGTCTGATTTTGTATTAGACCAAGGTGGAGTGGTATATGGTGTTGGTTTTGAAGGTCATTTCCACGTGGTACATAAACTTGCAACAAACAAAATTGAACGTGATGAATTTCGTGGTAGTAAATATGTGCAAAGTGACATGAGAAATACTTTTCCATTAGTAAAGAAAGATTTGATTGATGGGAGGTTAGTGATGTTTGTGGGAACACCTTGCCAAACGTCAGGACTAAATAGTTACATAGGAACAAGGTTAAGGAATAATCTTTTGTTAATAGATATTGTGTGTCATGGAACTCCAAGCCCGTATTTGTGGCGAGATTATATTGATTATCTTGAAAACAAATCGGGGAACAAAATTGTCAAAGTCAACTTCAGGGATAAAATGAAATTTGGATGGGTAGCTCATCACGAAACATACATGTATGATAATTGTTCAGAAAGTGTTGTGGCTGAGACCAATTTTTATAGGAGTATATTTTTCAGAAAATCGTGTAACGTGTGTCATTTCTGCAATCTAAGAAGACCATCTGACATTACGTTGGGCGACTTCTGGGGGTGGGAAAAACAAGATGTTGAGATCAATAACGATGACAAGGGACTGAACCTTGTCTTAATAAATACTTCACGAGGAGGTTGGCTATTTGAACAAGCAAAGGCAAATCTGATTGTTTTTCTGGCACATGGCAATACTTATTTGCAGCCCAATTTGTGCCATCCTACAGCCATGCACCCATTTCGTGACATGCTGGAACAAGATTACACATCGAAAGGCTTTGAGTATGTATTTTTTCATGATTATGATCACGCAACGATAATGGAGCGGGTGCGTAGAAAATTTTTGATAATAAAAAAAAGAATGGTAAAATGAAAGTAGGCATTATCACATACCATCGGGCTCACAATTATGGTGCTGTCTTGCAATGTTATGCGCTGCAAGAAGTTCTAAAAAGAATGGGGCATGATACTCAAATTATAGATTATAGGCAGCCGTTTATAGAAAAACTGTATAACTTATCGAAAAAAGAACTGTTTTTTAGGTATAAATTTCATCCAAGAGCTTTGATGGCAAGATACGCAAAACAAAAAGCAATAAAATCATTTTTCGAGAATTTCAGTAATGATTTCCTTCAACTTTCGGATAAATGCGCGCAAAATGCAATACCTGAGTATGAGGTCTACATCGTTGGAAGCGACCAAATGTGGTCACTTGATTGCGTGGGTGGTAAAATAGACCCTATCTATTTTGGAATGTTTGATCGTTCCAAAAATTCAAGACTCATAGGCTTTTCCATTAGTTCGAATATACATTCTATTGGAATCCTAAACGAAAGAATAAACCAGTATATTGACAATTTTGATGCAATATCATTTCGGGAACAAACAGTTGCGGATACAATATCAGAAATTGTTTCAAAAAAGATGCTAATGACATTAGACCCAACATTGTGTACCGATGCTGAATTATGGAGTAATGTGATCAATCATGGTTGGAACAATAGAAAGTATATTGCGCTATATCACGTAATGTTTAGATTTTCACCAGCAGTTCATGATATGCTTTATAAACAAGCGTGCCGGATAGCTAAGAAAAATAGATGGGAAATAATAGATTTGTCAACTGGCGAATATTCCGTATCTGATTTTGTGTCAGTCATTAAATACGCCCAATGCGTAATTACAAGTTCTTTCCATGCTACGGTTTTTTCAGTGATTTTTTCAAGGCCGCTATTTGCTGTACAATTGCATGATGGGAATGATGGACGGTATGTTAGCCTGCTCAATTCATTAAATATGGCAAATGCATTGGTTGATTTAGATTTCATTCACGAGTCTCCAGTGAAAATAGATTATGATAAAGTGCATACAGTCTTATTGCATTTGCGAGAATCGTCTTTGGAATATTTGAAGTTGAATATTAGATGATATGCTAATAACCATAATTATACCTGTTCATAACTCTGCAAAGTTCTTGCACAGATGTATCAACAGTGTAATTACCCAAACATATCCCAACTGGGAATTGATACTTATTGATGATGGTAGTGAAGATGAATCTAGTAAAATTTGTGATGAGTATACCCAAATAGATAGGAGAATAAAGGTTATCCACACCGAAAATGGTGGAGTAAGTCGGTCTAGAAATATCGGACTTGAAAATGCATTGGGAGATTTTGTAACATTTAGTGACAGCGATGACGAAATATTGCCATGCGCTTTGGAATATTACACTAAGGCTGTTGGAGTTGGTGTAGATGTGGTTAGAGGAGGATTTGAACGTGTTAAAATAGAAAATACCACTATAATATCGACAGCATCCTTTGTAACATCAGATAAAGAGAAGATATTACATACTTGCGCGGAAACTCGTTATGAGGCTTATGTCTGGAACAGTTTTTTCAGAAAAGAACTTATAGGTAATATTCGTTTCGATGAAAGCATCTCATGGTGTGAGGATCATCTATTTACTTTTTCGGTAATGAGTAAGGCTAGGAAGGTAGCTTTTATTTCAGAACTTGTATATCGCTATTATGCACCTGATACAAATGCGATTTCTATGGGGGGCAACTTGTCATCTCGATATATAGACCCTAAAATGGTTATAGCTGAGGCCTTGGAGGAAAGAAGAATTAAGACTGCATATCTTTCAACACCTTTGTCGAAAGAGAATGAATTGATTGACTCAGAGTTTAATTACAAAGTTCGCCTTGCACTCCGCTATGCCATCATAGGTAATCGCTATAAAGAAGCCTTGGCTATCTCGTGCAAATATCTGTATTTTGATTTTAAGCCATTGATTTTAAATATACTATACATAAAAATATCTCCTTGTATTCGCAGACTGGTAAAAAATATAATTAAATAAAAAACTAAAATGGAAGAAGTTAAAATAGCTGTAATTGGCTTGGGATATGTGGGACTTCCTCTTGCCCGCTTGTTTTCAACAAGGTACAAAACAATTGGATTCGATATGAACCAATCTCGTGTAAATACCTTGATGTCTGGTCACGATGCAACTCTTGAAGTAGAAGACCAAATGCTTCAAGATGCTATTTCTAAAGGATTTAAATGTACTACAAATATCAATGAAATCAAAGATTACAATTTTTATGTAGTTGCGGTACCTACCCCTATCGATGAAAATAACAGACCGGACTTAAGACCGCTTTGGGGGGCCAGCGAAACAGTGGGGAAGGTTATTTCCAAAGGTGATATTGTCGTTTATGAGTCAACGGTTTATCCAGGTGTCACTGAAGAAGAGTGCCTGCCTGTGATAGAAAAAGTTTCAGGCTTAAAATACAACAAAGATTTTTTTGCGGGGTATTCGCCTGAAAGGATTAATCCAGGAGACAAGGAACATACTGTTGAGAAGATAAAAAAAGTCACTTCAGGTTCGACCCCAGAGATTGCAAATATTGTTGATGGAGTTTACAATTCAGTGTTAATTAACGGCACTCATAAAGCTCCTTCTATAAAAGTAGCTGAAGCCTCTAAAATAATCGAAAACTCACAAAGAGATGTGAATATCGCATTCATGAATGAGTTGGCTAAAATATTCAATGCCATGGGTATTGACACGCATGATGTAATAGAAGCCGCCGCTACGAAATGGAACTTTATCAAGCTTAACCCAGGATTAGTTGGGGGGCATTGCATAAGTGTTGATCCATACTACCTCATACAAAAGGCTCAGGTGTATGGTGTATTACCACGTATCATGTTTTCTGCAAGAAGACTGAATGATGGAATGGGAGCATACGTTGCTAATCAAATCATTAAATGTATGAATAAAAAAGGGGTGGTGGTAAAGGATGCGAAAATTCTTATACTTGGTATAACATTCAAGGAAAATTGTCCTGATCTCCGCAATTCAAAGATTGTGGATATCTATACAACTTTGGAAGAGTACACCAAGGATATTTCAGTCTATGACCCATATGCAGATGTAAATGCAGTCATGAAAGAATACAACATAGCCATAACCAATCAGCTTCCAAATGAAAAATATGATGTAGTAATTTTAGGGGTAGCACACAAGCAGTTTCTTGAACTAGATGTGAAAGAGTTGGTAAAGGAAGGTGGAGTTGTATATGATGTAAAGGGGGTACTTCCTCGCAATATAATAGACGGGCGATTATAAGGTTATGAATATAGTAATCGTTACAGACGATGGTTACGTGCAGCACGCAGCCGTGATGCTCACTTCCCTTTTTGAGTCGAACAGTAGTAATCGGTTTCACATATTTGTGTTCACCAATGACATCTCGGGTGAGAACTATTCTCGGTTGGAGCGTCTTTGTGCTGCTTATGGTAATTCTATTTCAGTTCATTATCCCGAAAAGGAATTGTTGCATAACAGCAATATAGATATAATGCGGTTAAACTCAGGAGGATGGAGCAAAATGATATACCATAAGCTATTTATGCCCCTAATACTTCCCAAAAGTGTCGAACGTTGTCTTTTTCTTGATGTTGACATGGTGATTGTGGATGATTTGGCTCCTCTGTATAACATCAAGATGGTTGATTATAATATAATTGCAGCTGTCGAGGATCTATTAAGTTGCATCCCGAGAAAGAAGGCTTTGGGGCTAGCTATGTCTGATTTATATATAAATTCGGGAGTAATGGTATGTGACATTGAACAATGGCGCAAAGAAGAAAAAAGACGTCCGATATTTGATTTCGTCTATAAATGGTCTGATAGGGTGATAAATGAACAGGATGTAATAGCTGCGTATATGAAGGGGAGAATTCAACTTATTCCGATTCGCTGGAACATGGTAGGCTGCAATTATCTTCGTAAAAAGAATGTGTTTCCCAAATATTATGAGGAATTGACAAATGCACGGAGGCACCCTGCAATCCACCATTTTTGTACACTTATTCCACCGTGGTATGCTGATAGCCCACATCCATTTCGCAAATTGTACATCAAGTTTCTTAAGATATATGCTGAAAAGATAGGAATCTCCGTAAATCTACATCTGCCATATAAGAATATGCCTAAATCGCATTGGCAAAAACTGCGTCATGTTATTGCAAATGTATTGAATTTTATGGATATAATACGGCAACCAGGTTATGTACTACACAAATGGAAATATTGAGCAATGAAGATTGTCCATATAAATGCTACAGATGCTCGTGGTGGAGCGGCAATAGCCTGCACTAGGCTTAATGAAGCGATGAAGTTGGTCAGGCTTCAGTCAAAAATTGTGGTTGCCAGCAATGTCAATGGAATAAATCATATACTGAAATCCATATATTACAGGCTGAACAGTCGCAGAGAATCAAGATTACAGCCTATGGCAAATTTTTCATTAATGGATTTTGGAATGCCTATTTATCACAATCCAATAGTGCGAGATGCTGATCTCATATTCCTACATTGGATTTGTGCGAATAGTCTAAGCATAAAAGGCGTGGAAAAAATATTGAAAATGGGCAAGCCTACTTTTTGGTTTATGCATGATATGTTTCCGTTTACAGGGGGGTGCCACTATGCACTCTCTTGCAATGGTTACACATTACGTTGCAATTGCTGCCAGCAAGTGGGGAATGATATCCTCAAAGGCGTGGCAGAAAAGCAACTTGCTAAAAAAATAAAGCATTGGGCGCATTATCCTAATTTAAATTTTATAGCACCAAGTTCATGGGAAGCAAAATGTGCAAAGATGGCCACCCTTTGTCAAGGACATGAAGTTTATACAGTACCTAATGTATTGGATACCAGTCTGTATTGTCCATTAGACATTGATGCAAAGAAAGAATTCGGGTTAACGCTAGGGAAAAGAACCATACTATTTGGAGCTACTCGCATACAAAGCCCATATAAGGGAGCCAAGTATGCACACGATTGCTTAAAATTGCTTGATCCAAATTTATACGAAGGTTTGGTAATAGGACGAGCAGATACCAATTTCATATCTGACTTACCAATACGGGTGGTACAAACTGGATTTCTTTCAGATGACCACACTATTGCCATGGCATACAATGCTTGTGATACATTCTTGATGACATCTATTGCTGAAAGTTTCGGTCAGGTTGTAGCCGAAGCAATGGCATGTGGAAAGCCTTGTGTGAGTTTTCCTACCGGAGGAGTACTAGACTTGATAGAACACAAGGTAAACGGATATATCACCCAAAACTATGCCCCTGCTGAATTAAAGGAGGGGTTGGATTGGGTGTTTGCAGACAATGAACGGTATAGGTTGCTATCGTTATCAGCACGAAGGCAGATAGAGAATAACAATTCGTATGACAAGGTTTTGGAGTTACATTATGAACTAGCCCCTTATCTAAATGAGAAAGGCAATTGACAATATTTTTCTTGCTCTGATACCAATATTAACCATTGGTATAGGCTTCAACGTAATTCCTTTTGCGGTGCTGTTGTTGATTCTTGTCATTCGGTTTGTTTATACCGACAAGCACACATTGGGATAATTCTGTTGCTATTTGGTGGAATACTTGGTAGTACCATAAGATTTGAATTCCCTTTTCTTCCCATATATGGCTTGTTATTAAATTTCCTAGGCATCGTGTTAGTTGCCGACCAATTTAAATATATAAAATTTGAATCAGAATCAGTTCAAATGATGGCATTTGTATTGATTTATTTCCTGCTGTCATATCTTCTTAGCCCGAATATTAATGATTTCAGAGCGACAAGCAAAATAATTGGCATTATGCAAAATGGACTGTTTATGTACTTGGCTTATTATACGATTGCCCATTCTCCTAAGATTAACAATGAGTTCCTTTCACAAAGTCTGTTCCTTATAACGATGTTGTTCCTTGTGCATAACATGAATCTATTAGGTATTAGACCTTCAAACCTTTTTGATTATGAATGGCTAAGAGATGGAACTGCAATCTTTCGTATTTCTACAAACAAGGATTTATTTATAAAATTTATTAATTATCAAGTTATTGGCATGAATGCGTTGTATGGAATTTGTTTTTATTTATCAAAAGTTTGTCTTGATAGGAAAAAGGTTATACTATACTCAATCGTTGCATTGCAATTAGTTTTGACTAGTGGTGCACGCCAAGCTATTTTTGGATATTTAATTATTGTAATTTTAAGATGCTTTGTTTTGAATAACCAAAATCTTAAAATCCAAAACCTTATTCAGAAGACCAAATATTTAATCATCGTGTGTGTTGCAGTGTTCTTATTACTTCAAATCTTGCCATTATTGGGGATTAATTATCTAACGGATACATTATCGGCAGGCGATAGGGGAAGAGAAATATTACTTGCAATGGGCATGGATTTGTTTGGGGAGTATCCGATATTTGGAACAGGGATAGGTGGATTTAACCATACATATCCAGGTATGCTATACCCTCATAACATCATAGTAGAGATTTTGTGTGAATGTGGCATAGTGGGATTTATTATTTTGTTATCGGTACTAATTTTTCATTCACGGTATAATAAAATAACTCTTCTCCACCTTGCTTCTAATAATTCGTTTATATTCTTAATTGTTGCAGCATTAGGTATCCGTGTGATGGTCAGCGACGACTTGATGACCAGTATAGGTTTGTTCAGTGCTGTTATTGCTTGTACACATAGGTATCAACAACCACAATATTATGTTTGATTTCATCATATTTGAACATTCCGGAATTAGAAATCATTTTGCGGATCTTTGTACAATAGGCCGTTTGTTAAGAGATTGTGGGTACAAAGTAGCCATTGTCAATGTAACAAATGAAAGTGAGGAGTGTAAAAGTGTAAATCTTCCTGTTTTATACCCGAAGGCTAAGAGAGAGTCATTTAGGAATAAAACCGCTTATATGAAAGCGATTATCAATGAGTTTTCCCCAATGACCCAAAATATGTATGCCGGTTCTATACTTTCCACAACTTCATTAAAATGGTTGAAGTATGTTCCTAAAACGCAAAAAGTTTTTCTTTGGGCTTTAAGGAGTTTTTTCTTTACTTCACATAAAAGATTTTATCTGTCAAGATATTATCCAGTAGATTTCGTAAGGTCGCTATATAATACATATATTACTAAGAGGCAGAAAAATATTCGATTTTTTGTATCAAATACGATTATACGTGATGAATTTGTCAATCTTGGATATGACTATTGGCGCATAGTAATTAGAGAAGAGCGTACAGCATCACAACTGTGTGAACCCAAGACATACCACAACAATCCATTATCCTTGCTTTCTATTGGTACTTTGCGTGAAGAAAAACGTGTGGATTTATGCATTGATGCACTCGAAGAGATTGCTGACCACGGTATTCATTTTACGATAGCAGGGAAAGCCTATAAAACACATGGGTATGACGTAATGCTCGAAAATAGGTCAAGAAGCCCATTTGTGACACGTATTTCTTCGAGATTAAGTGATGCAAAGTATAACCAATTGATTGATAGTTGCGATTACCTTGTACTCTGTGATGAGATGCAGCCAAGCTGTGTGACCAATGGAACTATGGCTGAAGCCCTGCTTGCGGGAAAGCCTATTATTGCTCCCAATTATAATCCATATAAATTTATAGTTGAAAAGTATAGCGTAGGCCTTTTATATGACCTGCATGATAAAGAATCATTTATTGAGGTTATAAAACGGGCAAAAGCTTTAAGTCCATCCTCGTTTTCCTCGGGAATAATACAATATCAAAATGATTTTTTGTATGAGAATGTATTATTACGTTTTGCAGCTAATATTAAAGAAACACTTAGCAAACATTGATAAATTATAGAATTATGGACTTGCCTCTTGTTAGCATTATTATCCCTGTGTATAATGTAGAAGCATACCTTGTGCAATGCTTGGATAGTATTGAAAAGCAGACATACAAGAACATTGAATGCATTATAGTAGTTGATGGCGCAACTGATGGTTCTTATGCTATCGTCAAAGACTATTGTAAGTGTCACACTCGTTGTAAGGTCTATTATCAAGAAAATGCTGGATCAGGACCAGCACGAAATGTCGGTATCAATTATTCATCAGGAGAATTTATTTGCTTTATCGACCTGACGATTGGGTAGAGGTTAATTATGTCGAAACGCTCATTATCGAGCAAATGAAAGGTGATTTTGACTTGGTAATATCACAAAGCATTGATAGGAAAGTAACCCAGCAAAATAAAATTATATCTACTTCAAAAAAGTGCAGACCAATTATATCATATACAACTCAAGATAAGTGTCGGGAAAACTTTTCTGCCATAATGTTTGAGTATCATTATTTAGATGGCCCTATTTGCAAGCTGTTCAGAACTTCATTGATACGGAATAACGGCATTATGTTCCCGTCATATCGCAGGTCTCAAGATATGGTTTTTAACTTTAGGTATTACAATTACATAAACTCGATTAGTACAATCCCAGTGCATACATATAACATACGGTATGAATATCCGCTTGAATCTGGTAGGGGAAGAATTTTTGAAGGTTATAATGAAATTATAGTAAAAATATATATGGAGTTGTCGGAGCAATTAAAGGCATGGAATCTCCATACAAGCTATGAGACATTACTTCATACATGGGTTTTTTGGTATTTATACGCCTTTATTTATAGGTGTGCTAATGCCTATATCGCCTATGATTATATCAATAATGAACCGTATGATACAATCATACACAAAGCTCGCCCATCGTTATTAGTTCAAAAGATTATAAGGTTTTTATTTTCCATTAGAGCATACGCCGTAGCTAACGTGCTAATGCGCTTAGTAGATAAATTAAAGTAATATCATTAAATTCAGAAAAACAATTATGCAAAATGAGATTTACCAAAATACATCTAACAATACTTGCTGGTTAAATCAATTAAAAGGTAAGGAGGTGACAGAGTGGAGTAACTTTTGGTATGACCATGCAAATGAGAAAGTTAACGAACGTATATTATTGGTTGACGATAGTATCGCTCGTCAAATAAGACGCTCATTGTCAGAAACATTGGAGAGGCCTTGTGATCTTTTTGCCTCATCTGCTGCTTTAAGAGATGCAATGTATTGGGATCAATGGGAATGTTTCTTTAAAAACGGGTTGTATAAGTATGACGTAATATTTGTATGGATTGGGAACCATTCACGCATATCAGAAGACGGTCAATCGTTTTTCACCGACTACGATTACTCCCGTTTCCGTAAAGACTTTACCTTTCTGTTATGTCAATGTATGTTACGTTCGAGTAAGGTGTTTGTCTTGTCAACTCTTCATATGTATAAAACAAGAAAGTACAATCCATATATTGAGCGTGTCAGACGTAAATTATGTATAAAGCCCAAAGAAATCCTAATTGATATAGAGAACAGGATTGTTGAAGGCAAAAATTTCATAATGAGGGAGATTGCTAGTGAAAAAGGTGTCTGTTTTTATGATATAGATAAACAACTTATGAATTCAAAATTCTGGCATACCGATTTTATTCATTATATTCCCGAATCAAATAAGTTTGTATGTGAGCTTTTGCGGGGATTACTACAGTAATAGCGTCAAATGTTTAAAAATATAGATCAAGCCAGTTTTATACATGGCTGCCATGAATAGTATTATGACTAAAGAGGAGTTTAAAACCATATTGAAGGAGGATTTGGCTCGATATGGGAATAAGCGTCCGGGGATGAAGGATCGTTTGGTTAATAACGAAAGTTGGTTTTTGTATAATATTGTAAGGCATATCCGTTACCAAGAGTATCATATGAATAAGCCTGGATGGCATAAATTGGCTTACTTTTACCATTGGTATTTATACAAGCGGCTTAGCCTGA
The DNA here is from genome assembly GCF_000614145.1 of Bacteroides faecichinchillae JCM 17102. GTDB lineage: Bacteria > Bacteroidota > Bacteroidia > Bacteroidales > Bacteroidaceae > Bacteroides > Bacteroides faecichinchillae. Next base: position 88,585 of record NZ_BAKK01000014.1, on the reverse strand, counting down.
AACTGCATATTACTCTATATCCTGGGACTATATCTGGTGGACTTCGCATTTATCATACTGGTGGTTTTTTGCATGTGTCAGCGAATTGCAGGATAGGCAAAAATTGTACATTACTTCCTGGAGTAGTGTTTGGAAATAAGCATGAAGATGAAACCGAAGGACTTACTACCGTTGGAGATAATTGTTATATCGGACTAGATGCCAAAATATTCGGTTCAGTGAAAATCGGCAACAATGTTACTATTGGTGCAAATGCTGTTGTAACAAGGGATATACCAGACAAAGCTGTTGTTGGTGGTGTACCTGCCAAAATATTGAGATACAACTTATAAACGCTTCATCCGGTTACACGATATTTGGCAGAAGTGTTTATCCGTTTATGTATTAATGACACATTAAAATAGCAAACTTTATTTCGATGCCTAAAGTATTGGTTGTTGCCACATCTCACAAAACCCGTGGCGGGATTACATCTGTAATAAAAGCCCATGAAACGGGCAGGCAGTGGAAGCAATTTCATTGTCATTGGGTACAAACGCACCGTGATGGTCCCTCTTGGCGAAAAATTATGTATTTTTTATTAGGGATGATTGATTATTTAATTCGATTGCCATTTTGTGACATCGTGCATATCCACACTGCTGATTATGGTACAGAAAAACGGAAACGCATTTTTGCATGGTTGTCGAAACTGTTTAGAAAAAAACTGATAGTCCACCTTCATTCATCAGGTCCGGAATTCTCTATAGGAGGGCAATACCGAGACTTATATAGATATTCTTTCACTCATGCCGATAAAGTGATTCTTCTTTCCAATACATGGCGGGAAGAAGTGACGAGGGTATTCCACTTGCCGGAAGATAAAATGAAAGTGCTTTACAATCCGTGCCCAATAGTGAAACCATCAGAGGCAGAAGAAAGGGAGTCATATATACTTTTTGCAGGAACACTGACCCACCGTAAGGGATATGATGATCTTATAAAAGCATTTGCACTAATCGCTGATAGGTTCCCGTTATGGCGGCTGAAACTTGCCGGAAATGGAGAAATTGAAGAAGGGAAACATTTGGTCAGAGAGTTGGGCATGAGTGATAGAGTAGACTTCCTTGGATGGATTAATGGCGAAGCCAAAGAATGTGCTTTTCGACATGCCTCGATCTATTGTTTACCAAGTTATTCCGAAGGATTTCCGATGGGTGTCCTTGATGCTTGGGCTTATCATCTTCCGGTTGTAACGACTCCTGTTGGTGGTTTGCCTGATGTTGCTATTGACGGAGAAAATACAATGCTTTTTTCTCCCGGAGATATTAAAGAACTATCTGAGAAGCTAAATATGTTGATGTCGGATAGATTATTATATAAAAAAATCAGCAATGCATCCATCTGGTTTGCTGAACACAAATTTAATGTCTTTCAGATAACTACTGAATTAGGACAAATTTATGGTTCGTTGAAATGACAATGGATGTCGTATTTATAATGCTCATGCTTTCAGTTCTTCTGTATTGGGTTTGATTTGTTCTTTAAGGGACGACTCAATAGTTTTTGGAGGGTGTTTGAATAGAATAGGGAATATACGTTTAAAAACAACATAATCAATATTTAACATGCTTAATATATTAATAAATGCTTACGCCGTCAATCCTTACTGGGGCAGTGAACAAGGCATGGGTTGGAATTGGGTGATAAACATTGCTAGGTACTGCAATGTATATGTGATAACTGAGGGCGAATTTAAAGATAATATTGAAGAGGCTGTAATGCTGCTTCCCCAAAAAGATAATCTTCATTTTTATTACAATCCACTTCCTGACAAGGTTAGACAAATGTGTTGGAATCAAGGGGACTGGAGGTTTTACTGGTATTACAGGAAGTGGCAACAGAAGACTTTGCAGATAGCGAAGGGAATCATTGCCGACAACCGGATAGATGTGGTACATCAGTTGAACATGATTGGTTTTCGTGAGCCTGGCTACCTGTGGAAGATTGAGGGCATTCCTTTCGTGTGGGGGCCGATTGGAGGAATGGAATTGATGCCCTTGTCTTTTTTGAAGGGCACTTCCATGTCGCAATATACAAAGGCTTGGGTGAAAAACGTGATCAATGATTGGCAGCGTAAGCACCATCCCCGGGTGTTGCAGGCAATCCATAGGCTTCCGCGCTGATTGCCGCCACGAAAGGATGTGCGGACGTAATCCGGGAATACCATCATCGGGATGTGGTCTTAATTAATGAAACGGGTTGCGGGCAGAATGATGCCTTGGAAAAAGCCCATGATTTTCATAAACCCGGACTGGAATTGATATGGGTGGGTAAGTTTGACTCCCGGAAGCAGTTGGGACTGGCCATCGCAACGATGGAACAGCTCAAAGATATTTCCGTAAAACTGCACATTGTAGGAGATGGAACAGAGGCGGAATCCGAACATTACCGGAATATGGCATCACAATCAGGTGTGGACTCTCAAATAGTCTGGCATGGCTTGTTGCCCAATCAGGAGGTTCAGAAAATGATGAAGAGGAGTGATTTGCTGCTTTTCACCAGTATCATGGAGGGGACACCTCACGTGGTATTGGAGGCCGTCAAAAACAATCTTCCTATATTATGTATAAAGACTTGTGGGCAGGGAGAAGTGGTAGATTCCTCCATCGGTTGTACCATCCCGTTAACAAATCCACAAGAAAGTGTATCAGACTTTGCCTCTCAAATACGGATGCTGTACCGTCATCGTGAAAGGTTACAGAAGATGTCGAAAGCATGTAACGATAAGCAAATAGAACTGTCATGGGATAGCAAAGCTTTGAAAATGATACAGGCTTATCCAATTACCCCCCCATAAATATCAATAATAATGAAAGGATTTTCAAACTGTTATGGGTGGGTAAGTTTGATTTCAGGAAGCAGTTGGGATTAGCGATTCGTGCTGTGGCGGCAACCGGTAATCAATATATTCAATTGCATGTGTGTGGCACAGGCAGCGAACAGGAGATGGCATTTTTTACCGCATTGGCAGCAAATGAAGGAATCGCAGATAGAGTGATTTTTCATGGAAAGATTCCGAATAGAGATGTGACGGCAATGATGAAAAACGCAGATTTATTCTTTTTCACCAGTATCATGGAAGCAACCTCTACGGTTGTCTTAGAAGCCATTTCGGCAGGACTTCCAGTTTTGAGCTTTAATACTTGTGGATTTGGACCGTTAGTGAAGGGGTTTGCAGGAGAGACAATTGAACTTTCAAATCCAAATAAGTCTGTAACTGAGTTTGCCGAAAAGATAACCTATTTGTACGGGAATCGAGACGTGCTGAATAAGATGAGAGAAAGTATCTTGATGAATAGAAAAGAACTATCTTGGGATTCTAAGGCTCGTAGAACCGTAGATTTATATCATAAAATTTTGGAAAATGCTTGATTGTAAGCATTCCCTATATATAAACAATCAAAAAACAGTCAATTTCAATATGCGAATCAGTATCGAGTTAGACAATTCCAATCTTGAAAGATTGAAACAATTTATCGCAGACAGATGCCCTGCGGAGGAAAAGTATGAAATAATCAGCGAAGTGGCAGTTGACTCAGCCTCGTATGATGCCAAATTATCGGAAGTAAACCACTGGTTGGTTTCTATTGCTATCAGTGTTTTCTCTCCCTTTGTAACTGATGCAATCAAGGATTTTATCAATGATTGCAAAACAGAGATTGTTGTAACTACTGAGAGTGAGCGATATGCGATAAATACAGAAAATCTTTATGCGATAATTCCAAGTTTGAAGGAAAATATGGAAACCGAATTAAACGAAGAACAAGATGTCAAAGACGGGGGAATTTGATTTAAACTTTCCTGGAGCAACTATTATTTGTGATACGTTAGAAAAGAAGCGCGCTATTCTTGATTATTTGAATAGCAAGAGTCCAAACTTCGATTTGGATTTATCCACAGATAGTATGCAACAGACATTGGAGCGGGTTATTTTTAACACTACCTATCTCCATGAAGGCCGGCATCTTCACGACTACCTGACTGCACCTTTATTAATGGAGCATTGGTTTCAAAAACTCCTCTCCTTGTCATTGTCTGTTAATGCACTTGAGTCATTCAAGCATTCGTCCATTCATTACAAGTATCTGCCTTTGCCATTTAACCAATGGTTGGGGCTAGCTCAAGAAAGAAAGTCAGAACTATTACAACAAAAGGGTATATCTAAAAATGATGTCCCTTTCTATGATATATCGGCATTCAGAGAAGCGGCTTCTAATGAACTTAATAAACTCTCTCTCTTTGACAAAAATCTAATAACTGCTGCATTGTCACAAATAAAATTGGATGAAGGTAATCCCATATTGGATTCCTATAATACAGACTATTCAACTCGTTCTTTTCTTGAATCATTAGCTTTTGCAATTCAGGCAACGGAAATGGTTTTGAGGTATGGTAAGAAAGGTGTGGAGATTGTTGATTTTGTAGTCCGTGATAAATCATTTGAAAATTTCATGTCTTTAGGTGACAAGAAAAGAAACGGAGGCAAGAAGATTGAAAGGTCTGACTACCTTGGATATACAAACTATACTTCCATGTTTACGTATGTATATAGATTTTGTTACAGGAACAATGTAAATCAGAATTCCCTTTATCCATTTATCGCATATATGTTATTTTGGGGATTGTGTGGAGACCCGAAAGCCAATGCGTCCCATGCCCTTTCTCCAAGGAATAGGCTTGAAAGTTTTTTTCATCTTGATGAATTGGGATATGATATGGAGTTGAGCAAGGACGAAACTCTTTATACTCTTTTTAGAAGACCCCTAGATTCATTCAATTCTTGGGATACGATAGTCAGGAAGGCCTACTTGCAGCATCTAACCCCAGTAATGATTATACAAAATGGACAATTCTTTCCCTTGTCAATCATATCAGAGGGAATAGATTTTAGGAATTACTATTCATGTGTCGTTCAAAAAGGCAAGGAACTATCTTTACAGTTAAAATTAATAGGCTATCATTCCCTCTCAAACTATATAAACGGAATTGTAGGGTCTATGGCATATATGGCTGACATGATGCTTAGTTCAGCGTCATCATACCTTTATCCGGAGATGTATGTTAAAAGCTTTAATCAATTTGTAAACGTACCATTCAGATTTCAATTTAGTAATGGAATTACCATTTCTCAAACAGAAGTCATGCCTAATCCTGATATAATATTTGATAATGGTATGATTTACAAAGACGGTTTGAGACAACATGCTAATTCGGAAGTCAATTACCTCCTTAAATCCAAGGACTATATAGAATGTAAAAAATATATTGATTTTTGCAATGTGTTATTTGGCAACTCCTTGGTTGAAAAACCCGGTTCATTAATTCGTGAAATGTTGCCTGGAATAAAACCGTGGTTCATTAATGTATAGTCATGGATTTGATTATATTAATCGTTACATCTTCATTGGGACTTGAATACAAGAAAATCTAATAAACAAAAGGATTAAAGCATAAATCATGCATACTTATTTCAATATCCGTTACGAATTCGACAAGGAATCCGTACACAAACGTATTGCCGATAAACTGGATGGCAATGGGAGCGGTTATATCTGTGTGGCCGACGGGGTTATACTTGATACAGTCAATCGCAATACGGTTTACCGACAAGTGGTGAATGAAGGAATGTTCTCCATCTGCGACAGCAGTTATGTGCCGCTTTATATTCGGTGGATTTACGGAAAGCGGTATGAGCAGTATTGTGGCAGCCAGATATTCATGGATATCGTGAAGAGCCGGAAATACCGCATGATATTCATGGGGACCCGGCAAGCTGTCCTGGATGCACTTAAAAAGAACCTTGTATCTGTTAATCCCGATGTGGCGGAGATGCAGTTCGTGGAATTGCCTTTCCGGGCGGTGGAAGATTTCGACTATGAGGGTATTGCCCGGGAGATAGAAGCGGACGGTGCGGACATTATCTGGATTGCCTTGGGTGCCCCGAAGCAGGAATACTTTATGAGCCGGCTGAAACCCCACCTGAAAAGAGGGGTGATGATTGCCGTAGGGGCTGCCTTCAAATTCTACAGTGGTGTGGATGCCAGGCGGGCACCTGCATGGATGGTAAGGCATCATCTGGAGTTCGTCTATCGGATATTCAGTGAGCCGAAGAAACAGATCAGGCGGTGCAGCATGATTGTGCTTACACTGCCCATGCTGCTGACGGCTGAAATGAAACGGAAACATAAATCAATAACTCAATAAAATGAAAACAGCATTGATAACCGGCGTTACCGGACAGGATGGTTCCTACCTCGCCGAGTTCCTCTTGGAAAAGGGCTATGACGTGCACGGCACGATTCGCCGTTCGTCAGTAGATTACCGCGAACGTATCGCCCACTTGGAAGGACATCATAACTTCCACCTCCATTATGCCGACCTCGGCGACTCCATGAGCATCCTGCAAGTGGTCAAGAAGGTGAAGCCCGACGAGATATACAACCTCGCCGCCCAAAGCCATGTGCAAGTATCATTCGATTCGCCGGAGTTTACGGCTGATGTGGATGCTACCGGAGTACTCCGAATCCTTGAGGCTGTGCGCCAGTGCGACCTGACTGAAACCTGCCGTATCTATCAGGCTTCCACCTCCGAACTGTATGGGAAAGTGGAGGAAGTGCCGCAGAATGAGAAAACTCCATTCCACCCCTATTCGCCATACGCAGTAGCAAAGCAGTACGGATTTTGGATTACCAAAGAATACCGTGAAGCCTACAACATGTTCTGCTGTTCGGGTATCCTGTTCAACCATGAATCGGAACGGCGCGGCGAAACATTTGTTACGCGTAAGATTACCCTTGCGGCGGCACGCATCGCACAAGGCAAGCAGGACAAGCTGTTACTGGGAAACCTCTCCTCACTCCGCGACTGGGGATATGCCAAGGACTACGTGGAATGTATGTGGCTGATTCTCCAAAACGACAAACCGGAAGATTTCGTCATAGCCACCGGCGTGCAGCACTCTGTACGTGAGTTTGCCACTCTGGCATTCCACTATGCAGGTATCGAACTACGCTGGGAAGGTGAAGAGGAGAATGAAAAAGGCATTGATGTTGCCACCGGCCGTGTCCTTGTCGAGGTATCTCCCGACTTCTACCGTCCTACTGATGTGGTGAACCTTTGGGGCGACCCCACAAAGGCAAAACAACAGTTGGGCTGGAACCCTGCCAAGACTTCGTTTGAAGAGTTGGTCCGCATCATGGTGGAAACGGATATGGCAAAGGTAGCCGTGGAACGTGCCGGAGAGAAAGTGAAACTCAACCTGGCGGAATATCTGGAAAAAGGGATTGTGAAATGATGGAGAAGAGCGCAAAAATCTATGTGGCAGGACACCGTGGAATGGTAGGTTCTGCCATTGTACGGGAACTGCAACGCCAGGGATATACGAATATCATCACACGTACGCACAAAGAGTTGGACTTGACTCGTCAGGAAGCCGTGGAACGCTTCTTTGCCGAAGAAAAGCCCGAATATGTATTCCTCGCCGCAGCAAAGGTGGGCGGTATCATCGCCAACCAATCGGCATTGGCGGACTTCATGTACGAGAACATGATACTGGAGATGAATGTCATCCACTCGGCATGGTGCAATGGCTGCAGGAAGCTGGAGTTTCTCGGTTCATCGTGCATATACCCGCGTATGGCGCCCCAGCCAATGCCTGAAAGCTGCCTGCTTACCTCCGAACTGGAAAAGACCAACGAGGCATATGCATTGGCGAAAATCTCCGGATTGAAATACTGCGAGTTTCTCAACCGCCAGTACGGCACGGACTATATCAGCGTGATGCCCACCAATCTCTATGGGCCGAATGACAACTACCACCCGAGCACAGCCACGTGTTACCGGCGCTTATCCGCCGCTTTCATGAGGCGAAGGAAGCGGGCTTGAAAGAAGTGACCTGCTGGGGTGATGGAAGTCCGCTCCGCGAATTCCTCTATGTAGACGATCTTGCCAACCTTTGTGTGTTCCTAATGAACAACTATTCAGGCAATGAAACCGTTAACGCAGGCACCGGTAAGGAGCTTACCATCAAGGCATTGACAGAGCTTGTTGCCAAGGTCGTGGGCTATGAGGGCGAAATCCTATGGGATACCACCCGTCCCAACGGTACGCCGCGTAAACTACTTGATGTGTCTAAGGCTACCGCACTGGGCTGGACTTACAAGACAGAATTAGAGGACGGAATACGTTTCGCATACGAGGACTTCTTGAACACCCCCATGCGTGCGGAACGATAAATAGAAATAAATATATGTTTACTCTTATTGCTTCATGTTTACGTTAAAAATCGTATTTTGCAATTAAAAATAAATGTCAATGATTATAATGTTATAGTTTTACTATGGGATTGCAAGGTTCAAATGTAACAACTGAGTTCCCTTGTTTCTTGTAGCACAAGAATAAAAGCTAAATAAGGCTATGATATTTTTGTGCAACAACTCCCAATAATAATGTAATTTAAAAACTTACGATATGGGCGGCAAAGTTATTGCAATTTATTGTGTACCAGGGACTGAGAGAAGTAAACTTCTACAACGGCTTTTTGAGGAAGAATCACTAAATCTAAAAAGCACTATTACGACCACTTCAAGAAAACCCCGTATTGGAGAGCGTGATGGTTTAAACTATCACTTTATAACGGCAGAAGAATTCAAAAAAAGAATTCAAGAAGGAAAATTCGTGGAATATGAAGAAGCCTGTCCGGATATACTTTATGGGACAGATATCCGCGAGCTTGAATCATCTGATAAAAACTACCTTCTTGAAATCTCTCCAGAAAATATAGGCCATATAAAGCAACAGTTAAGGCTTTCAGTCCTCACTATTTTTGTTGGAACGGACAATTTTGAGAAACTTCGGGAGAGTTGGACTGTACGTGGTACTTCTGCTTACGATGAAATAGAGTCGAGGATAAAAAAAATCAAATCGGACATGAAATATGCCCGACAATTTGATTTGGTAATAACCAATCCATTGGATGGTAGCACAAAGTACCTTGAAGAGGTACTTGATGCGGCTCATGATTTTTTATTTTCAGATAACTCGGTCATACTTAGTGAAGAAGATGAAGGCATAGATGTAATTGGTAAAGTAATCTTACGCATCAAATAACTTTCCCAAATAAACAACGAAAGAGAGTATTTATTCAGAGGCGTAACGGCTTTACATGGATGCAAGGATACGAGAGAACGATATGGGTCGGACATTACGTCTTATACACATACGATTTCTTCTGGATATTTAATTCGTTTAGTAAAAGAGAATAACCTTAAGGATGAAATAGCTATATCATATATAAAGTCTTTATTGATGGAAGCGAGGAGACAATTCCCATCTCTGTATGTGGGGAGTGACCTTGAGGTGCTTTCTGATATTCAGCATAATGGAGGAGCAACGTGTCTTATTGATTTCAGTAAGAACATTCTTACTTCTTTATGGTTTGCTTGCCAAGATGACTTTGACAAGACCGGTTTTCTTTATATTTTGGATGTCCAAGAAGAATTTAAAAAAGGCACGTTGATCGAAATAAAGCATGACGATGCAAGACCGATAGACGTGTTGCTCAGTGAATTGGGAAACAAAGACTCAAATGAAAAGATGTCTCGTTTCTACCTTTGGTATCCGAAAGCAATTAACAATCGCATTGTACGTCAAGACAGCGTTTTCATATTTGGATTGCAAACGATGGTAGCAGATGACCATGCAATCAAGGTTATTCCGATACATAAGAATGCAAAAAGAAAAATCAGGGATGCCCTGGAACGATATTTTAATATATCCGAGCTTACCATATACAATGATCCGATAGGTTTCGCCATGGCGAATGCCAAATTAAAGCCCATACGCAAAATACAAAAAATCGATAATTGATAATATGCAAATCATCCTTTTATCCGGCGGTTCAGGCAAACGTTTGTGGCCGCTGTCAAATAATACACGATCGAAGCAATTTATCAAGTTGCTCGAAGCGCCCGACGGCTCAAAAGAGTCGATGGTTCAGCGTGTGGTACGCCAGCTCAAAGAGTCAGGCATCGCAGATTCTGTTACGATAGCTACGAGCGTAGCGCAGCGTGACGCCATCATCAATCATCTCGGCGAAAACGTTGACGTGGTCACCGAACCCGAACGCCGCGACACTTTCCCGGCCATAGCCTTGCAAGCTCCTATCTGAAATACGAAAAGCGGTGCGGTGATGACGAGATTGTGGTAGTGATGCCCTGTGACCCTTACACCGAGCTTGAATACTTCCATACAATAAGCAGCATGGTTAAGGTCGTGGAGGCTGATGCTGTCGAACTCGTGCTCATGGGCATTACGCCCACGTATCCCTCGACGAAATACGGCTATGTAGTGCCTAAGATGGACAGCTTGGATAGCGGGCTGTATAGCGTATTGAATTTTACTGAGAAGCCTGACGTAACCACTGCCGAAAAGTTGATTGCTGAGCATGCATTTTGGAATGGTGGTGTATTTGCTTTCCGTTTGGGATATATAATGGAAATCGTCCGTCAATATATCCAGGCAAATACTTTTGTGGCAATCCGTTCCCGTTACGGAGAGTTTCCGAAAATCAGTTTCGACTATGAGGTTGCCGAGAAAGCCCAGTCTGTGGCAGTAGTGCCATTCTCCGGAGGGTGGAAAGACCTCGGTACGTGGAATACACTGACTGATGAACTTCGGGAACATGCCATCGGCAATGTCGTCATAGATAAAGAATCTGAGAACACACACGTCATCAACGAACTCGAACTGCCAATCATGTGTATCGGCGCACGGAATTTAGTCATTGCAGCGTCGAATGATGGAATCTTGATTTCGGACAAAAGCAAGAGTGAGAACATCAAAACCTACGCCGACCGTTTGCAATGCCGGCCGATGTTTGAGGAATGCCACTGGGGAGAATATAAGATAATTGACACTACTAAATTTTCCAATGGGTACAAATCGCTTACCATGCAACTGAAAATCAAAGCAGATAAGGGAATTAGCTGTCAGGTACACCACCATCGCGACGAGGTATGGACCATTATCAATGGCGAAGGCGAATTAGTGCTTGATGGCATCCGTTCGGTTATCGGCAGGGGAGATACTGTTACGATTAAGAAAGGTGTTAAACATGCGATCCGAGCAATCTCCGATTTGACTTTTATCGAAGTACAGTCTGGTGAGCTACTTTCCGAAGAGGATATTGAAATGTTAGACTATAAATGCTAAGATATTTGAATTAAATTCCGGTGTAATGATGGTATTTTCTCGTTTTAGATTCATGACAATAGATTTGCTGAATACCATGTTGGTAATATGCTGTTACCCCATGTTATGCTTTATTACATGTATCTTCAATTATATAATACCATATCTATTGCCTCTTGCCATAATAGTAGATTGGGGACTTTTCAATATTCCAAAACCAACTGGTGAATTTGAATAATACAGAATTCTGCCTGCACAGATAGTTATTGATAACAGTCCTATAATCAGTAAAAGAGGTATCTTTGACAGAGAATCACTACCAAAAACACTTACTAATAAATAACAATTATTTCACTGGGAATATTATGTCAGATAATAGGCCCGAAAGCTTTCATAGCATCAATTCACCGGAACACTTGCCGTATAATGAAAATATGATTTCAGAGAAGAGTAAAAATGAAAAAAACATGCTGTCTATTCAAAATGTAAAATTGCAGTTCGGCTCTTTACCGGTATTAGATAATGTCTGTTACTGCTTTCACAAGAATCAAGTTTATACTCTTTCTGGAGGCAATGGAGCCGGAAAAACGACATTGTTCAACGTCATATCAGGCTTTCTAAAGCCAAATTCAGGAGATATTTTATTCCAAAATAGAAATATCACAAAACTTCCACCTTATCGAATAAACAGAATAGGGATAGGCCGTACATTCCAAGACCTTCGGTTGGCCATGCACCTCACTGCTATAGAAAATGTTTTACTGGCCAGCAGTCATAAAATGTTTGAGCACTATACCGAAGAACATCTGGAGAAGGCTCATCATATATTAAATAGAGTTTCTTTGGAAGACAAGGCTAATGCGTGTGCAGGCGAAATATCCTATGGCCAACAGAAATTGTTGACACTGGCCTGTCTGCTGGCCAATAATGCTGAACTTCTGCTCATCGACGAACCGGTAGCAGGAATAGACAAATCAAATCTTATGAAAATTGTCGATTTAGTCAGTGAATTAAAAGCAGAAGGAAAAACAATCATTCAAATAGAGCATCATCCTACTACATTGTTGCCACGAATGATGTCCTTATAAAGATGGAGAACGGGAAAATCATATGCTGACAGTAAATCATATCATTACAGGCTACGGAAAGAAACCCGTCGTAAAGGATGTGTCTTTTACGGTCGAGAAACAAGAGATTGTATTATTGTCCGGAGGAAATGGTTCCGGGAAAAGTACAATACTCAAAGCGGTCTATGGATTGCTGCCCTTATGGAAAAATGAGACGAGGGAACAAGGCTCTGTAACATTCAATGAACAAAATATTACAGGGCTGAATACTTCATCTATGCTCAAGACAGGCATCGTATATATGCCACAAAGAAAAAATGTATTCGAGAATTTCACCATAGATGAAAATTTGTCCATAGCGTCCAACATCTACAACAAACAAGAGAGCAAACAAAGGATAGAATTGGTGTATGGCACCTTCCCTCTGTTAAAGAAATTCAAGAAACGCACTCCATTCTCTATGAGCGGAGGTGAAAAGCAAATTCTTGCTTTCGGATGTGCAATGCTCCACTCCCCTTCCTTAATGCTATTGGACGAACCTTTTGCAGGAGTGGATACAGCTAATTCGGAAATCTTACTGCAAGAGATTCATGCCCAACAACAGGCGGGTGTATCATTTCTGATAGTGGAACACAAGAAGTTTTTGTTTTCCGGAACTCTCTTTCGCGAAATAACACTGGAATTAGGAACAATAAAAAAAATAATCAGATGAAAAAATTATTAATTCTACTCGTCGTGTCACTATGTTCTCTGGGATTCTTTTCCTGTCAGGAAGATGACACAATAAAAATCGGTGTCATACTACCATTGACAGGACCGGCATCCGAAATCGGAAATAATATATTGGACGGGATAACAATCGCTTCAGAGTACTATGACAGTACCTCGTCAAAGAAAATAAAGCTAATCGTAGAGGACAGCAAACTGGATGCCAAACAAGCCATATCTTCTGCCAACAAATTGGTGACGATAGACAAGGTTGATGCCATCATTGGCTTGGCATCTTCCACAGAAGCGCTGGCTGTTGCCCCAATCTGCGAGAAAAACAAGGTTGTCATGATTTCCTCCACGGCTTCCACACCTTTGCTTTCAGACGCAGGAGATTATATTTTCAGAATATACCCTTCGGATGTGTATGACAGCAAAGTATTGGCTGACTATGCAAAAGAGATAAAAAAAATATCAATACTGTATCTTAACAATGATTTTGGTGTCGGTCTGAAAAATACGTTTATAGAAAATTACAAGAAAACAGGAGGAGACATTTCAAACATAGAGGCGTTCCTTCCTGACGATACGGATTTCAGAACACAGCTGACAAAAATAAAAGCCTCCGCTCCTGACGGGCTTTTAGTCATTGCCATCGACATGCAATATCTGAATATCGTGAAGCAAATACGGGAACTCAACATAAAATCTCAAATATTAGCCCCCGTGACATTTGACAACCCGGTTCTGGTTGAACGGTTAGGAAGTGCGGCCAATGGTATTGTGTATTCCAGACCAAAATATGTTGAAACAACCAATGAACAAAGCACAGAACTAAAACGGCGATACCGAAAACTGCGTGATGGAGAACCTGCTCTTCTCACCGCATTAGGTTTTGACACTTATGCACTATATTACAATACGTTGATGAAAACCGATTTTATTCCTTCGTTAGCAAAGGACCAATTATACAAAATGGAATACAACGGAGCATCGGGGCGAATCATTTTTGATAAGAATGGAGATATTATTCCCGAAATAGAATTAATAACAATAAATAATTAGCTGTATGAAAAAGTTGGAATCATCAAACATAGAGATGGGAAACAAGAAAGTTGCCAAGTTGCTGAAAAAGCTAAAAAACGCATGGAATATAGATGAAATAGCCAAACGCGGTGCTTATTTTATAAATAGCCCGGAGAGTCTGCTGGATGCCAAACTTACAACTCTTCATAAACACGAATGAAAATATTGTTAGCTACCGTCCCGCCATGGCTTCCGTACCATTCCTATTTGAGTGTTCCTTTGCTAACAGGTATCTTAAAAGAGAACGGATTTTCCGTTATACAAAAAGATTATAATGTAGAATTCTATAATAACATTCTATCTTCAGACGAGATAAATGCGCAATTCAAGCTATTTGCCAAACAAGGAGCAACCAATCCTGATCCTAAGAAACAAGGATTGGTGGAAATCAGTGAGTATCTGACTGGGCAGATTGATATGTTCAAATCTTCAGTAAAGCAAGAGGAATCGTACAATGACGAGAAACTGCTTCAGAACTCCTTTGAGATGCTGGATCTTACCTTGAAAACTTTTTCTCTAAATTTTCCCGAAATCGAACTGGCTTTAGGTGAAGTCAAATACCTTTTCGACCATTATGACATAGATGAGGTATTCAAGTATATTTATGACGATGGAAATTTTTTCAGGTATTATTTCACAAAATACCATTTACAGGAAATCCAAAAAGAACAACCCGATGTAGCCGGATTCAGCATTACTACTGCCGAACAATTGATTCCGGCATTGACATTTGCCCAAATACTACGGGAATATAAATCTGACATCAGAATATTCTTGGGCGGCTCATATATCTCCAGAGTGGCACAGAATCTTATAACGGACAATCGATTCAACGAATTGGTGAACAGTGTTCTCAGAGGATATTCGGAAGATACTATCGGAGAGCTTATGCAGGCATATCAACATGGTAGAGAGCTTGACCACATCGCCGGCATCCTTTATAGAAAAGGCGAAAATATTATCAACGCTCCTCTTCCCTCGTACAAATTCATAAAGGATGTACCTTTCCCTAATTTTGACAACCTACCATTCGACCTCTACTTCTCTCCTTACAGAAAACTGCCGGTTGAACTTTCAAAAGGGTGCTATTGGGGAAAATGCAAATTTTGCGAACTGAACAACGAAGTGTATACTGCAAAGACGGCAGAACGGATATTCTCGGAGGTTGCCTACTTACATAACCGTTATAATGTCAGCCATTTTCCATTTGTCAGTGCTTCTCCATCCCCTAAGCTATTATATGCCATAGCCACCAAAATCAAAGAAGCCGGATTAAAGATAACATGGTCGACAATGATTCGCCCGGAAGCGTATATTGACGAGATGTTTGCGCAGAGACTATACGATGGTGGAATGCGTTTGGCAAAAATAGGATTTGAATCCGGTTCACAAAAGATGCTGGATGCCATGAATAAGGGAATGTATGTAGAGAGTAACAAGAACGTACTGCGTGCCCTGCATATGGCAGGGATTAATGTGCATGGCTATTTCATGTATGGATATAATGGAGAAACATCTTCTGACATTGAAAAGACAGAGATTTTTATTAAAGAAGAGCGACCGATGCTTACGTCTTTAGCCACTTCATTCTATACTGAAATCTATAAGCCAGCGGATGGTTTGAGAATATATAAATTACCTAATATGGATAAATCCAAGTATATAAAATCTATTATATGAAAGATATAAAAAGAAAAATTGCCAGATATAATACTTTTTGGGAAGATAAACTAACAGAAAGCCGTTTTTGGAAAGCTATAGCATTGAGCTATATTGAACAAGATGTCAAATTAGAAGAACAGCAAATATTTATAACTCAAATATCTTTCTATCCACGATTAATAGAAGTATTATTGTCAACTCTTAACAAAGCAAATACTAAAGTGACGGTAAATATCTTGTTTTTTTCTACATTACTACCAAGGCATTATTGGAATTTTCCGATGCAATTCAATTACAATGGAACTCTTGTTTCTTATGTAAGATCAATTGAATTTTTGGAAAAGTATAGAGAAGGACTCAAGAAAAATATATATCAGAGAGGACTTAGTAATGTTAAGCTAAATATCGAACGAGTTCTTTTTGTCGCTAAAGATACTTCCATTAAATCTTTTGAAGATACAGAATTGTACACAAAATCTGAATTAGAAAATGATTTCAATTACTATTGTGCAATAAAGAGAAATAATAAGATTGGAGATTACGCAAAGAAAGTCCGGTGGAAAGATTTACTAAATTTAAAAAATCCTGATGGGGATTTGCTTGTTAAGAAAAAATATTATCTGACAGGATTAAAAATAGATGACGATTTAATATCTAAAATTCTTAAATCAGGAATGGAAAATGATGAATTGTATAAATTATCCAAAATAACAAATAAAGGAGATTTTTTTTCTGTTGGAGATTATTACATAGAACAGCTTCATACTAATCCCAATGAAAATGCAAAGCATATAGTGATAACAAACGATACGGATTCTGACCCTTTAGACAAAGGTTGCTATAAGATGCGTGATATTCCATCGCTTTCTCCTAATCTGTCTTATATTGAAATAAAATTTGATAATGAAGATGATGCTCCATTATCATTTATTTTGGATACCTACATGGATATAAAACGGGGTTTTGTTAAATTAGAAATACTTGATGCCGATGATAATAAAAATAGAGTTTTATATCATAAGATTCAAGAAATAAGATCAAAATCTGTGCCTATAAGACGAACAAGCAATGAAAATTATATATATGATAAAAAGCGAGAAGATATAATAGATGAAATTAAATCTTATGTTAATGGTAATACCGTAGATAAAGATCTATCTCAGAAAGTTGATTTTATAGAAAATAACATATTTAATCTTTCAAGTTCTGATATAGATTATTACCGTGATGCTATAAACAATAAATACACTAAAGATGTTATTGAAAGTCTTTATGAAAAGCTTAGTAGAGCAATTAACAAGAAGTAGTTATATCAAACATTATAACACAATATCAGTTGTTCTTTTAGCTGTTTTTGCAAATAGCATGTCTCAATTATATATTGATTTCGAACAATGTGTGGATTGGTTATATATCATTAAACAATTGATGTTATTGTTCGCAGTTATAAGTTTTCAGAAATTTTATTTCCTTCTTGACTTTTATTATTCTGGTGCTGAAAAAGATTTTTATAATGCTTCTAAAAAAGTGAGAGCGACAATGTCAATAGAAAGTATATATCATTCTAATGTATTAGGTAAAATAAAAAAAATAGCTTTCTGGTTTTATTTATCAACAATATGGACATTATTGTATTTTTTTCTTATTCCCATATTAAAGCAGATATGCAAATTATTATAAATATCATCATCACATTTACCTTTTATCTTCTGATTGGGTATTCCTTTTGGTTGATATATTCTGTAGTCAAGTTCTTTAATCTGACCCATGCTGCATATATAACCATAAGTGCATATCTGACTTATTCACTTGTCAATCAGACTAGATTACATATATTGATGGCTATGCTATTGGCAATAGGCATAACGATTGGAATCGGGATCTTGCTGGAACAGTACCTGTTCGGCCCCATCAAGAGAAAAAACGCAGCTCCAATGTCCCTCATGATTATTTCATTGGGTACATATATCGCCCTGCAAAACTGCATTTCCCTCATTTGGGGCGACTTGTCATTAAGTATCCGCTTCTCGTCCATCCAAGCGGGATATAATATTTTCGGCGGGC
The DNA here is from genome assembly GCF_000614145.1 of Bacteroides faecichinchillae JCM 17102. Classification (GTDB taxonomy): domain Bacteria; phylum Bacteroidota; class Bacteroidia; order Bacteroidales; family Bacteroidaceae; genus Bacteroides; species Bacteroides faecichinchillae. The sequence continues at coordinate 70,766 of NZ_BAKK01000014.1, read as the reverse complement.
ATATTACTCTCATCCAGATTATATCCATATCCATCTTGCTTGGAATGTTTCTTGTGACCAACGTAATTATCTACCATTGTAAAACCGGTAGAAACATCAGAGCCGTTTCAGACAATCCGGAACTTAGCAATATAATAGGAATAAATTCCGAAAAGACTACATTATGGGTATGCGGAATCAGTTCCTTCCTGGCTGCAATTGTCGGAATCCTATATGCACTTGATACAGACATGGCCCCCGTAATGGGATTCAACCTGTTGCTATATGGCGTTGTTGCGATGATTATCGGAGGAACCGGAAATTCACGGGGGCTTGTCGGCGGCTCCTTGTTGCTATCCTCTGCCCAGCACTTGGCTGCCTATTTTATAGGCAGCGAATGGATAAATGCTATCGCATATATATTTTTAATCCTGTTTCTACTATATCGCCCGTTAGGCTTCAGTGGAATACGACAAAAAAAGACTGAACTGTAAAATGGAATATATTTTGCATCTTTCGATATTGATATGTATCTATACAATGCTATCACAAAGCCTCAATCTGGCTGCCGGATATGGAGGACTGATGTCATTGGCTCACGCAGGTTTCTATGGTGTCGGAGCCTATACAACAGCTATCCTGACTACACAGTTTCAACTACCTTTTCTATTCATATTGCCCATAGCCATACTGATAAACGGATTATTATCCATAATCGTTGCGTCAATATCATTACGGACCATAGATGACTATTTCATCATCTGCACATTGGGCATACAAGTAATTGCATTCTCACTGATGAATAACTGGATGGAAGTAACTAACGGACCTTTGGGAATTGCAAATATCCCCATGCTGAATATCGGAGGATATATTTTTGAAGACAAGTTCCCGTTTCTGCTGTTGACACTATCCTTTACCTTCATTATACATATCCTTATTTCCTATATCGTCAATACATCGTTCGGATATACATTGCGCAGTTTGAGTGAAGATGAGCTTTATACAGCCTCAATCGGGAAAAACATCTATTTATCCAAATTGACCGTATTTACATTAAGTGGAATGATTGCAGCAATCCCGGGTGTCTTGTATGCCTATTATATTTCATATATTGATCCCAGCAGTTTTACCATAAACGAGTCTATCTTTATCCTATCCATTGCCATTATTGGAGGCTTCAGGAACTTGAAGGGCTCTTTTCTTGCCTCCTGCTTCTTAATCCTTTTACCTGAATTACTAAGTTTTGCGGGGCTACCTAACTCCATATCTGCGAATATCAAACAGATTATATATGGGACGGCGCTTGTTCTTATAATGATAAAGTCATTGAAATCACAAAAGTAAGTTCAAATAAAAAGAAGAGTGAACAAGCCACCGAAAACGGAAGAAAGAAAGGATATGCAGGATCGTTTACAACAGATGCCAGGACGCCAATTGACAGAGGATGTCTCTTAACCGTTACTCGTAAAAGTGAACCAAAAGATTCACTTTTACGAGTAGTTTTATTTTTTACATGACAATTTTATTTCCCGAATATGAAAACCTACACTTTACACTTTTACAAGATTTTACTGTTTTTAATGGTATGTCCCATCACAGCATCAGGTACACCCCTGCCTGATAGCCTGCTGACCAGGGAGCATATCTATGAATACACCTTCTCCGATACGGCAAAGGCCGCACGGATTATCGATCTGATGCGCGAACGCCGTCTGGCACCGGAACACGTGTTGGACATAGCGGAAGGTGACCAGGTCATCGACAGATTTACGGTGATTATCCTCCAGCATGAAACCGACCATCTCGACGGTCATCTTTTCACCGATCTGCTCTTGCCGGACGAGAACAACCGAAACACTGTTCCAGAAATACTGAATATGATAAATAGCTGATATTGATGATAAAAAGTGTGTCCCTACAAGCGAAAATCCTTTTCGGATATCTGGTTTTAATGGCTGTTATCATCAGCATGGCCGCCATTCTTTTCCATGAACGTGCGAGGCTCCGGGAACTGGAGGCCGACATCGTAGAAATCCGCCAGGTGCGGGGTGAGCTATCCGAGATACACCGCAATATAACAGTTTTGGCCTCATTAGGCGAGAGTGTTATCGCTTGGGAGGAGGAGGACTACCGTGCCTACCAAACGAGGCGGTTGAGAGTGGATTCCCTGCTGCAAGTCTTGAAAATAGGCAGCGACAACATGGTAGATACCAATCAGATAGACACGCTTCGGGGATTGCTGTCAAGCAAGGAGGGGCACCTGTACCAAATCATGCAGGTGTTCCATCGGCAAGACAAAGCCGACAGCTTGCTTGTCAATCATCTGTCTGAAGCTGCCCGGCAAGCGATACAACCACGTACCGTCGTGCGAAAGAAGAAAGGCATCGCAGGACTGTTCGGCGGCAAGGAAACGGTGCAAGTGCCCGCGTCTCCCAACAGGCTCCGCTCTCTGAACGAACAGCTTATCGCCTTGCAAACGGAGAGAATACGCAATATGGAGGGCTACACCGACAGCCTGCGTGTCCGTAACAAGGATTTGAACCGGAAACTCTTCGCCTTACTCGGAAGCATCAACAATCACGCACAAGCCGCCTTCCAAGACAGAGAACGATATATTGCGCAAGCGCACAATTACTCCACCTCCATCATCACGGGGCTGATAGTTGCGGCAATCGTCCTGCTGGTATTCTCGTACCTGATTATCCACAAGCATCTGAAATGGGATGTAAGGCTCAGGGACAAGATGAAAGGTATCATAGACAAGAACAATGAACTGCTGGAAACACGCAAGAATATCATCCTTACCATCTCGCACGATATACGCGCCCCGCTGAATATCATCAACGGCAGCGCGGAACTGGCGGCGGATATCCGTGATAGGAAAAGGCGAAACCATCACCTGACCAATATCGGAATCGTGTGCAGGCATATCCTGCACCTTTTGAACAATCTGCTGGACGTGTACCGTCTTAACGAGTCCAAGGAGACATGCAACAACGTACCATTCAGCCTGAACGATTGGTTGGAGCGTATAGCCACCGGCTTTTCCAATGTGGTGAACAATAAAGGCATCCTTTTTCTTTGCGATTTCAAGGATACGGATGTCGTGCTTCACGGTGACATAGACCGTATCGCACAAATCATAGACAACCTGCTGGCGAATGCAGTCAAGTTCACGGATAGCGGAACGATACGTTTCAATGCCGCCTACAAAGACGGAAATCTCTCTTTGGAGATAAAGGACACAGGCATAGGTATGGACGAAGATACCCTTTCACGCATATTCCGCCCGTTCGAACGTCTGGTCTCGGAAATGAACGCCGACGGCTTCGGGCTTGGACTCCCTATCACGCAAGGTTGGTCAATCTTTTAGGTGGAAAAATAGATGTCGAAAGCGAACCCGGGCATGGAAGCACTTTCCGGGTATTGTTGCCATTGCCGGTTTCCGATGAAAGGATAGAACACGAGGCATCGGCATTGCGGACGACATTCCCGTTGCCCCAAAGCGTCCTTGTCATCGACAACGACCGTCTGCAACTGGAAATCGTCAAGGAGATGCTGGAGCGTAACGGTGTGTCCTGTACCGCCTGTTCCAACGCCAAGGAACTCGTGAAGGAGATGCGCAAGCAGGATTACGACCTGCTACTGTCAGACATACAGATGCCGGGAACCAACGGCTTCGAGATATTGGCTTTGCTGCGTAATTCCAATATCGGCAATTCACGCACGATTCCTGTCATAGCCATGACGGCAAGAGGCGACCGGGAAAAGGAGGCATTCACTGGCAGCGGCTTTGCCGACTGCGTTTACAAGCCTTTTTCGATGAACGAACTGCTGAATACCATATCCGCTGTTATATCCCATACAGAACCGGAAGAACCCTGCGTTCCCGATTTCGACACATTCACGGCGGATGTCCGGGACAAGCGGAAACTGCTCCGGACGTTCATTTCTCAATCCAACCGGGATATAAAGGATCTCCGGTCTGCCATGGGAGCCGGAGACAGAGCCGGATTACGGGAAATCGCCCACAAAATACAGCCCTCATTGGAACTGTTGCAGTCCTACGGTCCGTTTTACGATTTCCGGGAAGTGCTGAAAGACGAGACAGCCGGTAAGGATGTCATTGAAGAATACACGAGACGGATTATAAAACATATCTCCATGCTGGTAACGGAAGCGGAGAACACCATAAACAAAATAGCCCATGAAACGGAAAATACTGATAGTTGAAGACAATGTAAGTCTTTCGCAGCGACAGAAGGACTGGTTCGAGCAGGCCGGGTACGATGCGATGACGGCCATGAACGAACCGGCAGCCCGTGCGTTGATACGCAAGCACCAATTCGATCTGATCCTGTCTGATGTCCGGCTGCCGGAAGGCAACGGCATCTCCCTGCTGGAATGGCTTAAAAAGGAGAAAAGGGACATACCTTTCATCATAACTACGGAATACGTGTCGGTACCGGACGTGGTACGCACCATCAAATTGGGAGCGAAGGACTACCTGCCCAAGCCGGTACACCGGGAACACCTGCTTGAACTGGCAGAAGAGATGTTCCGTCCGCTCGCGACTGTCCGCACAAAACCGAAAGACCTGTTCAAGCGTACCTGCCCCAAAATACTTGAAGTGGAAAGGTACGCGAGGCTGGTCGCCCCCTCGGACATGTCTGTGCTTATACTCGGTGCCAACGGGACAGGCAAGGAGTCCGTGGCCCAAAGCATCCACGAGAACAGCGGGCGTGTGGGAATGCCGTTCGTGGCGGTCAACTGTAGCATCCTGCCACGTGATCTTGCCCCCTCCATGCTGTTCGGGCACGAGAAAGGGGCTTTCACGGGTGCGGACACGGCCAAGCCCGGTTTCTTCGACATGGCAAAAGGCGGTACGTTGTTTCTGGACGAAATCGGAACGATGTCGTTCGAGATACAGTCCATGCTGCTACGGGTATTGCAGGAGAACATCTATATGCCTATAGGCGGTCAAAAAGAAAAGATTGCGGACGTAAGAATAGTAGCCGCCACGAATGAAAACATGGAACGGGCGATTAATGAAGGGAGATTTCGGGAAGACCTCTACCACCGCCTTTGCGAGTTCGAGATACGGCAACCCTCTCTGGCAGAATGTCCGGGCGACATCCTGCCTTTAGCTGAATTTTTCCGTAAACGCTTCTCGAAAGAACTCAAACGGGACACATGTGGTTTTTCCGACGATGCCATATACCGCCTGCGCTCCTATTCCTGGCCGGGCAATGTCAGGGAGTTGCAGAACATGGTAAAGAGAGCCGTGCTGCTTGCAGAAATCCCGTTACTGGAATTATCGGATTTGAATATAGGCGGTCAGACAGAGCATACGAATGAGGGAATTGCTCCTGTTGTATTACCATTGAAAGATGAGAACGCAGAGAAAGAATCCATCATTAACGCCCTACAAGCGTGTAACGGACACCGTGAACAGTCGGCACGGCTACTGGGAATAAATCCGGCGACCTTGTACCGCAAGATGAATAAATACGGAATAAAATAATTTTCAATATGAACGATAATTCGTACATTTGCAAAAGATTGGAGGGTTCATAGAACCGTGTCCGGTTTAAACATAGAAGATAACGGCGGGGGCGTAAAACTTCCGCTGATTATATACATAAGTCGCAAGACATCTCAGGTAGAAATCTGGTAAATTTCAAATTGTAGAGATTATTGCGTGTAGCTTGTGCTATGCCTTATAGCGTGAGCTCATGCATGATTCTACAATGGGCTTACCAGAGCCTCTACCTGATAGTGCGTGAGTTTCACGCTTTTAATTTTGGTATACAGATAGAGGTATGGCAACAATACAAATCATAACCGCGGTGACATTGGACGGTTATCTTCCTGACAAGGATGAGGAACTGTTGCAATGGATCAGGACGGAACGACAAGGTTTCCCATTCTGGCACGAGAGGAGCACCTTCACGCTATTCCCTGGCTATCCCATGCTGGATTTGATTTGTGAGAAGGACGAAAAAGATGCCTCGTTCATCTACACGGCAGAGATATACGGCAAGGAAAGCCTCGGTTTGCTGCATGGGCTGACCATCTACCACCTTATCGACGAAATTGTGATTTATATCCTTCCCTTGACATATGGGAAAGGCATCGCCTGCCTGCAACAGCTCCCTGCCAACCGCTGGGAACTCCATCGGTCTAAAACTTTTAAAAACGGGATTACCCGTATCATTTACCGCAAATCCTCGCGATAGTCCATTGCATCCTGCAAAGGAATCTCGCATTTTGCAAGATTCTTGGAATCGACATTTTTACATCATTGAAATTTTATCCCACTGATATACAATGCTATATCGGTGTTTTTTGGTGTCTATCGGTGCCATTGGCACGCCGTTGGTCTTATAATATGATATAACCTGTTGCGCAACAAGGTGTAAGCAAACGATTATTTACACTAAAGCAGATTAGTCATGTTACAGATAAACAGTGAGACCGCCCATGGGATGTTCACCCAAATCATGGAACGGTTCGACAAGATAGAGCGGACATTGGAGCGTATGAACAAGCTGAAGGATTGTTTGGACGGCGACACGCTCTTGGACAACTATGACCTGTGCCAGCTGCTCGGCATCACCAAGCGCACGCTGGCGCGTTACCGGCAAAAGAAACTCGTGACCTATTACATGATTGACGGGAGAACCTACTACAAGGCATCCGAAGTGGAGGCTTTCCTCAATCAGAAGGGCAAGTCATTGCCGACGAGATTCAGACACCAGACAAATGTTTAAATTAAACGGAACAAGAATTATGGAACTTATATGTATTGATAAACAGACTTTTGAAGAACTGCGTGTCCGCTTTTGCGAGTTCGAGGAACGGGTGACATGGATATGCCGTCCGGTTAAAGACCTCGGCCTAAAAAACTGGCTGGACAACCAGGAGGTGTGCGATGTGCTTCGCATCAACAAAAAGACCCTTCAGGCGTACCGGGCCAAAGGCTTACTGCCTTTCAGCCGTATCAAGAACAAACTCTTCTACAAGCCAGAAGATATACAGAGATTGTTGGAATTGAGTTATCACCCTTTAATAAAGAGCAAATTATGAGCTATCATTTTATAGACAAGAAAGACCCGCGCATAGACGTTATGTTCCAGGGGTTGGAGAAAATGGAGAAGATGCTCTCAGCGATGGAGGATATGCCGAGATCCCTTTTCAACGGTGAACGTTTCCTTACGGACGAGGAACTTTCCAAAGTCCTGCGGGTAAGCAGGCGCACATTGCAGGAATACCGTGCATTCGGTGTGATCCCTTACTACATGGTTCAGGGGAAGGCTCTTTACAAAGAGTCCGATATCATGAAGATTCTGGACGATGCCTACAAGAGATGCCGGGAGGAACAACGCTGGGTATAGCCCTTCCTCATTAATCAAGTGCGGAGAAACAGCCTGTGGCTCGGGCAGGTCGTTTCTCCGCTTTCTTGTTTCATACGGTTTGCGCTTTCTTGTTTCGTTTTTTCTTTGTAGGGAAATCCTCTTCACACAAATCAATCCTGTTTTCGAAACCAGTGGCTCTCAGCCGTTTCATGTCCTCATCCACTTTCGTATCCGTAACCTGCGCGTAAATCTGCGTGGTGGAAATGGAGGTATGTCCCATCATGCGGCTTACCGTCTCTATCGGAACACCGAGCGAAAGAGTGATGTGGGTTCCGTAATTATGCCGGGCCTGGTGGAAGGTCAAATCAAATCCATATACCCGGCCTAATTCTCTCGTCAGCTGGATAAAATATCTGCGGGTATAAATATTGAAAACTCTGTCCCCGGTTCTTAGGTTGCGGTATTTCTCTATGATTTGGAGTGGAATATCCAACAGGCGGACAGAGGAAAGCGTGTCGGTCTTTTGCCGGTGGATATGAATCCACCATATGCCATCCTTCGCCTGCGTAATATCATTTACTGACAGCTTCTTCAAATCCGCATATGCCAGTCCGGTGAACGTCGAAAAGATGAACATATCCCGTACGAATTGCAGTTGCGGCTTCTTCACCGGTGTAGTCATCAATGTCTTGAGATCCTCCAGTTTCATGTGGCGGCTCTTCCTTTTGGGCAGTTCGGGATGCAGGCGGCAATATGGATCGCGGCGCAATGTTCCTTGGCTGACCGCACGCATCGTGAGTTTCTTCAAGCGGTACAGGTGCTCATGCACGCTTTTGGGCTTCAGGTTGCGGACTGTACGCAGGAATACCTCGAAATCGTCATAAAACACCCGGTCAAGGCTTCGTAACGTTACATCCTCCACACCTCTCTTTTCCCGGACGAAAGCGGAAAGATGCTTGTAGGAACGCAGATAGGAGTCGTATGTCTCCTGTATGCGGTCTATCCCGACACGTTTCTTGAACTCCTCATTATGCTCCCTGAAGAGAGCCAGCAGGGTAAGCGGTTTCTGTCCGATACCCTTGACTGCATTCTTAACCAGTTCCGCCGTGATGAAACCCAGGCTATTTTTTATCCGCTCATAATGTCCGGCAATCTCGCTTGTCAGGTCATTTATGGCGCGGTTTACTGTAACGGCATTCTCGCTTCTTCCGTCAGCACGCCCTTTCTCCGGATTCCAGATGGCAGGATTGACCGAAACCTTGGTTCCTATCTGTGCCCATTCTGCATCAATGCTCACCTTGCACAATAGCTGGCACATCCCGTCCTTGCGAACTTTCGTACGGTTGATATAAAACAACACGGCAAAAGTGCTGCGCCGTTTAGTGTTCTGTTTTTCAATATTCTTTTCCATATAATTGTTTTCAAGTGGTTATTAAATGATGACGGAGAAACGCTCCGAAATTTTCCGGTTCAAGGCCTTTGTATCGGCATCTATCTTGTCGTCGGTCACTTTCGCGTAAATCTGTGTCGTTTCTATCTGGCTATGTCCGAGCATCTTGCTGACCGTTTCAAGAGGAACTCCGTGGGAGAGCGTGATTTCCGTTGCGTATGTATGCCGGGCCACATGGAAGACTCGCGGACGGTCTATATGGCAGATCCGGGCAATCTCTTTCAAGTAAAGGTTCAGCATGGAATTGCAATACACCGGCAGTAACTTGTCACCGGGAGCTGTGTCGCCATACTTCTTCAGAATCTGCAACGGCAAGTCCAGCAGCGGAATCTCAAATTCTATCTTGGTCTTCTGTCTGGCACTTTTAATCCACCATGTCCCATCCTCCGCAAGGCACAGGTTATCCCTGGTCAACAGGCGCATATCTCCGTATGAAATGCCGGTGAAGCAGGAAAACAGAAACAAATCACGGACATGATAGAGAGTCTGCCTGTGAAGCGGAGTGGTCATAATCCTGTGTAACTCTTCTGCCGTGAGATATTTCTGTACGGCTTTGGGACGCACCGGCTCATATCCCCAAAACGGGCTGGCGGTAATGATGCCGTCAGCGATGGCCTCACCGACAATCGTTTTCAGCTGTACGGTCAGATTGATAATCGTTCCGGGAGCGAGATTACGTTCAGTCCGAAGATACAAATCATACTTGTCGATAAAAGAGCGGTCCAACGCGGAAAACGGAATATCCGACAGTTTGTATTGCACCTGCAAGAATCTTTCGATATGGTTGTAGGCATTGCGATAGGCCCGCAGGCTTCCTATTGTGCGGTTTACTCCCACACGCTTTTCAAAATTGCTGATGAATCGTTTGAAATACCCCAAAAGCGTTTCTTGCCCGCTGGCCATTCCAAGCAGTACACCTTTCACTTCATCGGCTGTCACACCGTCACGAACAGCCGACTGCTCCGTGTAGATATTCAATGCCATCGCACGAATCTCATCCAGACGGTTGTTGATTTCCTTTGCCGCCACGCTCTTGCCGGTTGCACGTCCGGAGGTCCAGCGTGACTGTGGCACTTTCATCTTCACACTGAAAGCCGCCTCGGAATACTTTCCGACATTCAACTTTGCCATTACAGGACAGTTGCCGTCAGCATCCGCCTCGCTCTTTTTTAGGTAGAACGATACCTTTACATTTGCCTGATTCATAACTAATTCCTTTGTTTGCAAAATTATTATATGCGGAGCAAATGAACGGCATGAAAAATATAGCGGAACGAAGAATAAGATTCCTTGGCTTGTAAACAAAGCCTATATTTTTTTCTAATACGGAAAAATATGACTAAGTTTGCATCAACAGACATAGCAAAAACTGCGTTCTTTACTATGGTAAACAGGATATAGGACGAGATACGGGAGCAATTTCCAAACCTCTTTTTCAATCCTGAAAAAAGGCAACGGATAGGTAGCGATTCGTTATCCTAACTCCCCCAAAAAATGGTTAAAAGCCATAAATGGAAGAATCTGGTACAAAACCACATATCCCTTTCGGTCTCAAACACTTTGCATTATTTTCTCCAAAACCATCCGTATGTGAGCGAGTTTCACTATCTTTAGGTATAGGTGCCGTAAAGCATTGCGACAAGGAACTCAAGAATCTCTCTTGGGGTAAACCTTATGGTGGTCCTAAGCATGAATGGTACGGCAACGTTGAATTACAATACAGTCGTTTCTTCAATCGTAACAAAGCGTGGTCACTTGATGTAAAACTGCGCGGAAGATTCTACGAAACCCATTACGATCTCTCACCCATAGCCGGTCATCGATGGGATTACCATCTCGGTCTGAACATAGGAGCCACCTATTATATTAGGAAACGTGGTTGGGAACGCTGCATTCAGGGCGACAACATCAACTACATCATCAGTATGCCTGCCCCGGTAGTGGTACAAAATTGTCCGGAATACAGTACGTTTACTTTCTATATCTTTTATCCGAACAATTATTCCGGACGTAATGATGCTCCTGTCGTAGCCGATGCCGACGTACACACTATGGACTATCTTGCAGGAGGTATTTTCACACAGAAAAGATTCAAAAACAGTTCTGTTGTAGCATCACGTTTGAAGGCCGGGACTTCTCTGCGTTCGCTTAAAACAGAGGATATTCCTACCGAAAAGGCTACCTTTACAGAAAATCCTACCAACGTAGCACGTGGCTACGAAATGTCCAGACAACCTTTGTCATTGAATATGGATGCTGATAATATGCAACGCTTCGAGGACGTAGCAGACTACTATTATGCTCCCATCTACGAGGCTGATAAAGTCTGGGGCTACCGAATTGACAACGAAACACGTACCCAAACACTGCTAAGCCGTGACAACTACAACGAAACCGCCTCTTATTCACTGAATGCTCATGCTGGACTAACCACGGTACGCGAAAACATGCCGCTGGGAGAAGGCACCGTACTATATAGCTTTGCTGACGTATATGCCGCATTGACCGGTAACGAAGGATACATCAGCCAATTTAGTGACAAGCAGTCAGTAGATGCCATCAAGGATATTCTTGAGAACAGCCGGATTCTGCACGTGCAAGCCGAAGGACTTGCCACCAGTCAGGACAACTATATCGGTAAAAACGCAGAGGTAGTAGGATTGAATCGTAACCGAACACTTTCCCATTATCGTGCTCTTTCAGCCATCAAATGGCTCAGAGAAAGCGGTAAGTTTGGTGAATTGAAACAAGGAGACTTCTCCATCAATGTGCTTTCCGACCCTATCGGATGTGTAGATGATCAAAGCACCCGTGGACTAAAGGCCAAGTTGAATCGCTGTGCAAGAATTACCGTCAAATATATTAAATAAGCAAAAAAGTCTTGTTAAGGAAAAAAACCAATAACAAATCAGCAATAAAATTTCCTTTAGTAAGTATTCTTACTCCATGTTACAATTCCGGCAGCTTCTTGCATGTATTGTTGGACTCTATTTTGTTACAAGACTATCCTTCTATTGAGATGTATGCCATCAATGACGGCTCGACTGACAATACCAAGCAAATTATTCAGGCATATATCCCTTTTTTCGAGCAGAAAGGATATTCTTTGGGCTATATATACCAGGCACATGCCGGTCAGTCCGGAGCTATTAACAAAGGATTGAAACTGATTAAAGGTAAATATCTGTTATGGCCAGATAGCGATGATTATTATGCCGCTCCAAATGCTATTTCAAAACTAGTATCCAAGCTGGAAGGTAGTGATGAAAGTGTTAGTATGATTCGGTGTCTTCCCACCTATGTTAACCAATCAGGAAATGCTTATACAGAATCTCGCATCGCAAACCTTGATAAAGAAGATTTATTCGAAGATTGCATTTTTGGGAGAAATGGTTTTTGGTACTTGTCGGGAGGTACATGGTAAAAACCAGTATATTGGATAAGACAGTCAGAAACAGAAACATAAGCACCGCAAAACATGCAGGTCAAAACTGGCAATTACTTCTTCCCCTACTATATGGTTATAAATGTCTGACCATAAAGGAATACCTATATAATGTGACTGTTCGGGAAGATTCACATTCACGGGGGAAATACAAAACGCATGATGAATTATTGAACAAATACAAAGACTTTGAATATGTGCTGATACAAACATTAAAAGAAATACCCCATTTGCCTGAAGCAAAGAAGAAAGTATATATAGGCCAAATACGTAACATTTATAGAAAAATATATCTTGATCATTGGCTGTCATCACATTCATCGTTGTTAGCGATAAAGAAACTTATAGCTGCTTGTTACCATTTTATTCATGATAAACTCAAGAGATAAAAAACAATGCAGTGGCTGTACGGCTTGTGCAAACATCTGTCCCTATCAGGCTATTCAGATGAAACCGGATAATTTGGGTTTTCTTTATCCCGTTATAGATTCCGCACGTTGTACAGAGTGTGGAATATGTGATTCTGTTTGTCCATTTAATCATGTCTGTAATCTGAATGATTCTTTACCACAGCCATATCCTTATGCTGTAAGGCATAAGGATATGAATCAATTAAGAAGCAGTCAAAGTGGTGCCGCCTTCATTGCCATATCCAATTGGATACTCGAACATAAGGGAGTGGTTTATGGAGCCGGTTACACAGACAGCTTTGAAGTAGTGCATAAACGTTCTGTCACGAAAAAGGGACGTGATGAATTCAGAGGCAGTAAATACGTACAAAGCCATCCGGGAAACTTGTTTCAGCAAATAAAAACAGATTTGCTTAACGGAAAGGAAGTTCTCTTTTCGGGAACGCCATGCCAAACTTCAGGACTTTATTTCTACGTGAACAGTGCATTACGAAAAAAATTGTACTTGATTGATCTGGTGTGTCATGGAGTGGCCAGTCCCTATATGTGGAGAGATTATTTGAGGTATTTGGAAGGCAAATACAAGAAACGAATTATATCCGTCAATTTTAGGGATAAGAGTTTCGGATGGCATTCCCACCGGGAATCTTTTTGTTTCAATGACGGATATACCATTTATCCCTATTTTTCCATTTATCAAGACAGTTTGTTGCGTCCCTCATGTGGTATTTGTCCTTTTGCCTGTCTAAAACGTCCTTCAGACATAACCATTGGGGATTTTTGGGGAATAGAAAGAAACCATCCATTGATGGGAGCAGACAATAAAGGATGTTCATTGCTATTATGCAACACTCTAAAAGGCAAAAAGCTATTTGATGAAATTAAAGACAGCGTGCAATTCCAACTGGTAGGGATAGAGGAATGTCTACAACCCAATTTGATACATCCAACATTTATTCCCCACTATCACCTACTTCTGGAATGGAGCTATCGTTCCGGTGGAATTGTTTTAGTCATGCTTGTTTTGAAAATTATAAAAAAAATTGTGAGAATAACCAATCTTATTAAATATGGCATTTCATGAGAATAGGGATATTGACATTTCATCGTGCACATAGTTATGGGGCTGTCCTGCAATGTTATGCCTTACAGCAAACATTGGCGCAGATGGAGCATGAGGTATGGGTGATAGATTACAGACAGCCTTATATAGAAAATCTGTATTATAAGGTATTCAATTGGAAATGTTTTTTTTCGATGGTTGTACATTTGCACTTCCGTTATATACGAGATACAATATTACGCGCCATATATTATCACCGTTATCGCAAAAAATATCTGCATACGACAAAGAAATGTGATAAAGACACTATTCCGCCATTTGATTGCTACGTTATAGGAAGCGATCAGTTATGGAGCCTTCATTGCACAAAAGAGACGGATAAAGTTTATTGGGGACAATTTATCCGCCCCTTCCATAGCAGAGTAGTAGGTTATGCCATCAGTTCTACCCAAGATTCATTATATCAAATGGGAGAAACGCTAATAAGACATTGCCTTGAGGCTTTTTCCTCTCTGTCTTTCCGGGAGGAAATAATTGGCAAGCTGATATATGATATGGTGGGGGTAAAAGGTGAAACGGTGCTGGATCCCACACTATTGTTGCCGTTTGATTACTGGAATGGTTTTGGAAGTGTAGAGGAAAAAAGGATGTCAGTGGTAGTTTACTTGATGAGGTTTAGGAATAGTGAAGAAATAAATCGGGATATTTTAAGAAAAGCCCACCAATTGGCACAATTGTTAAAGTACGAAGTTACAGACTTATCTGCCAATATCGTCAGTCCGGAAACATTCCTATCCTATTTCAAATCTGCCCGATATGTTATCACCAATTCATTTCATGGAGTTGCTTTAGCCCTGATTTTCGAGAAGCCTTTGTACGCCATTCGGTCTTACGATTCATTAGACGAACGTTATGTGAATCTCTTGTCACTTGTCAATGGCAAACAGATGCTGGCAGATAAGGATTTTTCTCCCATTGCCATGCAAATAGACTATACCACCATACGACAGAACCTTGCAGAACTGCGCAATAAATCTATGGAATATTTAAGAGATAATATACTATCCTGATAATGTTCGTCAATCGCACCAAACAGAGCATAAGGAATATACGTGTTTCCTTATGTTTCTCTATTTTAATACTTGTTCTTCGTTTCTTCTCGCGAAAGGTGTTTATCGACCACATTGGTATAGAAGTACTGGGGCTAAACACTGCTCTGACCAGTCTTCTAAATTTATTAAATCTGACAGAGTTAGGAATAGGAAGTGCAGTTTCTTATTTTCTTTATATCCCATTAGCTCAATCCGACTGTAAAACGGTAAATGAAATAGTTTCTTTACAAGGATGGTTATACAAGCGTGTGACATATGTCATACTGGTCGGAAGCATAGTGTTAATGTCGTTTTTCCCATGGATATTCTCACAGATGAAACTGCCATTGTGGTATGCCTATGGCTCATTCGGGGTCTTGTTAATAGGGGCGATACTCGGGTATATCATTAATTACGCACAAATTTTATTAAGTGCAGACCAGCAAATATATAAAATAACCTATAATATAAAAGGCTGGGAAGCTTTAGGTGTTATTATCCAGATTGTAGGTATAAAATATCTGCATTATGGATATTTCTTTTGGCTTGTTGTCGAATTAGGCAGGACTTTAATTTCTTGTTTATCTCTACACCGGACAGTTAAGCGAAGTTATCCGTGGCTTCATACAGATTTGACCAAAGGGAAATTCCTATTTCGAAAATATAGTGAAGTTACCCGGAAAACCAAACAATTGTTTTTCCATAAAGTCTCCTCCTATATTGTCAATCAAACCATACCTTTAGTAACTTATGCATGTTTATCATTGACAATGGTTGCAGTTTACGGAAACTATCTCGCAATTATTTCAAATATAACAATCTTGTTTTCTGCTTTGTTCGAAAGCATGAGAGCCGGCATTGGAAATCTGGTAGCAGAAAAACACCCCAGGCAGGTACATGCTTTTTTTGCAGAATACATTACTGCCCGGTATTGGCTGTCAGCTGTCATTTGTTTTTGTTTATTACAACAAGTCACTCCATTTATCTCGTTATGGCTCGGCAATGAATATGTGTTGGATTCTGTTTCTTTTTATATATTGATACTGAGTACATTTTTGTCTTTGGCAAACAGCTTTGAATCGTTCTTGTCTGCATACGGATTATTTCAGGATGTTTTTTCACCTGTCGTAGAGGGGGCGTTACACTTGTCCTTTTCCATTTTATTGGGATACTACTGGGGGCTACCCGGTATTCTTGCCGGCAGAGTAGCTGGATTATTGTTCCTCATATGTTGGAAACCTTATTTTTTATACAGTCGTGGATTTCAAATTCCGATAAAGCGCCACATTCAACTTATGGGCAAGGTGATATTTCTGATTCTGTTATCAGCTGGCATTTGCCAAATCACGACAAAGCACCTTATGCCCCCTTATTATAGTTTTACAGAATGGATATACAATAGTATATTATTATTCGTATATAGTATTTTGGTTTTCTTTATCCTGTTTGCTGTGTTCTGCAAAGAGTTCAGAAACTTGTTCTACCGATTTCTAATAATAACCAGACACAAAACATGATTTCTGATCAAATGTTTTCACATTATGTGAATCGCGCCAAACAAAAAATACGTCAATTGATACTCGACAGCTGCCAGCTATTGGCTGGAAGAGTGGACAAGGAAATTTCCATCTTTTGCAACAATTGCATAGGAGCATTTGTCGCGTCAGATTTTAGGCTGCCGTTTAACAGTCCGACGGTGAACTTGATGATACCTCCGGCTGATTATGTCAATTACATATCCAATCTGGAGCACTATATTAATGCGGATATTGAAGCAATAGATACCAGTCTCCCATATCCGGTAGCATTATTGGGAAATAAAGTGTGTTTGCACCTTATCCATTACAATACGTTGGAAGAGGCCAAGGAAATCTGGAGAAGAAGAGAAAACCGTATCAACCGGGAACGGATGTTCTTTATTTTTGTGGAAACTGACGGTTGTACCATAAAAGATCTGGAACGGTTTGACCATTTGCCTTACAAGAATAAAGTGGCTTTGACCCATAAGGCATATCCGCAAATCAAATGTGCTTATTATATAAAAGGCTATGAGAATCAGGATGGGGTGACTGGTCTGTATTATTTTCGTAAGATACTTCCATTGCGGATTTATGATCAATTCAACTGGATGAGATTTCTAAAAAGAGGAAAAATATAACATTTAATAAATACGTTCCAATTATGCCTCCCCCGATTACCATTATTGTAGCAGTTTACAGAGCGGAAGCCTATTTCCACTATTGCATGCAAAGTCTGCTTAATCAAACTTTTAGGGACTTTGAGATATTACTTATTGATGATGGCAGCCCCGATAATTCCGGCAGGATATGCGATGAGTATGCAAAAAAGGATGCGCGTATCCGAGTATTTCATAAGGAAAACGGTGGGGTAAGTTCTGCACGTCAATGTGGAATAGATAATGCATTTGGGGAATATACCATTCATGTTGATCCGGATGATTGGATAGAACCGGATATGCTGGAAAAGCTGTATAAAAGAGCCCAAAAGGATAATGCAGATATGGTGTTTTGCGATTTTTATTTAGAATATAAGGATAAAACGAAATACGAAAATCAGCAACCGTCAGGTTTAAGTAATAGATCCATATTATTCGACTTATTGGTTTATTATAAACAAAGAGTGTCTTTGTGCAATCGGCTTATACGTTTATCCTGCTATAGAAACCATGGAATTTATTTCCCTCAAGAGTTAAAATATGGAGAGGATAATTGTGTACTTATACGATTAATATGTCAAATGAAAACAATTTCTTATTTACCGCAAGCCTATTATCATTATAATCTATATTCTAATTTGAATTCATTAACAAGAAGAGAAAAAAAAGACATTGTAGCAGTAAGAACAACTAGATTTAACTACTATAAAGATGACTTATATCAAACAAGTCCAAAACTATATAATGCGTGTTTGTCTGCCACTGCTTATGAATTCTTTGCAGACAATTTATTTTCCGCTTCTGAATATAAAGAAAAATATAGAAACAAGATTATCCTCTTTTTATGTTCTCCGATTAGCATAAAAATGAAATCTTTTATTATTTTTTCGGCTTTGGGATATAAAGACATTGCTTACAGAATATATAATAAATTGAAACGTATATTTCCCAATAAAAATAAGCTCTCAAAACTAGAAGATATATGATTCCAAAAAAAATTCATTATTGTTGGTTAAGTAAGAATGCCATGCCGGATAAGTTCCTGCATTGCACAGAAAGTTGGAGAAAATATCTTCCTGACTATGAGTTCATCGAGTGGAATTTAGAACGTTTCCCTTTACAAAAGAGCATTTGGGTCAGACAAGCTTTTGAACAGAAGAAATATGCTTTTGCAACCGATTATATTCGGCTCTATGCACTGGTTACAGAAGGGGGGATATATCTTGATTGTGATGTGGAACTCGTGAAGCCATTTGATGATTTGTTGTATTTGCCTTATTTTGTATGCAAGGAAAACAGCCCACAAGGAATAGAAGCCGCGATTATGGGAGCTGAAAAGGGAACGCCATGGATAATGAAATGCCTGAGTTATTATGATAACCGCAATTTTATTGGTGACAATGGAACAGAACAAACCGCCGTACTTCCTTCCATCTTAACAAAAGTAATTGATAGATTTTACACCTTACAGTTTATTCATGAAGTATCTGAATTTGTAAATTCACAAGAATATGTTTGTGTTCTTCCACCCGATTATTTTAGTCCCAAAAATTATATAACCAAGAAAATATCAATTACCCAAAACACGTATTGTATTCACCATTTCGCCGGAACTTGGCAATCAATATGGAAGAAAATGTTACTATGGTTATGGTTGCCATTATCGGCAAAGTATCCTTTCCTGAAATCTCTCTTGAAGAAATGAATATCATATCATGCTATTCTCAAATCTGTACATAAATAATATGATTAAAGTTTCCATTTTAGTTCCTGTATATAAATGCGAGAAATTCATAAATCAATGTGTAGAGTCTTTATTTAGCCAAGCATTTGATGATGTGGAATTTATCTTTTATGATGATTGTTCGCCCGATGCAAGTGTTTCCTTGATACATCAATGCTTGGAAAAACATCCTGACAGATGGGAGCAGGTAAGAATCATTTCCGCACAGCAGAACTCGGGTGTTTCTATTGCACGGAATCGTTTATTGGTAGAAGCCAAGGGAGAATATATATGGTATGTAGATAGTGACGATTGGATAGAGCCGGATGCAATACGGTTGTTATACGAAACGGCTTGTTCTTCCAAAGCGGACATCGTTTCCTTTGGATTCTATTATGAAGGTATATCTCGTTGTGCAACGGTGTATCATTATAAATATAAATCGGTAAAGGAGTGTCTAAAAGATGTAATAGGTAATAATTGGGGAGCTGTTTGGCGATTTTTCTTTCGACGGTCAATTGCAACTGAGAATTCTATTCTTTTTCCGGTAGGCTACAACGTAGCCGAAGATTATGTATTCTGTATCAAATACCTATTCCATGTTCAAAATATTATCAGTATAGATGTGCCCTTGTACCATCATATTACTTATAATACGATGTCGCTTGTTGCAACACAAGATATTCATAGTCTAGTTCATCAATATGAAGCCACCATAATTGTAGAGGATTTTTACGTAAAACAAGATCCTGCAACTGTATTCTAAAGATTTGAATTTACGGAAAGCTTATGTACTGGCGTCGTTTTATCGGTATTTCAATAGAATATGGGGAGGATTATATGGGCCATTATGGAAACGTTTGGTTGCAAGATGGAAGCGGAAAGCAATAGCCTTGATTTATAAACATGGTTTAAAATCATCGAAATGACCCTATACCGATTTAAGAGGATATGGTCTATGTTAAAGTCTTTACCATATTCTTTATATTTTAATTTTCATTACTTGCCTATCAGGCAAGCCATAAAATTGCCCATCATACTATATTCACCCCACTTTTGGTCGTTGAAAGGAAAAATTATTATAGATGCTCCGCAAATCTATTTCAGAATGATTCGCTTGGGATTATTCAATGGAGGACTAAGTAACGGGCATGGATTTGTTTGGATGAACGAGGCTGGAACAGTAATTTCCATGGAAAATTTACTGTAGGTCCGGGCTCTGTAATAAAAATAGCACATCCCAAGGCTATATTGGAATTTGGAGATAATGTATGTAATGCTTCCTCTCTAAAAATAGACTGTCATTACCGGATAAGCATTGGAGAGAAAACCAGATTCGGGTGGAATGTCACTATAATGGATTCTAATTTGCACCGATTAAAAAACGAAGATGGTACTTGGAAGGGGAAAGGATATGATATGGTAGATATCGGTGGAAATACTTGGATATCATCGCAGTGTGTAGTACTTCCGGGAACAAAATTCCCATCATATAGCGTTTGTGCCTTAGGCTCCATTCTAAATAAGGACTATTCAAATAATGAAAGAGGATTGTATGCAGGAAGGCCAGCTAAATTAATAAAAGCCGGAATTTGGAGGGATATGTCGGATGATATAGTTCATTATGATGAGAACTTATAAACGGCTTATTCAGATTTCCAATAGGCATATTATCTTTGAGTAAAAACACATGGAAAGTGTCAAGGTCATAAGAATTGTTTTTGGACTTATAAAAAATGAGGTTATCTATAAATGAAATTGGCTTTTTGGCATTCTTTTTACCTCTATTGGCTATTAAACTGCTTAATATAACAGCAGAAAGTAGGTTGTTAATGATGGCAGGGGCAATATGTTTTGTTTTTTTTATACTATTTGTCGCACAAAAAAGGAGATATAGCAAAAACTTTGCCCGGTTATTTGCTTTATTATTGGTCTATTCTGTAATTCTTGTATTTACTTGTGAAAAGCAAGGTTTCTTGTTTTCTGTTGCCATGTTGATTTTAATGAAAGACGTTGACATGAACCGAAATGTCTATAAGATATCTTTCATAGTTGGATTAATATTTCTATTTATTGCTTGTTATCTGAGCAGGCATGGAGGAGAAGTAATTCGATTCATAAACGGGGAATGGAGAACGATAATGAAACGTAGTAATATTCTATATGTATCTTTTACGGCTGTAACTTGTCTATACCTTTTAATTAAAAAAAACAATCTCTTTTTTCGGCATATATTGTGCATTTTGATTTCCAGTTATTTGATGTATTTATATGCAGGTGCAAGGACGGGGTTCGTATCCATGTTGGTTCTTGTGTTTTCGCTTATAATATTGAGAAGTGAATATATCAGTCGTCTGAAATTTGTTAGATACAGTTGTATATTATCACCGGCAATATGCGCAGGAGTATCTTGGCTCTCGGCATTTAAATATGGAGACAGTCTCATTCTGATATGGTTGGATAAATTGGTACAAGGCAGAATATATCAAGGTAATTATTTTTTAAACCTATATGACATAAAATTGTTTGGACAACCTATCTATGAGAGTGGTAATAGTGATGATTATTACGTTTTGGATTCTGCTTATCTCGATATGCTAATTTGTGAGGGAGCGTTATTTTTTGTTTTATGGGTATTTGTTAATAAGGCTGTAATCAAGTATATGTATGATAACAATAGAATGATAGAAGTGGCCATTTTAATTATGTATTCGGTCTATGGAATATGCGAAACATTTTTACCTAATTGTTTTTTGAATATATCTTGGTTCTTGTATGGAGAATACTTATATGCACGAATAAAATGATATAGATTGTGACAGTTAAAGATGAAGACAAAAATTAGGAATTATTCCCCATTAATAAAATCAATACTTCTCACAAATAAACAGTTGACAGAAGATATGTTGGTAAGTCGTGGAAAGATATATACATTTCTAAATCCTGTCTCTTATCTGACAGCATTAAAGGATGAAAGCTTGTTCACCCGTTTTGATGCGGTAATGGTTGATGGCTCTATCCTGGCTACCGCCATCAGGCTATTATATAATAAAAAAATCAAACGACGAAGTTTTGATATGACCTCTATTGCCGATTTGCTGTTTCGACATATCTTATCTGAGAAAAAAACTGTATATTTGGTAGGTGCACAGCAAGAACAGATAGAGAAAGCGGTGAGCATCTTATTAGAACAATATCCTAAAATGCGAATAGCAGGCTATAGGGACGGGTATTTTTCGTCGAAAGAAGAAATACAAGAAGAATGTAAAAAAATTCTCCATCTTAATCCTGACTATGTAATTGCCGGAATGGGAGTACCCTTACAAGAACATTTTTTATTGCAGTTGAAAGAGAATGGTTATCAAGGTATTGGATTTACATGCGGAGGTTTCTTTTCACAATTGAGTATAAAAAGTATCCAATATTATCCTCAATGGATGGATAGATTCAATTTTAGATTTTTGTACCGTTTTTACAAGGAAAAACATACAAGGAAACGTTACTTGAAAGCCACATTCTTGTTTCCTTTTTATTTTATAAAAAATAAAATTCGTTAAGAGCTTGTTTAGATTTCATTTAATTGCAGGAAGGGCTTTCTGTCTAGGCGTAGAATTAGGAAGCTCCTCTTTGTTGTTTTCTAGAGAATTAGACTTTGGAAGGTATAATGAAAGATTGTTATCCGTCTTTTGATTTGATGTACATTTATGTAGCTTTCGGGGTATTCTTTATAGAGCAAAAAAAGAAAAAACTAAAGGGAGGCCGTCACAGTCTCCTTTACCTCTACAGCCCAAATTCCTTCTTCAACCTCTGGACCGTACTTACACTCACTCCCTCGGTACCGGCTATCATCTTCATCGGATAACCCTTGCCGAGTAACCTGAGTACACTGGCATATTGCTTGCGCTTGTCCTCCTCCGGTTTACGATATCCGGTTTTTCTGCCTACCTTGCCTCCCTTAGCTATATATTATGCTTTACCCGATTGAAGATGGAAGCTGATATTCTCCCTCTCCATCGCGGCTACAGTACCGAGAATAGCGATGAAGATAGTAAGGAATGGATGCTCCCTACCCGTGGAGTCGAATATGCTCAGGTTCTCTTTCTGGAAATGGACGTTCAGCCCTCTCTCCTTACACAGCATCACATTCTTAAGCACCTCATCAACGTTTCTACTCAGTCTGGAGAGTTCGCTGATAAGTAGTGTTCCTATACCCTCGGAGAAACAGTATTCAAGACACTCTGTAAGAACTGCTCTTTCTGAATTTTTCTTTGTTCCTGATATTTTCTCCTCGTATATTTTCTCGATTCAGCCAGCATCCTCAAGTCCGATACCTGACGCTCCGTGGATTGTCTGTCGGTAGTGGAACTTACTCTGGCATAAATCACCACCCTGCTATTTTCCATGTCAATTATACTTTGGTAAACGCTCAAATTAGGGTAAGCGCCTAAGTAAGTACATCTTCTACAGTTCATTTTCCCTCCTTACTTTTGCTACAAAAAAATAATATCCTATGATGCAGCGACGTAAACACATGATGAGCAGAGAAAAATTTATCTCCGTTCTTTTCCGTCAGCAGCAGAGTGGTTTGTCCATTGCTGATTTTTGTGAGAATGAAGGTTATAGCCGTAGTAGATTCTATCTTTGGAAACAAAAATACGGTATAACGGAGCGGGAGTTATTGGCAGAAGCTCCCGCTTAGGGGTTAAAGACAGCTTTGTCCCCATAGTAATCAATGGCGACACGCCATCCCCCGGTATATCTCACGAGACTCCCCTGCCATCTCCCCAGCCTAGCGTCCCCTTTCCCTTGAAAGGAAAGGACAGCTCTGAAATATCCTTGGAATTACCCAACGGATTGAAGTTGAAGTTTAAAGGGTCTTCCGGCTGTGAAGCTGCCCTGAATCTGATCTCTAAAATATATAATGCCAATGTTCTGCCTAAATGACAGCATGAGATATTTCCTATGCCCCGGTTATACGGACATGAGGAAAGGTATGTTCACTCTTTGCGGCCTTGTGCATGAGAGGATGGGAGGCGACATCAGAAGTGGGGACGTATTCATTTTCTACAACCGTTTCCGGACCAAGATAAAATTGCTCCATGCCGAACCGGGCGGTCTGGTCCTTTACGAGAAACTGCTTGAAGAAGGCACCTTCAAGATACCCGCCTATGATCCTGCCACCCGTTCTTACCCCATGACCTGGAGTGACCTGGTCGTTATGGTGGAAGGCATCAATGAAGATGTCAGCAAAGGCAGGCAAAGACGGCTTTCCAATTTGAAAAAGCATTGGTAAACAGTTGTAAACAAACAGCTTGAAGGCTTGTTTTTCTTATAGCTTTTCGCTATCTTTATATCATCAAAAAAGGATATTGAATGGCAAAAGAAGATGCAACCGGACAAGCTGTGGAATCCTCAATGGAACAGCTGCTGGATATCAACCGTAAACAGAGTGAGATCATCTCGGCCCAGGCAAGGACCATAGAAGAGCTCCGGGGTACGATAGTTGAGCTGAACGCTCCCTGGCATGGCTGAAGAGGAAGGTGTTCGGAAAGATGAGTGAGAAATGCAAGCCTGTCGATAACGGAGACCCGAAGCTCCCTTTTGACTATGGCGACCTGGAACAGATAGAGGCGGAAATCGAAGAGGCCCGGAGCAGGGCGGCTGAACAGATTACCGTCCCCAAGTCCCGGGCCGCCAATAAAACGCCACGCCGTAACCGGGTCGTCATGAATAACCTTCCGGTTGTAACAGTCGTCATCGAACCGGAGAATGTCGATTTAAGCAGATACGTCAAGATAGGCGAGGAACATACCAGGACCCTTGAGATGAAACCCGGCTACCTCTATGTGAAAGACACGGTACGTCCCACATATGCCCTGAAAAATGAAATGGAGGCCGTTGACAACGGAGAAAAGGCTGTAATAACCGCTCCCATGCCACTGATGCCCATATATAAAGGCATGCCCGGGGCTTCCATGCTCGCTGAGGTCCTTTTACAGAAGTACGAATATCATGTCCCGTTCTACCGACAAGTGAAACAGCTGGAACATCTGGGTGTGAAACTGTCCAGAAACACATTGGACGGCTGGTTCAGACCGGTCTGCGAACTTCTCAGACCACTTTATCTGGAACTCAGGAAGAAAGTACTGGCCGCAGATTACCTCCAGGTTGACGAGACCACGCTTCCGGTTATAAACCATGAGAGGCATAAAGCCGCAAAAGAATACATCTGGATAGTCCGAGCGGCTGTGCCGCGTCTGCTCTTCTTCCATTACGACAACGGATCGCGTTCACAAAAAGTTGCGGTCAGGCTTTTGAAAAACTTCAAAGGATATCTCCAAAGTGACGGCCATCCTATTTATGACGCCTTTGAGGATAGAGAGGACGTGTGCCTGTGTGGCTGTCTCGCACATATCCGCAGGCATATAGAGCTGTGCAAGGAAGAAAATCCGGAATATGCCATGCAGGGACTCAAATTTATCCAGGATATGTATAATGTGGAATACATGGCGGATAAACAGGAACTCCCGTATGAAAAACGTGCTGAATTACGTCAACGTCTATCCGAGCCGATACTTGACAGCTTTGAACTCTGGCTTAAAAACACATACCCTAAAGTTCTAAAACGAAGTCTTATAGGGAAAGCCGTAGCCTATGCCTACTCCCTGCTGCCAAGAATGAAACCGTATCTCCATGACGGAAGAATCTTTATAGACAACAACCGCTGTGAGAATGCCCTGAGGCCACTGGTCATATCAAGAAAGAACATGCTGTTCTGCGGAAATCACGAAGCTGCTGAGAATACGGCTATAATCTGCTCCTTGCTTGGCTCATGTAAGGAACGTGGTGTCAACCCCAGAGAGTGGCTGAATGATGTGATCAGTAAACTCCCCTATTATCTGGCACCCAAATCAGACAGAGACCTGAAGGAACTGCTACCGGATGTATGGAGAAAATAATCGGGACAGTTCCGGGAAAATGCAGGAAAAAACGGGAAAAAGCGAGATTGACACTCAATAACAACCCTGAGATAAGTTGGCATATGAAAAAATCGAGACGCACTTACAATGGAGTGCACCTCAATAAAAAATCGAATACACAAGATGTAGTTGAGCAGTCGCTTACAATATAAAGCCATGCCGATATTATTCATCCGGTTAAGAATATGGTGGATGACAGATAGAAAAACAACTTAACCTGATTATATTTTTCTTCTACTACCATCATTTCCAACTACTCCAGAAGAAAGAAAAAAAGAAACCAAGCATTACCTCAGTTTCTCTTCCTTATTTGGCTATAACAGATTGGGGCCTGTCTCTTCCCCGTTCTGATAGCAATGGATGTCCAGATTTTCTGTAACCATCCATTGGCAACTGTTAAGTCTGAATCCGTATCTCTCCTCGATGGTTGAAAGGAAAGATTCAAAGTCCTCATATTCCTCTGATTCCCTTAATTCTTCGTCCGTCAGCTTTATGATATTCAGACAACCGACACAAAAGTCTAGAATCAATACATACTTGGGTTCCATAGTTTCAATCCTCTTTTAAGTTATACCTTTTCAATAATATACTCACCTGTGATGCTCTGAATTGACATCCCTTGGAAGTTAAAAATCCTTCACTGTTCAGAATTCTCGCCATTTCAGATAAGCTCCGCTCTTCTTTTACCAAGTTTTTCAGTAATGCTATGGCTCTCTTGTTATTGGGATTGTCAAGGGCTTTCTGATGATTAGTCTTGTTGCTGTTCTCTACCGCTTGATTCAGTTTGTTCAATAGGTTTTCAGATTTACCAAGCTTATATCCTCTTGATTTCTTGGCTTTCAGGGATTGTTTCGTTCTTTGGCTGATCAATCCCGCCTCATACTCTGCTATACTACTGATGATATGTAGTACAAGTTTATTGGCCTCCGGAAAATCACAAAATACGATCTCGACATCACTCTCCAACAGTTTGCTGGTGAAGGCCACATTTCTGCTCAGCCTATCCAGTTTTGCAACAATCAGGACAGAATTTGTTTTCCTGCATAACTCCAAAGCTTCAGCAAGTTTAGGTCTGTCAGATTTACGGCCGCTCTCTGTTTCAATATATTCAGCAACCGTTTTTCTGTCCTTCAGGTAATTCCGTATTATTTCTCTCTGTGCCTCCACGCCAAGTCCCGAGATTTCCTGTTTCATCGTGGACTGTCGTAGATAGGCTACATAATTTTTCCGTTTCATAATTAACACTTATTTAACGCTCTTCCCGGTTACTAAACGACCGTTCAATAACCTTTAAGCTGATTTATAAAAAAGGCTTTCCATGAGATTTCGAGTCCCTATAAAATCTACTCCCTCACAGAAAGCCCGTTGTCACATTTCCCGATTTCTCAGAGAACTGTTAATACCTTATAATATTATATGTTTCAGCAATCCTCTTTTCATAATCGTCGGTTTTCTCCACAAGTCCATCCACCACGGAAACAAGCATGTCAAGGTAGATGTCCTCCCTCTTGTCCCTGATTCCTCCATCCTCACCAATCAGACAGACTTCAAACAGGTCCGCACCTTCATTCAAGACTATCTGAACTTTTCCGGTGTGCTTGAATCCGTTGACCTTGAATTCAATGCCACACGTTATTACTTTTACAGTCTCAATCTCAACTCCCCAGGACATAAGGACCGGGGGATTGGATTTCAGGATTGACCAGATATACCTGGCCAGTTCCAAATCGTAATTCATGTCTCTTTCCATACTTCCAAAGTTTTTAAGTCCATACTTTTTTCTTCATATATATCTTCTTCATCATCACACCAGAACATCCGGTAATCCTCACATATCCTTCTATAATCCTCCAGTCCGAAATGAGGAAAATTGGTGGAATACATGTCATAAAGGTCTTCAGGGGTTAATGTCGGGTCATGGTTCAGCATATCGTAAACCTCGTCCTCAAGCTCATAGGGGCTGAAATATGAATCAGTCAGTACATGAGGATATACACCGGTACAATCCTCTATGACATGTTCTATAAACATCAGGCATTTCAGCAGGTCTTTCTTTATTGTTATCTCCTCGTCAGAATGGGCATTGTAGTAACCGCATGAGACGTTGATGCAGGAAACCCCAAGTCCGTTTTCTTTCAAGGTCAGGATATCGGTCATCAAGCCGTTCCCCTCCCTGTACCCCCAGTTTTCAGGTTCAAGGGCTTCTATAAACTTTTCGGAACACAAGTCAGAATATCCGATACTTGTAATCAGATCCGAATTACCCTTTCTGTCAGGCTGGATAACGAACCTCACATCATCAAAGAAGGACATCACCGCTTCAGAACTTCCCCTGCATCCGTTCTCCTCCTCTCTGAAAAACACTACTTTAACAGCATCATACTTCTTCAGGCATTCAAGGCAGATGAACACTCCGTTCTTGTCATCGGCTCCCAGATTCTCAAACCTCCTGTTCTTGGGCGAATAACCGAATATGATTTCCCTGGTCTCCACCGCCTTGAAATCCTTTGAGTGGTTGCAGTGTGAAACCTGGTCGATATGGCTCACCAGGCAGGGATAACTTTCTGATTCTCCCTTTACTACATACAGGTTCCCGAATTTATCCTTTGACACGGATATGTTTCCGGGAAGTTGTCTTATGTAGGAACAGAGGAACTTCACCATCTTCTGTTCCTTTCCGCTCGGGCTGTAGATACTATACAGCCTCTTCAACAATTGCATATTCATGACTCATCTCTTTTTTAAGTTTATAACCGTATGGAAGGTTGGTGCTCGGATTTACTTTATCAAATACATCCTCACCGAACTCCCATACATCTTCATTCTCAATCAATCCATCCAATGTGTCTATACTAATGGACTTCTCCTCATAGATACCTTCCGATTCATTCCAGATATTGATCCGGGTTATATCATCAAGGTTCTCATACCATGCTTCATCATACTCGGAATAATACCAGTTCTTCCGCTTGAACTCATTTTCCGCTTTCTCCATACATTCCTTGCAGCAATAATGCTCTTCTGTCACCTCGGAGTATTCCGCATTATCTTTCAGCAGGTTCTCTCCACAATTGTCACAGCATACACAATCGTTCTCATGGTGATACTCCCGTTTTGATTCTATCCATACAAAATCATCCAGGTTGTCTGAATCCACCCAGATTTCTATTCCATTCCGATAACAGAGCCTTGTATCATCGCAATAGTATTGGTGGTAAGCATCCCATTCCCCATCATCTTCATCATCATCCCCATAAAGATTAAGGTCTGTTGTATCAAGGTTGTATGAGGTCCCGGAGTTTTCGTAGTTATAGGCCTTGTTCCGGCTGTAACTGTACCATTTGAAGGAATCCTGATAGGAAAGCGTGTCTTCCAATTCGAGATTACAGTCTATCTCAAACTTTTTATCGGATAATGAACTGCCGTCAATGTCCACGAATGCGTTCGCCTCATGACAGGACGCGCCCACAATCTTATAACCGTCTATATAATCCTCCTGAATGAGCTTGTCAATCAGTAACCGTTTCAATACATCATCACCTTCCGAGGAATACTGTCTTTCAAGCAGCCTCCATTTCTTGCCGTCTTGATCCGTAACATCGGTAAAAAGAATGGCTCTGGCTACAATCAGCCCCGTCTTGTCTATTATGTATGCAGCCTTGGCTTTTACCGAATCATGATAGAACGAAGTCCTGTTCTCATCCACCATGCATGAACCGAAACTCCCTTTACAATAGTTACTATCATAGATTCTCCCAAAATCATTGTTGACATGAAGTTCCATATCAGGTGATTTCCCATGAGTATAAGTACACCATTGCTGGGTGAAAACATCCCCTGCAATCCAGTTTACGACACAAGGCGAGAGTAGTTTCCCTATCCCTGTTTCAAGTATAAGCTCCCTCATGAACTTTCCGGCTCTCATCTTGAAAACCCGGTTACGTTCAATGTTGACATAGCGGACCGAACTTTTATCCAGATCCTCACACAGGCCTTTGGCTTCGTCAGTCCTATATTTGGCGGAATGGTATGTCTTGCCTATCAGTTCCACCTCATACGGTAATTCTTCATCATTCTTGCCCGACCCGATAACGGCTTCAACCACTCTTTTCTGCAGGGCAGCCATATCATATATATGTAGCAGGCATAGTCGTCATGTTCCCTGCAATACTTCAGTAGTACAGGATTTTTCAGGTGGGCCAGCAATATCCTGTTCTTTCTTACCGCCACACCATTTTCTCTCTTTTCAAGTCCGAAACGGGCCTTGAATTCTTCATAACCATAAAAATTATAGTATAACATAATCTTCTGAATTTTAAATTGTCGGTAAATAAAAAAGGAGGGATACTTCCTTTTTATCGGAAATATCCCTCCCCGGAATATTAGTCTTGGTATCTCTCAACCGTTTCAGATGAATGGTATCGTCTCGTCCTCCAGAACTCCCGATTCCACTATCTTCTTACAAATCTCATGCGAAGCCTTGTTTCTCAGGTCATATCCGTAATCTTCACTTCCCATAATCTTAATCACTTCAACCATACTTCTGAATAAGGTCTGTTGCAGGGTCCTGTGGAATGTGGTAACTGCAATAGCGAACCTTTTCTCATTCCACCCATAGTCGTTCAGGGCATGTTCAAGTTCTTTTGCAGCCTTGAATTCCCTGCTGTTTTCCAATTCGTATCTTTCCATAATATTCATTATTGTTTATATATTATTCCTATTGCAATGATTTGGAATAAGCACCTTTCCTACATTCATCTATACGTGACTGACATTCCTCCGTTACTTCCTTTAGAATCTCGGCACATCTTTTATCAGAACAGCCTTGCAGCAATCTGTCTATGTATGTCATAATATCATTCACTTCCATATCATATATCTGTCAAAGGGTTCAACAAAAAGGGAGAAAGAACCGGTTTGTTATATTTTAGTTCTTTCTCCCTTGTGAGTTAATTTATTTTCAGGTCTAACTCAAAAACCATCCGTAATTCTCAGTATCTTCACCGTTTAAAGCTCTCTGGATACCTACAGAAAAATCAGTACAGTTCTGATTGCGCTCCAGGAACTTGTCTATGTAGGATTGTTTGGCGGCGTCATTAAGAAGCTGCATCAAATCCCAACAAGTGATATTCTCTCTGCCACACAATCCGAAATTTGGATTCTCTATATAGCCTTTCGTAGCTGCATTGACATTGGAGTCACCTAAAATCACCTTTGGCAATTCTTTAAGTTGTGAAGCGGGTAAAGCTTGATATAATCTCAATCTTCCTATTATCTGACAGAACTGTTCCTGTGAAATCTTTGTTCTTCCCAGGTTTTCAAGAAGTCTTAAATTTTGCTCCGGTTTAAAATCCTGAAACAGTCTGAGTGCTGAACTGTATATATCAGTGTCACTCATCACTTCCAGTCGTCCGGTCAAGCCATCATTGGTCAGCATCAGATTTGAACACACACGAACCCTCCACCCGATAAAGATCTTGAATTTCTCGGGTGATTTTCGGGCGTATAAGTTTTCCTCATTCAGACTTCTTACACCTCCGATACATAAATTGACTTCTTCTCCGTTCATCATTCTGCTCATGGAACGGATATGAAAACAGAAGGCCATTCTCTGGTAGTAGATGGTCTCGTCCTCCGGTTTAAGTTCCTCCTTCCTTTTGGTCAATGCTCCCGGAACCCTGCCTAAAATCTTATGTGAAACTCTGATTTCCGTGTTTCCAAAGTTCTCTCCGGTAAAATACATTCTTGCGGCATCTTCTACCTGGTGGATAAATTTCTGGTGGCTGATTGTTAGCTGGTTGTCTCCGAAGCTGGGTACAATACAGTTCCTTTCAAGTTCTTCAAGTGTTATTCCCGAAGTGTTGCTCTCAATAAAATTAGGATGCTCTTTCTGTTCTTCTTCAGATACGATTACAGCATCTTCGACACCAATTGCATCCATCATTCTTGTTACCATTCCGATTGTTCTTGGAATGATAGTAAGTTCATTAGTCATTGTTTCCATACTCTTGTTATTTTTTAGTCGGTTAATAAAATGCGGTGAAAAAACAAAAAGCCAAGAGGTGTCATTTCTTTGCTTTTATGAATATACCTCTTAGCTTCTTTATCCCTTTGAGTATTGAAGTTGCTACCTCCAATACCGTTATTATCACGTCTGCTTTCTTGTCATAATCCATTCATCAGACGTTCTATCAGTTTTCAGTCGCAGCATCAACGGCCTTGACTTCACCCGTGGCAATCTTCTTTTTTCCGAATTTGCCACTATACTTCTCCGCAAGCTCGATTACTACTGAACCTGCCACGATAATCTCGGCCACATAAGCTGCGACCTTCAATCCTTTAATTAAATTTCCCATGTCTCTTAAATTTTAAGTTATTAATATTGTTATTTCTATTCTCAATTTCTCTTATATACTTTTCTCATATATAAGGCTTTGAGGGGAAATCAAGGAAGGGGGAGAAGAAAAAAATAGACCGGTCTTTCGACTGGTTGTGATAGTTGAACCGTTGTAAATAGCTCCTCGCATTTACTTGGCCTATCATGCGGCATACATTCTTTCGTGGGGAACTTTATGTCTTGTCCACATACTGAAATTGCTACGCATCATCGAATCTCCAACTTATCCATCTTCTGAAAATAAGTGTGACCCGGTAATTGTTTTTATCATTAATGCTTGAAGCTGACGCACTCTTCATTGCAGTGCTGAATAATGCTCCAAGTTTTTTATCATATATAAGGGTTTAAGGGCTTTGGAAATGGAGAGAACATGAGAAAGAATTATCATGAATAAGTTAAAAATCAGTTTGCTTTTGATATTCTCATTGTTTTTTTTGTTTCCTAAATTGGAACTATTCATTATTTTTGCAGTAGGTTAATCAACAGGCATGGAAGCAAAAGCAAAATTCAAAATAATATATTCGGAAGAGACTATCCGGTTTTTAAACAGTCTTGACGAAAAAGCGAAGGCTAAAATCATGTACAATATAAATAAAAGCAAGTATGTGATTGACAAGGAGCTTTTCAAGAAACTGGATGATGCGGATGATATATGGGAATTCAGAACTTTATACAATGGAATTTCATATAGGTTATTCGCTTTCTGGGACACTGACAAGGAAACTCTGGTCATAACGACTCATGGTATAATCAAAAAGCCCCAGAAAACCCCATCCAAAGAAATAGCAAAAGCCAAAGAGATAAGAAAGATATATTTCAATTCTAAAAAGTGAAGATATGGAAGAAATGAAATTTTATACGGAAGAAGAAGCGTTGGATAAAGTGATAGGTGAAAAAGGTACTCCGGTACGTAACAAATATGAAGATGACATCAATAATTTTCTAATTGGTGAAGCAATCAAGCAAACCAGAGAAGCCAGGAATCTGACACAGGAACAGCTTGGTGAGTTGATGGGAGTAAAAAGAGCGCAGATCTCAAAAATAGAAAGTGGAAAGAGCGTCACTTTTTCAACCATAATCAGAGCATTCAAAGCTATGGGAGTAAATTCAGCCAATTTGGATTTAGGATCATTGGGAAAGGTCGCTCTCTGGTGATATGTGAAAAGGGAATAGTGTCACTTTTGGTATTCTGAATCTTTTTGTTTACCTTTGTAGTAACCAATATATTAGACAATTATGAATAGCAACAATAAAAATCAGATAATCCGTTTTGACTGGGCTATGAAACGTCTGCTCAGGAACAAGGCCAATTTCAGTGTCCTTGAAGGTCTGCTCACTACGTTATTGGGTGAGAAAATCATTATTCAGCGACTCCTGGAAAGTGAAAGCAATCAGGAGGATGAGTATGACAAGTATAACCGTGTCGATATGCTTGCCGAGAATTCCAAGGGTGAACTGGTGTTGATAGAGGTACAGAACAATAATGAATACGCCTACTTCCAGCGTATGTTGTTCGGCACTTCCAAGCTGGTGACCGAGTATATCAATAGGGGAGAAAGCTATGACAAGGTTCGTAAGGTATATAGCGTCAATATTGTCTATTTCTCTCTGGGACATGGAACTGATTTTGTTTATCATGGGAAGACAGAATTCAGAGGCATCCACACCAACGATCTTCTTGAACTCACTCCATTCCAGAAGCAGACATTCAAGGTGGATACGGTAAGTCAGCTATATCCTGAATATTATATCCTGAAAGTAAACGGTTTCAATCAGGTAGCCAAAAGTCCCCTGGAAGAATGGATCTACTACCTGAATACCGGAGAGATACCTTCCAGTGCTACAGCTCCCGGTCTTGAGGAGGCCCGTGAAAGGTTGAAACTGGATAGCATGACTAAGGATGAGCTTGCTGCCTATTATCGTCATCTGGATAATATTGTAATCCTTCGTGATAATATCAATACTGAACGTGAAGAAGGAAGGGCAGAAGGATTACTTAAAGGTCGTGAAGAAGAAAAAAGAGAAAGTGCTCGTAATTTAAAGAAGTTAGGAGTTGCTATTGATATTATCTCAAAAGCTACTGGATTGTCTCAAGATGAAATTGAGTGTTTGTAGTATTTGCTATATTTATCTATTGAAGGGGCAATGTCATGGTATTAAATGCATTGCCCTTTTTCGATGTATTAGTGATTTTTTTAGTGTTCATGTTTTAGTATTTTTGCTTTGGGTTATTAGACTTGTGTTCCCGTTTGTGTTCCCTGCCTTAAAATTTTATATATTCTCTAGTTTTTATCTAAGAATGATAATTGTATAGTGGCTATATATACATACTTTTTTATTAGTATTACTAAATTGAAACAAGATGGATTGTGATTATCAGCAAATAAAATGGGGCTTAAAGGTGATTTTTTGTGTTCCCGCCGTGTTCCCATGAATTCGAAATAAAAAAGACCGCCAAGAGTGGAAGCCTCTCAACAGTCTCAATTTCAATGATTTATTTCGTAGCGGGACCGGGATTGAACCGGGGACCTCATGATTATGAATCATGCGCTCTAACCAGCTGAGCTATCCCGCCATCATTTCTCGATTGCGGGTGCAAAGATAGTTGTTTTTTTATAACCTCCAAAACAATTGAGTACTTTTTTGTGTTTTTTCTATATGACAAAACCTTACTTTCTCTTTTAATTAAGGAGTTTGAGGGTTAAAGATGAAAGAAGTTTTAAATAAAGTGCTTGATTTATACTATGTATTTAGAAAAAAGTATTTATCTTGGCGCACTCAATACAATTTGAAATTGCTATGAAAAAAGAGAAAATTCATTTGGAGTATTTGCTAAATGCAACATCTAAAAATATTATTTGGACAGCTATTAGTACACCGACCGGGTTGGAGGACTGGTTTGCTGATAGAGTGGTATCCGACGACAAAGTTGTAGAGTTTCATTGGGGGAAAACGGAACAAAGAAATGCCGAGATTATAGCAATTCGTGCTTTTTCCTTTATCCGTTTCCGTTGGCTGGACGACGATAACGAGCGTAATTATTTCGAAATAAAGATGACTTATAATGAACTGACAAGTGACTATGTATTGGAAATAATTGATTTTGCTGAACCGGATGAAGTAAATGATATGAAAGAATTGTGGGAGTTGCAAGTGACTAAATTGCGAAGAACATGTGGATTTTAGTTAACTTTCAATTAAAAATTTCCTAGGCTACTTTTTTTATACTAATTTTGCATCTTAAAATGCACGAAGAACCTGTTTAAGATGCTACGCATAAAGAAATTAGATATATTTATCGTTAAGAGCTTTTTTCTGCTTTTTATCGGTACATTCTTCATCTGTCTCTTCATTTTCATGATGCAGTTTTTATGGAGATATGTTGACGAATTAGTTGGAAAGGGATTGGAGATGAGTGTTATGGCTCAGTTCTTCTTTTATTCTGCTTTAACGTTGGTGCCATTGTCATTGCCATTGGCTGTGTTGTTGGCTTCTTTGATTACTTTCGGAAACTTTGGTGAACGTTATGAGTTGCTTGCAATGAAAGCAGCTGGTATTTCCTTGCTTAAAATCATGCGTCCGCTTGCAATTTTTGTCTGCGGGTTGGTGGGCGTCTCCTTTTATTTTCAGAATGTTGTCGGACCTATCGCTCAGGCTAAACTGGGGACTCTGATTCTTTCGATGAAACAAAAATCTCCGGAAGTAGATATTCCGGAAGGAGTGTTCTATTCTGAAATACCGGATTACAACCTGAAGATTGCCAAGAAGGATCGAAAAACCGGTATGCTATATGATGTGTTGATCTATAATCTGCGCGATGGTTTTGAAAATGCACATATTATCTACGCAGACTCCGGCCGTATGGAGATGACAGCTGATAAGCAACATCTTTGGCTACATTTATATAGTGGTGACTTGTTTGAAAATTTGAAAGCACAGAATGTGAAAGCGCAGAATGTGCCTTATCGTCGTGAATCATTTCGTGAAAAACATTCGATCATTGAGTTTAATTCCGACTTTAATATGGTGGACAGTGATATTATGGGTAAGCAGTCCTCAGCCAAAGATATGAAACAGTTGGAAGCCTCTATTGACTCAATGAAGTTGGTCGGTGATAGCATCGGGCGGCAATATTATACGGAAGTATCACAGGGTAATTTCCGCCCATCTTACACGTTGAGTAAGGAAGATACAATAAAGATAGAAGAAGCGGATATTCGTACATATAATGTAGACAGTCTTTATGAGATAGCATCGTTGGCGCAGAAACAGAAGGTGATTACAGCAGCAGCAGGTAAAGCAGAGAATATATCTAATGATATCTCTTTCAAGACTTTCCAGATGTCAGACAATGATACCCGTATCCGTAGACATCGGACCGAGTGGCATAAGAAATTTACCATATCATTGTCCTGTTTACTGTTCTTCTTCATCGGGGCTCCTTTAGGTGGTATCATTCGTAAGGGGGGGCTTGGTATGCCTGTGATTGTGTCTGTAATGGTATTTATTATCTATTACATTATAGATAATACAGGTTATAAGATGGCACGTGACGGAAAATGGGTTGTATGGATGGGAATGTGGACCAGTAGTGCTATTCTGGCTCCTTTAGGTTTTTTCCTTACCTACAAATCGAATAAAGATTCAGTGGTGCTTAATGCCGATGCTTATATTAATTGGTTCAAGAAGATTGTCGGTATCCGGAGTATGCGTCATTTGTTTAAGAAGGAAGTAGTAATTAATGATCCTGATTATGAACGTTTACCAGGAGATTTAGACCGCCTTACTACTGAGTGCAAAGCTTACATGGCGAAGAATCGCTTGACTAAAGCACCAAATTATTTCAAACTATGGATGGTGGGTGAGAAGGACGATGAAGTGGTGGCTATCAACGAGCAACTAGAATCGTTAATAGAAGAAATGTCCAACACGAAGTCGGTTACTTTAGTGAATACATTAAACAATTATCCCATTATTCCCGTTTCGGCTCATATACGTCCGTTCCATAAATATTGGATGAATCTGCTTGCCGGAGTCATATTCCCTATTGGTTTATTCTTTTATTTCCGTATCTGGGCATTTCGTGTCCGGTTATCTAAAGATATGGAGCGGATCATTAAGAACAATGAACAAATTCAATTCAT
Organism: Bacteroides faecichinchillae JCM 17102; assembly: GCF_000614145.1. Taxonomy (GTDB): domain Bacteria; phylum Bacteroidota; class Bacteroidia; order Bacteroidales; family Bacteroidaceae; genus Bacteroides; species Bacteroides faecichinchillae. Next base: position 33,547 of record NZ_BAKK01000014.1, on the reverse strand, counting down.
CATACAGAATATTAATAAATAAATGTTATGGAAGAGATTAAAATGGATAAAATAGAAGATGCGATTGCCGATTTCAAAGAAGGCAAGTTCGTTATAGTAGTGGATGATGAAGATCGTGAGAACGAAGGTGATTTAATTATAGCTGCTGAAAAGATAACTCCTGAGAAAGTAAACTTTATGTTAAAGTATGCGCGTGGAGTACTTTGCGCGCCTATCACAGTGTCTCGTTGTAAAGAATTGGACTTACCACATCAGGTGAGTGACAATACCTCTGTATTGGGTACTCCTTTCACCATTACGATTGACAAGTTAGAAGGCTGTACAACCGGCGTTTCTGCTAATGATCGTGCTGCAACGATTCAGGCATTGGCAGACCCTGCTTCTACACCGTCTACATTCGGCCGCCCGGGACATATTAATCCGCTTTATGCACAAGAAAAAGGAGTGTTGCGTCGTGCCGGACATACAGAAGCAACGATTGATATGGCACGTCTTGCCGGACTTTATCCAGCTGGTGCTTTGATGGAGATTATGAGCGACGACGGTACGATGGCACGTTTGCCGGAGCTTCGTAAGCTGGCAGATGAACATGGATTAAAGTTGATCTCTATTAACGATTTGATTGCTTATCGTCTTAAACAAGAATCCATTGTAGAAAAAGGGGTAGAAGTAAGTATGCCGACCGAGCATGGTATGTTTCGTCTGATTCCTTTCCGGCAGAAATCAAATGGTTTGGAACATGTAGCTTTATTTAAGGGTACTTGGAAGGAAGACGAGCCTATTCTGGTACGTGTACATTCATCTTGCACAACAGGTGATATCTTCGGTTCCAGACGTTGCGATTGTGGTGAACAGTTGCACAAAGCCATGGAGATGATCGACCAGGCGGGAAAAGGAGTTGTTGTTTACCTCAATCAGGAAGGTCGTGGCATCGGTTTGATGGAGAAAATGAGAGCTTATAAACTTCAAGAGGACGGAATGGATACAGTGGATGCAAATATTTGTCTGGGGCATTTGGCTGACGAACGTGATTATGGGGTAGGTGCGCAGATTCTTAGAGAGTTAGGAGTACACAAGATGAAGCTTTTGACAAATAATCCTGTAAAACGCGTAGGTTTGGAGGCCTATGGATTGGAGATTGTCGAAAATGTTCCTGTTGAAACGGTTCCTAATCAGTATAATGAACGGTATTTGAGAACGAAAAAAGAGAGAATGGGTCATATATTACATTTTAATAAGTAAATTGCTGTTTTGTTTTCATATATCAAATAAAATCTCTTATTTTGCAACGAATTTCACTCAATAACAATAAAATAGATACAAAATGAATCAATTATCAGATCGTTTGAACAGCTTGTCGCCATCGGCGACACTTGCCATGTCTCAAAAGAGTAATGAGCTTAAGGCACAAGGCGTTGATGTTATTAACTTAAGTGTAGGAGAACCAGATTTCAATACTCCTGACCACATCAAAGAAGCTGCGAAAAAAGCTATAGACGACAATTTCTCTCGCTATTCTCCGGTACCGGGTTATCCCGCTTTGCGTAATGCGATTGTTGAGAAACTGAAAAAAGAGAACGGTCTGGAATATACTGCCGCTCAGATTTCTTGTGCGAATGGTGCAAAACAATCTGTTTGTAATGCAATCATGGTGTTGGTAAATCCGGGTGAAGAAGTAATTGTGCCAGCTCCTTATTGGGTGAGTTATCCGGAAATGGTGAAATTGGCAGAAGGTACTCCTGTGATTGTTTCAGCAGGTATCGAACAGGATTTCAAGATTACTCCGGAACAGTTGGAAGCTGCTATTACTCCGAAAACGAAGGCATTGATTCTTTGTTCTCCGTCTAATCCGACTGGATCTGTATATACTAAGGAAGAATTAGCAGGATTGGCTACTGTATTGGCTAAACATCCGCAAGTAATAGTAATTGCTGACGAAATCTACGAACATATCAACTATATCGGTAAACACGAAAGTATTGCTCAATTTCCGGAAATGAAGGAACGTACAGTGATTGTAAATGGTGTTTCTAAAGCATACGCCATGACAGGATGGAGAATTGGTTTTATTGCCGGTCCGGAATGGTTGGTGAAAGCTTGTAATAAGTTACAGGGTCAATACACTTCAGGTCCTTGTTCTGTATCACAGAAAGCTGCTGAGGCTGCTTATACAGGTACACAAGAGCCAGTTAAAGAAATGCAGAAGGCTTTCCAACGTCGTCGTGACTTAATCGTTAAGTTGGCAAAAGAAGTGCCGGGATTTGAAGTAAATGTACCGCAAGGTGCTTTCTACTTGTTCCCGAAATGCGATAGCTTCTTTGGTAAGAGTTGTGGTGAGCGTACAATTAAAGATTCAGATGACTTAGCTATGTACTTGCTTGAAGAAGCTCATGTAGCTTGTGTAGGCGGTGCATCGTTCGGTGCTCCTGACTGCATTCGTATGAGTTATGCTACAAGTGATGAGAACATTGAAAAGTCTATTTGCCGTATCAAGGAAGCGTTGGCTAAATTGAAATAATCGACAGACGAAATAAAATTACTGCGGCGGAAGTTTTCCAGAAAGGAAAATGCTCCGTCGCATTTGTTATTTGAGTGTACCCATCCATCCATAAAAAAAGGCTACCTTCCGTAGAAAGCAGCCTTCACTTTTTTGAGTAGATTGTATTATTCAGCTGGGTGAATAGCTTCAGACGGACAAACGTCTGCGCAAGTACCACAGTCAGTACATACGTCTGGTTGATAGAATAGATATCACCTTCAGAGATAGCTTCAACCGGACACTCGTCGATACAAGTTCCGCAAGCAATACAATCGTCACTAATTACGTAAGCCATTTTTTTAAGATTTAAATTATTAGTACTAATTCGTTTGGCAAAAATAAGCGTTTTATTTGTTACTTGATATGATTCTATGATTAAAATGATTTAATTTGTACTTCTTCTAAATAAGAGACACGTCTTATTTGTGCTATATTTTTCGTATTTTTGCAGACAAATTACTAATACATAGCAATAATATGCCTTTAAATTTACCTGATAGACTCCCTGCGATAGAATTGCTAAAGGAAGAAAATATTTTTGTGATCGATGCTTCCCGTGCTACGCAACAGGATATTCGTCCGCTACGGATTGTCATATTGAATCTAATGCCGTTGAAGATTACAACGGAGACAGATTTGGTTAGATTGCTTTCAAACACACCTCTTCAGGTGGAGATCTCGTTTATGAAGATCAAGAGTCATACATCCAAAAATACTCCGGTAGAGCATATGAAAGCGTTCTATACGGACTTTGACCAGATGCGCGATGAAAAATATGACGGTATGATTATAACCGGAGCACCAGTAGAACAGATGGACTTCAAAGAGGTGACCTATTGGGATGAAATAACGGAGATATTTGATTGGGCGAAAACACATGTCACATCTACTCTGTATATATGCTGGGCGGCTCAGGCCGGACTGTATCATCATTACGGAGTGCCCAAATATTCTTTGGATCAGAAAATGTTTGGTATTTTTGAGCATTGTGTGTTGGAACCATTGCATCCGATTTTTCGTGGATTCGATGATTGCTTCTATGTGCCTCATAGTCGTCATACGGAAGTGCGGAAAGAAGACATTCTGAAAGTTCCTGAACTTACTTTGCTTTCAGAGTCTGAAGAATCAGGCGTTTATATGGTGGTGGCTCGCGGTGGGCGTGAGTTCTTTGTGACCGGACATTCGGAGTATTCTCCTTTGACGTTGGATACGGAATATCGTCGTGATTTAAACAAAGGGCTACCTATTGAAATGCCTCGCAATTATTATGTTGATAATGATCCAGAAAAAGGCCCATTGGTGCGTTGGCGAGCTCATGCCAACCTCTTATTTTCCAATTGGTTGAACTACTTTGTTTATCAGGAGACTCCTTATAATATTAATGATATCGAATAATACTGAATGGTTAAACAGCGTAAAATAGAACTTCTGGCTCCGGCGAAAAATCTGGAATGTGGTATCGAGGCTATCAATCATGGTGCGGATGCTGTCTATATCGGGGCACCTAAATTTGGTGCTCGTGCTGCTGCAGTGAATTCATTGGAAGACATTGAAACATTGGTAAATCATGCTCACTTGTATAACGTCCGTATCTATGTCACTGTCAATACGATACTGAAAGAAGAAGAATTGAAGGAGACAGAAGAAATGATTCATGCCTTATACCGGATTGGAGTCGATGCGCTGATTGTTCAGGATATGGGAATTACGAAACTGGATCTTCCGCCAATTCCCCTTCATGCCAGTACGCAGATGGATAACCGTACACCGGAAAAGGTTAAATTCTTGTGGAAAGCTGGATTTCGTCAGGTAGTGTTGGCGCGTGAATTGTCGATTCGGGAAATTAAAAAGATACATGAAACCTGTCCGGAAGTTCCTTTAGAGATATTTGTTCATGGTGCTCTTTGTGTGAGTTACAGTGGGCAGTGCTATGTTAGTCAAGCTTGTTTCGGACGTAGTGCAAATCGTGGAGAATGTGCGCAATTTTGTCGGTTGCCTTTCAATCTGGTCGATGCCGAAGGAAAGGTAATTGTAAAAGATAAGCACTTGCTTTCTTTGAAAGATCTGAATCAGAGCGATGAACTGGAACAACTTCTGGATGCTGGTGCTTCTTCCTTTAAAATAGAAGGTCGTTTGAAAGATGTCTCTTACGTGAAAAACGTGACAGCTGCCTATCGGCAAAAACTGGATGCCATCTTTGCCCGTCGTTCCGAATATGTACGTGCTTCTTCGGGGACATCCCGTTTTGAATTTCAGCCACAATTGAACAAAAGTTTCAGTCGGGGATTTACTCATTACTTTTTGCATGGTCGTGACCGGGATATCTTTTCTTTTGATACACCGAAATCATTAGGAGAGGAGATGGGAACAATGAAAGAAGCCCGTAGTAATTATCTGACAGTTGCCGGGTTGAAATCATTTAACAATGGAGATGGTGTTTGCTATATAGATGAACAGGGACGTTTGCAGGGATTTCGTATCAACCGGGTGGATGGTAATAAACTTTATCCACAGGAAATGCCGCGTATCAAACCCCGAACTGTCCTTTATCGTAATTTTGATCAAGAGTTTGAACGGTTGCTTTCCCGTAAATCGGCCGAGCGCAAGATAGCCGTTGATATCCTTCTTGCTGATAATAATTTCGGATTCTCTTTGACTTTCACCGATGAAGACGATAATAGCATTACACTTTCCATTCACCGTGACAAAGAACCGGCTCGTACCCCACAGGAGGAGAATCTGAAGACGCAACTGGGCAAATTGGGTAATACCCCATTTGAAGCGAAAAAGATAGAAATCTCTTTTGCGAAGAATTGGTTCCTTCCGGCTTCTGTGCTAGCTGATTTTCGTCGTCAGGCGGTAGAAAAGCTGATTGCTGCCAGAAAGATCAATTATCGTCAAGAATTGGCAGTGTGGAAACAAACTACTCATGCTTTTCCTCAAACCACTTTGACCTATCTGGGAAATGTGATGAATACACGTGCTGTTTCTTTTTATCAGGATCATGGAGTGCAACGTGTTGCTGAAGCTTACGAAAAAACACAGCTAGAAGATGCTATATTGATGTTTTGTAAACATTGTTTGCGTTATAGTATGGGTTGGTGTCCTATTCATCAACGGGAGAGATCACCTTATAAAGAGCCTTACTATCTGGTATCGAACGATGGAAAGCGCTTCTGTCTTGAGTTCGATTGTAAGAATTGTCAAATGAAAGTAAAAACTGCACAATGAGCATATTCCACTACAGAGTAGCACAGAGTGTCACGAAGGTTGATTCGTTGAAGAAGAAACCTAGTGCCAATTTTTGCCGTTATGTAATGAATTTGCTGTTTTGTCTGTTATTTCTTTCATCATGTTTTTACTCCCGTCCCGATCTGTCTTCGGAGGAGATTCCGCAGAAAATAAAAGACTCTTTGGATTATCTTTACGAACGGCATTATACTTGGAATACAAACCTAGAAGTAATGGTAGATTCTTCCATATTGGAGTGTTTACCTATTAAAGAAAAGTACATCACATTATATAGGGGAGATCGTGTTGTAGTAGCCGAATTTGCTGTACATCCTGCTGATAGTATAGATACTGTCTGGGTGAAACTGGCGCATACACAGGATGAACAAGGTTGGATACGGGAGACGGAACTGAAAAAAGCTTTTGCGCCTACCGATAGTATTTCGCAAGCGATTCACCTTTTTAGTAATACTCATGCTTCCTATTTTGTGATTATCTTTGCATTGTTTGTTGGGGTATATCTGTTCCGTGTCTTTCGTCGTAAACAATTGCAGTTGGTTTACTTCAATGATATTGCCAGTGTTTATCCGTTGTTTTTGTGTTTGTTGATGGCTTTTAGTGCCACAATTTATGAATCGGTACAAGTTTTCGTTCCGGGAACGTGGGAACATTTCTATTATAATCCGACGTTATCTCCTTTTAAAGTTCCTTTTATACTTTCTATTTTCTTGTTGAGTATCTGGCTTTTCTTGATTGTTGCTTTGGCGGTACTCGATGATCTGTTCCGTCAATTAACTCCGGCAACAGCTATATTCTATTTGCTGGGACTGATGTCTTGTTGCATTTTCTGTTATTTCTTCTTTATCTTGATGACTCATATTTATATTGGTTATTTATTCCTGGCATTTTTCGTCTGGGTATTTGCCAAGAAAGTACATCGAAATATTGGTTATAGATATCGATGCGGTCATTGTGGAGAGAAAATAAAAGAGAAAGGTGTGTGTCCACATTGTGGCGCGATCAATGAATGATGTCATATTTACCTAATCCTTACATTTTAATAATCGATTGAATAATGAGAATCAGCGCTACTGAACCGAAAGATCTTCCTATCGTAATGAATATTTATGATTATGCACGTACCTTTATGCGTGCAAATGGAAATACTACTCAATGGATGGATGGTTATCCTTCCGAGACTTTGATTCGCCAAGAAATCGAAGACGGTCATAGTTTTGTTTGTACGGATGAACAAGGTGAAATTCTAGGAACTTTTTGTTTTATATTGGGAGAAGATCCTACCTATCAGCATATCTATGATGGTGCTTGGCTCAATGATGAACCTTACGGAGTGATTCATCGAATGGCAACAAGCGGTAAACAAAGAGGGGTGTCGGAAGCTTGTTTAGATTGGTGCTTTCAACGTTGTGGTAATATTCGTGTGGATACACATCGTGATAATAAAGTGATGCAACACATTTTGACGAAGCATGGCTTTCAGCGTTGTGGCATTATTTACGTGAAAAATGGTACAGAACGTATTGCTTATCAGGTGTATTTACCTCCTAGTATGAGCGTAGAAGGCAAATAATATATTCTTCTTTCAGAGTGATTGAATACTTCGGAATATTTTAGCATTTAGGTTCCTAACTTGTATTGCTTTATATTGATCTGCATAAGAGTGATAAAAAGAAACTCTATTTTTGCATGCTTTGCTCAATATTTTGCAACCGTTGCTCTAAAGTAGCATATTTTTCGTCTTTTTCTTTTAAAGACGTTCGTAGAGTTCGCTGATCTTTTCAATCGGATTGTAATTATTTGTTCTTTTCTTCTTATACCTAAAAATAATTCTTTTGTCATTTAGTTCATAACTATTCCAGAATGAGTTAAATTATTCCGGTTTAAGATAATTCTAATCAATGAAACATCATTCTTTTTTTTCTAATGCATCATGGATTTGATTGTAGAAATCGTCACCTTCGCTTAGGTCCTTTAACTTGTTAATCAGTATCTTACCGTCGGGACCTACAAGCATATAGTGTGGAAACATGTATATACTATAGGCTTTATAAATATCTTCGTGTAGCCTCTTACATGCTTTGATGTGATTACCACCAATCTCATAGTATTTTATGGCATTATGCCATTGCTCTTTATCTTGATCTATTGAAACGCAAAGTAATGTAATACCATTCTGCTCAGTAAATCTTTCCATTTCTTTTCCAAATTTTTTAGAATTACTCACGCATGGTCCACAAGTGCTGAACCAAAAATCCACAAGTACAGGCTTTCCTTTGAACTTTGCTAGTAATTCTTGGAATGTCTTAATACTATCTCCATTTTCCACAAATGAAACATTCTTATCGAAATCGCTATCAGCTTTTGCATAGAAATGGTCTATTGCTTTTATAAATGGAATGAAAGTCGTTTTGAAACCTTCATTAGGGTATGTAGTCAGAAATTCATTTATATATTTCTTCAGTATCTTCTCAAATCGTTTGTTGTTTAAGGCTTCCATAAACAAAGCTTGTGCCCAAAATGCTTGTTTTACTTTTTTGTTTTTTATTAATCGCACATTATTGAATAAATAGTCATAATATTCCTGAGCGGTTTTAAAGTTACAAACTTTTCCGTCTGTTGCTGATTTGAGAGCTGTGGCTATTTCTACATAGGGTTCAAAGTATTGTGAAGGTATCATCTGTGTTGTTAGTGGATAATCTTTGTATATTTTGGACCACTCTTTCATATAATCGTCATACATCTGCTTTTCGTTTCTGGAACAATCACTAAAATTTGCTCTTATCACTTTAGCCATTGATCCCATCCAATATAATTCCAAATCCAGTTCTATGAACTTTCTCATAGCCTGGCTCATCTCTAATTTCTCAAATTGTTTCTTATCCGCCATTAGCAAAGCATCGAAGTTAGCGCGCATCTTGGCACCAATCGTATCAAGTGGAGTGGCTTTATAATCTCTCACAAATTCATACTTATAAAAATTCTTATCCCGAAATACTTTGTTTCTCAACATCTGTACAGGATCACTGATCTGAATGATAGGATCAGCTCCATAATCGAAACATATGGAATAATTTTTACCTGGCTCCACGATGACATTACAAAATGTTTTCCCATGTTGTAAATAGACAGATGATAAATCATTTATCTCCAGTTGCAGTGTCGCTTTTTTCCCTTCTGTAGCATATAATGTATCCGTAAATCCTAATGTGATGCCCTCTATCGGCGGTGCTACAAAGATAACTGAGTCTTGGGTTTTCCGTAAACTAATCTCTCAATAGACGTTTTTTCTGCCCCATAACTTAACGTTGTAGCAGTAATAAATAGTAATAGTAACTTCTTCATTAGTATATTATAAAGTGTTTGTTAATATGATTATAAGGCTGTTCTTTATTAAATCTCATACCAGTCTTGGTAAGCCATAAATCTGCTGATTATCACCATTCGGTATTTCTATATCACCACTGAGAGAAGATATTTTTTCCATTGGGATTGTCCGAAAAGGATGGCCGGACAGATTGATATAAAAAATAAGATTATGTAAATCATACATCTATAAATGTACGGTTGTACAAAAATAGAGAAATAAGATGAAAGTTTCTCTTTTTTCTTTCTAATTATATGGGTAATTAAGGTCTTTTATGTAATCATTGACTTTCTATGATATTACAATGAAAAGTGAGTGGTACTATAATAATGTGAGATTCTTTCTAATGTTCCTTTTTCTAAATAGAAAGTCAAAGAAAAGTAGTTTTTGGAGATCAAATCAGTTGCAACTTAATCATAGTCTGATCTCTATTAGCCGGAACTCTGGTGAACTGATAGACTATGATAAGTTTGCATCTGATGTATAGAGGTACTGCTAAGGTTTTAATTGTCCCGAAACTCTCATATATTCCGATTCATAAATCTTATACTGAGTCTTTGCTTCAATCTGGTTACTGTATGCTTCTTGCCATTGTGCCTGTGCATCTAATAAATCGGTTAATGTGCACATGCTTACATCGTAACTGTTTTGCATATTACGTAAGTTTTCAGCTGCTTGTGACATTCCGATATTGGCAGTTTCTACTAGATTGTAACCATCTGCTATATTCTGAATAGCCTGTTGCAGTTCTATATTGAGTAAACGTTCGTTTCTCTGCAAGTCCAACTGAGCATTTTGGTAATTCAGTTTAGCTTTCTTTATTCCTTTCAGCCCTTTTCCCCATCTGAAAAGAGGAACGCTGATAGATGCCATTAGCATGGGAGATCCATCTTTATATTCCTGTTTGAAGGGCGTTCCGTCTTCCGCTTGTCCGGCAAGTTTGAGATTACCGTAGTAAGAATATTGAGCGGAAATTCCGAAAGTCGGGAGGATATCGGCACGTGCCACTTTGATTTGCTGCTTTTGGGCTTCTACCTGATTTAACAGTAATCTGTATTCGGGACGCATAAGAATGCTACTTTCCAATTGCTGAGGTGAGGTGATTTCTATATTTGTCTCAGTAGCTTGGATGGTGGTATGAATATCAACTCCTAATGTACTACATAAAGACATTCGGCAAAGTTCAACTCCATTTTTAGCTTTCTTCAATTGATAAAGTATCTGGCTACGTTTGGAATCTACCCGTAACAGGTCAGCCTGAGTAGCCATTTGGACTTCCACACTCTTGGCTATTTGATGATACAATTCGTCCAGCTGCTTTTGATAAGCTTCCAGTTGTTTAACTTTTTCCCCCACAGCAATGTATGTCCAATAAGCATTATCAGCTTCGGCGATAATATCCATCTCCGTTTTTCGGAGTGATTCTTCTGCACAATCTACACCAATTTTGGCAAGTTTGTTGGAAGCAACGATTTTTCCACCGGTAAATATGGGCTGGGTCAAGGTGAGTCCTGCCAGATATGTTCCACGCATTTGCAGTTCTGCACCCATCAGGTCCATATCTTTGCGGTAGATACCAGTTAATGAACCTTCTAGTTCGGGAAGATATGCGGCGAAGGCGATTTCTTTATCTAGTTTTGCCTGTCTGTAAGAGTTTTCCGCTATCTTCATTTCTTCATTATTCTTCAATGCCATTTTCCGGCATTCTGCTTGAGAAAGTTGAAGTTGGGCGAAGGCAGGCAGATTGACTGCCAGCCCAATGCTATCCATAAAATAGTCCTTTTCATATACTCAGGGATATTCTTTTATTCATTAGTAGTTTTAGTTGTTTTAGGTCGTGTACGAGGTGGTGTGATATGGAAGAAAGCCGTATAGAACAGAGGCAAAAGTGCCAGTGTAATAATGGTTCCCATAGCAAGACCACTCATAATGGTGACCGCCATCGAAGCGTACATTGGGTCTGTGACTAATGGCAACATACCAAGAATCGTGGTAACAGAGGCCATTATAACTGGGCGAGTACGTGAGACTGTCGCATTGATTACCGCATCATAAGGATGCTGTTGCTCTTCGTTGGTGAGACGTGTAATTTCGTCCACCAGAACGATGGCATTTTTAATCATCATTCCCATCAATCCCATCACCCCGATAATTGCCATAAATGTGAATGGCTGTTTGCTTAGGAGCAATGCCGGAGTGATACCGCAGAGAACGAACGGAAAGCAAAGCAAGATGAGAATCACTTTCTTCCAGTTGCTAAATAGCAATAATAAGATGGTTAGAATGATGAATAGAGTAATTGGTCCGTACTTCATCAACCCTTCCATGGAATCACCCTGTTTGGCAATTTCTCCTGACCAGCCCATAGTATAACCTTCCGGTAACTTAATCTTGTTGATTTGGTCTTCAATATCTGCTTTCACTTTGGCTGGAGTCGCTTCCCATTGTGTATAGTCCGGATCACATTCTGCTTCAATATGACGCGAACCGTTCACGCGAAGTATCATCTGTTCTTCCCAGCCAAGGTCGATATTATGGGTGACATTACTCATAGGTGCACTTTTATACATATCATCCTGAATGGCTTCGGAGCTTTTGCTACCTGTAATCAGTTGGTTGATATCGTTATCGTCCACCTTAATATTAATGTCTGTCCATACCGGAATATCGTTCAGATCTTGAATCTTACTTCCGTCTGCATTACGAATACGGAAGTTGAGCATTACCTGCTGGTCTTGATCATTGATCACACCACAAACCATTCCGTCGGTAGCTGCCTGTAATGCGTTCCCAATATTAGCACGACTGATGCCCGAGCGGCGTGCTTCTTGTTCCATGTATTGAGCGGTCAGTGCTTTGCCTGTCGGTTTCCAGTTGTTTTGTACCGAATAGGTATCTACATATTTGCATTTACGCATAATCTCTTCAGCTTGTCCGGCAAGATCACGGAGCACGGCAGGGTCGGGGCCTGTAAATTCCACCTCGACAGTGTGCGTGCTTGATATAGAGAAGTTGTATTTACGTGCACGGATATAGGCATCGGGATAACGTTCGCGCAGTTGTTGGCGTATTTTGGGAAGTTCTTCTACCACTGTCTCATAATCGGGACAGTCGATAATCAACTCCCCGTAACAACCTCCACCACTTGTCATTGGACGAACTAGGCAATAGCGGCAGGTGCACTTCCCATTGAAGCGGCTACTCGTTCTACGTTCGGGTTTTCCTTCACCAGTTTGCTCATTTCCAGTAAGTCCAGTTTCACTTGCTCAGGATTAGTTTGATAAGGGGTAAAATATTCGATGACGAATTGTTTGTAACTAAAGTCAGGAAAGAACAAATTTTTGATCTTGGTCATACCGAGGAATGAGGCTATCAACACTACCACTGAGATACCTATAGTCAGCTTTTTATAATTAATTAGTTTGATGATAATCTTTCTGACGGCCTGTTGCATCTTGCCAATTTGCTCTTCATATCCTACTTTGCGTACATGAAGTGGCAATATGTATTTGGTAAACATCGGGACTTGAGTCAGTGCTAATATCCAACTGACGAGCAGACTGACACAAAGCACAAGGAATAAGTCTCGGGCATATTCTCCGGCGGTATCTTTGGATAAGAATACGTTCAGGAACGCAGAAGCTGCAATTAGAGTTGCTCCTAATAACGGCATAGCGGTTGCTTTACAAATACGATAAAGATAGACTTTCGGTCCTAGCCCTCGTGTTCGGTCTACCAAGATACCATCGATGATAACAATGGCATTATCGACTAGCATACCCATTGCAATAATAAAGGCACCCAACGAAATACGTTGCAACGTTGTGCCGCACATCAGCAGGATGGGGAAGGAGCCGGCAATAGTCAATATCAGACCGATACCGATAATCAATCCGCTTCGGAGGCCCATTGTGAAGATGAGGGCAATGATAACAATAAGAACGGATTCCACCAGATTGACCATGAAGGAACTAATTGCTTCGTCTACTTTATCTGGTTGGAAAAAGATTTTCTCCATATCCATTCCTACCGGTACATTGGGCATGATTTCTTTCAGTTTGGCTTCCACTGCTTTTCCAACGTCCGGCACGATAGCATCATTTTCCATAGAGATGCAAATAGCCAATGCTTGTTCACCGTCTACAAAGAAGCCATTTTCTTGCGGATCTTTATAAGTACGCTCTACTTCTGCAATGTCACCGATACGCATTTGCTTTCCGTCTAAAGTCTGGACAATCAGATTCTTGACATCTTCCACGCTCTGTGAGCGATTGGTGATTCGTAGCTGTATTTTCTGGTCACCGTCCTGATAGTTTCCTGCATCCACTGTTTTAGTAGCGTCTTGCAGCACACTCATGATTTGTGTCGGGATAATACCGTTGCGGGCTATCTTTTCTTTTGATAAGGTAATGTTGATTACTTCATCCCGGTTACCATAAATGTTGATTCTCTTTACGCCTTTGACACCAAGTAATTCTCGGCGGATCATCTTGGCGTACTTGTACATTTCCGGATATTCGTAACCGTCGGAAGTCAGTGCATAGAACATGCCGTAGACATCCATCATATCGTCAATTACAATTGGTTCATAACATCCTTGCGGTAGTTTGTTTACGGCACCGCTTACTTTACGGCGGAGTTGGTCGAAATGCTGTTCGATAGCTGTCATCAGTACTGTTTCCTGAAATTCAACAGTAATCTGTGCCATTCCTTTGGTACATTCCGAACTGATTTTCTTTACGTTAGGGATCGTGCGCAATTCATCTTCCATGACTTGTGCAACTTGCAATTCTACTTCGTGTGCTGTGGCTCCAGGATATACGATTACGACCATCGCTTGTTTTACTCCGATAGCGGGGTCTTCGAGTTTCGGCATTTGCACGAAAGATAGTACTCCTGCAATGAGTAGAGCTGCCATTAGCGACCAGAACAGTGTCGGGCGCTTGATGAAATATTCGGTTAAGGCAAATTTCATTAGAATAATCCTCCTACATTGGTTTTGTCTGATTCGGGAAGCACATGCACTTTCTCGTTTTCGGTGAGTGAATGTACTCCCGCTTTGATAATTTGTTCATTACCTTGAATACCTTCTGTGATGATGGCTTTTCCTGTGGTATCTATTCCTTGCAGTTTTATTTCACGTTTGCTGACGGTGGAATCATTTCCTAATACCCATACATAACTCTTCTCCTGTTCGCTAAAAATTGAGTTTACCGGAAGGGTAAATCCGGTTATGTTCGGTTGCGCATCTGTCAGCGAAATATTTACCACTACGTTCATACCCGCCGTAAGTTTGGTAGAGTGATTGTCGGTGAGAGACAAGAGCATTTTATAAAGTTGTGTACTGCTTGCTTTCTGGTTAATACTGATGAGCGTAAGAGGATGGCTGACATTTGGTGACAGCGAAGAAGCACAAGAGAAGCCTGAAAACTTATCCTGCTGCATATATAGGCTGGCAGGGATATCAACTTCTACTTCAATTTTAGAAACATCCAGCAAATTGACAATGGGCGAACCGGCTTGTACCATTTCCGCTTTTTCGTAATTTACCGTTTGTATATAGCCGCTAACTGGGGCCTTTAGAGTTGTGTACTCCAGTTTATTCTTATTTATCTGTAATTGTACCCGAAGCTGTTCCAGTCCTGCGACTGCCTTTTCGTAGTCATTTCCGTTAAGACTCTTTGCCTCGTACAATTGTTTCATACGTTCCACTTCGTTTTTCATCTGATCGTATTGAATCTGATAAGCGTCTACGCCGAGTTGATAATCTTCCTGATCCAACATTGCAATAGTCTGTCCTTGACGTACAAAATCACCTTCTTTTACTAAAATCTTATCAATTTGTCCGCCGGTTTTGAATCCTAGGCTAATTTCCCGCGATTCCTTTACTGTTCCCGATAAACTTTTATAAGATACATTACCTAACGCTACTGGTTGGACTAGTTTTACACTTCGTACGAACTTCTCTTCCTTGTTGGTATTACAAGCTGCCAGTAATAAAATCATTGCTGGCATAAACCACCTTTTTACATTCATTGTTGTCGCTTTTTGTTTGATTGAAAAATAATCATTTCATTTTCGGCTGCAAAATTCTCTCTTATTTAGGTATGATTCAAGGTAAAAAGGAATGCTTTTTTGGTCATTTGGTTGAATAATATGGATTTTATATTCCAAATAGATTAAATTTGTCGTCGATTATTCTAATTTTTATATAAACATGGACCAAAATATCTTTTTGCTTGATATCTCACATCTCGCCGAAATAGACATGGCTACTTTTATTGAAGGAAAGATTGTATTGTTGGATAATATCGATTCACCTTCTGCAGGACAAATGGCACAACAGCCGCACAATAGTTTTCCGGTGCAAGCCAGAATGTCTATGGTGTTATTCTGTCTGGAAGGAGAACTACAGATTAGAATTGCTTTGAAGGAATATGTTCTGCATCCGAATATGTTTGTAATCATCATCCCCGGAATTATTTTCGAAGTACTTTCTACTTCGGATGATTTTCGAGGATTCATGGTGGCTACCCGGAATGATTTTATGCCTGTTACAGAGAAGACAATGCAAGTGATGTCTTTTTATAAATGCTTGCAGGAAAAATACTGTTTTACTTTTGAAGAGAAAGATGTGCCGGAGTTTGTGAAGGTATATCGTGCTATAAAGGAGACTCTGTTGGATGAGGAACATCCTTTCCGAATTTCTATTTCACAATCATACGTTCAGATTATGTATTATCGGATGGCACCGGTGGTGATCAAAGAGGCAGAGTTGCAGTCGAAGTATCCACGTACACGCCAGGAAGAGATTTTTTATAATTTTATCAGTGCAGTGGAAACGCATTATCGGAAGGAACGGAGTGTGAAGTTTTATGCGGATTTGCTGTGTCTTTCTCCTAAATATCTTTCTTCTGTTATATATAAGGTTAGTCAGAAATTGGCGGGAGAATGGATTGATGGTTATGTGATTCTGGAGGCGAAAACATTATTGAAATCGGGAAAGTTGACCATCCAGCAGATCAGTGAACAATTGAATTTTCCGAATCAATCTTTTTTCGGGAAGTTCTTTAAGCGGTGTGCGGGGATGTCTCCGAAAGAGTATAAAAATAAATAGTTGTATGCTCTTAATAAGTTTTGTCCTGAATGGTTAGGACATGGAATCTTTTGGATTGTAGTACAAGAATGGTTGGGAACATGTACTAGAGTTAGGTAACTGAAGTACTAGACTTGGACGATTGAAGTACTGGAGCAGGTTGGAAGAAGTACTAGAGTCAGGTGACTCTAGTACTTCTTTGACTTTAACTATAGGCTATGATTCTAATTATATTAGTTTATTCTTTTAAAATCTATAGGAAGATCATTTTCAATCTATTCGATCTTTTTTTCAAACATAACGAGGTTTGATAGTAATCTATTCGATGTTTTTTTCGCAAATAAGGCTTGTTTTTAGTAAATGAAAATACTTTTGGTCATAGTCATATTTTGACGTATTATTCTGATATATAGTTAGTTGCATTGCGCCGTCTTTTTTGATATGAAATTTAGCTATCATTCATAGCTCTTGTTGGCACTATTTCAATAGCTGCAATTCTGTATGTTTGATCCGTTTATTTTTTCTATGTTTTTGCATCTCTAAATTACTATAAAAAAGAAGCTTCATCGTAATTGGTTGTATGCCAACCGGATATGATGAAGCATGACAGAGGGTATGAGCGATTTAGAAACGGCAACGGAGATCTATTCCTAATTGTATCGGACGTCCTTGTTGCTTGAAACCTTTATCCATCGTTTCGAAATAGAATGCAGCGTAATTTTTGTTTAGCGCGTTGCGCGTCCAGAAACTGATCATGGCATTACCTACTTCGAAATTTACTCTACCATTCAATGTGCCATAGAAAGACTGACTTGCATTATTTTGTTCTGTCCAGTAGATACGTCCGGCAGCACTGTAGTTTGCTTGGAGAACGATTCGGTCGAAGATACAACGTGGGTTACATGTGAAAACATATTCACCACCTATATTCAAGGTGTGTTTAGGCACAAATGGTACATATTTACCATTGTAGTTTTCTTTCTCTTCGAGATTGCCTTCTGCATCTTCCTGCATAATCACGTAATTGGTAAAGGTAGCATACGTATATCCGTAGCTGGCGTTCAAGCTCAAAGCGTTTGTCAGACTGGCGCGAAGGGCGGCTTCGACACCATAACTACGGCTCTTTCCGGCATTGGTAGTGATACGTCCAAGACCACTTTTGGCAAATTGTGAAACTTGCTGGTCGCGTGTATCCATGTAGAAAGCGGCAAGATCTGCCCAAAGTTTACCTTCCCACAAAGTAAGGTGACTTCCTACTTCATAGTTCCAGGAATATTCAGGCTTGTATTGGGTAGCTTCGCTAACTTCCGGAAGTTTATCTTTTAGTTTTTGAATCATACCTGCCATTCTAGAGAAATTAGGATCGGCAGCTAATGCGTCTAACATTGAATTTTTTAGAGCACCGGTTGCCAGGTCGGAAAACATTTGAATGTTATAGCCTCCTGAACGATAACCTTTAGAGACTGTGGTGTATAGGTTATTTCCTTTTTTCCATTCGTATTGGATAGCGAACTTGGGAAGCAATTGCATATAGTCGGTAGATTCCTTGCCAATAAAAGAGCTCATAGCTTCCATACCACTACTGCTAAGGCTTGCTACTGAGAAATCGAAATTTAAAGGGTCGCTGACAGAGTTATAGTTCATTTTTAGTTTTTCATAGTCTAGTCGCAATCCGATAGTGGCTGATAATCCTTCGGTTAGAATATTATTAAAGGTGGATTGATGGAAAACTGCCCCGTTCAATATGGGAGTGTCAAATTTGCCACCTACTGTTAAAGTCTGATTATTGGCAGTCATTTTCATTGGAGGAGCGCCTGTTAAACCGCTAAAGATATCATTTGTTTTCTTTTCGATCATTGTTTTCACTCCATCCCTCCGAAATTGTACCGGACCACTTGTATGTAGCCATTGATAAAATCCGGAAACACCGGTAGCCCATTGCCAATTACTTCCCGGTTTCGATTTGAAAGTAATTTCTTCTGAGACCGTATTTGCTCTTTGTTTTTGTTCCAATATATAAATATCTTCTTCTGTAAAATCCTGATCAAGGAACATGCGGTCATTCAGGTTTTGGTAGCCGGTGGCTCCACTAAGAATGAAGTGATTAGCCTGGTATTCCAGATTTACTCCTGCATTCAATAGTCCACGACGGTAACTGCTACGATTGTCATAGGATATTTTACCAATATATTCCGGACGCTTTTCTTCTCCTGTTATGGCTCCTGTATATTCATAAGGATATCCACCTTGGTCACCATATTCATAATTGAGAGTCATGTCTACTTTCAATTTCTCCGTTGGAAGGTAGATTCCACGAAAGCGTCCACCGCCTGCATTACTACGGTCCACTCTTTCATTGTTACGCGCTACGTTTTTGAAGAACCCTCCTGTATGCTCATAAAATCCTCCAGTGGAAAAAGCAAATTTGTCGGAAATACGATGATAGTGAGTCAACGAAACATTGTAGTCATTATAGTCGCTGCTCCCATACGGATATCTGTTCCTTGATAAGTGAACGGTGATTTGGTATGTACTTTGATAAGCCCCCCATTGTGTTACGCCCGTAGAGTGTTCCCTGAGGACCGCGAAGAATATCAATACGTTCAATATCGCAATAATTGAAGTCGAAAGCAGACTTGTCGATATAGGGGATATTATCTACATAAAGTCCTACGGAAGGAGTATTGATGCGTGAACCGATTCCGCGAATATAAATAGAGGTAGTCAATTTAGAACCATAATCCGGAATGAATAGATTGGGAACAATGGCTGACAGGTTTTTGACTGATTTTATTTGATTGGCTTGCATGTCCTTTTGAGACAGGAGCGTTGAAGCCATAGGCAACTCGCGCAGTTTACGATTCTCTTTAGGAGCGGCAATCACTACTATTTCTTCAATATCTACCACTTTCAGTGAGTCTTTCGGGAAATCTTCTCCCCATGCAGTCCCTGTCGTTAAAAGAGTGAGGACAATCAAAATATTTTTTTTCTTCATTTGCAGTTATTTTGTCGGGTGCAAAGTAAAGACAAATATCCTAGTTAGTCAATCCTCATTTATTAGGATATTGGCTTCGGATAGTACATACTGTGATTATCCTGAACGATGTCTGATAAATACTCGTATACAATTCTGCATCTAAATACCGATTTCACTGTTTATATCCGGTCGGCTTCTACGTAGCCATTCATCACTGCATAGATTGTTAAACCGGATACAGATTTGATTCCGAGTTTTTCTGTAATATTTTTCCGGTGTGTAATAACAGTTGTTAAGCTGATATTCAGTTTGTCGGCAATCTCTTTGTTGATTAACCCCTTGGTGATGAGTACGAGTACTTCAATCTCACGAGGAGAAAGAATTTCCTGATGAGGCTCAACTGTATGGACTGGTGGCATATCTTTTACCGGATAACCGTTGTGATGAGCATGTTGGTGCAGTTTCAGAATATTTTTTACTAACTCCTCTTCGGGTTCGTAGATATTTAAAACCGGAATCCCGGAAAGTTGGAATTGTGGACTGTCACTTGCCAGTACAATTGTCTTTCGTTTTCGCGGAAGAAAAAAAGCATTGTGTTCTACGTAGATTTGTGCTGAAATAAAATAATGAGCATACATGTCTGGGGTATCATCCATTAATTCATAAAAACTGTGGAAAGTACGAATGATTGCCATTGGAATGATTTCTTCCAATATGGATTTTAGCCCCAGACAGGTGAGAGTATTTGTTTCTACAATCGCTATTTCCGGTTGATAGTTCATAGTTTTTATTATTTAAGTAACGTTTCGAAATCAATCTTATCAAAATCAACGTGAAACTCTTCCGGCATGTCAGTAGAATTCCAACAAATTGCATCAAGTAAAGGAGCTGTATCTTTAGCTATATATAACGTCTGCCATTTTCTTTCATTCCAGCTCCTTGGAAAGGCATCAGATAATGTATGTTTGGGGAAAGACTGTGGATGTTTTTCTCTAAGATACTTTAATTCGTAATCAAAATGTTCAACATCCCAATGATTTAATAGGTAAGTAGAAGCATAATTAAGTACCTGTTGGTAACTTTTCGATTGGCGGTCTCTTTCAATATAGGCATCCTCAAAACAGTAATTTCCGATTAATAATCCGGCAACTAGCATGATAAAAAGGATTGAGCGTTTCATAATCTTATTTTTGTGTTACTTATTTCTATATCTAATCATTTATATTTTAGTTTTCTGATAAAGAGCGGCAGCTTCTGCACATCTCTCCCCATCCACTCCTGCGGAAACAATTCCACCGGCATATCCGGCTCCTTCTCCACAAGGGAATAGTCCGCGGATAGTTACGTGCTGTAATGTTTCCTTGTCACGCACGATCCGGATAGGAGAAGAAGTACGTGTTTCCACACCAATCATCACAGCTTCGTTCGTCAAGAATCCATGACTACTTCTACCGAATTGTTGAAATCCAAGTGATAGTCGCTTGCTAATAAACTCCGGCATCCAAAAATGAAGCGGAGAAGAAATCAATCCCGGACTGTATGAAGACTCCGGCAAATCATAACTTAACTTTTTACGAGTGAAATCCAGCATTCGTTGTGCCGGTGCTGTCTGCCGTCTACCTCCTTGCAACCAACATTGTCGTTCCAATTCTTCCTGGAAATGCAAAACCGGAAGAATCTGAGAATGGATAACTGAAAGTTGATTATTTGTAAGAGACGGATTAAAAGCAAGCAATTGCTCATCCTGTTGTGCTGTCAAGTCTTCATTCTTAGTTCTTAGTTCGTCATTAACTATCTCTTCCGGTTGAAGTTCCACAACCATTCCCGAGTTACTCCATCGTGAACCACGATTAGAAGGAGACATACCGTTCACCACTACTTGTTCCGGTCCACTGGCTGCGGGGACAATGAATCCTCCGGGACACATACAGAAACTATATACTCCCCGTCCCTCTACTTGAGTGACAAAACTATATTCGGCAGCAGGGAGATATTTCCCTCTTCCGTTCTTATTGTGATATTGTATCTGATCAATAAGCATTGCCGGGTGTTCCAGACGAACGCCTACAGCAATTCCTTTGGCTTCAATCGTCACATTATTGGCTGCTAACCAGCGATATACATCTCTTGCAGAATGACCTGTTGCCAGTATTACTGGTCCTAAAAATGTTTTTCCTGTATTTGTCTCTATTCCTTTAACTTCGTTATTCTCAATAATTAAAGCATCCATCCGTGTCTGGAAATGCACCTCACCGCCGCATTCGATAATCGTATTTCTCATGTTCTCAATGACACGGGGCAGTTTATCCGTACCTATATGTGGGTGTGCATCCGCTAATATGGCAGTCGAAGCTCCATGCTGGCAGAATACATTCAGTATTTTATCAATATTTCCTCTTTTCTTGCTTCGGGTATAGAGTTTACCATCTGAATAAGCTCCCGCACCTCCTTCTCCAAAACTATAATTGGATTCAGGATTTATCAAGTGTTCCCGGCTGATTTGTGCCAGATCTTTTTTCCGTTCACGTACATCTTTTCCACGTTCCACAATTACCGGTCTCATTCCGAGTTCAATAAGACGTAATGCTGCAAATAATCCTCCGGGACCTGCACCGACTACGATCACTTGTGGCTTTCCTTCTACATTATTATATATAGTATGTTCATATTCATCGTCTGTAGGCATCTCATTGAGGTAGATGCGGACTTTCAGATTGACAAAAATCGTACGTTGGCGAGCATCAATGCTACGTTTTAATATACGGGTAGCAGTTATGTTACGGAGATTCAGCCTTTCTCTTTCACAAGATATTCTTTTAACAGTTGTTCGTTAGCTGCAATTTCAGGGAGAATGCGGAGTTGATATTCTTGGATCATTAATAATCGATTTATGATATGATTACGTTTTCTAGCTTATTTAATTTTATCCGAATAATGCCCGGAAAGCTTCTTCAACTTTTCTTACCGGCACTAATTCTATTTTGAGTTTTTGGGTATCTATCCCTTGCAGATTATATTTGGGCAATAAGAATCGTTTGAAACCAAGCTTTTCTGCTTCTCCGATACGTTGTTCAATGCGGTTTACCGGGCGTATTTCTCCTGACAAACCGATTTCGCCTGCCATACAAACTTCCGGTTCGATAGCTGCATCCATATTGGAAGAAAGGATAGCACTGATAACTGCTAGGTCAATGGCCGGATCATTTACTTTCAATCCTCCGGCAATATTCAGGAATACATCTTTTTGTGCGAGTTTAAAACCTACACGCTTTTCGAGAACAGCCAATAGCATATTCATTCTTCGTATATCAAAGCCAGTTGCCGAACGTTGCGGATTTCCGTAAACAGCAGAACTGACTAGAGCTTGTGTTTCAATCAGAAACGGACGGACTCCTTCGATAGCGGAAGCAATAGCAACACCGCTCATCCCTTCATGATCCTGACTTAGTAATAGTTCCGAAGGATTACTAACCTGGCGCAAACCATCCTGACGCATTTCATAAATACCCAATTCCGCTGTACTTCCGAAACGATTTTTGATGCTACGGAGAATACGATACATATAATGTTGGTCTCCTTCGAACTGAAGGACAGTATCTACGATATGTTCCAGCACTTTCGGTCCGGCAATACTTCCTTCCTTATTTATATGTCCGATTAACAATACCGGAGTATGAGTCTCTTTGGCAAACCGAAGAATAGAAGCTGAGCATTCGCGTACCTGAGCAATGCTTCCGGGAGAAGATTCTATATTTTCTGTAGAAATGGTCTGAATCGAATCGATAATTACCAGATCAGGACGGGTATTTTTTATATGTACATAGATTTGCTCCAATGATGTTTCGCAAACAATGAGGCAGTCGCTGGAAACTTCAGACAGGCGATCGGCGCGAAGCTTCAATTGCCGGGCACTTTCTTCTCCAGATATATAAAGAATCTTTTTTTCCGGCATTCGGAGTACGGTTTGCATCACTAGGGTAGATTTACCGATTCCCGGTTCACCACCGATCAGTACTAAAGAGCCCGGTACAAGTCCGCCGCCTAATACGCGGTTTAATTCATCATCGTGCATATTAATACGTGGCTCGTCATCTGCTTCTATTTCGCCGAGAGTAAGTGGCTTCGCTTTCTGAATCTCGATGCCGGAAACCGGGCGTCGGTTCGTTGGCTCTTTTCGTACAATCTCTTCCACATACGTGTTCCACTCTCCACATGATGGACATTTTCCTACCCATTTGGGAGACTCTTGCCCGCAGTTATTGCATACATATACTGTCTTTTCTTTAGCCATTATTTTGTAATTCAGGTTAGAAAATAACCTTGCTCAGGTTGCTTTTTGGACAAAAGTAAGTATAAATACCTCAAAACACAAAACAAATCTCATCGATTGTTTGTAAACTGGCTGAGAAAATTATTCGGTTAAAAAAGATGGCTCTGACCTTCTTACCGTTAAATCGTTATTTCTCCAGCCATTGATCGATTCATGCGGTCACGTACCTCATCTGGTGTATAACCATGTCCCAGTAGGAACATTAATTTGGTGACTGCTGATTCGGTTGTACTGTCATAACCGCATACAACTCCTGCTTGTAGCAATTGATACCCTGTTTCATACCGTTCCATTTCTACCATTCCGGCATTGCATTGTGTTACATTGACTATCACAATTCCTTGTGCACTAGCCTGGCAAAGCCGCCGTATAAACCACTCTTTTCGTGGAGCATTGCCTGAACCGTATGTTTCGAGTACCACAGCTTTTAATCCTTCAATTCCCAGTATTGTAGCAACCACATTTTCCTGAATACCAGGAAAAAGTTTAAGTACTACCACATTGGTATCCAGTAAATAATGAGGTTTTAATTTCTGTTTCTCTTTATAAGAACGAATCTGCACATTATTATATTTAATATGGATACCTGCTTCCGCCAATACCGGGTAATTAAACGAACGGAACGCATTGAAATTCTCCGCGTTCATTTTTGTAGTACGGTTTCCTCTCATTAAATGGTTTTCAAAGAAAATGCAGACTTCCGGTACAAGAGGTTTCCCTTCTTTGGTTTGTGCGGCTGCTATTTCAATGCTTGTCATTAGGTTTTCTTTTCCGTCCGTTCGTAATACTCCGATGGGGAGTTGAGAACCGGTCAATATAACGGGCTTTTCCAGGTTTTCCAACATAAAACTTAATGCAGAAGCAGTGTAAGCCATCGTATCTGTACCATGCAAAATAACAAAGCCATGATAACGGCTGTAATTCTCGTGAATGATACGTACCAGTTTTCTCCACATGTCCGGTTCCATATCCGAAGAATCCATAGGAGGATCAAACTGATAGGTGTCGATTGGGAAGTTGAATTTGTGTAGTTCTGGAATATGTTTTTGCAGTTGTTCGAAATTGAAGTTTTCGAGTGCGCCTGTTTCGGTGTTTTCGATCATTCCAATCGTGCCGCCGGTGTATATTAACAATACGGAAGTATATGGTGAATTCATTGGCTGGTTTTATGCTTATATTTTCTGCAAATATAGCAATATAATCCATATTTAATAACAATATGTCATAAAAGTGCGTGGGCCTTTCAGAGAGTGAGAAAGAGCAAAGATTCTTTTTATTAGAAAAATATAGAAAAATGTGATAGATTGAATGTTTTTATTATTACTTTTGCGACACTTATCAGAAACAATAGTAGAACAAAGGACAATGATGAATTGCTATCCACATACAGTCACATCCATGTGCATGTGCACCATGACCCTTAGGGGTTGAGGATAGTTTTGTGTATCTACGTGATTCACGCCTTGGAAAAAGGCAAAATTCAATTTATAATATTTTCGTAAAACAACCAATCGTACTGTATTTTAAGATATATACAGGACATTGCATTTAAATAAGTATCTTCATGAAAGTAATGAAATTCGGCGGAACGTCCGTAGGTTCCGTGAACAGCATTTTAAGCGTAAAGAGAATTGTTGAGTCGGCAAGTGAGCCGGTAATCGTAGTTGTTTCCGCATTAGGAGGCATCACTGACAAATTGATAAATACATCGAAGATGGCAGCAGCCGGGGATTCTGCTTATGAAGGTGAGTTCCGTGAGATTGTTTATCGTCATGTGGAAATGATAAAAGAGGTTATTCCTGCCGGGAAAGGGCAAGTGGCATTGCAACGTCAGATCGGTGAGTTGCTAAATGAATTGAAGGATATTTTCCAGGGGATTTATCTGATAAAAGACCTTTCGCCGAAAACTTCGGATACTATTGTAAGTTATGGTGAGCGTCTCTCTTCTATCATCGTTGCCGAATTGATTGACGAAGCTGAATGGTTTGACTCGCGCACTTTTATTAAGACTGAAAAAAAACATAATAAGCATACTATCGATGCTGAACTGACTAATGAGTTGGTAAAGAAAACTTTTCGCTCCATCCCGAAAGTAGCTTTGGTGCCGGGATTTATTTCATCCGATAAAATGACGGGAGACGTGACGAACCTTGGTCGTGGCGGTTCGGATTATACGGCTGCTGTTATAGCCGCTGCGCTTGATGCGGATGCTTTAGAGATATGGACAGATGTGGATGGCTTTATGACTGCCGATCCGCGTGTCATTTCTACTGCTTATACAATTTCTGAATTAAGTTATGTAGAGGCTACCGAGCTTTGTAACTTTGGTGCTAAAGTCGTTTATCCGCCTACTATTTATCCGGTATGTCATAAGAATATTCCTATTTTAATTAAGAATACTTTCAATCCCGAAGGAGTAGGAACTATCATTAAACAAGAAGTTTCCAATCCTCACAGCAAAGCTATTAAAGGTATTTCTTCTATCAATGATACTAGTTTGATTACTGTTCAGGGGCTTGGTATGGTAGGTGTGATCGGAGTCAATTACCGTATCTTTAAGGCTTTGGCAAAGAATGGTATTAGTGTATTCCTCGTTTCACAGGCTTCATCCGAGAATAGTACTTCTATTGGTGTTCGTAATGCTGATGCAGATTTGGCTTGCGAGGTATTGAATGAAGAGTTTGCTAAGGAAATAGAAATGGGTGAGATTTCACCGATTCTTGCTGAGAGAGATTTGGCAACAGTGGCTATCGTAGGTGAGAATATGAAACACACTCCGGGGATTGCAGGTAAACTGTTTGGAACATTGGGACGTAACGGTATTAATGTAATTGCTTGTGCACAAGGTGCTTCAGAAACAAATATTTCTTTTGTTGTTGATGGAAAATCTTTGCGTAAATCGTTGAACGTTATTCATGATTCATTCTTCCTGTCCGAATATCAGGTACTCAATCTGTTTATTTGCGGTATCGGAACTGTAGGAGGAAGTTTGGTAGAACAAATTCGTAGCCAGCAACAAAAGTTGATGATGGAGAACGGATTGAAATTGCATGTAGTAGGTGTTATCGATGCTGCAAAGGCTATGTTTAGTCGTGAAGGCTTCGATTTAGCTAATTACCGTGAGGAGTTGAAAGAGAAAGGAAAAGACAGCAATCTTCAGTCTATTCGTGAGGAAGTGATTGGCATGAATATTTTTAACTCGGTATTTGTAGATTGTACGGCAAGTGCAGAGATTGCATCACTCTATAAGGACTTCCTGCAACATAATATATCTGTAGTAGCTGCCAATAAGATTGCTGCTTCTTCGGCTTATGATAATTATCGTGAATTGAAAACAATTGCTCGTCAGCGTGGAGTAAAATACTTGTTTGAGACAAACGTAGGCGCGGGACTTCCGATTATTAATACGATTAATGACCTGATTCATAGTGGGGATAAGATTCTGAAAATTGAAGCTGTACTATCGGGTACATTGAACTATATTTTTAATAAAATCAGTGCTGATATTCCTTTTAGCCGTACAATAAAGATGGCGCAGGAAGAACGCTATTCTGAACCCGATCCACGTATTGATTTAAGTGGTAAGGACGTTATTCGTAAATTGGTGATTCTTGCACGTGAAGCCGGATATCGTATTGAGCAGGAAGATGTTGAAAAGAATCTCTTTGTTCCGAATGATTTTTTTGATGGTACGTTAGAAGACTTTTGGAAGAAGGTTCCAAGTCTTGATGCTGATTTCGAGGCTCGTCGACAGGTTTTGGAGAAAGAGCATAAACACTGGCGTTTTGTAGCTAAACTAGAGAATGGAAAAGCTTCTGTCGGTTTGCAGGAAGTAGACTCCAATCATCCGTTCTACGGATTGGAAGGCAGTAACAATATTATCTTGCTTACTACGGAACGTTATAAAGAATATCCGATGATGATTCAAGGATACGGTGCCGGTGCCGGAGTAACGGCTGCCGGAGTATTTGCTGATATCATGAGTATCGCAAACGTCTAACATCATTCTACATTCTAAATTAAGTAAAAGTGAAACATATTATTATATTGGGTGACGGGATGGCCGATTGGCCGGTGAAGTCATTAGGGGGAAAGACGCTTTTGCAATATGCAAAGACGCCATATATGGATAAATTGGCCCGAATGGGGCGAAACGGGCGGTTGATGACTGTGGCCGAAGGATTTCATCCGGGTAGTGAGGTAGCTAATATGTCTGTATTGGGGTATGATCTTCCAAAGGTATACGAAGGTCGCGGACCATTGGAAGCGGCTAGTATCGGCATTGATCTACAACCGGGAGAGATGGCTATGCGTTGTAATCTGATTTGCGTGGAAGGGGATATTTTGAAGAATCACTCTTCCGGTCATATTTCTACGGAAGAAGCGGATGTCTTAATTAAATATCTGCAAGAGAAGTTGGGAAATGACAAAGTACGCTTTCATACGGGGGTACAGTATCGTCATTTGTTAGTGATTAAAGGAGGGAATAAGGAATTGGATTGTACGCCTCCACATGATGTTCCATTGAAACCTTTCCGCCCGTTGATGGTAAAGCCTTTAGTTTCGGAGGCCAAGGAAACAGCAGACTTGATTAATGATTTGATTCTAAAGTCTCAGGAGTTGCTGAAAGATCATCCATTGAATAAGAAAAGGATAGCAGAAGGCAAAGATCCTGCAAACAGTATCTGGCCTTGGAGTCCTGGGTATCGTCCGCAGATGTCTAAACTTTCCGAGACTTTTCCACAGATAAAGAAAGGAGCTGTTATCTCAGCTGTGGATTTGATTAATGGAATTGGTTATTATGCCGGACTACATCGTATTACCGTAGAAGGTGCCACCGGACTTTATGATACGAATTATGAAAATAAGGTAGCTGCTGCATTGGAGGCTTTGAAGACCGATGATTTTGTTTATCTACATATTGAAGCCAGCGATGAGGCTGGTCATGAAGGAGATATCGACTTAAAACTTCTGACGATTGAGAATCTGGATAAACGTGCTGTTGGACCTATTTATGAGGCTGTGAAGGATTGGGATGAACCGGTTGCCATTGCTGTATTGCCCGACCATCCGACTCCTTGCGAGCTTCGTACTCATACTGCCGAACCAGTTCCGTTCTTTATTTGGTATCCGGGAATTGAACCTGATGAAGTAGAGACTTTTGATGAAGCGGCTGCTTGTAATGGTAGTTACGGAATTATGAAAGAAGACGAGTTTATAAAAGAATTTATGAAATGATTCACAACGGGTTATCTAGATTATTTTCAGCTATTTGGTAGCTGTGTAAATCTGTATAATTTGTGTTGAACTCTAAAATATAGTATAATGAAATATTACAGTACAAATAAACAAGCACCGATGGCTTCTTTACAAGAAGCTGTGGTGAAAGGACTTGCTGACGACAGAGGACTTTTTATGCCTATGACTATAAAACCTCTGCCGCAGGAGTTTTACGATACAATTGATACATTATCTTTTCAGGAAATAGCTTATCGGGTAGCCGATGCTTTCTTTGGTGAAGATATTCCGGCAGATGTTTTGAAGCAGATTGTATATGATACATTGAACTTTGATGTCCCTTTAGTGAGAGTTACGGAGAATATCTACTCGTTAGAGTTATTTCATGGACCGACACTTGCTTTCAAAGATGTAGGTGGGCGTTTCATGGCTCGTTTACTGGGTTATTTTATCAGGAAAGAAGGACAGAAAAATGTGAATGTATTAGTTGCTACTTCCGGTGATACGGGAAGTGCTGTGGCTAATGGTTTTCTGGGGGTAGAGGGAATTCATGTATATGTACTTTATCCAAAAGGAAAAGTTAGCGAGATTCAGGAAAAGCAATTTACTACATTAGGACAGAATATTACGGCTCTTGAAGTAGATGGAACTTTCGATGATTGTCAAGCATTGGTGAAAGCTGCTTTCATGGATAAAGAACTGAACGAGCATTTATCTCTGACCTCGGCTAACTCCATCAACGTTGCCCGATTCCTGCCCCAGGCATTCTATTATTTCTATGCATACGCTCAGTTGAAGCGTGTCGGAAAAGCTGATAATGCCATCATTTGTGTGCCTAGTGGAAACTTTGGTAATATCACTGCCGGCCTATTTGGAAAGAAAATGGGATTGCCTGTAAAACGCTTCATTGCTGCTAATAATCGCAACGATATTTTCTATCAATATTTGCAAACGGGTGAATATAAACCTCGTCCGTCTGTTGCAACGATTGCAAATGCAATGGATGTAGGTGATCCTAGTAATTTTGCCCGTATTCTTGATTTATACGGAAATTCTCATGCGGATATTACTGCTGAAATCTCCGGCGCGACTTACAATGATGAGCAAATTCGTGAAACTGTGAAAACTACTTGGAAAGAACATCATTATCTGCTCGATCCTCATGGAGCTTGCGGATATCGTGCTTTGACAGAAGTATTGAAACCGGGAGAAACAGGAGTATTTCTTGAAACGGCTCATCCTGCCAAATTCCTTGAGACAGTAGAGGGTATCATTGGGGAGACTGTCGAAATTCCGGCTAAGCTACAGGCTTTTATGAATGGAGAAAAGAAGAGTTTGCCGATGACGAAGGAGTTTGTGGGCTTTAAGCAGTATTTGCTTTCTATCTGATATCTTCTGATACATAAGGAGGAAATTTTTCGTCACTTTACTCCTCTGAATAACAAGAAACTATTGACTGTCACTTAGCTAAAAACTTAGTAGTTGGTAGCAAAAAACAGTCTATAAGGACAAAGTATTATTCTCACCGCAATGAGAATAAATACTCATAGTAACGAGAATTTTTTCTCAATGCAATGAGTATTTTTTCTCATAGTGGTGAGAATTTTTTCTCATAGCGATAAGAATGCTTTGAGAAAATAATCAATTGTAAATTGCTTCGTACTGATGCTAAAATGAATCTTCTGAAGCCCCCATTATATAGCTTTTCGCTCCGAAAAAATATAAGTATACGCAACGTAGAATAGTTTGTTGCAATCTAAATCAAAATATTAAGTATCAAAGAAAATATTTTGCTCTACTTTATGAATCCCATTAGATTCTGAACAAACCTTTGATTTCGTCATATTTAAGTTGATAACTACGCTCTTTTACTGTTTTCCAGGACAGTGTTTTGCCTGCATATTTTATAGTACAGTTACCTCCGGCTTTTGATAGAATAGTAGCTTCTTTCAATTTACCATTTTCCCATACCATAGCTATCTCAAAATTTCCTTTTGCGCATAGACCGCTAATAGAACCATCTTTCCAGGCATCCGGTAAAGCTGGCAACAGCTGAATAAAGCCTAAATGACTTTGCAGCAGCATTTCAGTAATTCCCGCTGTTCCGCCAAAATTTCCGTCAATTTGAAAAGGGGGATGAGTATCCCATAAATTATCCAATGTCCCGTTTTTTAGCAGATTGCCAAATAAAGTATATGCATGGTTTCCGTCTTGTAAACGTGCCCATTGATTCAGTTTCCATCCCATGCTCCAGCCAGTAGCACCATCACCCCGATGTACAAGTACTACTTTAGCTGCTTTTGCCAATTCCGGAGTAGTAATTGGTGAAAGGGTACGGCCCGGATGTAGTCCGAACAAATGATTCACATGGCGATGTTCATCCTTCGGATCGTCGATATCCACCGACCATTCCATCAACTGCCCGTAGCGTCCGATTTGGTAAGGTGCCAGATTGGCTAGAATGTGTTCCCACTGTCTCCGTTCCTTTTTATCCACTCCTAATACTTTGCTTGCTTCGATGGCATCTAATAAAATTTCACGTATTACAGCGTGTACAAAGGTGGCTCCCTGATCAATGGGACCATGCTCGGGAGAGGTAGATGGAGCAGCAGTATAAGTACCGTCGGGTTTGTGCCACAAGTAATCGGCAGCAAAATTCGCACTGCTTTTTATCAGTTCATACCCTGTCTCTTTTAGAAATTTCAGATCTCTCGTATAGTCATAATACTCCCAGATATGGGTAGCTAGCCAAGGCCCTGCCATGGGATTGAAGTTCCACGACATACTCTGACTTTCCAGCGGGGTGGTAAATCCAAAGATATTGGCGGAGATAGAAGCTGTCCATCCTCTTGCTCCAAAGTATGCCTGTGCTGTTTTCTCACCTGGTTTCACTAATGTACGGATGAAATCTACCAAAGGTAGCATACACTCGTTCAGATTAGTGGAACAGGCAGGCCAGTAATTCATCTGTATGTTGATATTATTATGATAATCTACAGACCAAGGTCCACTTATATTATTATGCCAGATTCCTTGTAGATTAGCCGGCATATTGCCTGGGCGGGAACTGGAAATAAGTAAATAACGGCCAAACTGATAATACAGAGTTTCTAAATAAAAATCCGGTTGTCCTTGTCGATAGTTCTTCAACCGTTGTCCGGTTGGTAAATTATCTGTTTTCATGGCAGGGTTGAGGCTAAGCTTAACCCGGTTGAATAAAGCGGCATAATCCTCATAATGTTGTTTAAACAAAGCTGTGTATCCTTTAACTGTGGCATTGTCTATCCATTGACGGGTGGTTTCAGCCGGATTAACCCCGACATACGTTTTCGGATCTTTAAAGTCCGGATTAAAGTTAGCCTTGTAGTCAGTATCTGCTGAGATATAAAACACAACTTCGTCTGCTTCTTTGACGATCAGCTTTCCATTCTCATTTGTCAGTTGCCCGCCTTTGGTTTCTGCTTGGATCCGAACTACATATCTCATACCATTATTATTCAAAGCAGCAGTATACACTAAACCGTTTTTACCGTCCGCTTTCATTTCTCCACTGGAGACCGGATTAGGAGCATAACTGAAAATCAGATTCTGCATTCTCGGATGGTCTGCACTGAAACGCATCACCATTACGTTTGCCGGATAAGAAATAAAGTAATTACGTTGATAAGCCACATCATCTTTTTTAAACTGCACTACCGCCAAAGCAGAATCCAAAGATAAGATACGCTTATATTCGCTCATATGGAGGGTATTCAATCCGGTTTCTACATAAAATTCTCCCATAGTTGTAAAACTACCAAAGCGATAAGGCTTTTCTCCACCGGGTTCGTAGGCTACTTCGCTGTTGAAATTGAGTTGAGTCAGTCTCTCTGCTTTTTGTTGATCTCCTTCTGTGAATGCTTTCCGTATTTCGTCTAAAACATGGGCAGACTGTTTGTTGATGTTCCAATAATAATCTGCTCCCTTCGCTGTATTAGGGCCTCCCCGCCAAAGTGTTTTCTCATTAAAAGTAATGCGCTCCGCTTCAACAGAGCCCATAATATTCGCACTAATGTTACCATTTCCAATAGGCAATGATTTTGATTCCCAGCTGGGGTCTTGATTCGTATTGGTGTTTCCAGCTACTTCCAGTTCATCTTGAGTTCTCGATATATCTGGTCTTCCATTGTACCAGACGGCATATCCTTGCAAGGTATTAGGGGTGTCAAACCAAATAGAAAGTCCCTGTGTGTAGTCGGGTTCTTCTGCCTGAAGCCCGGAGAAAGATAGACACGCATTGATAAGAAGCAGATAGAGTTTTTTCATTTTCATAGTATTAAAAGTCTGTTTTACTTTATAAACTGTACAAAGTTAAATAAATGCTTTGATTTATAAGCTGGTGATATAAGAAAAATCATGATCCCTCCCTCTCTTTTCAGTATGAAGGTTCTGGTATACGAATTATAAAATAACAGCTTAATGCGATGCTACAAATTATATGCTGCTAGATTATGCTTACAAAACTTAGTAAATAAACTCAAAACAGATTCTTATTCTCACGCTTCGGTCCATTTATAATTGTTAGTCTTTCTGTTAGTAATCATATTATTGTGATTACAATTCCTTTAGATTTGCTGGCGTATTATGCTTACATATGCTATTGTCTAGCTAATAGTTATTAGTTAAATAGTATAAAATACTAATATTATATTTGGTATTCATAATATAGTTAGTATATTTACATTGTAATAACGCGTATGGTTAGCAAATAC
>NZ_BAKK01000015.1 GCF_000614145.1 Bacteroides faecichinchillae JCM 17102 | reverse complement strand
AAAGATGGACAACTGTAGATCCGATAAGTGAGAAATACTATTCTTACTCATCTTATCTCTATTGTAATAATAATCCTATTTTGTACAAAGATCCTGATGGACGTTGGATTGTGAATGCTATTGGTGCTATTGTAAACGCAGGAATAGACTATGGGAGTCAAGTTGCAGTGAATTTTGCTACTGGAAAAACGGGATTGGATGCCTTTACAGATGATATTAGTTTAGGTTCTATTATAGTATCTGCTGCAGAAGGAGCTATAAATCCAATTGGAGCAACGACTAAGAATATAGCCAAAACAACTGTAAAAACAGTTGTAAAGACCACATTGAAAGAAGCAGGGAAATCAGTAGCTGGTCAAATGATTGATAATGCTATTAAAGGACAGGATATATTAAAAAATGTGGGAACTGAGGTGGTAGTTGGGGCATTACTGGAAACTTAAACGTAAGTCCCAATAACAATAATGCTAATACTACAATTAAAAGAATGGAAAAAAAACTGGATAAGGGCAAAGTTTTGACTGATCAACAAAATAATATGATGAAATCAGCAAAATTAGAAAAGGCAACAAATATTGGGCTAGAGTTAACTACGAATTTTGCGTTGGGTACAATAAAAAATATAGTAACAAAATCACTAAAAGATAATGATAAAAATAAATAAAATACTTTTTATTATAGGAGGATTAGCTTTACTTGCATTCATTTTTGCAATTTATATTACATATACGTTTCAAAATATTAGAATAAACGGGCGATTGTTTTATGCTCCTATTGTCGAAATTTCTGGCAGAATATCTCGACCAAATTCAGGGTGTTCTGTATTAATAAACAATAAGATTATTTATGCAGGTAGTTATGATGGACATACTCCAATAGGAGATTCTATTGCAGTGAGATATATACCAGAAGAAATACGTGTTATTCAAGAAAGTTTTCATCCTAACCGATTTTATTTGTTCTATGCACTAGCTTCTCCGCTATTGATATTAGGGATAATGCTTGTAGTTGAAAGCTTTAAAGGTAAAAGTATGTCTCAATATTATATAGAAGAAGAACGTCATCGGCTCATACGACAGGAGAAAATAAAGCGACTGAAATCTAAATTTAAAATAAAATAATAGTTTTCCACAAGTTTCAGTTTTGATTTTATTGATGTATTACCCTGATAAATGTTGTCTAATGATAGATAATTTGTATCAGGGTATTATTTCACGTATGATAGCTTGTTTTACTGAAGAATATTACTTCAAAGATGATAGCCTTATTGCTAACTATTCGGTAATGGGCTATGGTT
This sequence comes from Bacteroides faecichinchillae JCM 17102, assembly GCF_000614145.1. Lineage (GTDB taxonomy): Bacteria > Bacteroidota > Bacteroidia > Bacteroidales > Bacteroidaceae > Bacteroides > Bacteroides faecichinchillae. The sequence goes on along the minus strand of NZ_BAKK01000015.1, from coordinate 103,695 downwards.
TAAAAGTAGTATTAATCAGAAAACTGAGTATCTTATGATATAAATGGTAATCTGATTAAAGATTTAAACAAGAATATTAGCAGTATTGGATATGTTAGTTATGTAGTAAATGTAGATAAAAAATGAATCGTGCTGCAAGAAAAATGGCAAAAATGATAAGTGATAATACAGTTATGATTAATTTAGTGACTACAGATGGTAATACGACATCAACAGGGAATCATATGGTTGGCGGTGCTTTTATGGGTAATACTGTTGAAACAGATAGTTTTGGAAACATAAAGGTCACTGCGCATCAAGAAATTAATCCAAATGTGTTACGAAGTGCAGATGAGCATACAGAAACATCAGGTAAAATGATTATGCATGAAGTAACAGAAACATATGAGGGGGCACGAATTTCTCAAAAAACAGGAATCCCAAGTCCACCAGCCAACATTGCAGGTAGTGTTTTTGGGAAAGCACATAATAAAGCAACTTCCCAATCTACAGTATACCAAAAGATGTATGATAAGAAGGGAGAGGAGACACAGGATATAAATAATGCAGTGAAAGTAGAATGGTTTGTTTCTAAAAGAGGGATAAATAAAATAATTCAAACATTACCCTGAATATATGAAATATATAATATGTGTTATTGGTTTTATTTTAGTATCATGCTCTCAGACAAGATTATTGAGTTCAGATATGTAAGAGCCCAAAGATATGTCCTTGTTTTATATACAGTCGATTGATTGTAATGATTTTCTTTATATAATTAATGCTCAAAGAAATGATTCTATATTTCAGATCATAAGTATGAAAAATAATATTAGATCTAAGAGTGAAGACATTGTTATAAAAGGGAAATATTATTTAGACTTAAAACTTGTATATCCCATGATATATAATATTGAAGAAAAGGAAAGTGTAATAGATAGTTGTTTTCTATCACTAAATAGAAAAAGCCATTATAGTTTATATATTGCAAGAAATTTAGATAGTTTGACTCTAACCGAAAATGAAAACAATACGGAAAACAAATTAGCTATATATTCTATTATTTGTGATGCATGTAAAAATAAACGTATCCTTTTACGTTTATATATAAAATAGTTAGTGGCTTTTGTTTTACCCTGATATGATGTCTATCCTGATGCAGGCTACATTTCCTCCACCAATGGTTCACCATGGGATTGGAGAAGAATAAGAATCAAAGATTACCAACGAGAACAAAAGGGTCGTATTATATTGTAGTATACTTTTAAATAAAGATTCACGCGATTTACGCAGATTCGATTTAATCATTGCATAAATTCGCGTGAATCATATTCTATCAGCTACTTTTTCACATCCACCAATGTGGCTGATCTACCAACATGAGTCTATGGTATTCGAATCCAAAGCGTTAGAATTCTCCGCTATAAACATTTTTAGTTGTTCGCTAATCTGTGACATCCCTTTTATTGTAGGATGTCCGTTCTTCTTATCAATGTTTTGCAGTTCAACACAAGCAACACCGTAATGTTGACAGATATTTTTAACAGAATCATTGATTTCTTTCTTCAAATCGGTATTCAAGATAAAGTAGATCTCAACATTCTGATAATTATGAATCACATGATCGAGCATATAAGCCATTGCCGGACGGAATTTAAATAAATCATCCTTAGTCCATCCACCATACTTAAAATCTCCAAGAGGAGAATCAGCCCAACTATCATTAGTACCACCAAATATTAATATAATATCCGGGAAACCGAGCCCAGGCATACGGGTTATAAAAGAACGGTCGCTAAAATCCGCTTTATCATATCCTGTATTACAAATAGTCGACCCGGAAAACGAGTTGTTTATACAAAGCTGATACCCGTTTTCTTCGATAAATTTATTCCACCAAGTTTGTTTTACAGAAGTTACATCCGTTTCAGGCTTTGTAGTTGTAGAATACCATGAACTATTTGTTTTCGGTTGCATAAATCCTTCAAATGTTGAATATGAATCACCCAAAATAGATACCGATTTACGACTCTGAGCTAAACCGACGTTACAAGATATTACAATCAGTATAAATAAATAATAAAACTTTCTCATATCAAATCCTATTTTAGATTTTGCTACTATCGATTTTATTTGTAAATAACAACTGCAAATATAATAATTACGCTTCTAATTTGCAATAGAATTACCATAAAGAGAAAACTACTCATAAATTCCGTATCTTTGCAAACAAAATTATCTGCTCAATATAAAATTGCCAACGTATGAAAAAACATCCGGTTATCTGGGGATTTCTGTATACAATCTTCACAGTAAATGCAATAGCAAGTTTATATGCCCAAAATGGAGGTAAACAAAGCCTGAAATTTTCCGGTATTGACAGAAGTGTGAAAGTTTCGGACCTGAGGCAAGTTCCATTCTTTCTAGCAGGCAAAAGCTTATATGAAATAGGATTTATGAATGGCTCTTTTCCTGCACAAAGCAACGAGACAGCAGAACGGGGTGTTTGGTCTCATCCTATCAAATTATTAAATGGATTTAGCTTTGTTTTATCTGAAAATAATCAATACACTTGGGCACTTACAGATGCGACAGACTTTGAGTCTGACTTTTATAGCGCAAGATTCTCATTTTCGCAACACCATCTTTCTGTTACAAGGGAAGATTTTGTAGCCGAGAATGATAAAGCACTATTTGTCAAACTGAAAATAAACAACGATTCACCTACTGACAGAACCCTAAAACTGAATTTTTCCGGTATAGTAAATATCCGACCTTCATGGAGGGCTGAGACTCTTCGAAACGATAAGGATTCTATTTATTATAAGAATGGGCAGATATATGCATTCGACTCTTCAGGGCTCTTAACAATGGGAAGCCCGATAAATCCGTCAGCCTATTTTATCCAGCAAGATACAGCTGCATTGATTTACGATCTTTGTTTACCAGCCGAAGGCAGCATAGAAATTCCTTTTTTAGTAACAGGTGAATGTGGTACCATATCGAAATCGGTTACAACTCTTCAAGAACGTTACAATAGACTAATAAACTGCTATAATCCCGAAAAAGAGAAAAAACAGAAGAAATATACGCATTCTATAAACGAAGGTGTCCGTTTGGATTGTTCCCGAAAAGAGATAGTGGATGCATTTTATTGTGCTAAGGCCAATATACTAATGAATATAAAAGATGAAAGACCTTTATATCCGGATTTGTTCCTTGGAGCAGGAGTCCCAGTCTATCCTCGTTTATTTGGTACAGATTTTTGTTTCTCAATAGCCGGATGTCTGTCCGGTGGATTTAAGGATATTTCCAAACGGACATTGAATAATTTACTATACTATACGGAGAAAAATTTGCGGGCTCCTCATGAAATATCGAGCGATGGAATTCTTTTAGGATGGGATCACATTCAAGTTTCTCCTCAATTAGTAAATGCAGTTTGGGAATATTTTTCGTGGACACATGACTCTACATTTTTAGCAGAAGCGTATCCTTTATGTAAACGAATGATACAAGATATCATTAAAGATATAGATGCAAAAAATGGCTTATACATCCAGGGACATGGGCTTATGGAAGAAGCTGAGTTTAAAAACAATTGGGTGGAATTAACCACAGCGGCATATACATTCCCAGCTCTTAATTGTATGTCCCAAATGGCGACTATCATAGGAGAAGTAACAGAGTCCAGATTATATTCATCTCTTGCTTCAGCATATAAAAAGCGATTTAATGTTGATTGGTGGGATGATTCTCATAATATATGGCCTAGTGCTTTATCTGGGAGTGGAGAAAAAATATATAGTCATTTCTGGAATGTGGTATTTCCACAGAAAACTAAACTAGCTCAGGATAAAAACGGTCAAATAGCTTTTAAAAGTATTCAAAAACATTGGGTTAATGATCTTTGGGGAATGGTAGGCAAATATAATGAAGGAGCAGATATTTCACATGATGGGGTTGGATTAGTACATAATAATATTTGCGCTACGGCTGCTTTTGAGTATGGACAAACTGATTTAGGATGGAAATTGATTCAGCTTTCAGCTCAAGCTCCGTTGTCACTCCAAGAATCTCCATTAGGATTATTTCCAGAATGCCAACCTCATGGTTGCTCCAATATTTCTCAATTATGGTCGTATGCTACATTTATTGAAAGTCTTGTCAAAGGACTGGCTGGTATTCAACCCGGTATTCCAGGTTCTCCGATTGAAATGTATCTGCAAATTCCTGATGACTTGGATTATCTTACTATTGACGGAATTGAAATTGGAAATGATTCTTTTTCAGTAAGTTGGAAAAAAACTATAGATAAACGTCTGTTAATTCAGATAGATGGTGACGTTACAAATAAAGTGAAAAAAGTTATAGTTAGAATTAACTCATCTCTTCCATACAAAGTATTATTAAACGGAAAGAAGAAAAAACGTTGGAATAAAGAAGTTTTTTACGGCATTGATACCGAAACAAATGTATTATGTTTGCCATAAACAATTTAATCAAACCAACGATAAACAAATATAACTATTGACAAAGTGTTATGAGACCATTTACTTAAATTATCATCCTACTTTTCTGTATTTTAAAAACAATAAATGTAGAATATGCTGGCCAAAAGATAGTTACCTCGTAAATAAAAGCCATATTTTTTAACATAATATTTCAATACCATCATAGTGTACTCATTATAAGAAGCAGGTGATACTTTCAAAAGACCATTTGATAGTTTAATTTACAGTTTAAGTATTTTTATATATTACAAAATGAGCATTAACAAAACTACACTCACATACAATCGAAAATATACATTATAAAATTATGAAAAGTGTCTATCATGGAGGGAATCCTATAGTAGTAGTTTCAAGTACTCATAAAGACTAATATTGATATTTTTTTAGGTAATATAAAAGATTAACGCGCAAAATGTTTGGAATTAATTCAAATATATACTATGTTTGTGATAATTTCAAGTAAGTTGACTTCTCTATTATTATTGTAAGTATAGAGAATAGTTACAAAATGAAACTTGATTAGGCTATTTTATATTTCAATCTAATACATAAAAAAAATGAAAAAGGAATTCTTATTTTTAGCAATGAGTGCATTTGTTGCATTCTCTTGTAGTGACGATGACGATCCAAGTTCAGTTGAAGTAACAAGTATCTCCGTTACCCCATCTACGGCAACAATCTATCAGGAGCAAACTACACTACCAACTTTAAGCGCTGCCATTACTCCGGAAAATGCAGATGATCCAACGATCACTTGGTCTTCCAATAATACAGCCTATCTGACAGTAAACAATAAAGGTGTACTGACTTTGGTGAAAGACATAGATGCAGATGCTACAGTTACTATTACTGCTAAAGCAGCTAATGGCAAAACCGGTACTTGTACTGTTCAACTTAAAGCTTGCCTTGAAGGTGGATACAAAGTAATTGATGCGACTGATGAAATCGGATTATTGATTCTTGACCGCAATATTGGTGCTACAGAGCCATACAATAATAATGCCTCTGAGCCTAATGCGGCAGCTGTCGGTAACTACTATCAGTTCGGTAAAAATACATCGGTTGCCAAAAATGATGATACAAACGTAAATTCAAGTTTCAACAAGACTTGGAATGCTAGTGGAACAGATTACAAAGATTGGACTGTTTCTACAAATACCCCATGTCCTGCAGGATGGAGAATACCAACTCAAGAAGAAACTAAAAGAATAGTTGATGCTACCTTTTGGGATTGGGATTTCGTAGATATGGACATGATGACAGAAGAAGAACTTATGGCAGCAAAAGCACTACAAGAGAAAATATTAATTGCACGTGGCGGATTATGGAAACTAAATAATGGTACAGTTGAAAAATATTTGCCTAAAGCAGCTTATTTTTGGAGTAGCGAAATCAATACTACCATCACAGATGAAGCAAAAGTGGCTTACGCATATGCAGATAATCTCTTCGCAACATTCGATAAAAAACAACCAGTAGTTAATGCTTTGCCTATACGTTGTGTGAAATCTAAATAAGTTGCCGCTTCTATCTAAAAGCACTACTCTACTACATCTTTTAGATATGTTTTATATAACCAGCCGAATGAGGGCGTTTCCTCCCTTGTTCGGTTGTTGTTTCTTTTTTATCTTTCCAAAGAATATGTTCAGCATTGAATAAAAAATATTTTATGATTCATCATCTACGGATTATTCCCTTATTAATCATTATTTTTCTTTTATCCACTCCCTATAGCTACGCACAAAAAACGAAAAAAGTCAATTATAAGGGACAAATATTGGATATTAGAACAAAAGAGGCATTACCTGGAGCAGTTGTCAGCTTGCCTCAATATAGCATATTCGCCACTACCGATCTCGATGGTTTCTTCCTCCTTCGTGATGTACCCGTAGGAAAGACAACTATAAATATTCGTTATGTGGGTATGTTGCCTATTACGGAAGAGCTTGTTGTGGAAGACCAGCACAACAAAGTAAAAAAGTATGAAATGTACGAAGAAAACTTCTCATTGAAAGAAGTTACCGTAGTAGCTACCAATAACAAAACAGGAGCCTCTACTTCTTCCTCCATTTCACGTTCAGCTATCGATCACCTGCAAGCTACTAGCTTGGGGGATATATTGGAGCTATTACCCGGTCATCTGTCTTCCAATCCTACACTGAACTCACCATCGCGTGCTACACTCAGACAAATCCAAAGTGATGCGTTGAATAGTATGGGGACTTCCATCGTATTTAATGGAGCTCCTATCTCAAACAATGCTAATCTCCAGATAGGAAATACTGCCAAAGAAGGTTCACTGAATACCGGCTTCGCCTCTTCTGCAGGTTCCGGACTGGATTTACGTGAGATATCAGTGGATAACATAGAATCTGTGGACGTGATCCGAGGAATTCCTTCTGTGGAATATGGCGATATGACTCAGGAGTGATCATCATCAATCCGAAAGCCGGTGTGTATCCTTTTCAGGTTAAGATGAAAATTAATCCTACACTGACACAAGCTTCCATTGGTAAAGGTTTCCAAATAGGCCAAAAAGGTGGTAATCTAAGTGTAGATTTCGACTATGCCAAATCATTAAGTGACGAACGCCGACCTTATCAAGGTTTTCAGCGATTCACTTCCAACATATTATATAGCAAAACCATTGGTGAAAATCTTTTTACCACTACTGGGTTTGGCTTCTATTCTGATTTGGATGCAACCAAACTAGACCCTTCGGATGCTCAATATCAACGTGAACGTCGTGCCGAGAACCTGGGCTTCAAGTTTAATACTAATATCGTCTGGAATCAGACCAGCGACTTCTTTAAATTCATCAAATTGAATGTATCTGTCAACTATGCCCGACAGAAAGGTTACAATCAAGAAATTAAAGGGAATTTCGGTTATATGGTAACGTCAGCTATGCAAGACGGTACTATAACTTCCAACCGAAAAGAAGATATTTTTGACTCAACGGGGCAGCAAATCACCAATGCCAGCAAGCTGGACCCTACAGCACTAACTAATATATTACCCTATGAGTTCTTAACCCAAATGAGCACTTATGGTAATCCGCTAAATGTTTTCACAAAATTATCCGCCAACTTCTTTAAAGAAATAAGTGGTGTTAAGAACCGTATTGTTGCGGGTATCGACTGGAAAACGGATGTCAATTTTGGTAAAGGTAAAGTATTCGACCCTCTGATGCCTCCGTCAAGTGGGTTAAGGATGAGACCTTACAGTGATATCCCAGCATTAAACCAACTATCAGCTTATGCGGAAGATAACATAACTACAGAAATTGCGAACCGTGAATTCATGTTACAACTAGGTGTAAGAGCAGATGCGATCCAACCAGGGCGTAAAGAAAACCGTACTGTTATCTCTCCCCGATTCAACGTTTCATATGAAGTAATTCCAAAAATTATGACTTTGAAAGGTGGTTGGGGTATTACAGCCAAAGCTCCTCCTTTGATGTTTCTATATCCAGACAAGGCCTACTTCGATTACGTGAATTACGATAATTTAGGTGCAACCGGAGTTATGGATGACCAGAAACTTAGCATCATAACGACTAAAGTGTATGATACAGTCAGTCAGAAACTAAAGATAGCAAAGAATACAAAAAGTGAAATCGGAGCAGATTTCCGGTTCGGACAGACTAGCCTTTCAGTTACTGGTTATAACGAGATACTGAAAAACGGATATACCTTTGGACGGAACTTTGATACCTTCCATCAATTTGAATTAGTAAAATATAAAACACTGAACAACCGTCCGGGAACCTATCCTGAACTAGCTGTCGATAAGACTCTAATGTCATTCTAGGATATAACACTCCGATGAATGACAAGGTAAATAAGAATCAGGGAATTGAGTTTGATTTCAGTTCCGGACAGATAGCTCCTATTCGTACCCAGTTTGTGTTTAACGGAGCCTGGATGCGTAGCCGTAGCTATTCCACCGCCTATTCTTTCTATCAAAAGAATCCGGATTCGGACGGAAATTATAAGGATATAGGTATTTACGAAGCTGGTGATGGTACTGAATACAAACGCTTTTCTACCAATCTGCGCATCATTCACAACATACCTAAGATCAGTTTTCTGATATCCTTGTCCATACAAACCATCTGGCACGATTCGCAAAGCTATTTAGGAATAGAGAACAAGACACCTATCGGATATATATCAGCAAAAGATCTTTCGATGCATATGCTTCAACCGGGTGATGCAATCAATCCGGATTGGCAGAAACAGATTTTGGAAAATCGTGAAATAGTTGATAGATATTCACCCCTATGGCTTTTCAATTTACGCCTGACTAAAGAGTTGAAACGTTTTGGAGGATTTGCATTTTTCGTCAATAATCTATTTATGTATACTCCTTTGGAAGAAAGTAAACGATCTCCGGGTACCTATAAAACCCGTAATCCGGAACAATTCTTCGGTGCGGAAGTTTGGTTGAAATTTTAATCATATAATGCTAATTAATAAATGTCAAATATGAAAGAATATATAAACAGGATTCTCCTTCTCTGTCTGACTGTAATAGTATATACTGCTTGCAAGGAAGATACAACAAGCGAATCTCCTTATGTGAAAACTTTTGAGATTCATTTACCTTATGGCATTTTCGGTACAGAGACTCCTTATTCACAACCTCTTGTTATAACATTAACCAATAATAGTGAACAGATCAGTTACACCAAACAAACCGATAAATGGGGGAAACTGACATTAGAAAAGCTATTACCCGGAGAATATACAATCAACGCAACTGGTGCTTTATCTGCAGATGAGGTAGCACAAATAACCGGTGAGGAAGATGCGAAAGCGGCTAATCTGGTAGCTTTCTTATCGAACGTGAATCTCAGAATAAATGAAGAGCCTAAACTCAATGATCTGAAATTAGTCTCTTCTCTATCAAGTACATTGATATTTAAAGAATTGTATTATAGTGGTTCACGTACTCCATCGTCAGGAACTTACCGAAATGATGGTTTTTACTCTATCTATAATAATTCTACCCAGCCTGTACTTCTGAACAATCTTTATATCGGTAATGTGGAGCACTATGGAGCCATGAACTCTCCGGGACCATTATGGCCTAATGAAGAACAAGGAAATTATAAAAATGTATATATCCGTACACTTTGGAAAGTCGTAGCAGGTAATGAAGCTGTAATGCTAAATGGTGGTGAAAGTATTGTCATTGCAGTGATGGCTGCACCTCACAATAAAGACGGGCAATTCAATCTGAATTCTCCAGTAGATTTATCTAAAGCTGATTATGAAGCTTACAGCAATGATCCAGCCAATAACTATACCGACTATGATGCACCCAATATGCGCCTAATCTTCTGGCCGGACTATAGTTATCTATGGCGTATCAGCGTATTTGGTCAAGGTATGGTACTCATTTCTGCTTCTACTGAAGAAGTAGAAAGTTTTGAGACGGTAACCTTACCGGAAACTTTCCAAGATCCTTTTGAGGATGAAGAATACTGGTTATGCAAAAAAGTTCCATTGAAGTATGTAATTGATGCGGTAGACTTGATTCAAAATGCTACATCAACGAATACCAAACGCTTTCCACCGGCATTAGACAGCGGATTTGCTACTACAGATGGTATTTATATGGGACGCAGTGTAATCAGAAAAGTAAAGAGTACAGAGAATGGAGTCACCATCTATCAGGATACTAATAATTCAACAGATGACTTCGAAATCAATGAAGTTCCTTTATCCAAATAAGTGTGCCATGAAGAAAATAAAATATAATCTATTAATAGGTCTACTGTTGCTAGAAAGTTCTATTGGCCTTTCTGCACAAACGGAAGACAATAATGAGGAAAGTGTAGCTCAATTGGACTTATATCGACAAGAAGCGTTTACTTTCGACCGTTCAGATGCTTCAGCTTTAGCATTGGGACAATGGAAAAGTTATTCCAACATCTATGTGGGTATCAATTACAAAGACGGGACTTTTCATCGTCCGCAGCAATCCTCCTCGGCTACCGATTACCTGTTCTCTGCTGAAGGAGCACTTAAAATGGGGGAATACAGAATAGCCGGTGGGTTCTCTCTTGAACAAAGTTACAACAAGAATGTCCGGTTCAATTCCATTATCGATCCTTATAGAGGTACTCCTTATATATTAGCTGACAGTACAGGTGGAAACTGGCAAAAACAATCTTATGCACTATGGGCGAAAGGAGCTTCGCCATTCTTTCATAATCTTGTTTCTGTAGGACTAGATTTACAATTGAACGTAGATCGCGGGTCAAAAAAGATCGACCAAGACCTCAATCCAATGTAAATAGTATTTCGGTGGCTCCTTCTGTCACATTGAAACAGAATGATTTCTCTCTAGGGGCTTATATACGTTATCGCAGATTCCGTGAAAATTCAAACCTAATACTATACAATACCAACGAGCCTCAAAAAATTTATATGTTGAAAGGAATGGGACAATATGTATACGACATATTTAGCAATAATGAACGCGAGCGTCAGTATCAAGGTGACGGACTGGGTTATGGTTTGACTTTCGGAGTGAACAATGAACATATCTCTATGGATGTTTATGCAGATTATGCCAACTATACAGAAGATGCTATGGATATAGAAAGCAATAAGCCGCGTAAACGAGGCTGTTTTTATGAAACACACTATACAGGTGGAACACATATAAATATCTACAGTCAAAGAGCCAAACATTTAATTGCAGCTTCCTATTTTTGGCAAGAAAGATCGGGACGTGAAATCATCCAAATATTTAATTCTTCTCCTACAATAAATGCCTGGCAGACAGACTCTGAAGCCCCGCGTCGTTCAGTAAATAAGCAAACAGCTGCCAAAGGCTCTTATTCATTGTTCTTATTTGGAAATAATCGTCAAAAAGAGAAAGATGATTATCTATGGAAGTTTGATTTAGAAGCAACATATGAAACTTATTCAGATACCTATAAAGTGATGGATTCTTATTTGGAATATGCCGCTTGTCATGTAGAAGGCGGGGTAACACACAATATTGCCTTAAAAGGAAATAATTCACTTCTTATACATGTGAATGGCGGTTATCATTCACCTTCGAAAAAGTCTTTCAGCTACACAGAACGGGAAACCGCTGATCCGACCATTGCCCAAGGACTTATATATCCGGATCGCGATATCTTGTGGAGTAGTTATTATACAGTAGGTGGAGATGTGACATTCAATCATCAACTAGCCAAGTCCGGTACACTTTACCTAAGAGTAGGATATCAATCATTACAAGCTCAACACAATTTACAAAGGAATACTGTATGGGCACGTTTTGGCTATATTTTCTAAATACAACAAGAATTATGAACATAAAAATACCAATGCTTTTATTAGGATTAATGTTGATTTATCCAGCACTTGTCATTGGACAAGAAAGTAAAACCTTTTTTTATCGCCCGTCACAAAAATTGCCTATAGACGAAAAAGTAAAAGTAGGCAAGCTAGATAATGGAATGACTTATTATATTCGTCATAATGCAGTGCCGGCCCAAAAAGCAGAATTGAGATTAGTATTTAATGCCGGTTCTATCCTTGAAACGGACGAAGAACAAGGACTTAGTCACTTTCTGGAACACATGTCATTTACCGGAACGAGTTCTTTTCCGGGCACTGAACTGGTAAATAAACTGGAAGGAATCGGTGTGCATTTGGGACGTGAACTCAATGCAGCTACTTTTTTTGAAGAAACAATATATTACTTGCCAATTCCAGTAGAACATCTTGACTTAGGACTTCATATCTTGCAAGAATGGGCTATGAATCTGGCTTTAACAGAGAAAGCGATTGATCGCGAACGCGGAGTCATCATTGAAGAGCTACGTTTAGGAAAAGGAGCGCCTACCCGTATAAGAGAACAATATCTGCCCATTCTGTTTAAAGGCTCGGATTACCCCAAACGTTTGCCGATAGGTAAAGAAGAGGTCATTGCAAATTTCCCCTACGATGTGCTTCGAAACTTTTATAAAAAATGGCACAGACCGGATCTGACTGCTATTATTGTAGTTGGTGACATTGATCCCGAATCAATAGAAGAATCTATCAAAGAGAAATTTACAGCCTATGCTATGCCCTCAAAGGTAGAAAAACGTACACATCATTATGTGCCTGACCACAAAGATTTGCGTGTAGCAGTTGCCACTGATAAAGAGACAAGTGGATGTTCTGTAGAAATTTCCTACAAACATAAGCCGGAGCAGATAGTAACACAGAAGGATTATCTAAAAAATATTTGTCACAACTTATACTCTTCAATGGTGGATGCTCGTCTATCCGAAGCCACAGAACAAGGTACGGTTCCTTTCTCAGAAGCAGAAATAGGATACTCCAATTACTTTAGAGATGTTGATACTTACTCATGTTACGCCCGTTGCGCACCAGATAAAGTAACTGCAACACTTACAGCTCTAGCAGATGAGAACGAACGAATCAGACGATATGGATTTAGTGTTACAGAATTAGATAGAGCTAAAAAGAAGCTGTTAGCAAAATATTACAGATGGTATGAGGAACGTAATAAAACAGCCTCTGACCTATATGCGGATGAATGTCAAGTAAATTACCTGACAGGGAATCCGATGCCGGGAATTAGTTTTGAATATCATTTCTTATTAAACACACTTCCTATAGTGAGCGTAGACATGATAAATGAATTAGCTACAAAGTATATGACTAAAAAAAATAGAACGATAATCATTACCGGTCCACAGGACAGAAGCTACTATCCTACCGATGATGAGCTACGAGCTATTCTGGAGGAAGCCCCGCATAGAGACATCAAGCCTTATGATGAAGGAGAAATAGTGAATGAATTAATGAACTTCACTCCTGAAGCAGGAACAATCGCATCAGAAAAATATTTTCCGATACCAATATAACGGAATGGACTTTGTCGAATGGTGTAAAGGTAGTGATTAAACCAACTGATTTTAAGAATAATCAAATTCTTTTCCGCGCTACTTCTGATGGAGGATATAGTATGTTTGACGCAGACGATGACATGTCCGCCCTATATGCCACACGTATACAAGATGAAAGTGGAGTGAATAGTATCAATAACATTCAACTAAGAAGGTTAATGGTCGGCAAAGATATTTCAATCACTCAATCACTAGTTCTTTATAATGAGTCAATGTCCGGCAAATTTGGTTCTCAAGACATGAAAGAGTTCTTTCAATTAGTATACTTATACCATACAGCTCCATATTTTGATAAAGCGGCCTTTGAACGTGTGATGCAAAAAGAACGTGCAGAATATGCTCATTTACTGGATAGTCCCGATCAATTCTTCGGATATGAGATAGACAAAATCATGAGTAATGGAAATAGCCGACGTCTTCTTTGGCCTACTCCCGACAGATTAGATGAAGCAAATTTCGAAAAAGCTGTGGAAATATATAAAAATCGATTTGGCAATGCAGCAGGCTTCACTTATGTATTTGTAGGAAATATTGATTTAGAAACATTGAAACCTTTTGTGCTAACCTACTTGGGTGGACTTCCTACGAATGCTTCAACCAAACGTTCGTTTGTAGAACAGAATTTTATTACCCCTACTGGTCCGAAAGAATATTTATTCCATAAAGGGAAAGATAATAAAGTAAATGTCAATCTCCGATTCTCAAAGAAAGTACCTTGGAATAAAGATACAGAGTTTTGCTACAATGCCTTTATAGATATACTCAACAGCCGTTTATACGAGAGTATGCGTATTGAGATGAGTGGTGTTTATGGTGTCCGTGTTTCTGGATCACTGAAAAAATTACACGAAGATTATGCCAAACTGAATCTTGCATTTGGTACAAATACAGAAGCTTATGAGAAATTATGCGAAAGAGCAATACTTGAAATAAATAAGCTAATATCGGAGGGACCTACTCAGGAAGAAGTGGAACGTGTGAAACAGAAAAAAAGAGTAGCACTTGAGTCTGATCTGAAGTTAAACGGTATATGGTTATTGAATATATTCTATGCATATCGAAACCAAGAGAAAGTAGATTCTGAATCTAGCCAAAGAGAACAGATAGAGGCTTTGACTCCAGATAATATTCAACAGGCCGGAGCAAAATGTATTGATACTTCTACTGTAATGAAGTTCGTGCTTTTACCCGAAAAACAATAACACAAAGCAATCACTCTACATAAATAAAAGGATCGAGACAACACAAAATGTCCCGACCTTTTTATTTATGTTCACATATTAAATGTTTCATTGAACCTATATAAGATAAAACAACTAAAAATGTTCCATTCACCTAAAAGCGAAAAATAGACTAATCTTAGAGTATTATAATCTTTTGAAAAAGTTCGACTTGCCTTCCTTTAATTGCTCCAATGCCTGTACAAGTATAGTACGTGGACAAGCAACATTCAATCGCATAAACCCCTCTCCTTCTTTACCGAATGTAGTTCCTGTATTCAATGCCAAATGCGCATCTTCTACAAATAGTTGGTTCAAATCATTTTGTGCCAGTCCCAATTCACGACAATCCAGGAAAATCAGATAAGAGGCCTGCGGACGAATCACTTTAATAGCAGGAATATTTTCTTTCAAATAACTTTCAGTGAAATCAACATTCCCTTTTATATAAGCAATCACTTGATTCAACCATTCAGTTCCATGACTATAAGCTGCTGCCACACTAAGATAAGCAAACAAATGTCCTTCATTAAATTCACTAGCCTCCATAAAGGTTCGGAAACGGTGAAGGATTTCTTTATTTTCAATAATCACATACGAACTTGCCAAACCGGGCATATTAAAGGCTTTACTTGGCGACATGAAAACAAGTGAATTCATCCGTGCCTTCTCTGAAATTAAAGCAAAAGTAGAATGCTTAAATGGTGGTAAAGTCAAGTCTGCATGAATTTCGTCAGAAATGACCAAAGTACCGCTATCATAGCAAATATCAGCAATCTGTGACAATTCTTCTTTTGTCCATACACGTCCTCCGGGATTGTGAGGATTACTCAAAACAAGTAACTTACAGCCTTGTACATCTTTCCTGAATCTATCAAAATCGATATGATACTGCCCGTCTTTTAAAATCAACGGACTATATACAACCTCACGCTCGTTCTTCTGCGACACTAGAAAGAAAGGGTGATAAACGGGAGGCATTACCATCACTTTATCTCCTTTTTCTGTGAAACATTGGATAGCAAATGCCAATCCACGAACAATACCAGGGGTAAAGGTTAGCATTTCTTCTCGTATTGTCCATCCATGACGTTCTTTTAACCAACTAATAATAGAGTCTGCCCATTCTTTGCAAGCAAATGTATAACCCAGAACCTCATGTTCCAAGCGTTCCCTCAAAGCCTCGACAACAAAAGGTGCTGTGCGAAAATCCATGTCGGCTACCCACATTGGGATCAGATCGTTGCGTCCCCAACGATCTTCCACAGCATCCCATTTTACGGAATTTGTCCCCTTACGGTCTATTATTTCATCAAAATTATAGTTCATACGACATTATACTTTTATGTTAGATACAACAAAAGTAACATAAATTTCTAAGTTTACGGCATCTTATACTTATGATTGACAAAAGTATAAGATTACCTTAACTCCTAATATTATTGGCGAACTTTTCTTTTTGTAAAATACCAGTTAATCACTTTATCACTTAACTGTTTACACAATTCCGGATATTTATCCGCAATATTAGTTGTTTCATTAGGATCCTTTTTAACATCGTATAATTCCAGTCGGCTTCGGTCAGAATTTATCAATAATTTATAATCTCCTCTTCGGATAGCCAAGTGAGGACTTTGATGATGCAATTGAGGCGGGCGACCAAAGAATCGATTACGACCAAAATCCCACATCAGGTCTTTATGACGACGAAGTTCTTTAACTCCTAACAATGCTTTACTCATATCCTCACCACTATAATTGAATCCCTTTGGCATTTTAGCACCGGTAATCGCACAAAGTGACGGATATAGATCTACTGAAGAAAGCACGCTCTCATTTTCTATTTCTCCTCCTTTAATCTTTTTCGGCCAACTAATAATAAAGGGCATTCTCACCCCTCCCTCATACAGACTTACTTTCGAGCCGCGTAAACCATTGGTACGTACTTGTTCAAATGTAGGTAAAGCACCATTATCACTTGTAAAAATAATCAATGTATTCTCTAACATACCCAGCTTTTCCAAACCTGCAATAAAGCGTCCAATCTGCCTATCATATTCTTGCAGCACAGCTACAAAATTAGGTTTGCTGGTCCAACTCTTTTTATTATCGAAAAACTTCGTTTGCGGAATCCAAGGATCATGCATATCATCAGGCCAAAGATTTACAAAACAGGGAGTACCTTTATGTCGTGACAAGAAATCCAATGCTTTATCAACAAAATATCCGGTACGTTCCCATCTCTTGATACTATCTTGCTTACTCCATATCCAATTAGATGCGGTGATCAGTTTATCCGCATCAGGACTTTCATAAGTCGAGACATATTCATCAAAGCCATAGCGAGGTATCTGCGGTGCATCATCCACATCACGTCCTCCTCCCATATGCCACTTACCGATATGAGCAGTCGAATAACCTACCTCCTTTAAAGTTCTTGCCACAGAAGGGGCAGAAGTATCCAAATAATCTAACTGTTCACAATTCGCATTTCCCTTTCTATCATGTAAGAAAGTATTTACCCCCCACTCAGTGGGAAACATTCCTGTGGTTAAAGACACCCGGGAAGGGGAACTTACCGGAGATGCTGTGTAGTAATGATTAAATTTAAGACCATTTGCAGCCAATCGATCAATATTAGGAGTCATTACCCAGCCACTATTGTAACAAGACAAATCGCCTATCCCCATATCATCCGTATAAATAATGACAATATTCGGACGTTCGGCAGCTTGTAGGGATGTAGAGACTGCTCCTAAAAGACCTAAATACATTTTATTAAAAACCATAATATTTGTGTTTTAATATATATCCAATCATTTTTTGCTTATTACTCAAACCATTCCTAAAGAGGTGGCACCTTTATCCTTCAGAAGGATTATCAGGAAACCATATTCATTATTGGGAGTCTTAGAAGACCATTAGCTACTTCCAGAGAGAAATTTCCTGATTCCTTTTTGTGCAATAACGTCTCTGTCTATCATAAACTCCCAGTTGTAAATTACTAATAAACGACAATCCTTAAAGGAATAAGTCTTCCGTAAATGTTCGCACCACTCATCCGAAGTTTGTCCAGGCCATAACCATTCGGAAGCCGCCCACTGAGATAAACCTGCTGTTTTCAACTCGTCAGATAATGACCCGGCAGAAGATGGATCCATAGAATAAAAACTCCATCCAGCGTGGCATACCGGTTTATTGCGGGCCAAAACTTTAAATGTTTATCAAACGGGGCATAATTTCCACCGATATGTGTAAAAAGTTCCTTTGGCGTGAAACCGAAATTTGTCACATATCTACAAAGAGTTTCCACATATCGATGGACAATTTTCTCATAAACAGCATTTGTTAATTCACCTTCTGTCTGAATATTACTGGTAGACGCTGCCGCATATCCCAAGCGTAATGTATTACTGTCTAATGAAAAATTCTCTGTAGTGGTTCGTCTTCGGGTCATATTCTGTAGTACTGGGATGTTTGTCAAATATTTCGTTTCCATTCTTATAATAATATGCATTGTAGTTTATACCAGCCTCCCACCCAATACGAATTCCTCCGAATAAATACTTTTTTGCAGCAGGAAGATGCTTTATCCATTTGATGATGATTGGTAACAACAAATCATAAGCTTCATAATGAGCATTCAAGATTGCCGGAGAAGCTATATTAGGAGCCGGAAGTACACGAATCTGCTGTCCCCAATCACGCCAGCAAACTTTTACAGCTGAATCAGGCGTCCATGATGTCCATTCGACATTTTTTCTATTCTCCGGATTATAACCCGGGATGGAAGGATCAAACCAATTCCATAAATCGGGACGAGCAGCGATCCAATTTTGTCCGTCAAGATGTATATGTACAGGTATACTTGTTGTTTCACTTAAACTAAGAACTTTCTCAAGCAGTTGTTTTAAATGGAGGTGAGAGTCCCCTAACAAATTAAACGTTATACTGTTGCCTATTAAATATGAATTCGAAGTGTGGGGTGTACTAACTGAATCATAAGGTGCCCTCCAAAAATTTTCGTCAATCAAGTCGATTTTATTTGGAAGAATACGTTGAAAAAATAATGCCTGCGTTTGCGTAAAAGCATGGAAAATGAAAAACATAAGGAAAATCAATAATATCACCAGCTTTTTCATCTGCATTTCATATTTCAGTTCATTTAATAACAACAAAGATAAAAAAATTAAATCTGATTTTTCATAGTCTGTACAAATTTTAGTCAATACTATTCTTCCGGATACCAATTTTATCATTCCTTCTGCTGGATACAATAAACTATTACTATGTTCGGCAGAGTCACGATACTTGTATATTATCCGTCATACAAAGCATAGAGAAGTATCCCCTCTCTTTGCATGTTCAGAGAAAAGAAATTCTTCACTTCGTTCTGAATGACAGATGCAATCATACTATAAACAAATGAAATATTTAGGATAATCAACGCGTTACTTTCCATTCTTTCGGAGCCTTCCCCCCCCTTTTGTCCTTTACCGTATGGAATTTCCGGAACCAAAGGCATTATTGTATCATACTTTTCAATAACCTGATACAAACGCTTCAGTATCTGCTCATTATTCATACTTGCATTTTTTCTTTCATAAGGGTCTGTTTGGTAATCAACTAGAAAATCTTCTGTCAGATTAAGTTTCGGGTTACCATCTTTCTTAATAAACTTATAATCCTTGTTCACAACAGCTCCACAGCCCAGATAGAAATCACGGTCAATACATTTAGTATCCCCTTTCAAGACAGGAATATACTTATTCCGTCATACGCACGTTTAAGGATGTTGCTGTCTCCAATAATTTCTTTCACAGTTGGAACAATATCCACAAACCCCGTCACTTGCGAACTTAAATTCTTATAATTACTTTCTGACCTTTCCCAATAGACAACAGCCGGTACACGGCCTCCCCCATCCCATTCTTTAAATTTACCACCACGCAATTCTCCCGAAGAAGCACCAGGTACTTGTTTAGCAGGACCGTTATCACTGAAAAAGATAAAAAAATATTATCCATGATTTCTTTTTCAAGCTTATTAACAATTAAGCACATATGAAGATTGAAACTATTCTAATCGGGAAAATCAAATTGATTCGACGTTTGTTCTCACGCTTTCACTTTTCGTTTGCATCTCCCGGTTTATCAACATCTGTGGAGTGGTAGCAATTGTTATAAGTGAGTGAGAGCAAAACTGCTATAAATATCTATTACAGAATAAGAACAGATGATATGCTGATTATACCACCCTACACATAGCACATTACTTCCCTGATAAGAAAACCGGATGGCAGGAATACTAGATAGGTACACGAGGACCTCATCAGAACAAACAACTGACCAGCAAGTATTAGCAAGAATCGGTAATCTTATTCTGGAAATAGCTATCTATTATGGCTGTAATCAACACTATACAGATAATACTGTCATAGAACACATCAATTAAGTTCGTAGAATCATGAGAGAAAATGCCATAACAGGAATATCACCAGAAGAAGTTACCCAACAAATCAATATGGGATATTCTAGGTTTAGAAAACTTTTCAAAGAATATACCAACGTATCACCAACACGATTTATATCAGAAATTAGACTCCAGAAGGCCAAAATCTATTGCTTAATTCATCTATGAGTGTAAAAGAGATAGGCTATATGGCTGGATATAAAGACGCAGCCGATTTACAAAATGACGATAAATAATCATTTTAAATCAGTCATGCGTTCCATTGTACTATTTCATTATTTTGTATAAGACTTCACTGTATCGACCATTGCCAATATATTTTCTACCGGAGTTCCGGCCTGCACGTTGTGACACGAACAACAAATATAACCTCCATCTTTACCTAAAGTATCAAGACATTTTTTAGTCTCTTCAATCACTTCGCTGACAGTTCCCATCGGCAAAGTCCGCTGATTCTCTACTCCTCCATGAAAAATCAGATCATTACCATATTGTAGTTTCAAGTTTACCCTGTCCATACCCGAACAAACATGCTGTATCGGATTCAAGATATCTATTCCACATTCTATCAATCCCGGAATCAAAGGAAAAACAGCCCCATCTGTATGATATAATACTTTTTTTTCCGTAACTGTGGATAAGGTCACACCACTTCTTGAGTCTATGCTTAAAATGTACCTCCCATGAATCCAACGAGATCAGCATGCTATCCTACATTCCCATATCGTCACTTATAAAAACAATATCTAAATCGTCATTCAATTCGGTAAGCATCCGTTCCAACATTACTGTTTGAATTGCATCGATACGCTCTACTGTCGCATCCAAGAATTCCGGATTCGCCAAAGTATCCATCAAAGCGTATTCCAGGCCACGCATCTGGCAATATATTTCAAAATGAGAGATCCAAGGACCTATTGTTGCAAAATTCCAGGAACGGGCCTCTTTTGCCAATGCTTTTGCTCCTGCATAATCAAATTTATCAGGATCAGGCCAAGAAGGATAATGAAACAATTGCGACGGATCCATGTAATCTGCAATTGGCGGATTAATATATTCTTGGTAGGTAGCTAAACCAGCTTTTACCATTCGGGTCGGTCCCCCCCCCCACATGGTTATTTCCCCACTATCATTCGGATCGAAGAAACGTCCTCCGTAACCAGGAAATATCCAAACTATTTTATCTATTCCTAACTGATGATAAAAATACCATTCCCATTCGAATCTCTCTTTATTAACCAATCGAGAGCTTTTTCACAACTTACTTTATGAGATTGAAGCCATTCTTTATCACCACACAAATCAAATTGTTCTGCTGCATTGATCACATAACCTGTTTGTGAATCTATTGTATACCCCCACCTTGCTTCATTATATCCGGTTTTATAATTAAATGTTCCAGGTATCTGATCTTCGCCTGCATTATACCATCTGGATAACACACGTCCATCTTCTTTCATTGCATAATCTCTTTCCCGGTCTAATGTCAATGACATATTTCGTATGTAATTATCATCATTCAAGGCCATTCCAATCTGGGAAAAGAAAGGTTCATGTAGGCATTTCCAGTTGGTAGTCCATCCGTTGGCTCCAACAATACCATTATCTACCACTCCATATCTACCAGTAGTATTCATTAACTCACGAACGGCTTCTGCATCTATACCGGGAAGGATTCCTCTTGAATATTCTACAGCATAATCTACATACTCCATTTCAAGTGTCAAGTTTACCGTTTCTTTTTGAACATCGAATGGAACAAACACATCTGATCTCTGATTGACAAAGCGATTTAAATTATATCTGGGTTCCAGTTCCTCATTTGTCACAAAATGGGTACAAACAAATTCATTCTTATCACTCTGTGAATATTTCGCTGCAATATGTTTACCTTCTGAAATGCCTTTGATTCGCAATGCATTTCCTGTATCAGAATTCCAAAAGGTAACCCCTCCGGTATGTATACCATATGTATCATTCACCCCTCTCAAATATTTGCACCAGACCATTCCACCATTATCCAAGATTCCTCCTTTCCAAATGGAAAGGTCAGCAAAATTCCATTGAGGAAAAGCTGTTTCCTCTAATTTTGCCAGATTACTATATTTACGACTAATTTTCCATACTATTTTATTACCCTAATTCAAAGCTCCATAACTCATTCACGTTTATCGACTGATCTCCATAAATGATATTTCTTATAAAAATCTTATTATCTGACTTCTCAACTTTTACTTCTTCTGCACTGACAGTTGAATTAAACAGCCCACCTTTTGTACTAAAGCCGGTAAATATGCCTGATTCAGACAAAACGTTTTTACCTTTTACATTCAATTGCGTTATTTTATAACCATTTGAATAGTCGAGTTGCAAAACAAGCTTTTGTTCAGGATCAGAAATAGTTATTTTCTTTAATGCCAGATTATTCGACATATCATTATTCCAGGCATAAGATTTTAGAGTAAACACAAATATCGCCAATAGAGAAAAGGTAAATAGTAGTCTTGTATTCATGAATAAATAAATTAAGTTAGTAATGAAAACGCTAATGTAACAGATCAGAGACAAAGGTCCATATTTTTTTTTCTTTGAAGCATGAGGATTTGCTTTTTATACATGACAATATGATACAATCCACAAAAAAATTCTAAGATTGTTCTCTGAAGTTGAAAAACCTTATGAAAAGATTCTCTTTTTAAAAGGTAAATGAAAAAAATTGCTTTTCCACCGGGATTTAAATACCGGTAGCAAAGCAATTCTTCTAATGGAAGTTTATTAAAATATAAGTATATTTATAGGAAATATTGTCCTTCTTCCTTCAGCCGCTTACGTAAGAATTTAACATCAATCTTGTGGACATCATTTTTTGTTTGTTTGATAGCGTGCACAGCAGCCATCCCCGCAGCTTCTCCAGTTACCAGACATGGTGGCATTACCCGTAAGCTACCAAAAGCTTCTTCGTCGGTAGATATGCAACGTCCCGCCGTCAAGACATTTTTCAAACCCTTAGGAGTCAGACAACGATAAGGTATTCCATGGGATTCTCCTTTATTGTAACGTGTAGCTTTATGACCGGGTTTATGAACATCGATATAATAACTATTACGTCCTATCTCGTCTTCAAATGTCTTACGATCCATCCAGTCTTGGACAGTAAAGATGTAATCACCCTCAATTCGGCGACTATCTCTAACTCCCAACAAGGAAGCTGTTTTCACGACAAAAGAACTACCAAAAGTTTGCGGTTGGAATTCCTTCATTGCTCCCAAATATTGTTCAGCTATCTGTCTACCCTTAATCATAGCTTGGGTAGTAGCCCAAGGATCTGTCGAGTCCACATTCACAAGATGTCCCGCATTAAATTGCACGACATCCGGGCTTATCAGATTACTACACAAATGGCTATCTATCAAAGGATATTTACCGGATGCAATAGCTGCATAGACCGGACTGTTTTTATTACTTGTATGCAGTGAGGGACCTGTCATATAACGATAACTATCTACATTTGCTAATGAAAAACATAACGTAGAACTTTGTACATTCCCTTCATCATCTCCTCTTTTGAATGAAGCACCGGCCCAAGCTGCTAAATCTCCATCACCCGTTGCATCGATAAACACCTTTGCCTTAAAAGCAACAAGTCCGGACTTATTTGCCACAATAATAGCATCCACTTTATCATTGGCATCCATTTCTACAGCCGCTACACGTGAGAAGAAAAGTACTTGTGCTCCTGATTCTGTAACCATCTGGTCATAAACCATCATCAAATGTTCTGGATTTATATTAACCCAGTTCAAATTCTGTTTTTTCTCATGCGGTACCCCAGCTTTTGAAGCATTAAATATCTTCTCTGCCAAACCTCTATAAATGATCTTTTCACCATCAGAAAATGGACACCATGCGGGCACCATCCCAGCTGTTCCCATTCCGCCAAGTTGTCCCATAGCTTCAATAAGTAAGGTTTTCGCCCCTTCTCTTGCAGCTGAAATCGCTGCAGTACAACCTCCCGGTCCTCCACCAACTACAATAACGTCCCATCGGTCATCTACTGCAACTTTAGCGTTCTTCAAATTCATTTTGCGTCGTGGTGTTTCTTCTCCTTGTGCATTAAAAGCTGGAGCAGCAAAAGCTGCCGTAATAAGTCCGGCTCTTTTTAAAAAATCTCTTCTTGAAGTCATAATAATCTGTTTTTCATTATATTTATGGTATCTATATATAACTTATTTATATGGGATGTTCTTAAAATTAAAGACCGTAGGTTCTCATTATATCTATTAAACTGCTAATGTAACTTTTTTATTTTTAATATCAATCATATTTTTCGATACTTTTGCAATTCAGGATAGTATAACTCTTGTCAAAATATTTGTTATAACAGGTTAATGCTAATAAATAGTCTACAATGAAGCTCTAAAATCACTTTATTCACTAGGTTTATAGTCGTAAAACAATTATCTTTGCTACATGTTTATAAGGAATGTATACTCATTTCAAAAAGAATTTTATGACAAAAGCTTTATTTTTTGATATAGACGGAACATTAGTCAGTTTTGAGACTCATCGTATCCCGACATCTACCATTAAGGCATTGGAAGGAGCCCATGCTAGAGGTAATAAGATTTTTATTGCTACTGGACGTCCCAAAACTATCATCAATAATCTTTCCGAATTACAGGATCGTAACCTGATTGATGGATATATAACGATGAACGGTGCTTATTGCTTTGTCGGCAATGAAGTTATTTATAAAAGCACCATTCCGCATGATGAAGTAGAAGCAATGGCAACATTCTGCGAAAAGAAAGGTGTTCCCTGCATTTTTGTAGAAGAACATCATATTTCAGTTTGCCAACCAAATGAATTGGTAAAGCAAATTTTCTATGATTTTCTACATGTAAATACGATCCCGACTGTTTCTTTTGAAGAAGCAACCAGCAAAGAAATCATCCAAATGACTCCTTTTATCACTGAAGAAGAAGAGAAAGAAGTGCGCCCCTATATTCCAACTTGCGAAGTAGGGCGTTGGTATCATGCCTTTGCCGATATTACAGCCAAAAGTGTTACCAAACAAAAGGGCATTGACGAAATAATCCGCTTTTTGGGGATAAAATTGGAAGATACGATGGCTTTCGGAGACGGAGGTAACGATATCAGTATGTTACGCCATGCAGCTATCGGAGTAGCCATGGGACAAGCAAAGGAAGATGTAAAATCCGCAGCAGATTATATCACGACTCCTGTTGATGAAGATGGAATCAGTAAAGCAATGAAACATTTTGGAATTATTGATTAATCGGAGTAGTAGTATCAAAAAATGAGCATAGATACCAGCAATGCAGCTTTTCAGGATGCTCTCAACCTGATCCAATATACCCGCCAATCAGTTTTTCTTACCGGAAAAGCGGGTACCGGAAAATCAACATTCCTGCGTCATATCTGCGAACAGACCAAAAAGAAACATGTGGTTCTCGCACCAACCGGTATTGCCGCGATCAATGTCGGAGGGAGTACTATGCACAGTTTTTTTAAACTGCCATTTTACCCTTTATTACCGGATGATCCAAATTTAAGTTTACAACGCGGACGTATCCACGAATTTTTTAAATATACCAAGCCACACCGCAAACTGTTGGAACAAATTGAGCTTGTGATTATCGACGAGATTTCAATGGTGCGGGCAGATATCATTGATGCGATTGATCGTATTCTACGTGTATATTCTCACAATTTACGCGAACCTTTCGGGGGAAAACAAATCTTGTTGGTAGGAGACGTATTCCAATTGGAACCTGTCGTAAAGAATGACGAACGGGAGATACTGAATCGTTCCTACCCTACTCCTTATTTTTTCTCTGCACGCGTATTCAACCAGATCGATCTTGTATCCATCGAACTTCAAAAGGTGTATCGTCAGACCGACCAAGTGTTTGTCAATGTTCTCAATCATATTCGTACCAATACTGCCGGAGCCGCCGACTTACAACTTCTAAATACTCGTTACAGAACCCAGATTGAAGAAGTGGAAGCTGATATGTATATTACTCTGGCTACCCGAAGAGATACAGTCGATTCTATTAACGACAAGAAGTTAGCCGAACTTCCGGGAGAGCCAATCACTTTTGAAGGAAGTATTGAAGGGGATTTTCCTGAAAGTAGTCTTCCGACCTCACAAGAACTCGTATTAAAACCCGGAGCGCAGGTCATTTTTATCAAGAATGATTTCGATCGACGATGGGTAAATGGCACTATTGGAGTCATTTCCGGTATTGACGAAGAAGAAGAAACGATTTACGTCATAACCGATGATGGCAAAGAATGTGACGTGAAAAGGGAGTCGTGGCGAAATATTCGTTATCGTTACAATGAGAAAACTAAAGAGATAGAAGAAGAAGTATTAGGTAGTTTCACACAATACCCT
This sequence comes from Bacteroides faecichinchillae JCM 17102, assembly GCF_000614145.1. GTDB lineage: Bacteria > Bacteroidota > Bacteroidia > Bacteroidales > Bacteroidaceae > Bacteroides > Bacteroides faecichinchillae. The sequence goes on along the minus strand of NZ_BAKK01000015.1, from coordinate 77,136 downwards.
ATTCGTCTGGCATGGGCTATTACTGTCCATAAAAGCCAGGGATTAACTTTTAGCCGGGTAGTTATAGATTTTACAGGGGGCGTGTTTGCAGGAGGCCAAACTTATGTAGCTCTCAGTCGATGCACCTCACTAGATGGTATTCAATTGAAAAAGCCCATTAATCGGGCAGATATCTTTGTCCGACCGGAAATAGTAAATTTTGCCGGACGCTTCAATGACCGACAAGCAATTGATAAAGCTTTGAAACAGGCACAAGCTGATATGCAATATGCTGCTGCCGGACATGCTTTCGATAAGGGAGACATGGAAGAGTGTCTGGAACAATTCTTTCTTGCTATTCATTCACGGTATGATATTGAAAAACCCGTTGTCCGTCGTTTGATCCGCCGTAAACTTGGTATTATCAATACTTTAAAAGAGCAAAACAAGAATCTCAAAGAACAAATGAGAAAACAACAGGAACAATTGCGCGAATATGCTCATGAATATGTTTTGATGGGAAATGAATGTATCACCCAGGCACATGATGCACGAGCTGCTCTTGCCAACTACGACAAGGCTCTTAGTCTTGATCCCAATTATCTGGATGCATGGATTAGAAAAGGGATTACCCTTTTCAACCAAAAACAATATTTCGATGCTGAAAATTGTTTTAATACGGCTGTCAGTCTGAGACCTACTGAATTTAAAGCTGTTTATAATCGGGGAAAACTCCGACTGAAACTTGACAACACAGAAGGTGCTATTGCCGATCTGGACAAAGCAACTTCATTGAAACCGGAACATGCAGGTGCTCATGAACTCTTTGGTGATGCCCTGCTGAAAGTTGGAAAAGAAGAGGAAGCTGCCTTACAATGGCGCATTGCTGAAGAAATCAGAAAGAAGAAACCATAAAATCATTTGGTTTTTACAGCTGAAAACGTAACTTTGTACAACTCTTCATTATTTAATAGCTGATTAGATAGATTTAATACTTATTATATGAAGAAATTTATTTTATTGTTTCTCTCCATCTGCTGGCTGACCGCCTGTAGTGACGATACAGATTTCAATATCTCCTCTGAAGAGGAAATTGTAATAGATAATACGACACCTGACTTTTCAGAAGGTGATGTTGTGAAAGGTCTAATGAGAATCAAACTAAAAGAAGAACCAAAAGAACAGGTTACTGTCAGAAGTATCAACGGCAAAGTTTCCACCGGAATACAGGCTTTGGACGGTTCTGCTTCTATCTTAAAGGTTACCCGAATGGAACGTACTTTCCCTTACTCTGAGAAATACGAAGAACGTACACGCAGGGAAGGATTACATCTTTGGTATGACGTTTGGTACTCAGAAGAAGTAGCAACGACTCGTGCTGTAAATGATATCAAAATATTGGATGGAGTAGAGATTGCTTGTCCTGTTTATAAAGTTTCAACCAGAGCTGCCGTACTTCCCTGGGATGATCCGTATATTGATAAGCAATGGAACTTTTATAATCCGGGAACTGAGGATTGGCAAGTAGCCGGCGCGGATATTCGGTTGGTAGATGTATGGGAACAATACAACGGAAATCCAAACATCATCGTGGCAATAATAGACGAAGGTGTGGATGTTACTCATCCGGATTTATATGATAATTTATGGATAAATCCGAATGAAATCCCTGGAAATGGTATAGATGATGATGGGAATGGATATATAGATGATGTACATGGTTACAATTTCGCTGCTAATAGTCCTCATTTAAGCCCTTACAGCCATGCTACACATGTAGCAGGAATTATAGGAGCCGTTAACAATAACGGAAAAGGAGTATGTGGAATTGCAGGCGGAAACGGTACTCCAAACAGTGGAGTAAAAATCATGTGTTGCCAAATGCTTGATGGTTTTCGTGATCCAAAAGGTGCTACTGCCATCAAATACGCAGCAGACAACGGAGCAATCATTTGCCAAAATAGTTGGGGATATGACAATAACAGTTCATTAGATCCTGTCGATAAAGAAGCTATTGATTATTTTATTAAATATGCTGGTTGTGACAATGATGGCAACCAATTACCTGACAGCCCTATGAAAGGAGGTATTGTTCTTTTTGCTACGAATAACAACAATAGTTCCAATCCTAAAAATGCAACTCCAGCAGACTATGAGAAAGTGATAGGAGTGGCAGCGATAGGTGCTGATTATAAAAAAGGTTCTTACTCGAATTACGGTGACTATATAGATATCTGTGCTCCGGGCGGAGAAAACAAAAAATTAAATCCTAACAATGTTGTACCTGATAAAGAAATATATAGTACATTCTCATATGGTGCATACAGCTATCTATATGGAGCTTCTATGGCATGTCCCCATGTTTCCGGTGTAGCTGCTCTTGTTATTGAAAAGTACGGAGTTGGGAAAAAGGGCTTTACAGCAGAACAGCTAAAAGAAATTCTGTTAAGCACTGCTTATGATGTAGATTCTTACAACCCCAATTATATTGGTCAATTAGGTAATGGATGTGTAAATGCAAAGGCAGCCCTACAAGCAGAACTTCCCAATATTGAAACTAACAGCAAAAACTTTCTTTTAAAGTCAAACCCAGTTACTAATGGAATATTATTATTTCGTGTAAATTATGAATTGGGAGGAAATGCAACTGTTACAATTTATAATAATCTGGGCAACAAAGTATTCCGTAAAAGTATTACTGCTAAACAATATATGACTACTTCGCTGGATATAAGTAAATTAGCGGGAGGATATTATACGATGGAGTACGAATGTAATGGTAAAAACATTAAAGAAAGGTTCATTAAATATTAATTTAAACCGAATATATACATATGAAAAAAATAGTGCTCAGTATCCTTATCCTTACTTTCGCATGGAATGTAAAAGCACAGGATGATTTAGCTCCTATTAATACCGGAGCAGTCAACTTCCTTACTATTACCCCTGATGCACGTAGCGCTGGAATGGGAGGTGCAAGTGTTGCACTACCTGGCAACAATAATGCTGTTTTTTATAACGGAGCGGCATCTGTTATCAGCTCAGAAAATGGAGGTATCACTTATACCTTTGCACCTATCATGCGCGATTATGATTCCGGTCATTCTTTAAACAGCCTTGGCGGTTTTTATAAAATCAATCAACGCAATGTCATCTTGGGTGGATTCCGTTATTACAATTATCCCTCCTTGGATGTATTAAATAGTAATAATGGAAAATACGAAAGCATAAGTCCTAAAGAATGGGTGATTGATTTGGGATACGCACACGAAATAATTCCTAACTTAGCTGTATCAGCAACAGCCAAACTGATCCATTCTGATATGGGTAGTTTTGGAGGCGCAAAAAGTGCAAATACCTTTGCTCTCGATTTGGGTGCTATTTATCGAAGAAGTTTCAAACTTCTGGATGATGCAAGTTGGACGGCCGGAGTTCAATTTAGTAATCTTGGTTCAAAAGTCAAGTATCTGAATACAAAAGAAAGTCTGCCTGCTTTTGTTAAAGCCGGAGGTTCGGTCGATTTATCTTTTAATCAGATCCACCAATTAATAGTAGCTGCTGATGTAGGTTACAGAATGATTCCTTCTGATGTACAGTCGCTCGGAGTCAGTGCAGGAGCTGAATATACTTTAGTGGAACATTTCAAATTCCGCGGAGGATATCATTATGGAAACAAAAATAAAGGAGATGCAAGTTATGCTACAGCAGGCTTAGGAGTACATTATCTTGGGGGACAAATAGACTTTTCATGGTTGTTTGCGGAAAAGAAAATTCCTATGAGAAACTCCTACTGGTTATCTTTCGGTTACGCTTTCTAACAGAATTTATTATTTATTCAACAATAAAAAAGTCGTTATATGAAAAAAGGTTTGAAGATCGCAGCTATCACAGTAGGAGTTATTATTATACTAATGCTCCTCATCCCTTTTGCCTTCCAGGGTAAAATAGCAGGGATTGTAAAAACAGAAGGCAATAAAATGCTTAATGCACAATTTGATTTTAAAGACCTAAGTATTAGCTTATTCCGAGATTTTCCACAGGCTTCTGTCATTCTGGAAGATTTCTGGCTGAAAGGTACAGGTGAATTTGCTAATGATACTCTTGTACAGGCAGGAAAAGTAACTGCTGCTATCAATCTGTTTTCTCTCTTTGGAAATAGCGGATACGATATTTCAAAAAATTTCTATTGAAGATACTCGTCTACATGCTATTGTTCTTCCCGACGGACGTGCCAATTGGAATATTATGAAACCCGATTCAACGGAAAACTTAAATACACCTGAGGAAAATACAGAAGATTCCTCTCCTTTTAAAGTTAAATTACAACGTTTTGTAATCAAGGATATGGACTTGATTTATGATGACCAACAAGGCAAAATGTATGCAAATATCCGCAAGTTTAATGCTCTATGTACCGGAGATTTAAGTAGTGACCACACTACTCTGAAGTTGGAAGGTGCCACTGAAGCACTAACTTATCAAATGAATGGTATTCCTTTTTTGGCTAATGCAAAGATTTCTACAAAAATGGACGTAGATGCCGATTTGGCCAACAATAAATATACATTAAAGGAAAATACCTTCCAACTTAATGCAATTAAAGCAGGAATCGATGGATGGGTTGCTTTAAAAGACCCGGCAATCGACATGGATTTGAAACTTAATACCAATGATATAGGGTTTAAAGAGATTCTGTCACTCATTCCTGCCATCTATGCAACCGAATTTTCCAGCTTAAAGACGGATGGAACTGCCACACTTACCGCATCAGCTAAAGGTATTTTACAGGGAGACACTGTTCCTTCATTCAATATCGATATGCAAGTCAAAAACGCCATGTTCCGTTATCCTGCTTTACCGACAGGTGTAGACCAAATCAATATTAATGCCAATGTACAGAATCCAGGAGGTAACATTGACCTAACCACTATCAACATCAACCCTTTCAGTTTCAATCTAGCAGGTAATCCGTTTAAGCTGATAGCTGACGTAAAGACTCCGATCAGTGATCCGGACTTCAAAGCAGAAGCCAAAGGTATACTCAACCTAGGAATGATCAAACAAGTTTATCCAATGGATGACATGGATCTGAACGGAACAATTAATGCCGATATGCAAATGTCCGGACGACTTTCTTATATAGAAAAGGAACAATATGATAATTTCAAAGCATCCGGTACGATTAATCTGACGGACATGAAACTCAAAATAAAAGATATGCCGGATGTGGAAATAAAGAAATCACTCTTTACTTTTACCCCTCAATATCTCCAACTAAGCGAAACTACCGTCAATATGGGTAAGAATGACATTACAGCTGACAGTCGTTTCGAAAACTATATAGGGTACGCATTGAAAGGTACGACTTTAAAAGGCAATCTTAATATTCATTCAAATTATTTTAATCTGAACGATTTTATGACTGCTTCGACTGATAGTACAGCCACTGACTCAACTTCGGGTGAAGCCGCTGTAACTGATTCTATTCCAACAACAGGCATTTTCGAAGTTCCCCATAATCTTGATCTTCAAATGGATGCCAACTTAAAACAAGTCTTGCTTGACAAAATGGCATTCAACAATATGAACGGCAAACTTATCATTAAGGATGGAAAAGTAGATATGAAGAATCTCTCCATGAACACAATGGGAGGCAATGCAGTTATGAATGGCTACTACTCTACTGCCAACGCGAAGAAACCGGAAGTAAAAGCTGGTTTCAAACTCACAGATATCAGTTTTTCGCAAGCATACAAAGAACTGGATATGATACAGAAACTCGCTCCAATTTTTGAGAATCTGAAAGGTAATTTCTCTGGTGGTATCAACATACTGACTGATTTGGATGCAACTATGAGTCCGGTATTAAATACCCTACAAGGAGATGGCAGCTTATCTGTACGTGATCTTAGCCTCAGTGGAGTAAAATCCATTGATCAGATTGCTGATGCCATCAAACAACCAAGTCTTAAAGATATGAAGGTGAAAGATATGAAAATAGATTTCACGATTAAGGATGGTAGAGTGAATACTCAACCTTTCGATATTAAAATGGGAGATTATACATTGAATCTTTCCGGTAGTACTGGTCTGGATCAAACGATTGATTATACAGGTAAGATCAAACTTCCCGCTTCTGCCAGCTTTGCTAAAATATCGACGGTAGATCTGAAAATCAACGGTTCATTTAGTTCTCCCAAAGTCAGTGTCGATATGAAGAGTATGGCGAATCAAGCCTTTGAATCTGCAGCCGAAGAAGCAATCGGTCAATTAGGTAAAAAGCTAGGTCTGGACGGTGGTTCTAATGCAAATAAAGATTCTGTCAAACAAAAAGCGACAGAGAAAGCTTTAGATCTCTTGAAGAAGTTGAAATAGATAAAAAGTAAACTTATGCTTTTAAAACTATATGATAAAAATAATAACCAGCAAGATTTGCAACGGGTTATTGACATCTTAAATGATGGCGGACTTATCATTTATCCTACTGATACGACGTATGCCATTGGTTGCCACGGACTGAAAGAACGTGCTATCGAACGTATCTGCCGAATCAAAGATATCGATCCACGCAAAAACAATTTATCTATCATCTGTTATGATTTAAGCAGTATCAGTGAATACGCCAAAGTGAACAACAGCGTATTCAAACTGATGAAACATAATCTTCCCGGTCCGTTCACTTTTATTCTGAATGGGACAAACCGTTTGCCAAAAATCTTCCGTAACCGGAAAGAGGTAGGTATTCGTATGCCGAACAACAATATTATACGTGAAATAGCTCGCCTATTGGATGCTCCCATTATGACTACTACTCTTCCTTACGAGGAGCATGAGGAACTGGAATATATGACTGATCCGGAATTAGTAGATGAGAAATTCGGAGATATCGTAGATCTGGTAATTGATGGAGGCATCGGAGGAATAGAACCATCAACAATTGTAAAATGTACAGATGTTGAACCGGAAATAGTCCGACAAGGTAAAGGCTGGTTGGAAGAAATCTAAGAGACTTGAACATAAAATGGGCTGCCATCACTTCAAACGCGATGCAGCCCATTTCTTATCTCAATTAAGAATTACCGATTACTTAATTAATGATTCCGGATCCAAATGCCCAGCTTCAATATCTTTGAAATAACGGTAAGTACCTACTCGCAGTTCTTCAGTAGCAGCATCATCACAAACAATGATTCCTTTTTCATGCATCTGCAAAGCACTAATTGTCCACATTTGAGTGATTGGACCTCTACTGCTTGATACAATGCACGAGCTTTATTATGGCCATTTACGATAATCATCACTTCCTTAGCAGAAAGTACAGTACCTACACCTACTGTCAAAGCTGTTTTAGGAACCTTATTAATATCATTATCAAAGAAACGGGAATTGGCAATAATCGTATCTGTAGTCAGCGTTTTCTGACGGGTACGTGAAGTTAAAGAAGAACCCGGTTCATTGAAAGCAATATGTCCGTCAGGGCCAATACCACCCATGAAAAGGTCGATACCACCATAAGACTTTATTTTTTCTTCATAACGTGCACATTCTGCATCCAAATCAGGAGCATTACCGTTCAGAATGTTAGTATTCTCCGGTTTGATATCAATGTGACTAAAGAAATTGTTCCACATAAATGAATAGTAACTCTCCGGATGTTCTTTTGGTAATCCTACATATTCATCCATGTTGAATGTTACAACATTCTGGAAAGAAATGATTCCTTTTTTATTCAGGTCGATCAAAGCTTTATACATACCCAAAGGAGAAGATCCGGTAGGGCAGCCCAATACAAATGGTTGATCGGGGGTTGGATTGGCAGCTTTATTTTTGCAGCAACATAATGTGCAGCCCACAGAGATACGGACTGATAGTCCGGCTGAATAATAAGTCTCATAAGTCGATTATTTTATAGGTTAGTCAATAAATTTATCTATCACTATTAACGGTCTTTCTTCAAACGGTTCGCCATGCACAAGCCAGATTCTCACATTGAGTATAGGTAATATCCTGCATTGCCTGTTTCATTTCCACCGGATTGCCTACCAACTCAAATTTACTTTTTTCAGCAAATTCAGCCATACGCTTCACAGCAGCGCCTGCCCATGTATAAGATCCGAACATTCCCAAATAACGTCCTTTAAGCTCACGCACTAAAATCTTAGATAATAGAGACTCCACTTCCGGGAAAATCTGATTACTATAAGTAGGAGAACCAATAATTAATCCCTTATACCGGAAAATATCCGCTATAATATAAGATGGGTGACTCTTCGTCACATTGTGCATAACAATATTTTTGATACCTTGTGCAGAAAGTTCTGCAGCAATTGCTTCAGCCATTTGTTCCGTATTTCCATACATGCTGCCATAAGCTATCACTACACCTTCGTCAGCATCATAACGACTCAAACGTCATAAATGCCAATCACTTTCGCTATATTCTTCGTCCAAACAGGTCCGTGTGTAGAACAAATAGTAGATATAGGAAGCCCTCCCAATTTCTGCAAAGCTTTTTGAACGGGACTACCATATTTCCCTACAATATTAGAATAATAACGAACCATCTCTCCCCAATATTTATCCAGATTCATACGGATATCCAAAAAACCGCCATCCAGCGTACCGAAACAACCGAATCCATCACCAGAAAAGAGAACACCGTCTGTCTCATCAAATGTCATCATCGTTTCCGGCCAATGCACCATAGGAGTCATATAAAAACGAAGTTTATGACGACCTAAAGCAAGGAAATCTCCGTCTTTTACCAAATATTGTTCACCAGTTACTCCATAAAAACCTTCAATCATACCGAATGTTTGTTTATTACCTACAATAATAATATTCGGATAATGTTGCTTAATCAATCGAATAGATCCTGAATGATCCGGTTCCATGTGGTTTATAATCAAATAATCGATAGGACGTTCGCCGATCACTTGTTTGATTTTCCGCAGATATACCTCAAAATAACAGATATCAACAGTATCAATCAAAGCAATCATTTCATCATCAATCAGATAAGAGTTATACGAAACTCCGTAGGGTAAAGGCCACATCGATTCAAAACGATGTTTGCTACGGTCATTCACTCCCACATAGTGGATATTTCCTTTAATTCTTGTTTTCTGTTCCATTCTTCAACTTTAATTAATTTCGCCTCACCACTTGATATCTGTTAAAGTCTGATATCTATTCAATGGTGAACTTATCATCTGCAAAAATAACTTTTTTTTCTGAATCCTTATACCTCTTCCCCTGATAAGCTCCCCTTTCTTTCATTCTTTTTTGCAAACGAGTTACAAATTCATAATTTTTTAATCCCCAATCCGGAGCAATCAACAAATCCTTAGGAGATTGAGAAATAAAACGCTCTATTACCAAATCAGGACGTAAATGTTCCACATAATCAATTACCAGATCAATATATTCATCAACATCCATAAATAAATGAAAATCAGATGGATTATCCATATATTCCTTCGCCATACGAGTTCCACGTATCAACTGTAATTGATGAATTTTTAAAGTTGAAATTGGCAACTCAGAAAGAACTTCTGCTTGCATTACCATTGTATCATGAGTTTCGACAGGAAGTCCCAGAATTATATGCCCCCCGGTTAAAATGCCACAATCAGCAGTACGACAAACTGCTTCAATCGTATCCTTATAAGTATGTCCCCTGTTAATGCGCTGTAAAGTTTCATCAAAAGTACTTTCCATTCCATATTCTACCATTAGAAAAGTATGTCGATTCAGTTCTTCCAAATACCGAAGTAAATCTCCCGGCATACAATCTGGTCGCGTACCAATAACCAGACCAACTACCCCTTCAACTTCCAAAGCCTCTTCATATTTTCGTTTCAATCCTTCTAATTCCGCATATGTATTCGTATAGGCTTGAAAATATGCCAGATATTTCATTTCCGGGTATTTATGCGCAAAAAAGCGTTTTCCTTCTTCCAACTGAACAGCAATTGACTTTTCCGTCCGACAATAGTCCGGATTGAACGTCTGATTATTGCAGTAAGTACATCCTCCCCATCCTTTTGTACCATCACGATTGGGACATGTGAAACCTGCATTCAATGATATTTTTTGTACCTTGTAAGAAAAATACTTCTTTAGAAAAGTGGGGAAGTCATTATATAAAAAATTCTCATTCATATATTTCTGGATTACTTCTTAGTTGAATTGACAAAGATAGTAAAAATCAATGAGTCCTAAAAGTCATCCCAAAATATATTCAATATATCAAAATATTCATAAAGTTTATAAGATATTTTAATATATATAGCCGATTATAAAAATTATTAATTAATTTTGCCTAGATTTTAGGCAATGATGAGAGGACACTTGTGAAAGTATTGTGCAATTTATTCCCCAATTATGATTTCATCTCACCATACCCCATGCAACTCTCGTCAAGAAAATTTCCTCTTTATATCCTAGATTAGGACGTAAAGAGGATTTTTTAAGGCTTTTTATTAAGACTCATTTATAATATATAAATAATCAACTGTCAATAAAGAGCATACACTTTATTAGATATAAAAATATAGATAAAAAACTTTTTTTTATTCAATTTTCAATTTATGCTTTTAATTCCATATTGTTTTCCTTATTTTTGCTTAAACATTAAAACAATTACTATGAAACAACTAATTATTTTGTCCTTTCCTAAAATTTCTGAACAGCTCGTTGCTAACCGGAAATTCTATTAGGAAAATTATTTTTTATTAGTAACACCACTCTAAAGGAATCACTAATAGTAAAATGTTAAATAAGTACTCTTTTCCCAATATTTAAAGAAAATTGCCCCAGTTAAACAATATCTAAAACCATAAAGTAATGATAAGACAGTGGACCATAGCATGTTTTGCAGTAACCTGTATATTCCAAACACAGGCGCAGAACAATGCACCAGAACAGTATCCTTATCAGGATATCAAACTATCAGCTGAACAACGGACAGATGACTTACTTCAACGACTAACGTTGGAAGAAAAAGTATCTTTAATGCAAAATGCGTCGCCAGCCATTCCACGTCTAGGTATTAAGCCATATGAGTGGTGGAGCGAAGCTCTACATGGCATAGCACGTGCCGGACGGGCTACTGTTTTTCCACAATCTATCGGTATGGCCGCCTCTTTCGATGATGTTTTGCTTTATGAGGTTTTTAATGCCGTATCAGATGAGGCACGTGCCAAAAATCGCAATTTCAATGAAAAAGGACAATATGATCGTTATAAAGGTCTTACAGTATGGACTCCTAACATCAATATCTTTCGTGACCCGCGTTGGGGACGCGGACAAGAAACTTATGGAGAAGATCCTTACCTGACAGGTCGAATGGGTATAGCTGTAGTCAGGGGGTTACAAGGACCGGAAGATGCTAAATATAATAAACTTCATGCCTGCGCCAAACACTATGCCGTACATTCCGGTCCGGAATGGAATCGCCATAATTTCAATGCTGAAAATATAGATCCTAGAGATTTATGGGAAACTTATCTTCCGGCATTTAAAGACTTGGTACAAAAAGCTGGAGTAAAAGAAGTGATGTGTGCTTACAACCGTTTTGAAGGTGACCCATGTTGTGGTAGCAAACGTTTACTCACGCAGATTCTCCGTAACGAATGGGGATACAAAGGAATTGTTGTTTCTGACTGTGGAGCAATTGGAGATTTCTTCCAACCTCACCATCACAATACTCATCCAGATGCAGCACATGCTTCTGTAGATGCTGTTCTGAGTGGTACTGATCTTGAGTGTGGAGATAATTACAAGAGTATTACAGAAGCCGCAAAACAAGGATTAATTTCAGAAGAAAAAATCAATACTTCCGTCAGAAGATTATTAAAAGCACGTTTTGAACTGGGAGAGATGAATCCAACCCATCCTTGGGCGGAAATACCTTATTCAGTTGTTGATTGTCCTAAACATAAAGAATTGGCACTAAAAATAGCACATGAAAGTCTAGTGCTGTTACAAAACAAAGATAATCTACTCCCTTTAAACCGTCAGATGAAAGTCGCTGTGATCGGTCCAAATGCTAATGATTCTGTTATGCAATGGGGTAATTACAATGGTTTCCCGTCACATACTGTCACTTTATTGGAAGGAATCAGAGCTAAACTACCTCAGACACAAATTATTTATGAACCTATATGTGGGCTGACAGATGCTATCCATTCAAAAGATATTACTGCACAAAAATCTGTTCTGAACGAACAAGTACTTATGGACAAAGTGAAAGATGCGGACGTTATCATTTTTGCCGGAGGTATCTCGCCACAATTGGAAGGAGAAGAAATGGATGTATCAGTTACCGGATTCAAAGGTGGTGACCGCACAGACATCGAGTTACCAGCTATTCAACGTGAAGTTCTTTCTCTTCTAAAGAATAATGGAAAGAAAGTTGTATTCATTAATTTCTCAGGTTCGGCAATGGCAATTGTTCCCGAGAGTGAGAACTGTAACGCTATTCTGCAAGCTTGGTATCCCGGTCAAGCAGGTGGATCAGCTATTGCAGACGTACTTTTTGGAGATTACAATCCATCCGGACGTCTACCTATTACATTCTATAAAGGTTTGGAACAATTACCGGATTATGAAAATTATTCGATGAAAGGACGTACTTATCGCTACATGACTGAAGAACCGCTATTTCCTTTCGGCTATGGATTGAGTTATACACGCTTTTCATACGGAAAGGCTAAATTGAATCAATCAAAACTGCAGAAAGGAGAAAAGGTTATTCTCACTATTCCGGTAAAGAATGTCGGACAACAGGATGGAGCAGAAGTTGTACAAGTGTATATTAGTCGCCCGGACGATAAAGAAGGACCACAAAAAACTCTTCGGGCTTTCCAAAGAGTGAACATAGCTAAAGGTGAAAAACAAAATGTAAATATTGAGCTTCCTTATGATTCATTCGAATGGTTTGATTCAACGACCAATACTATGCATCCCATTGATGGAACATATAAAATATATTATGGGAGCAGTTCGAAGGCGGAAGATTTACGATCCATAAATATTCAGATTCAATAAATAGGTAGCTTAAATTCAAAAAAATAATTGACCAAATTAAATTCAGGTTAGTTTACCTGTTTTCGAATCAAAATAGAATTAGCAGAATCTATATTTATAGTTTGAAATAAAAAACAGAGTTCAAAATAGAGAAGTAAATCGTAATTTTATTTATCTATCAAACAGTGAAACCGTATGTCTACAATCCTACAAGAGATAAATAAGATAAAACAAAGCTTATTGACCGAGTTGAATATACATTAACTTAATTCTGCCAATAGGAAACTAATACTTAGATTATATGGAAAAAAAATTATTCTTTATCAGCATGATTATGCTATTCACCATTTCTTCATTCTTGAAAGCTCAAAAAATTGATGTTTATTCGGAAAAAGGAAAATATGGTCTTATTGTCAATCAAAAAAAGGTAACCGAACCCATTTATGACGTGATTTATAAGTTTAAAAATAATATAGCAAAAGTAGCTCAACACGGTACATGGAGAAAAACAGAAAATGACAATAACTCTCTGATTTTTCCTTTGATTAATTTGGAACATAAAAAAGAACAATATGAGAGTGGGAAATATGGAGCAATAGATATTAATGGTAAAATTGTTATCCCTCTAGAATATTCTCATATCGGAAATTTTGAGAACAATCGTGCCCGAGCTTATAAAGACAAGAAATTAGGAATTATCAATTCTGAAGGAAAGGTTATTATTCCGATTGAATATACTAATATTGGGAACTTTAAGAACAATCGTGCTCGGGCTTATAAAGACGGAAAGATTGGAATTATTGATTCTGAAGGAAAAGTTATTATTCCAATTGAATATACTAATATTGGAAACTTTGAAAACAACCGTGCTCGAGCATATAAAAACGGAAAGATTGGAATTATTGATTCTGAAGGAAAGGTTATTATTCCAACTGAATATACTAATATCGGAAATTTCGAGAATAACCGCGCCGGGCTTATAAAGACGGGAAAATTGGAATTATTGATTCTGAAGGAAAGGTTATTATTCCAACTGAATACACTAATATCGGAAATTTTGAAAACAATCGTACTCGTGCATATAAAGACGGAAAAATTGGAATTATTAATTCTGAAGGAAAAGTTATCATTCCAATAGAATACACTAATATCGGAAATTTTGAGAACAATCGTGCTCGTGTATATAAAGACGGAAAAATAGGGATAATCGATTCAGAAGGAAAAGTTATTGTTCCGATTGAATATACTCATATTGGAAATTTTGAAAACAATCGTGCCCACGTACATAAAGGCAAGAAACAAGGAATCATCAATTCTACAGGAAAGATTATTGTTCCAGTTGAATATAACTATATCGGAAAATTTCATAATGGTCGTGCTAAAGCACAAAGAAATAATAAAATGATATTTATTGATGAGATGGGTAATGAAGTTTAATAATTCACTCAAAGAATAATGATCAATGGGAGTGCATTTTCTGTATCTCCCATTGTAATATTCTTATCAGAGTTGAAGAAAGAAAAAATTAAGCTTTTACACATATGACTTAAGAAGACAATATCTCTATACTTTTACTAATGTACTCGAAAAAATAAGGTTTCAAAATAGTATGAGAAGTCTCTCAATACTTAAAACTATAATCCCAATCGTTCTTTCAACAATCTATAACCCGAAAGACTTACTCGAAGTTTTACTCCATTTTTCAACAGCAATTGATAAGTTTCTTTTCCAAAAAGTTCTACACGTGAAATCTGTGTCACATTGACAATCGTTGAACGATGAATACGAACAAATATTTCTTGTGGCAAATGAGTCTCAAAATATTTCATCGTTTGCTCCTTCACATATTCGCCTGAAGGAGTGACCAACATTACGTAGTCTCCACAAGCTTGGATATAAATTAATTCATCAGTCGTGATCAGGTGAATACGAGAACCATCTTTGACTGTAATACGATCTATCAACTCAACTTTAGGTGGCTCAAGTCCTTCTTCCAATCGTGAAACAATAGTCTCCTTTGTCATTTCCTGATTTTGAACTTCTTCATTTGCCACTATCAAACGATACCAAAGAAGAATTACCATCCAAATAGGAATACCAAATAATAAGCGAAAAGGGATTGTCGGTGCAAAAGATGTATAAGTAATACCTATAATACGTTCCATCACATCACAAACCATGAAACTGCCAGCCAACCAAATCAGAATACCTGTAACTAGCACAATCACCTCAGCCTGCAGCACAGAAACAAATCCCACGACAAACCATGCCAGATAACCTAATGCCATCAACCAACCAATTGTTGCAATACCATCTATCACAGCAGGTACATAATCGACTCCGGCATATCCGGACATCATAACCACTTGAATAATTACAAGAATCAGTCCCAGTGCCAATATAGGAATCCAACGGTAAGGATAATCTATAATCGGATGTACTTTCATATTTTAGTCTTTAACCTCGATGCCTCCGAAAGAAAGTGTTCCCCGAATCACCAATATACATTCTTTATTTATTTTCCCGTCCTGCCAACGTTTATCATCACATCCTCCAAAGAAAGTGTTGCATTTGAACAGAACTTTCCAATCAGAAGGAACATAAATTTCAACTCCTCCCCAGCTACAGTCCAAATCAATGTAGGTTTCTCCTGGTGCAAGATGCGTATGCCGTAAATCAATCGTAGTCCCCCCAAAAGAAGTGTGTACTGTCGCTCCTTTGAAAAGTTCATCAAGTACAGCATGTCGTGCTGTCCCCCAAACATTTTCAGAACGGAGGAAACCATCAACCGATTCACTTTGCTGTTGGTTCTCCATAAAATTCATCCCCGGTCTTCTCTTATGTCTCATCCATTCTCTATGATGATGTGCCATAGGTCCATGTCCCCAAGGCCCCATGCGACGAGATTTGAAAAGAAAAAGAATACCTACTATGATCAATGCCACAGGCCATATCATTGCTTGAGCATTTTCCGGTAGACACGAAAGTCCTCCAAGCAAAAAGTAAACTCCTATCAGCAATAAGATTAATCCGCTAATAATATGGTGGCGAAACATCGAATAAACACCCAGTATAATTAATAAGGAGTACCAGGATACAATAATATCGAATAAATCAGTAGTGATCCATCCTACATTACGAGCAAACAACAATATTCCCGAAATAATAAAAAGGGAAGCTATCAGAATTTTACCGGAAAAGCCTGTAGCAGAAGATTTTCTTTGCATTGGTTCCATCTTTTTATGTTTATTGATTGATGGTTCAAAGATACATCATTTATCTATGCTTCTACAGGCTTTTCTGTCGATTTACGGTCATTAAACCGATGAATGCCGGATAAAGATCGGCAAATAAAGAATGCAACTATCTAATATAAAAGGAACTGTTATTTTTAAACGTTACATATGCAATTCCTTTCTTTATTTCTTTTATTGCTATAAAATCTGTCTTCTCATTATATTCGTTTTTTGATATAATTTCAGAAACTTCAGGAGGTAATTGATTTCCGTCTAAACAATACACTATCTGTGTTTTCTTACTGATCCCTTTATCCTTTAACATTTCGGCAACCTTCTTGCCCACAGTCATTCCTTTCATCTCTTTTAGGGATTTAAGCTTAATCAAGATAACTCCATTTTTACCTTTCTCACCATAAAGCTCCAAGGCCTCTTTTCCTTTCAGGACTTTAAAATCTTTAATGCTTTCAATATTTATATAATCTATTCTGAAATCAGAACCAACATCCACATTATCAATAATCAGTAATGCTCTTGCACCTAATCCGTCTCCTGCTCTCTCATATTTTTTATTTCTCTCCTGCTCTTCCTGTTTCAAACTACTTTTAAAAATGGTAAAAACAGGGACCGACATGCGCACTCTAACCTTCTTTCCTTTTTGTTCACCAGGAATCCATGTAGGCATATCCTCCACTAATTTCAATGCGGCTTCATCTATCGAGGAGGCCACTGAACGTACAATTTTAGCATTGGTTATCTTTCCTTCTTTCTCCACAATAAACTGGATAATAGGATATTGCTGCACTTCACCTGCCATAGATGTTACTTCTGAAACAGGAATTCTTAAATATTGTACCATTTTGGAATTTCCCCCAGGAAATAAAGGCATAACTTCCGCAGAATCAAGAAGCTGATCATCCATTTTTTGAGCAAATGTACAAGGTATAGTAAACATGAAAAGTAGCAAAAATAACCACTTTGAACTATTGGTAGTCTGTTTATTCATAGTCTTCCTTTTTTAAATTACACAATAATACGAAAAAATTTAAAGAAAACGGTTTATACCCCTAAAAAATTTCAATTTCGATATATAATTGAGCTACCAAGATTGCGAACAACGAATCATCATCTGTTCAATTATTCTCGTTCCTCCCAAAAGTCGGTTTTCTACTCGGCACATCCACCATAAAATTAATGTTTACCATCCGCTTCAATATTTCAAAAATAACTGAAATAATGTATGATCATACAATTCATTATTTTAAGGTTTATTCATACAGATCCTCCTATAATATAAATAATACATTCCCTCAAAATCAAAGAAGTTTTTCAGTTTAATAACTGTATTTTCATTTTTTCGTGCACGAAAACAATCATTTTTGTGCACGCAAACGTCAAAATATACTTTTTTTGATGCAACAACGTATAAATTAAGAGTTTCGTCTTGGAAGGAATCAGAAAAGGTCGTATTTTTGGCGCGGTCTACAAGTAACACCCTATAGGGAAACACAGCAATTTATCATTAAAAATAGAGAAAAAATAAAACAGAATGGAAGAAGTTTTTAAATACATTATCGGTTTGGGAGCGGCAGTGATGATGCCGGTCATTTTCACAATCTTAGGAGTATGTATCCGTATTAAATTTGCTAAAGCACTTAAAAGCGGCCTATTGGTAGGAGTCGGTTTCGTTGGTTTGTCTGTAGTAACAGCTTTATTGACAAGTAGTCTTGGTCCTGCATTAACTAAAATGGTTGAAATATACGGGTTAGAATTAGGTATCTTCGATATGGGATGGCCTTCTGCTGCCGCAGTTGCCTACAATACTTCAGTTGGTGCACTAATCATTCCAGTCTGTTTGGGAGTTAATCTATTAATGTTACTTACTAAAACAACTCGTACTATAAATATTGACCTTTGGAATTATTGGCATTTTGCATTTATCGGTGCAATCGTTTATTTTGCTTCCGACAGCATTCTTTGGGGATTTTTCGCAGCTATCATCTGTTATATCATCACACTTGTCATGGCAGATATGACTGCACCTGCATTCCAGAAGTTCTATGACAAGATGGACGGTATCTCCATTCCACAACCTTTTTGTCAAAGCTTTGTTCCGTTTGCCATCGTCATCAATAAGTTATTAGATATGATTCCGGGATTTGACAAACTGAATATTGACTCGGAAGGAATGAAGAAAAAATTCGGTTTGATGGGCGAACCATTATTTCTGGGTATAGTAATTGGGTGCGGTATCGGTGCATTAGGATGCAGTAGCTGGGAAGAAATGGTAGACAATATTCCAAGCATATTAGGATTAGGAATCAAAATGGGTGCAGTAATGGAGCTGATCCCACGCATCACCAGTCTGTTTATTGAAGGTTTAAAACCTATTTCCGACGCTACACGTGAGTTAATCGCTAAAAAATATAAAAATAGTACTGGACTTAGTATCGGTATGAGTCCCGCATTGGTAATTGGCCATCCGACAACTTTAGTCGTATCTCTCTTGCTGATTCCCGTTACTATCTTCCTTGCAGTGATTCTGCCTGGCAATCGGTTCTTACCTTTAGCATCTCTGGCAGGTATGTTCTATTTGTTTCCGATGATTCTTCCTATCACAAAAGGTAATGTAGTAAAATCATTCATTATCGGATTGGTCTCACTAATTGTCGGACTATATTTTGTAACAGAGCTGGCAGGATACTTCACTTTGGCCGCCAAAGACGTATACGCAGCTACTGGAGATCCGACTGTGAACATTCCGGAAGGTTTCCAGGGAGGTGCTCTCGACTTTGCTTCCAGCCTCTTTTGCTGGGGCATTTTCCATCTGACTTACAGTATTAAGATTATCGGTCCGGCAATCCTTGTTGTTATTGCACTTGGAATGGCAATTTATAACCGCATCCGTATGACTAAGAAAGACGCTTTAATGAATAAGAACAACTAAATTATATAATTCATTTAAATTTCGAAATATGAAAAAATTAGCAATTGCAATGATGTTGGGTATCGCAGCTATCTCAGCTTCCGCCCAGGTAAATTACAAGATGCAAGTAGCTTGCAACCCGCAAGATGTGAAAACGTATGATACCAACCGCTTGCGTAGTAGCTTCCTGATGGAGAAAGTAATGGTTCCAAATGAAATCAACGTTACTTATTCCATGTACGACCGTTTTATCTTTGGTGGTGCAGTTCCTACAACTAAAGAGCTGATACTGGAAACAATCGATCCTTTAAAAGCTAAATATTTCCTTGAACGCCGCGAATTAGGCGTTATTAATGTAGGTGGGGAAGGTATCGTAACTGTGGATGGTAAAGAATATGTCCTGAATTTCAAAGACGCCTTATACGTAGGTAGAGGTAGGCAAAAAGTTACATTCAAGAGCAAAGATTCAAATAAACCTGCTAAATTCTATATTAACTCAGCTCCTGCTCATAAAGATTACAAAACTCAATTAATTACCATCGACGGTCGTAAAGGCTCATTAAAAGCTAATTCATTTCCAGCAGGAAAAATGGAAGAAAGTAATGACCGCGTTATCAATCAGTTAATCGTTAATAATGTATTGAAAGAAGGTCCTTGCCAATTACAGATGGGACTGACAGAATTGAAACCAGGTAGTGTATGGAATACGATGCCGGCACACACACATAGCCGCCGTATTGAGGCTTATTTCTATTTCAATGTACCGGAAAGCAACGCTATCTGTCATTTTATGGGTGAACCACAGGAAGAACGAATTGTCTGGATGCAGAATGAACAAGCTATTATGTCACCGGAATGGTCTATTCACGCAGCAGCCGGAACCAGCAACTATATGTTTATTTGGGGAATGGCCGGTGAAAATCTTGACTATGGAGACATGGATAAGATCAAATATAATGAAATGCGATAATATCGTACAAATCATATTATCACATATTTATTAACTCCAGAATTTCACTTCCTTTTCTGACCGGAAAAAGGAGTGAAGTCTTTCGAGTTTATTAATTTTCTCCCCCAAGAAGCACAATTTATATAGATTTGGTACATAATATCACGAAATGTCTAGTAAATACAACGAGATATTCATATTTTTGACCAGACATTTTATTATAAAAAACAGATGAAATACCGACCTTTATAAACGTGTTAAAAACCATTTAAATCCATTATCATGAACGCATTTGAAAAACCAAGTGAAAAGATGACAAACTACAGATGGACAATATGTGCCATGTTGTTCTTCGCCACCACAGTCAATTATCTCGATCGCCAAGTTCTATCACTTACTTGGGACGAGTTTATCAAACCCGAATTCCATTGGGATGAATCACACTATGGCGCTATTACTTCCGTATTCTCTATTGTATATGCTATCTGTATGCTTTTCGCCGGTCGATTTGTAGATTGGCTGGGTACTAAAAAAGGATATCTATGGGCAATTGGAGTATGGTCTGCAGGTGCCTGTTTACACGCATCTTGCGGTGTTATAACTGAGCATTTCGTGGGTTTGCACAGTGCAGCCGAACTGATGGGAGCCACAGGAGATGTCATAGTAACAATCGCAACTATCAGTATGTATTGTTTTCTGGCAGCCCGTTGCGTACTGGCAATAGGTGAAGCCGGTAACTTCCCGGCAGCTATTAAAGTAACTGCTGAGTATTTCCCCAAAAAAGATCGTGCTTATGCAACTTCTATATTCAATGCCGGTGCTTCTATCGGTGCATTGGTAGCTCCACTTAGTATTCCTTTATTGGCAAAAGCCTGGGGATGGGAAATGGCATTTATCGTTATCGGTGGTCTTGGATTTATTTGGATGGGATTCTGGGTATTCATGTATACAGCTCCCTCTAAAAGCAAACACGTAAACAAGGCAGAGCTTGAATATATTGAGCAAGACAATGAAAAAGATGGTATTATAGTTGCTACAGATGAGAAAGAAGAGAAGAAAATGGGATTCTGGCAATGCTTCACATACAGACAAACCTGGGCTTTTGTTGTCGGCAAATTCATGACCGACGGAGTATGGTGGTTCTTCCTATTCTGGACTCCTTCTTATCTGAACACCCAATTCGGAATTAAAACTTCCGAAGGACTGGGAATCGCGTTGATCTTTACTTTATATGCCATCACGATGTTATCCATTTATGGAGGTAAATTACCAACAATTTTCATCAATCGTACAGGTATGAATCCCTATGCTGCACGTATGAAGGCAATGCTTATCTTCGCATTCTTCCCATTGCTAGTTCTACTGGCACAGCCATTAGGAACCTTCTCTCCATGGTTCCCGGTTATCTTGATTGGTATTGGTGGTGCTGCTCATCAATCATGGTCAGCTAACATATTCTCTACAGTGGGTGATATGTTTCCCAAATCTGCTATCGCAAGTATCACAGGAATTGGTGGTATGGCAGGCGGAGTAAGTTCTATGATCCTCCAGTATTGTGCCGGAATCTTGTTTGTATTCGCAGCAGGACAAGGAGAAATACCTGTCATCAACAAAGCTTTACTTGATAAAGATTATCAAATTACTATTGCCAAAACAGATCAAGCTGTTCTAAATGGAAAAATAGTAGCTAAAGGACATGAGGGAGCAGAAGATATCCCGGTCGGCTGGGCCTTATATAAAGGTGAAGCTATGCCTTTACAAAAAGCAGTAGAGAAGCTGGTCTCAGCCAAATTCCGATGATCGTAGAAACACTTGAATTACCTATAGCCGAAAAAGAAGCTGAGATAATGCTGAATAATAAAATCATCACTCAAAAAGATATTACTATTCTTCAAGAGCCAATGACCTTCTTTGGTTTTGTGGGTAAACCAGCCGGATACTTTATTATTTTCTGTATCTGTTCGGTTGCATACCTTCTCGGTTGGATCATGATGAAGTTATTAGTTCCAAAATATAAACCAATCGTATTAGAATAATAATCTGATAAATATTAGAAAGAGGAGAATAGTTCGAAAATGAACTTTTCTCCTCTTTTTTCTTTCTACCAATTATTCAAAAGTACTTAAAATAAAAAAGCCTCTTCTCCCGAAGATGGCTTTTTTGGTTTACTTATTCTGCATGTCCATTCTGTACTCAACAAAAAACGATACATTCAGAAAATGAAGAATAGCAAACGTTAAGAAGAAAAAAAGGGAAGTCTCACGACTTCCACATTTCTTCTAACCTTAAATCTAAATCTCTATGAAAAAAACGTGTTGCAAATATAGGCGTTTGTTCAATATTTAGGTGTTAATGAATTGCATAAAGAGAGAATAAAGACTAACATCTGCAAAAATATTCCAATGGTTCAAGAACGTTTTATTAAATTTAGTAAACTTTCATAAAGAGGGTTACGTTCCAAAAGAGTTGGTACCCCCGTTATCATCATTTGTTTTCGCGCCCGCGTCAAAGCCACATTGAGTTTGCGATCAATCAAAATACCATCTTCTTCTGTCAGGTTTGATAAGAACTTCAACTGATATGGATAGTTGATACAAAACGAATAAATAATCACATCTCTTTCACTTCCTTGAAAACGTTCTACCGTATCAATCAAAATACGATTCAGTACCGGAACATTTAATGCCTCAATATATTTTTTGATCAATGCAATCTGACTCCGATAAGGAGTTATAATTCCTAACGTACGAGCTTCATCAAAATCATCCGTATGCTCCTTATATATCTGTGCAACCAAATCGGTAACAATACGGGCTTCCGAATGGTTAATCTTTGCAGATGTGCCGGCTTTCTCCGGTAAAGAAGGATAAAAAGCAAGCCGGCAAACTTTTTCAGAACTTTCTATTTGGTGGGGAAGCCCTACAGGAAGTAAACGGCCTCCATAAAAAGCATGGTTGGCAAACAAAGCCACATCAGGATGCATACGCCCTTGACGGCAAAGCATATCATATGAACGATGTACTGACGAATTACGTGCATTATGATAAAGACGTTCAAACAGGGAATCTTTCAAGTTGGTCAAACCTATTGCTTTCAACGTTTCATCATAAATAGCCGACTGATCGGTACTCTGTAACACAACAGCAGGCAACTGTTTATGATCTCCGATTAGGATAAATTTATCAATAGCATTCCTCCCATCCTCCCTCGTGCACAGAGAATACCCAGTAGCTGAGGTTCTAGTATTTGTGTGGATTCATCAATGATCGCTACTTCAAAATGTTTCAAACGGAAAAGTTCCGGCTTACCGGATATAGACGCGACTGTTCCTACAAAAATACGGCAATCCCTGATACGTTCATACACTTCCGAACGGCGAATACAAGCAGACAGTTCGTTCTCAATTAAATGCGTACGATAAGCCTCGTCACAAGATAGTTCACTTCCTACACGAATGAAATCAACTTCCGGATGAATGCTACTGATTGCTTTACAGATTTCATCCACAGCTCGATTTGTATAGGAGAGTAACAGAATTTGAGTATCCTTTTCTGCATGGAAAGTTTCAACCATCTTTTTCAGTGCACAAGAGGTTTTTCCTGTTCCGGGAGGCCCTACTAAAAGAAAATAGTCCCGGGCTGCTTTTGCCTTCAATGCAATGCGAGTAAAATCATTGGTTGATTGAGAAATCAAATAATCCAAAGATTCGTCAAATTCCGGTAATCGTTGTGATAACAGCAAATCACGACGACTTTGTGTTGCGGATAAATAGGTATAAAGTCCTTGATACATAAAACGGAAAGTAGTATCCATTGTATCATGTTCAATGGCATAAAGGCTATCCTCCGGAAGTACAGAAGTATTTTGTTGGGTAGCCCGAAGACGAATACAAATCTCGTATTCTGTCAGATATTCAATATTTCCCTTGAATACCATCTTGTTAGTTACATTATCCGCCTCATTATTCCGTTCGTAAAGAATAATAGCGTCACCCTGACGAAAATTCGGTAAGAAGTCTTCTTCCACCATGGCCGACTGAGACAGGATGAGATGAGCCTTATGTTCATCTGCTGCATGATTTTCTTTAATACGGAGATCATAAATTATTTCACCCGACTCACATTTCTCCACCAATGTAGAAAGCCATAGAGAAGCTGCCCCTGTACGTCCCTCGTAATCCACATCACCTGATTTGGACGTATAGAGTTCCTTCGTTATGAAATTATACAACGCATAAAAATAGTTTTTTTCCAATAGAGAGAGAGTTTTCAGTTTCGACTGAAAATTATCAATGGAAGGACGCAAATATGTTTCCCAAAAATGTCCGGACAGTTTGCGTTCATTCAGGTTAGAAGAATTTATCTCTGCCAGCTTTTGTGCAGTGTATTCCAAGCTATTCCGCAATTGAACACCATACTCATCGGCAACAATCCGGTTACGCAAATCAATCACTCTGCGAACCATTGCCCAGGATGGACGGGAAGGATAAAGAAGCGGATAACGAGTATATAGCAAATAG
Source organism: Bacteroides faecichinchillae JCM 17102 (assembly GCF_000614145.1). GTDB lineage: Bacteria > Bacteroidota > Bacteroidia > Bacteroidales > Bacteroidaceae > Bacteroides > Bacteroides faecichinchillae. The sequence continues at coordinate 52,495 of NZ_BAKK01000015.1, read as the reverse complement.
GCTCTTACTTTCCGGTGATCCATCCCCATAGAATATTGTAAAACAGCTTGATATAGCAACATTTGTACCTTATTATTCTCTTTCGGTTCTACCTTACCGCGAATTGCATATTCATCAGCTTTACCCGATTTCATTTCTATGAACGAAGACATATCCCGTTGCATATAGTCAAGACGTCCTTGCAAACCAAGCGCTTCACAGATATAAGAAGGTTCCAACACTGCATCTTTCTTTTCCAGTTCATAACCCGGTGCACGAAATGTATCCTTTACCGTTTCGCGTATATGTTCAAAATGAAGTTTACAGTCATCAAAAAATCGCCGTTCTTTCTCACGATCACGTAAATCCGAGCAAGCAGCCAACTCAATAGGATAACGACGAAAAGCCTTTTGCATACAAATGCGATAGTCTATCTCCTCTTCCTGAGCATGAATCCATTCATCCAAAAAAGATTGGCTATATTTCCTAATAATAAAGGACGAGCATTTTCAATCGGCTGCAGGCGGGATAGAAAATAGTTTGCCGGATGATGACCGTATTCGCGGAAACATTCTGCCAATGCACTAATATCAATCAAATAATCCGGTTCGAGAACAATAAATGAAGGGGTAAGTATCCCCGCTTCATCAATAGCCACATCTAATAAGTTAATTTGTGCATGTCTCCAAAGAAGTCGGCAAGTTTCCGTAAATTCTTCGTTTATCTGAGGAATATTGTAGCGAACTAGATACGGTTTTTCGGAGATTTCCTCCAATGGTGTTACATACAAATACTGTTCATCGGCATACTGAAAACAAACCCGCATCCGTTGTATCCGTTTACAAGCCGGAGGTGCTACCAGATAAGTAGTATCTGCACGTGGTAACAACTGATAGAGTTCCTGGGGTATATCTTCACCGGAAAGTTTTCGAACCAGAAAAGATAATGTCTTAGCGTCTCTCAATAAATGATTGCGGACAGGTTCAATACGCCGGTTCAATATTTGATTAGAAGTTAGCCGAAAGGTATGCAAACGATTCTGCTCTGCTACAGACAGACCGAGTTTAGCAGCTACGAAACTGATACGTGCCGATAGATCCGTCATTTGTAGACTTACATTATGCATTTGCATACGACAAATTCGTTCCAGTAAGTCACGCATCTGTTTGTATCCGACAGCAAGCAGTTCATCTTCTGTCTTACACACTGCCAAAAGCAATTCGTATGATTCTCTTCCTTCCTTCTTATCCATATTGCAAAGGTAGTGGTAAAACAAGAATGCGCCAAAAGAGACAGCAAAATCTGATATTCTCTTTTGGCGCATATAACAAGAAAAAGGTTTTCACAGCCTCTCCTTGTATTTCTTGTTATGAGTTTACTTGTTCAGTCTCTTCTTTTATCTCTTCTTCTGATTCATCTCCAAACTCATCTTCCTCTTCTTTCTTTTTATCTTTTATCATCAGAATACTCATCTCATACAACAGATAAAGTGGAATAGCTACCACACTCAATGTAAATGGATCGCCTGTTGGAGTAATAATGGCAGACGCTATCACAATGATAACAACTGCATGACGACGATATCTTCGCAGGAACGATTTATTAACCAATCCAAGCAATGATAGCAACCATGTCACCAACGGAAGTTCAAAAGCCAACCCCATACATAACACCAACATCATAAAGTTGTCGATATATGAATTAAGAGACAGTACATTCTCAATTTGCGAACTCAGATTATAAGTAGAAAGGAAACGAAGTGCCAATGGATAAACCATGAAATACCCCAACAGAACGCCAATAAAAAACATCACCGTTCCTAAAATCAAGCTTTTAACACTCCTCTCCGTTCTTTGGGATAAAGGGCGGGACTAATAAAACGCCAGATCTCAAAAAAGAGATAAGGCATCGCAGTCACTACCGACATCCAAAAGGCAGTAGACATATGAATGAAAAAGGGAGCTGCCAGATTAATATTAATCATCTTTACTTCAAAATGTTGAGTAAAGAACTCATCATCCAGATTTAAGCTCTCTCCAATGTGCCGTAATAAATTATAGAATACGAAATCATTATGGGTAGGCCCAAGTATTACATTATCGAATATATAAGGCATAGCGATAAAATAACCTACCGCTAAAACAAGCCAAAGCCCTATAACCCGAAAAAGTACCCAGCGCAATTCCTCCAAATGATCCCAAAAGGTCATTTCCGCCATTGTACTCTTCTTTACTTAGCTGAGTCTGTCTTGTCTAGTTCGTCTTTTGCTTTATTCAGTTCGTCTTTTGCGTCGTTTACACCATCTTTGAAGCTCTTAACGCCTTTACCTAAACCACGCATCAATTCGGGGATTTTCTTTCCACCAAAAAGAAGAAGAATAACTAAAGCAATAATAATCCATTCGGAACCGCTAGGCAAAAAGCCTAATAATAATAAGTTTGTCATAGGTGTTATTTAATTAATTAAGAAGTTTTATTTCTTTTTGTCCGCGCAAAGATAAGTATTTAAATGGATAATAGACGATGGATAATTGATAATTTGTGTTATGAATAACCGCATAAACGCATTATCTATCGTCCACTTTCCATTTTCTATTCAATCTAATCTTGATAATATACTCGTTTTACCCGGGTTGAAATACTGGTCAGCACTTCATAAGGTATGGTATCCAACTTATCTGATAATACAGTGATTGGCAGATCGTCTCCAAAGATAATAGCTTGATCACCTTCCCGACAATCGATATCAGTTACATCAATCATACAGACATCCATACAGATATTTCCTACATAAGGGGCTTTCTTTCCATTCACTAAACAGTAAGCATTGCCACGCCCTAAATGCCGATTCAGTCCGTCGGCGTAACCAATAGGAATGGCCGCTATACGCGATGGACGATTCAAATGTCCCATACGACTATAGCCCACTGTATCTTCTTCGGGCACGTTCCGTATCTGCAAAATTGTTGTTTTAAGTGTACTTACATTATATATAATAGAATTGTCTATCGGACTCACTCCATAAAGTCCGATACCTAAGCGTACCATATCAAATTGTGCGCCCGGGAAACGCTCGATACCTGCCGTATTGCAAATATGACGTAGAATCTTATGTGAAAAAGCAGCTTGCAACTCTTGCGAACCTTTCTCAAACAGTTCAATCTGCTGACGAGTGAAAGTATCAAATTGAGGCGAATCACTCCCTACAAAATGAGAAAAGACAGAACGGGGAATAACCGCATTCTGATTCTTCAACCGACGTATCAATAACGGAATTTCGTCGATCTCAAATCCTAGACGGTGCATACCCGTATCAAGTTTCACATGAATCGGGAAATTAGTAATTCCTTCCTTTTCCGCTGCTTTAATCAGTGCATCCAACAGATGAAAGTTATATACTTCCGGCTCTAATTTATGATCGAACATCGTTTTAAATGCAGTAAGTTCAGGATCCATTATAATAATGGAAGAAGTAATTCCAGCCTTCCGAAGCTCAGATCCTTCATCCGCCACAGCTACCGCCAAATAATCGACATGATGTTCTTGCAATGTCTTTGCTATTTCATAAGATCCTGCTCCATAAGCGGAAGCTTTCACCATACAAACCACTTTAGTTTCCGGATGGCGAAGCATGGAACGATAATAATTTAAATTAGCTATCATCGCCCCAAGATTTACTTCCAGAATCGTTTCATGAACTTTCAACTCCAATTCATCCGATACCAAATCAAAATTAAAGATACGGGAACCTTTCACCAAAATTACTTCCGAATGAAGAGATTTTAAAATATCCGATCCCAGCAATGCCTCTGTATTCGGAAAGAAATAACATTCCGGCGTACCATCCAAGCGGGCAGCACAAGAAGATATCTCAGGCCCTACTCCAATCAATTTATTAATCTTACGGCTTTGCACCAATTGTGCTACACGACGATAAAGTGTTGCAGTGCTTTGCCCTGTTTCCAGGATATCCGATAAGATAAGTGTTCGATTCAATCCTTTCTTTTCCGAACGACGCACCAGAAAATCAAGTGCAATATCTAACGAGGCTAAATCTGAATTGTAACTATCATTGATTAATACACATTCATTCTTTCCTTCTTTTACTTCCAATCGCATAGCTACCGGTTCCAAACGTGCCATACGTTCCGTAATTTGGTCGGCCGGTGTCATCAAATAAAGGCAAGCAGCCAAACAATTCAATGCATTTTCGATAGAAGCATCATCAATGAAGGGAATACAGAACGTATTATCCATATCCAGATAACGGTATGAAACAACTGTATGATCTTCTTTCTTGATAATTCGGTTTATATATAAAGGACGTTCGATATCTTTACGGCTCCAGGCAATCTCACGTGCTGTCAGCATAGATTTTGCTACACAATTGCTGATAAGTTCATTATCTCCATCGTAAATCACTACATCGCAATCTTTGAAGAGCGTCAACTTTTCCATACACTTTTCCTGCAAAGAGAAAAAGTTTTCTTGATGAGCACCCCCAATATTGGTTAGAATGCCAATGGTAGGCTGTATAATCTTTTTCAAAGCTCCCATCTCTCCCATCTCAGATATTCCAGCTTCAAAGATACCTAGTTCGGCCTCATCACTCAATTGCCAGACAGACAGAGGAACACCAATTTGAGAATTATAACTACGCGGAGAACGTACAATGCAACGATCCGGACTCAGCAGTTGATGAAGCCACTCCTTTACAATCGTTTTTCCATTACTGCCTGTGATACCAATCACAGGTATTTTAAAATTTTCCCGATGTATCTCAGCTAACTTTTGCAGAGCTTTCAGAGGATTGGCCACAATTAAATAATTGACAGAGAATGATTGCACATCGTCCGGTATCCATTCTTCCTGAACTATCGTCTCATAGTCCTCTTCGGAAACTACAAAATTGCGTACTCCCCGATCATACAATTCAGGGATATAACGAGCACCATTACTTCGTTTCGTTGTTAAAGCAAAGAAGAGAGTTTCTTCGGGGAAACTCAAAGAGCGACTATCTGTTAGCAGCCAATCAATAGTAGTTTCATGTTTTCCCACACGACGGGCACCGATATATTCGGCTATGGATTCAATCGTATACGGCATAGTTCTTTTTCTTTTTGAAAATCTAAGTACGGGTATTTTCTGTTAAGTCGTTCTATTTTTAACACTATTTGTCCTAAAAAGCGTTGATACGCTTCCGAACGCGGATGGAAAGGCTTATGTGCCAAATCCTGGCAGATGTCTTTTACAGCCATTATTATTTGTTTTGTTTCCATAGAGAAGAAAACTTCCGAGAAGCGCTCCCACAAATAACGGACTGTCAATGAAGACGGATGCAGCATATCATCAGCGTAAAAACGGTAGTCACGCAGTTCGTCCAACACGATCTCGTAAGAAGGGAAGTAGAAAACATGCTCCGGGAATTGTTGCTGCAAACGTGCGATAGCTAACAATAAGGTAGCTTTGCTCAACTGGTTCGCATGCAACCCATCACGTATATGCCGGATAGGACTAACTGTAAACAGTAACTTCAAATTCGAATTACGTGCTGTCATACTGGCAATAAGTGAAACATATTCACCCACTATTTCATCTACCGAAAGTAGTCTGCGAGTAAAATAGCTTTCCGGTTGCTTATGGCAGTTAGATACGACTTTCCCTGTACCCTTCTGTTCATAAACGTAAGCAGTACCGAAAGTCAATATCAACCAATCGAGTTCGTGAATAGACTGATGAGCTTGTTGCAAACGGGCATTTATATTCCGAAGAGTCTCTTCCTGTGTAGAGGCAGAAAAAGAACCATGATGCATCGGGCTATGCCAATAGTTCTTATATACAAAAAGATCATCCTGCTGATATTCCTTCCCTTTCAATACTTCAATCAAAGCAGCAAAAACGGAAAGAGGATTATAAAGGATGCCGAAAGGATTTACATCTATCTTAAATTTGTTTTCCATCAGTTGCAAACCCATATTCTCAGCGAAACAAGATCCCATTAAGAGTATTTGTCCAGCATGAGTGACAGGAGGCATACCTGTGGGAAGTTCAACCTTCGTTTGAAAATCCATCTTATTTTTCTCTTTTAATTTCTGTTATCATAGGACAAAAGTATAATAAAGATGCGATTTTACCTACGTTGGATACAACTAAAATAAGAAAAACTTATAGGCGTATTATTGATGCCAAATAGAAGATTACTTGTTTATTTCCGAGAAAAAGTGTATCTTATAGGTTGCAAAGCTTTAACCGCAAGTTCCGGTTTTAAAACCGGAACCTTCGATTATGTAACCGAAGCTTGCGGTTATAAAGCCGAAGCTTACGGTTACAGCTTGGTATTAATAAAAACATAGTTTTCTATTAAAGAAGAATAAGTTTTCTATTAAGAGACAGCAAGTTTTCTATTAAAAGACAGCAGCACATTTACTAATAGCCAACACACACATCAAGCCTGAAGCAGAACCAGACAATAGAAGAATTTGTTGAAAAGTAGGCACTATCCGTTTTCTTTTTGTAATTTTGCACTAAATTTTCTCGAATCATGAAGAATGAACCTACATATAACTTGCTAAACTCTATCAACACCCCTGATGACCTACGACAGCTGAACGTAGAGCAACTGCCGGAAGTATGTGATGAACTGAGGCAAGACATTATAAAAGAACTCTCGTGTAATCCGGGACACTTTGCCGCCAGCCTAGGAACTGTTGAGCTTACAGTTGCCTTACACTACATTTATAATACACCCTATGACCGTATTGTGTGGGATGTCGGTCATCAGGCATATGGACATAAGATTCTGACAGGAAGACGGGAAGCTTTCTTTACCAACCGTAAATTAGGAGGTATCCGCCCTTTCCCTTCACCGGAAGAAAGCGAATATGATACTTTCACTTGCGGACATGCATCCAATTCGATATCTGCCGCATTGGGTATGGCTGTAGCTGCATCTAAAAAAGGGGAAAAAGACCGTCGTGTTGTAGCAATCCTTGGTGATGGCTCCATGAGCGGCGGATTAGCCTTTGAAGGGTTGAACAATACTTCTACTACTTCAAACAACCTGCTCATTATCCTGAATGATAATGATATGGCTATCGACCGCAGCGTGGGCGGGATGAAGCAATATTTGTTCAACCTGACAACCTCGAACCGTTATAATCAATTACGTTTCAAAGCTTCCCGTTTATTGTTCAAGCTCGGTATTCTGAATGATGAACGTCGTAAAGCTCTTATCCGTTTCGGAAATAGCCTGAAATCAATGGCAGCCCAACAGCAGAATATTTTTGAGGGAATGAATATCCGTTACTTCGGTCCTATTGACGGACACGATGTGAAAAATCTGACAAGAGTATTGCGTGATATAAAAGACCTGCAAGGTCCCAAAATACTGCATCTGCATACTGTGAAAGGAAAAGGATTCGCACCGGCAGAAAAACATGCTACCGAGTGGCATGCTCCGGGTAAGTTCGATCCTGTAACGGGAGAACGTTTTATTGTCAATACAGTAGGAATTCCTCCCCTCTATCAGGATGTATTTGGTAACACATTGGTTGAACTGGCAGAAGCCAATTCCAAAATTTTCGGTGTAACTCCGGCTATGCTTCGGGATGTTCGATGAACATTCTTATGTCTAAAATGCCCGGACGGCTTTCGATGTGGGAATTGCCGAAGGACATGCTGTAACTTTCTCCGGAGGTATGGCAAAAGATGGTTTGCTGCCATTCTGCAACATTTATTCATCGTTCATGCAACGAGCATACGATAATATTATTCATGACGTAGCGATCCAAAATCTTTCTGTTGTATTCTGTCTGGATCGTGCCGGATTGGTTGGCGAAGATGGTCCTACACATCATGGAGCATTTGATATGGCATATCTACGTCCAATACCTAATCTGACGATCGCTTCCCCCATGGATGAACATGAACTGAGAAGATTAATGTATACCGCACAACTTCCGGATAAGGGACCGTTTGTGTTGCGCTATCCGCGTGGAAGGGGTGTATTGGTCGATTGGATATGTCCGCTTGAAGAGATTCCGGTTGGCAAAGGAAGGAAATTGAAAGACGGTAATGATCTTGCCGTTATCAGTATCGGACCTATTGGTAATAAGGTAGCTTCGGCCATCAGTCATGCTGAAGCTGAATCCGGAAGAGATATCGCTCATTACGACCTGCGATTCCTTAAACCGCTGGATGAAGAGCTACTTCACGAAGTAGGTCGCAATTTTAGCCGCGTCATCACTGTAGAAGATGGAGTGATTCAGGGAGGTATGGGAAGTGCCGTACTTGAATTTATGTCGGATCATGGATATACTCCGGCAATCAAACGTATCGGACTCCCAGACAGATTTGTACAACATGGTACGGTAACGGAACTCTACCAACTTTGTGGAATGGATGAAAATAGCATAACCAAAGAGCTATTAAATCAATGTGCTCTTTTACCTGTTACAAGCAAAATAAAAGAACTAACGAACTAGAAATGAAGATCATTATCGCAGGTGCCGGCAACGTAGGCACTCATCTGGCCAAATTGTTGTCGCGTGAGAAGCAGGATATTATCCTGATGGACGATGACGAAGAGAAACTAAGTACTATTAGTTCCAATTTCGACTTGCTAACGGTCACAGCTTCCCCTTCCTCTATCTCCGGTCTAAAAGAGGTAGGTGTGAAAGAAGCAGATCTATTTATTGCTGTTACTCCCGACGAAAGCCGGAACATGACTGCGTGTATGCTAGCCACCAACCTGGGAGCTAAAAAGACGGTTGCCCGCATTGATAACTACGAATATCTTCTACCAAAGAATAAAGAGTTCTTCAAAAAACTGGGTGTTCATTCGTTGATCTATCCGGAGATGTTGGCTGCTAAAGAAATTGTATCGTCCATGCGCATGAGCTGGGTTCGTCAATGGTGGGAGTTTTGCGGGGGGGCTTTATTGCTTATCGGTACCAAGATGCGGGAAAAAGCAGAAATCCTGAATATCCCACTGCATCAATTAGGAGGACCGAATATCCCTTATCACGTTGTAGCTATCAAGCGTGGAACGGAGACAATCATCCCGCGTGGAGACGATGTGATCAAACTGCATGACATCGTATACTTTACTACTACCCGTAAATACCTCCCTTACATTCGGAAAATAGCCGGTAAAGAAGATTTTGCCGATGTGCGCAATGTTATGATAATGGGGGGAAGCCGCATCGCTGTCCGCACTGCACAATATGTACCAGACTATATGCAGGTTAAAATAGTAGATAATAATATAACCCGTTGTAACCGCCTGACGGAGATATTAGATGACAAAACAATGATCATTAATGGAGACGGGCGTGATATGGACTTACTCATTGAAGAAGGATTGAAAAATACCGAAGCTTTTGTTGCCCTTACCGGAAATTCGGAAACGAATATTCTTGCTTGTCTTGCAGCAAAACGAATGGGAGTTGAAAAGACAGTCGCCGAAGTGGAAAATATCGACTATATCAGTATGGCCGAAAGTCTTGATATCGGAACAGTTATCAATAAAAAGATGATTGCGGCTAGTCATATCTACCAGATGATGTTGGATGCAGATGTTTCCAATGTGAAATGCCTGACTTTTGCGAATGCGGATGTGGCAGAGTTTACTGTGCCGGAAGGAGCTAAAATAACAAAGCACTTGATTAAGGATCTTGGACTGCCGAAAGGTACTACTATCGGTGGTATGATACGTAACGGTGAAGGTGTGCTGGTTACCGGTGATACACTGATTCGTCCCGGTGACCACGTCGTAGTATTCTGTCTGAGTATGATGATAAAAAAGATTGAAAAGTTCTTTAATTAATAATAGGCCAATGTGCTAATATACTCAATTAATTGCGTTTTATATGTACGACAATTAGTATATTAGTCAATATATTGGAGGATTACTTATATGATCAATTCCAAAATGATATTGCGGATTCTGGGCTTCCTGCTCTTGATAGAAACAGCCATGTTAATGTGTTGTGGAGGAGTTTCCTTATTCTATAAAGAGAATGACCTGAATAGCTTTCTTCTTTCGTCAGCCATCACTTGTTGTGTTGGAATGCTATTACTTGCTATCGGAAAGAATGCAGTAAGATCGTTAAACCGGCGCGATGGATACGTCATTGTAAGCATATCCTGGGTCGCCTTTTCAATTTTCGGGATGTTACCTTATTATATAGGTGGATACATTCCTAAAATAACAGATGCTTTCTTTGAAACGATGTCCGGTTTCAGTAGTACAGGAGCTACTATTATGGATAATATAGAATCCATGCCTCATGGAATTCTTTTCTGGAGAGCTATGACACAATGGATTGGTGGTTTAGGTATTGTATTCTTCACCATTGCCGTTCTTCCGATTTTCGGTATGGGAGGTATTCAGGTGTTTGCAGCAGAAGCTAGTGGACCGACCCATGATAAAGTTCATCCGCGTATTGGGGTCACCGCTAAATGGATCTGGGGTATTTATGCCGGTATGACGGGTACTTTAATTCTTTTGTTAGTATTTGGTGGTATGGGTATATTTGATAGTATCTGCCATGCTTTTGCAACTACCGGTACAGGAGGATTCTCTACCAAACAGGCAAGTATTGAACATTACCAATCACCTTATATAGAATATGTAATTTCCATCTTTATGTTCCTTTCAGGAGTCAATTTCACTTTGCTTTTATTACTTGTAAATGGCAAAATTAAGAAATTCATTCATGATGCAGAACTAAAATGGTATTTCATGTCGGTGGTATTCTTTACTGCCTTTATAGCAGTCTGGCTTTATGAGACAAGCCCAATCAGTATCGAAGAGGCATTTCGGAAATCATTATTCCAAGTGATTTCACTTCACACGTCTACAGGGTTTGCTACGACAGATTATATGTTATGGCCTTCTATCTTATGGGGATGTCTTATTATTGTCATGGTGGTAGGAGCCTGTGCAGGAAGTACTACAGGAGGTATCAAATGTATCCGAATGGTGATTCTAAGCAAAATTTCCAAGAATGAATTCAAGCATATCATACATCCGAATGCTGTGCTTCCTGTTCGGGTAAATAAACAGGTGATTTCTCCATCCATACAATCTACAGTATTGGCATTCACTTTCCTCTATGTAGTGATTGTCATTATCAGTACGCTAATCATGATGGGATTAGGAGTAGGATTCCTCGAATCATTGGGTACTGTTATTTCCAGTATGGGTAACATGGGGCCGGGTCTTGGACTTTTCGGTCCTGCTTATTCGTGGAATGCACTTCCTGATATATCCAAATGGTTACTTTCTTTTCTTATGTTACTTGGACGGTTGGAGTTATTCACTGTGTTGTTGCTCTTTAGTTCTGATTTCTGGAAAAGAAACTAAATCTCTAATTGAATTTTTACGCTTTTCTATGATTTAATAGTTTCTACGTTATACAATAAAAAAATGGTGCCGACCACTGTCTGCACCATTTCCTGCTTTACAATCCTTTTCAAAAGAAAAGATCAAATCTTCCTTAAAACAACCTTTCTTATAATCGGTTTATTAATCTCATAAATTTTAGATACCAACACGTCCATCTCTTGTTGGCGTGCATCCCGTACAGATTCGTAAATCATCTTCGAATACATATCACGACGTCCTTTCAACCACATATTCTTATCTACATTTTCGTCCATGACTTCGATCGCTTTTCTATTATTAGCAAAAAGCAATCCTTGCTGTTGGAAGAATCCAAACTGACACCATGCATATTCGCGGAAAGTTCTTTCAAGTTCCCAACGATACTCATTGAGGTGCATAATAGCCAATGCTTGTTGATATTGAGGGGTCTTCGATTCAGCCGCCAAGTTGATACCTTTCTCCAGATCAGCAGCATTCCAAGTACCTATTTCTTCGTCATCAATCAACAATCTATACTGTCCTTTCAGCCCGGTTACCTTCAGGATCTCACTATTCATTTCTTCCATAAAAGGAACAACCTTGACAACATCTGCCTGGCTTTTCTTTGATCCCCATCCACGAGCAATCGTATCCAGAGGATAAGGCAAAGACTCTGCCAGATAATCAAAGCTAATATCTTTACCAATCTTCTTTATATTCGAAATGGTACAGTTCTCTGATTTAATCGCCTCTTTTTTATTAGCGTTAATTTCTACATCCGCTACATTCTTACCACTAAATCCTTGTGCTTTCAAAAATAAATAAGCCATTACCATGTGTCCATCGTTATCCGGATGAATTCTATCGTTTCCACAAAGAGTAAAAGTAGAGTCTTTTTGCTGAAACTGCTGATTTAGTGCAACCATCGGTGCATTCAAATCGGTAAATTCCCAACCATTCTTCGCAGCCGATTCTTTCTGATATTCAACGATTCTTTTAATCGTCTCATTCTTTTTCTTGAATACGGTATTATCTTTTATTTTTGCTGTTTCATCATAAGGAGAAGTTCCTAGCATTACCATACGCGTACTCGGCAGTTCTTTGAAACGTTTCTCCATTTGCTGGAAATTTTTAATACTCTCCTGATACTTCTGTTCACCAAATTCTTTGGCATTATCACCGTTGTATTCAAAATAACCGGAATCATTCATTCCAAAGGTGACCATCAACACAGTAGTTCATACTAAAGATATCCCCATCCAAACGTTTGTTCATGTCATAAGCCGTATCACCTCCAATACCACCATTGAACACTCGGATATGCATATCCGGAAAACGTGTCATGTAATACAACCAAATAAACGAATGATAATGTCCTCCATCCGTTATACTATTTCCTAAGAAAACAGCTCTATCTCCTTCTTTGAAGGGTTTTACAGTCTGAGCAAATGCAGAAGTCGCCAAACAAATGGACGCTACTGCCATCAATAAAATCTTTCTCATTTATTTTTTACTTGTGTTTTAAAATATTCAAATTCAGCCGGTTCATTTACATCACCTATATGTATCAATCCCGGACGTGATACTCTGTCCCAACGAACTAAATCTTGTCCTTGAAAATACGTATCCTGCACCGAAGTCCACTCTTTTCCATCTTTACTTTGGTAGAAGTTGAGAAGACTTCCTTTTTCAACTGTGATTTTCAAATAAACTTCTCTGTTGTTACAAACAGATTCGTACAGAGTAGATTCTTCATTATCTTTAATTCTTTTCAGGAAGAGTTTATTGCCGGAAACTCCCCATATAACCAAATTTTTGTCATCTCCGTACATTGTCAGCCCTTTCACACTTTTATTTGTATTCACCAACTTTGTTTCATAAGAGTAATCCGGTGTTTCTGCACGCAAACATAAAGCTGTGCCATGAAGATTTCCTTTCTTAGGGTGCCCTGCTAACAACAGCTTTCCCTTTTTGAAAGTAGTTACGACATCAGAATAAGGATAATTCCAGTTCCATTCTACTTTCAGGCTCTTTCCACCAAAGGAATCTTCAAAGTCTTCCGACTCTTTCTGGAACGTACCGGGAAATGGTACAGGTTGTTTAGCCTGTGCCACATTTCCAGTTTTGAAATGTACCCATTGGTCACCACCTACAAACATTTCCTGGAGAATCGGTTGTCTTCCGGTGTAAAATCCGTCTCCCTTTAAATAAGCATGGCATAAATAAAACATTCGTCCATCAGGAGTTGTCACAGCAGTACCATGACCACAGGATTTATAATCACCGTTTCCACCATGCAGAATAGGATTTCCTTCATATTTCTCATAAGGTCCTGTATAATTTTTGGAACGGGCTACATATACATCGTAATCACTAGACGGTCCGCAACATCCATGGGCAGCATATACTATATAGTAATACTCACCTTGCTTGAAATGATATTGTCCTTCCATTCCAATGTATTCATCATCGACTAACAGAGTAAATGGTTCACCTTCCAACTTCAATCCATCAGCAGATAATTTACTGCCTAATATTTCGATTGGGCGTTTATCCAATCCGTATGCTTTCCAACTAATGTACAACTGTCCATTGTCGTCATATACAAAAGCATCAATAGCTTCCGTACCATATTCAATGATAGGACCATGATCAGTAAACTCATGTAAAGGAGAATCCGAAGTGGCAACCCCGATATATGAGATTCCGGTACTTTTTTGACGAGCAGTGTAATAACAATAAACCTTATTATTATGATAAAACAACTCTGGTGCCCAGAAAGAATTAACCGTCCAATCCGGCTGTTTTTTAAAAACGTGCCCTACTTGTTTCCAATTGATTAAATCCTTAGAAGTAAACATCGGATAAAAAGGAGCCCACTCCGAAGAGGTTCCGGCTGCATAATAAGTATCTTTAATCTTAATAACTGATGGATCAGGCATATCTCCCCGAATTACTGGGTTGTGGAAATAGACCTCTTGACCTACTGCATTCAGAGAACAAATCATTCCGAGAAGGAAAAAAGCTAATTTATTCATTTATTACCTCCATTGGCTTTAGTAGGATCATATACGGCTACTGCCACACGTGAATCTGCACAACCATAATACAAATACCACTTGTCTTTATAATATACCAATCCCTCAATAAATACTGTACCTGCCGGATATTGGCCACTCTTTTCAAAATCTGACTCAGGGACATAGAACGGTTTATCCAGACGATCAACCAGTTTAGTCGGATCATTTGTATCAAACAAAGCCTGTCCGGCACAATAAGAGTTGGCTGTATAAAGTGTATCACCTTCTGCACCAGCTTTATTTTTTCCATTATACATTAGAAGAATTCCCTTATCTGTCATGATTGCCGGAGGTCCGCATTCGGTTAAATCACTATCAAATTTACCTTCACGAGTAGTCATCACTTTCAGAAAGTTTCCATTTTCGTCCAACATTGGCTCCCAATTTACCAAGTCTGTAGAAGTTGCCACATTTACGAACTTCTCTCCCCAATACATCCAATATTTTCCACCAATCTTTGCTATGACTTGTTTACCGTCTACCAGTTTTGTTATGATAGAAGCTGATTTCGAGAATTCATCGAAGAAACGTCCGTCATAAGCTTTTGCAAAAGCAGGACCATATTTCTCCCATGTTTGCAAATCACGAGATGTAGCCACTGCCAAACGTGCCTTCTTACGATTCCATTGAGTGTAAAGCATTACATACAATCCATCTTCAGTCATTGCAATCCGAGGATCTTCGCAACCTCCGGGGCATTCTAACTCTTTTTGGCTATCATCACCCGGATAAAAAACAGGAGCGGACATACGTTTGAAGTTCAATCCATCTTCCGAGTAAGCATATCCCAAGCGGGAAGTACGGCTACCAATACCTACAGCCGAATTATCTTCTGCCCGGTAAAGAACAACCACTTTACCATCATAAATCGTAGCTGCCGGATTAAAGGTGTCGCTTGCCTCCCACGCAACTGAGTCTTGTCGCATCGGACAATAGAAGAAGGTAGTAGTGTCCGGAGAAATAACCGGATTCACTCCTGCCGGACGTTGAAAATCGGCCCATGCCCAATCCGGAAATTCCTGAGATATTTGTTTTTTCTCACCACACGATGAAATAAAAGCTGCTGCCATCAATATACAGGCAATATTCAAAAAGTTTCTTTTCATATTTATACCATTTAGAATTAAACCTTAATTAAGGAAAAGAAGGAGGAAGAATTTTTGTTCCCCATTTTGTATCCGGTTTACTTGAAGTACCATAATCAATCGTAGCTCCATTGGAAAGCTCATCCCAATCGATCCAAGTACTATCATATGGTTTACCATTCAGTCTCATGGAATGTATATAGATATTCTTTTCCGAACCACCTTTAATTACTATATCTCCTTTCTTCAAATGTACTTTCACTGACGAAAATATGGGTGTATTTACAGTGAAACCTCCTACACCCGGAATTTCAGGATATAATCCGATACAGGCAAATACATACCAAGCTCCCATAGTACCTAAATCGTCATTGCCCGGCAAACCGTCTATCTTACTGGAATATTGTTCATTCAATACTCGGTTGATAACTTCCTGAGCTTTATACGGACGACCAATCCAATTGTATACCCAAGGAATATGGAAACTCGGTTCATTACCAGAAGCAAACCAGGCATCATTATATCCTGCGTCCAATCGATTAAAAAATTCATCTAGACGTTTTTCGCTTCCGCCTTACCACCAATAATGTCTACCAAACCAGCAATATTATAAGGAACCATCCAGAAATAGTTCTTATAGGTAGATTCACGAAAGTCCTCTCCTAACGATTTCCAGGAACCGTCCGGATGACGTGACTGTAACCAACCTGTCTCTGGGTTATAGAGGTTCTTCCAGGAACGGGCAAAATGGAAATAACGCCAACTGGCAAATTCATCACCAACGGCATGTAAAGCAAATTGTCCGATTGCAAAATCTGCTGACGTATATTCTAACTGAATAGAAGCATTGTAGTAACCTTTCTCAAGATATTGTTTCAGTCCCGGACGAGTTTCCTCATTCTGTGACTTAGCTCCAGGTTCTTCCGCTCCTTTTCGCATGATCTTGAAAAGTGGCTTCGGGTCATAATTGCGGGCACCAAAGGCATAAGCATTGGATACCAAAATAGAACTAGGATCACCTTGCATAACACCTGTTTCTATATTTGCCATTACCCAGCGTGGGAAAGAACCTCCGGATTGCTCGGCAAATAACTGATGAGAAATCACGATATCGGAGGTTACTTCAGGATCCAACATTGCTAACAGCTGTATCTGTGTGCGGTAAGTATCCCAATTACTAAATGAAGTATAATGTTTCGAACGGGATTTATGAACTCTGAAATCTGCACCCATATATTCTCCATTCACATCACTGCATACATTCGGATGAACAAAAGAGCGATACAGATGTGTATAGAATTGTGTAGTACGGTCCGGATTTGTACCTTCTACTTCAATCATTCCCAAATAATGATTCCACTTCGTTTCAGCCTGGTTTTGTATCTGTGCAAAATTCCATCCTGAATTTTCAGCTTTTAGATTTTCCTTTGCATTCTCAACAGAAACATACGACACACCGATTTTATATTGTATATTCTTCTTTTTATTTACATCAAATGTGAAATAAACTCCGGAATATTCTCCTTCTGCAAAAGTGGTAT
Organism: Bacteroides faecichinchillae JCM 17102; assembly: GCF_000614145.1. Lineage (GTDB taxonomy): Bacteria > Bacteroidota > Bacteroidia > Bacteroidales > Bacteroidaceae > Bacteroides > Bacteroides faecichinchillae. Next base: position 35,443 of record NZ_BAKK01000015.1, on the reverse strand, counting down.
TTGGCTTCAGTTCATCTCTTTTCCAAATTCCGAATTCCAAAGCATCCGTATCAAATTCAGCAGCAAAATACACTTTATAAGGAGTATTAAGTCCGCAGAAATTACCTCCTTCGGCATATCCCTCACATCTATTTGGAGCAGTAATGACTATAGCAGCCTGTTTTATTGGAGTAGCTGAAATTCCTCCTCCGATAATGACAGTACCAAACTGTTGATCTTCCGGGTACTCATAATGCGCCATCCCTGTTCTTTCCGTTACCGTCAGCTGGGCTTTGATACTCTCTTGCACTGTTGCCTCATAATAACCTGCATGTCCCTTTTCTTCTGTTACATTGATCCGATAGTCCAATATATTGTTAGGAGACATCTTCAATTTTCCTTTGACAGGAAAAGTCGGAAAGTTTCCCATATGTTCGCATCCTGCACCACTTAATTGGTTAATCACAAATCCCGACCGTTTGGAAAAGTAAGACGGTGTGAATTGCACCATACCAAAAGGATAAGTCGCTCCTGGATAAAGATATCCCGAAGCTAACCCTACTCCTTTCGTACCAATCAGCGTATTTACCTGATGGGCGTAATCGGTTGCCGCAACCTGAGCCTTGGCCACCTTTCCACTCATCAAAACAGACGCAAACAATAACACACAAAAAAACTTATATTTCATTATGGATTTTCATTCATTAAACGAATTCTTATTCTTTAGACAAAGAGAAAGGAGCAGCATACTTGGAAGTACATCTTTCTTTGTTTGGTTGGCTTCCCATTTCAAATTTCAACACTCCACCATCGAAAATATCGTCATAACGAATGTAATTCTTATCCAGATCTCTTCCGTTCAAAGTGGCCGACTGTATATACAGATTCTCTTTACTATTATTACCTGCTTCAATCACAAATTTATTTCCATTCTCCATTGTAATGGTAGCTTTCTTAAATAACGGACTACCAATTACATATTCATCCGTACCCGGACAAACTGAATAAATACCTAATGAACTCAATATATACCATGAAGACATACCACCTTGGTCTTCATCACCCGGATATCCTTTTTCTGTAGAATTGTACAATCTTTCAACAATCTGACGTACCCAATATTGAGTTTTCCAAGGTTGTCCGGCATAGCAATACAAATATGGCATATGTTGAATCGGTTGGTTACCATGAGCATATTGTCCATATTAGCTAGTTCCATTTCTTTCATTTCATGGATCACACCACCATAAGTTCCTGGTTTGATAACATTAGGAAGAGTAAACACTGAATCTATTTTAGTCGTAAACTTCTCGTCACTTCCAAACAAATCGATCAATCCTTGTACATCGTGAAATACTGACCATGTATAATGCCATGCGTTACCTTCACAGAAAGGTCCGCCCCATTCTAACGGATCGAATGGTTCTTGCCATTTACCATCTACACCTTTACCGCGCATAAACCCGATAGACTTGTCGAACACATTTTTATAATTATACATTTGTCTGGAAAAGACATCTTGATAGTGCTTATTTCCAACCATTTTAGCCAATTGGTAACCGCAGAAATCATCATAAGCATATTCCATAGTCTGCGCACTTGATCCCATAGATTCCGGATAAGGAACGTAACCTAATTCAAAATATTCTTTCCAAAAACCACGACCGTTAGCACCTCCCCAAGGACCTTTATTCATTGCTTCGTTAGCATATGCTTTGAGTGCTTTTTCAGGATCAAAAGAACGAACACCTTTTGCCCATGCATCAGCCAAAAGTGAGATTGAGTGATTACCCAACATACCCCCTGTCTCACCCGGAGAAGACCAGGAAGGCAACCAGCACATTGTTCTTGTGCAGCAAGCAACGCATTCATATAACGTCCCTGCATAGTCGGATGAAGAATATTTGTCAATGGGAATTGTGAACGGAAAGTATCCCAGAATCCGTTATCAGTATACATATATCCATCATATATTTTGCCATTATAGGGGCTATAATAGTAAGGTTCTCCATTCTCCTTACGTTCATAGAACTTACGAGAGAATAGATTTGCGCGGAACAGACAAGAATAAAAAGTCCTAATTTGTTCTTCTGTACCACCTTCAACAACAATTCTGTTCAGCAACTCATTCCATGTCTTTTGACCACGTGCTTTTGTTACTTCCAGATTTTTATCTTTACCTAGCTCCTGATTTAAAGTTACCAATGCTTGTTCCGGGCTAATATAAGAAGAAGCCGCTTTGGCCTGTACTTTAGAGCCTTTTTTAAACTTAACATAAGCTCCATATCCTTTTCCTGATCCTTCATTCTTTTTCGGGAATATCTCATCCTTTTGATTTTCCCATATTCCATAGTCCTCAAAAGGTTTGTCAAATTGAACAACAAAATAGTTATGAAACGACTTTGAATCATTTACAAAACGCTGATTATTTACCCAACCTGAAATTTGTCTCTTTTCCGGATCAATCTTAATATCGCTCATATCTGTATATCCGTCAATCACCAGATATGCATCATCGGTAGAAGGATATGAGAAGCGTAAATGTACACCACGCGTAGTAGGAGCCATTTCAGTTGTAATACCATTATCAAATGTCACCTTATAATAATGAGGTTTAGCTATCTCATTATCATGACTGAATTTTGAAGCACGATTATCTTGATTAACCACCAATTCGCCTACCACTGGCATAAATGAATAAACAGCATAGTCACTTACCCAAGGACTACATTGATGTGACTGACTAAAGGCACGTATCTTATCAGAAGCATAAAGATATTTAAAGCCATCCCCATTCTTACCTGTTTGTGCAGACCACATATGCATACCATAAGGCATCCCTGTTGTAGGATACGTATTTCCGTAGCTCAAACCAAAATTAGAATCAGTACCTTGCAGTGTATTCACATACTGTACCAAGTCTTTTTGTTGAGCATTTATCACTGTCGAATACAAAAAGAAGATAATTAAATAAACTAGTTTCTTCATGGTTTATTAAATGTATTAATTAAATGAATGTCTATTGCTTATCAACATTAGTAATTCCTTTCCAATCATCTGTACGGAATGGAGACATTGGAAGATCTGCACCGTTATACATATTACATACAGGATAATCAGCCCAAGCATAACGCACCGCAACCGGAAAAGGTACTTCGGGTGAAGATACAACTATTGAGTTTCCTTCAATGACGGCATCTGCCCAATGGAATTTATGATCCAATCCGGCAATGGTAAATCCTTTCGGTTTCTCACCATTTTTCGTTTTCAGTCCACCGTTTACATGACTAAAGTTAATTCGGATTTTATTGCCTTCAATCTTGTAGTTTCTGTACATGGGCCCTGAATACGGTATTTTTTCTCCATAAGTCTGTGCGCGGGCTGCTAAAGCCAGTCGGCGTCCTACTTCTTGTTTATTCTTTGGATGAATGTCAGCCTCTTCACCTATATCAATGGCTACAGCCATACCGGTATTTGCCAAATGCAGCGTCCGAGTCTGAGCCTCTCTCAATTCTGCCCAAGTAGATTCAACCGGTTCTTTTTGTTGAGCTGTAAAGCTAGCTAACTGTACCATATAGAAAGGGAAATCATACCCCCAACGGTTTCTCCAGTCAGTTATCATCAATGGCATCAACTCACGGTACTGATAAGCTTCTCCCGCATTTGATTCTCCTTGATACCAAATCGCCCCTTTGATAGCATAAGGAATTAGCGGATTAAGCATCGCATTAAACAATAGAGTCGGATAATTCGGATTCCATGACATATCAACAGGCATTGGCTCAATCTCTCTCAAATCCAAAGAAACCTTATATTTCCAGTCACCCGCCATCTGTATTGATTCTGAGTCAGAAAGACGAAGCGATATACTCTCCGGATTTCCGTTGATACCACCATTACCACCAGTATCGAGCACTCGTACTGCAATCACAGCCTTTCCCCCTTTCACCAAGGATTTCGGAATTTTATAACTCCTACCTGCCATCCATCCTTCCGTATGTCCAACTTCTACACCATTGAAATAAGTAAAATCATTATCATCAATAGTACCCACATTTAAGGTCAATTCTTTTCCCGCCCAACCAGCAGGAATATCTATAGTCTTTCTAAACCAAACAAGACCATTAAATCCCGGTAATCCATTTTCCTGCATCCAACCGGGAATCTTCATTGTCTTCCACGCGTTATCATCAAAATTAGGAGCTGCCCATATAGCCTCGCCATTGACGCACCCTTTATCAATCTTTTCAATATTCACTTTCCAAGCCTCAACATCAGCCTCATATTTCTTCTTGCGTCCTTCTTGTGTCGCTGGCTGCCCTTCCAATGCTTTCAATCTTTTCTGCATACTTGGCATAGTAGCCAATGCTTCATGACTCGTCCATGTTTCTATAATTGTACCACCCCAGGAAGTGTCAATCAGCCCAATCGGCACATTACGATATTTATTCAGATCACGTCCGAAAAAATATCCGGCAGCAGAAAAATTTGCTACACTTTTCGAAGAACAAACCTGCCAACCATTTTCCGCAGCTTCAATTTTATCAATAGGTTTAGGACTTATGGCATTTTTCACCAACAAAAAACGAATATTCGGATAATTATTGGCTTCTTGTTTTTCCTGCTCATAGTTATTTACCTTACCCCAACCTTCTACCTGCATCTCCATATTAGATTGTCCCGAACAAACCCACACTTCACCAATCATCACATTATTGAGTTTTACAGGCTTTCCATCAGAGATAGTCATCGTATAAGGTCCACCAGCTACCGGAGTTTCTACCTTAGTTTTCCATTTACCTTGAGCATCTGCCTGTACAGTATACTTCTTCTTATTCCAAGAAGTAGTTACTTCCACCGTTTTATTCGGTTTAGTTTCTCCCCAAACAAGTGCTTGCGTTTGCTGCTGTAACACCATATTATCAGAGAATATGGGTAATAGCTTTACTTGTGCTGATAACGCAGCACTCCCAAACAAAAATAGCAAAGAAATTGCGAAATTTTTATTCATACCTATGATTCTTATTTATAGTAGTCAATATTACATTTTATTATATGACGAACAAAGATACAATAACCACTAAATATATATCACAAAAAGCGAAAGAGAATAATGCTTTTCAATAAAAACATTATTCTCTTTTTACCATCAACTAATAATCTTTTTAGAAAGACAATTGAACTCCTAAGTTTACAACACGTTGATTCATGTAAGCGTCACCTGCAGTATTTGTACTGATTTCAGGATCTTGCTGATATTTATCATATCCTGTAAATGTCAATAAGTTATAAGCATTTATATAAAAACGAATGTTATCAATAAACTTAGGCAATACTTTCTTCGGAAGCTGATATCCCAAGTCAATTGTTTTTAAACGGATATACCATGCATTTATCAACCAAAAATCAGACATATAATTAGTAGCGCTATTGATTGTATTACCTTGTAACGTCATACGAGGGAATTCAATAGGTTCTCCACTCTCAAAGCGTTCTTGCGTCCAACGCTTTTGATGTATTGGTTGAAATTGGCTTTGACCAGATTCGATACCTGTTCCGTTAATAGCAAAACTATAATCAAACGATCCCTGAAACAATACATTGAAGCTAAATCCCTTCCAATACCCACCTATTGACCATCCCAATGTAGTAGTAGGAAGATTTGGCTTTCCAATCGCCTTCTTATCAAAATCATTAATCACACCATCATTATTCAGATCGGCATATTTCAAATCACCGGCTTGTACCGGCACCTCAGGTGTAGCCGGTGCGGACACATCACCTGCATTGATTTTTGCAATATCATCCGGTGTATAATAACCAACCCAATGATAACCGAATGGTTGACTAATCGGTCTGCCGGTTTCTCTCAGCCAATCATATTTTTGCTGAGCTTCTGCTTTAAAATCGACTTTATTCTTTGCATAAGAAAATACAAGATTTGTATTAAAATTAAAATCTCCATAACGATCTTGAAAACCAAGCTGTCCATCAAACCCTTGATTTGTAGTTTTTGCAACATTAGTAGGTGAAATGCCGATACCTAAAACATCTGGAATATCATTTCTGGAAACTAATTGATCGTATCGTTTGTCAATAAAATAATCCACTGTAAACGAGATCTTATCGAATAAATTCATTTCCAAACCGACATCAAACTTTTTAGCCTTCTCCCAAGTTACGTTCAGATTACTCAAATCTCCTTCTTTGTACCCACCGGAAGTATGATTATTGCCTTCACCAAAAGGATAACCATCTCCTTCTGTATATTTTTGTCGATAAAGATAACGGTCACCACCAGCAACATCAGAACCAACGAGACCATACGAAGCCCTTAGTTTAAGTACTTGTACGTTATCTACTAACCAATCTACATTTTTAAAATAATTTTCTTCTGAAATAATATACCCAACACCGAATGCCGGAAAAAATCCGAAACGATTATCTTTTCCAAAACGGTCAGTACCATTATACCCCATATTAAGATCTATTAAATACTTATTCTTATACTTATAACCTAGTTTCAGAGAATAGCCTTCAAAATTATTGGGTACGGACGCACCGCTTTCATTCGTTGTACTCTGACGGTTGTATAAAAACATTGCATTTACATCATGTATCTTATTAAAAACATGCGCATAATCTAAAGATGCCTGAACATTCAAATCTTTAGTTGCCATATTCGTGTTATTGAACACAAAATACTGTTCATAATCGTATACCCGATCCGGATGAATCGTATACGTATCTGTCTTCGAATCATAATGATAGGTCGGATAACGATTACGTACTACTCCACGGAAGTTTTCATCGCGACTACCATATGCCAACCTGAAATTAGCAGAAAGTCCTTTAGTCAAAAAATCCATCTTCCAAGTAGCTCCATACAAAATGTTATTGTCATTACGACGAGTACGCCTATAGCCTTCATTTCCCAGCCGAGCATTTAACGTTGGTTTTCTATCTTGTGTATCATATAAATATGCATAAGAACCATCCGGATTTAATACGGGAGCAGAGTAAGGATGCATACTTTTAAAATCATAAATACTTCCTGTTACATTCAATTGATACGGCTCATTGACATTCATGAAACGAGATGAAACATCCAAACGCATATTAAAATTATCAGTCACATCAAAATCAATATTCGTACGGTAGTTAAAACGGCGATAGAAATAATTAGGATTAACTCCATCTCCAACATCTCCACCAAAATCTTTGACCAGACCATTCTGTGTAAAATATCCGGCAGATACGAAATATCTTAATCTTTTAGAACCACCAGATACATCAACATTGATATTTTCCTGAAAAGCCATCTTCTTAAAGATCTCATCATACCAATTCACATCTGGATGTCCGTAAGGGTCAGTATGATCTCTGAAAGCAATCATATCTTCATCTGTGTATGGAAAATCTGACAATGTTCCATCATTAGTATGCGCTTCCTTCACTAATTGTAGTGATTCATAGGAATTCAAAAATTTCGGAGTACGAACCGGAGTCTGCATACCACTTTCTAAGCGCACATTAATCTTCGGCTTTCCTTCTTGTCCTCTACGAGTTGTCACAACTAATACCCCATTTGCTCCTTTAATACCATAAACAGCCGTAGTGGAAGCATCCTTCAAAATAGAGATACTTTCTATCTCATTTACGTTGATTTGTGCCAACTGTTCATAAGTATATTGCATATCATCCACAATGATCAAAGGTTTATTTCCATCACCGTTCAGAGAACTGACACCTCGAATAAAAAAGTCGGAAGCATCCTTACCCGGCTGTCCGGACTTTTGCTGACTGAAAAAACCAGGTAACTTACCAGTCAAAGCATTTTGTACACTACTGGTCGGTACATTACGAATCTCACTCGCTTTTATACCACTAACAGCGCCTGTTAAGGTCAGACGTTTTGCCTTACCGTAACCTACCACTACGACTTCATCTAAGTCTGTTTGATCAGGAGCCAATACTATATTCAGCGTCTGTTGATTATTAACCTTGACGCTTTGTTTCTTAAAACCAACATAAGTAAACTCCAATATAGCACCTTTATTCACTGTCAATTGAAAATTACCGTCAATATCGGTAATTGTACCCATTGTTGAATTTTGCACCTTTACATTTACCCCCGGTAAAAATTCACCGTCAGTAGAAGAAACCATCCCCTTCAAAACAAACGACTGAGCGAAAGCCGATGTAAACATGCAAATACACACTAATATTAATAATAGTTTTTTCATAATATTACCAATTCGGATTTTGAATCATATTATCATTCTTTACTACCTCTGAATATGGAATCGGATAGAAATAACGGTTCACATCAAATGTTGTCTGCAAAACATCAATACCAATGAAGCTCGTTTTACCTCCGGTTGTCTTAATTTCCAATCCCTTTAATGGATTTCGGAATATATTCTCAGCACTTCTCCATCTACGAATATCCCAATAACGGTGTTCCTCAAAAGCTAATTCAATACGACGTTCGTTATGAATTAACTCACGCATTTGATCTTGCGTCATTTCTCCTACTTCTTTCAAACCATAGTTGTTTTTACCGGCTTCAATGCCCGCACGTTTTCTCAAAGCAATAATCGCATCATATACATCTGACGAAGGAGTGTCCAAGCTTTCATTTTCAGCCTCGGCATAATTTAGTAAAATCTCCGCATAACGATACATTATCCATAAATGCAATTTATTACTATAATCTTGCTCTGTCTCAAATTTGCCCATGAATTTACACATATAATAACTTGTCTTAGTATATTCAGCAACCCCGGAAGGATTATTAGCTCCTCCTTTAGAGGTATCAAGTTTATTTCTCAACCATAACGATCCATGATGTAACACTGTATAATCCAAACGCGGATCACGATTAAGATATGGATCTTCCTTATTCTTGTCATATTCACTACCTTGATCAGCAAACATACCGTCTTTCATAGGAAAAGCATCTACCAGATTCTGTGTCGGAAGAGTCCGACCTTTACCCAAGCTGTTACCAGAGAATCCTAAAGGTCCGTTATTGTTTTCTATAGAAGTATTCTCACTACCCGGACGATAAAAAATAACTTCCGGATTGGCCGTAACATTATAGAAATTCAAGAATACGTCACGAAAATCATTATTTAAGCCATAGACTGCCTTGCCTTCCGGTCCATATTCGTCAATAAATTCCTTCGCAGCCTTAGCCGCTTCTTTCCAACGATTTCTATCATAAGAAGCATATCCTATTAACTCATTACCAGGTTCAATGGGACGTTCATTAAACAGAGGGCTTGCTGCATACAAAAGTACCCTAGCTTTCATAGCCATACAAACCTCACGGGTAGCAGCATGTGAATATTGATCAAAGTCCGGCATCGGGTTTGTGCGTAAATCATCTTTAATTGCATCCAATTCATCAACAATATAACGGATACAGTCTTCAAACGTATTACGAGGCAACTCCATATCATCACCCAATACATGTATGTCATCTCCCATCAAAGGAACACCTCCATAACGTTTGACAAGTTCAAAATAGAAACACGCTCTCAAAAAACGAGCTTCCGCCTTCATTGAGACATTCAATGGATGAGATTCTCCTTTAGCATTCACGTAAGTTTGCATAAAAGGAACAACATCGATATTATCAAGTAAAATATTCACTTTACGGATCCCTTGGTAGTACACTCCCCAGTCCATATTGGAAGTACGAGAAATTGCCGTATATCGTCCTACTTGTAATTTATATACATCTGGGTCAGAAATATTTATAGAAACAGCGTCATCAGAAGCGGCATCCAAATAATCTCCTCCAACACGATTGTGCCCATTTTGTAATCCCGCATAAATATTACTCAAAAATTTTACGGCATTCGTACCTAAAGAATCGGTCCGAGAAAATACAAAATCAAGCGACACAAACTCCACAGGCTTCGGTTCATAGCCATCGGAACAAGAAGTTATCGTCATCAACAGACCGGCTCCGAGCAGTGCTAAAAATTTATTTCGTATCATAAACATAGTACATTAGAATTTAACATTAATACCCGTACTGATGCAACGTTGTAACGGATAATTAGAGAAACGCACTTCAGGATCAACCAATTCACATGCAGCTTTTGTAAACAAATTCTGTCCGTTTACAAATACCTTTACGCGGGTTCCTCCTAAAAAGTTACGACAGAATGATTCAGGCAAAGTATAGCCTAAACTAATATTCTTCAAGCGGAAATAATTACCGGAACGCAACCAAAAAGAAGAATTCCAGCCGTTACCTCTATTATAATTATTTCCTCCGGCTGATAATCTCGGGAAAGTAGCTGTTGCAGCAGTTTCCGGTGTCCAACGATTCAACATATTTTCATACGTTTGTCCGTAAACTTGACCATTTTGCTGAAATCCTTCCATTAGAGTCCAGTCTGTCATCATAACATCTTTATTATATACTCCTTGCCAAAACATGGAAAACTCCAAACCACGCCATTCAAATCCCAAATCAATGCCAAAATAAGAAATAGGTTTCTTGCCACCGATAACCACCTTATCAAATTCATTAATTACCTTGTCTCCATTCTGATCCTTATATTTAATATCACCTGGCTGAATGTTATCAAACCCTGCAATAACCGGACTTTCCTTTATTTCTTCCAAGGAAGTAAAGAAACCTTCCGCTTCTAACCCCCAAATAGCTCCTATAGGATTGCCTGTTTCACGAAGATAATCGTATGGTACTTTTTGTTCATCCTTAAACAATAATTTACTTTGTTCGCAACTCCAGTTAGCGGATACATGATAATTAAAACTTCCAACATGATCTTGATATGTAATAGCTAATTCTCCACCGAACCAACGCGCTTTTCCTATATTTTCACTCGGATAGTTCTGACCTATTAGTTCAATGCTCTTACCGCGTCCCTGCAACAAATCAAAATATTTATCATTATAGTAATCGGCAGCCACTCTCAATCTATTGTCAAACAACATTAAATCCATACCAATATTTAGCTTATCTCCTTTCTCCCATGTTAAATATGGATTTGCCAACGGACTTCTCTCTGTAAAACTTCCGGGACTAGAGAAATTAGTACCATAACTATAAGAATCTCCAGAATTAGAATAAGTTTGATAATAAGTATAATACCCCGAGTTACTGATACCATTTCCCGTTCGGCCAAATACAGCTCGCAATTTCAACTGATTCATCCAATCAACATCCTTCATAAAGTTTTCTTTACTGATATCCCATCCTAGTCCAAACGCATAAAAAGTACCCCACCTTCTACCCGGAGCATAACGGTTATAAAAACTTTCGCTCAACGCTGCTTGCGCAAAATATTTACCTGCATAATTGTATGCAACATCCGCAATGACATTAGAAGGATATTCCGGAAGGTCCCAATTCGTAATCACCGTCTTCGTATCCCCCATAAGACTCGCCTTTAAAGAATGTGCACCAAACTGACGTTCGTAATCAATAGCCAATTGTCCATACATTTGTTGATAATTGGAGACTGCAACAAAATTATTAGACTGTGGCTTTGGTTCTCCATAACGCGCATATATTTCATTACCTTCCTTATCCAGTGCATAATCAAATACTTCTGATCTCTTAGTGCGGGAAGTAGCAGAACGAGATTGTGAAGTCACACTTCCTATCAACCGCGCAGATAATCCTTTAACCACTTTGTCGAAATCATATTTTAAATTGATACTTCCCAATACATCTCTGGCTCCATCAATAATATATCCTGAATTAATGACTTGCGACAACAAGTTATTAGAGAAAGTTTGACTACCTCCCCATGTACCATCCGGATTTACTACCGGATATGCATTGTTCGGAGTCGTATAAATAGAATTTAATATATTCGTGTAACCACCTCCATCACCACCGGGTTGCGTACCTTCTTCCACACGTCCCATCAATGAAATTTTGGCAATAAAATCCTCAGTTATATTAATATTCACTTTGGAATTAATCATGTAGCGATCAAATGTCAAATTCGTACTATGTACATCTCCACCAGGATTTTTAAACAAGCCATTCTCACCTACATAACCCACACTTACAAAATACTGTGCAAATTTATTCCCTCCCGTAGCATTTAGATTATAAGATTGAATGGTGGAACTATTATTCATCGTCTCATCATACCAATTCACATCAGGATGTGTATAAGGACTGGAAGCATTACGGAATTTAGCAAAATCACTATACGAATACATGGGATCACGACCATCATTCAACAATGCTTCATTCAACAAATAAGCATATTGATAAGCCGAGAGAGGCTTGGGAGTCTTCAATGAACTTTGCACACCGAAACGACCAGTAAACGAAATCTGAAAACCTTGTTTTATCGGTTCCTTAGTAGTAATAACCAATGCCCCACGTGAACTTTGCATACCCAGAAACATTGACGACAAAGCATCCTTTTGAATAGAAACCGACTCAATAGCCTCCGAGTCAATTGAATACAAATCCCTTTGCACTCCATCAATCATCACAATCGGCGAATTATGACGCGACGATATCGAAAACTCAGTATTGTCACCATATGCACCTTTACCCATTACACCATCTGCCGGAACATTACCCATAATGGCTTCGGAAGAGATATTGGCTGTCTGATGCATACGTGCCCCGCGAAGTTGTGATATGTTCAACCCCGGTAATCTACCCTGCAATGAAGGAATAATCGTGGTAGAAAGCATTGAACTCACTTGATCAGTATATACCGTCGCTGCTGATCCCAAAAAGCTGTTTCTATCTTTTATATCATAAGGTCCATTAATGACTTGTGGAAGTTTCACATATTCCTCAGCCAGTGTTACTTTAAAAACACGTTCGGTATTTTTCAACTTATTCACCTTTATTTGCTTATTGAGAAAACCTGGGTGAGACAAACAAAGCACCTCTCCTTTCTCGTATTGAAATTCAAAAATACCATCAGAACCAGTAACAGCCTTAAAGTCAGACTTTTTCATTGTAACTATGACCTCCGAGACCGGATTACCAAACTGATCGACTACCTTACCTGTAATATTAGCATTTTTTCCTGCTTCCTGAGCTGCTACTTGTGGATATCCAATACCCAACAGTAACAGCAACACGATCCATGTGAAACAGCAACGATTGCTTTTCTTTTTTAATATATCACGCATATAATCATCTTTTTTTATTAAACACTAATCGCATCGAAGTTCAAACACAAAAGGTTCTTGCGCTCCTTCTTCTACTTCTTCTCCTGCATTATCTCTATCATCATCCGATCGGGTCACTTTCACCGTTCCGTCTTCATTCGAAAATACATATTCAATGTAAGAAATGGTTTCACCCTCCGAAATTCCAAAGAATTCTACAGGCCAGACTGTCAGATTATATCTCGACATTTTTTCCTCTTTCACCATCAATGTCTTCGCACTTTTTTCGTTCACTGTATACACATTTCCTTCCACTGTATGTGCAACCGCTTCCAGAAAGACTTTATCGGCAGAGGCTAGTTTGTTTTCGTAAACATCTCCCTGAAATGTAAATGTCACAAAATCATCTTGTAAAGATGACAGAGGTTCTACCTGATAATAATGCATAGAACAGAAGTCTATGATACTTCCCTGTCCTTCGACCACTTCAAAACACTCGGTTTCACCCGGATCATCACCATAGCAAGCATAATGCTGAGATTCTCCACCAAGTCCGTCTGAAGAGTGATTGATAAAGAAAGCCGGTCTGAATCTCTGGTTATTCATACTGGCACGACATTTAATAGTAACAGTATAATTAATTCTACCACTGATAGTAGGATAGTTTTTACTTCTAAACGCTACCCATTCCATATCATTCAAGACATTAGCTCCCACACCAAATTTTTCTTTCAATACCGCATCCCAAGACATTCCCTTACCTTGCGGCTGATCATTCACAGGGATAGCTGTCATCGGTTGTTCTATACTAGAATCTTCAAATTTATCTTCTGTATATGTTACCTTGGCATTTTCACGTGCATTCCAATTTCTTGGGACAAGAAACGCAACAATAAAATCTTCAGCAGAAGCATCTCCATCAATTGAAATATGTCCTTCAAACTTAAAAGTCGCTACTTCTCCGGCCTTTACATAATTCACCTCTTCTCCGGCATCATTATAAATAAAATAACGATCAATTATAAATTCGCATCCAAGTACGATAAAAGGAAGTAACATTAAAAATGCACCTACCTTTATTTTACGTTTTACATTATATCTCATAAGTGTTCTGTTTAATCATTTTTCTATTTTCTCGAAAGAATAAACATAAGAGTTACCAACACATCCCGGACTAAAAGAAAGAGTAATCCGACGTTTTCCTTTCACAATCGGATAACTAATCTCCGTTTTAGCTTCCTCATCAGTTCCTTCTTGTTTGAAAACCAAGAAAAATGGAAAAATAGGATCGTCTATCTTCCATTTACCGTTTTTCTTCACTAAAAACGGTAAATAATTCTCCATAGTATAAGTATTGTCTTTATTCAAATGCAAAAGAAATCTGCTGAAGTCCATCGCATGTGTTATATCCGTTCCATTACGGGATACAGTTTTCAGTTGCCATATTCCATCCAATGACTTCGGTACTTCTGCATAAGTCGTTGAATCAGGCGTTATCTCATCCTTAAAAGTGTCACAAGCAGTAACTAATCCCAGCAAGATAAAAATGTATATTGTTATTTGTATCTTAAGATTCATACTTTTTTCTTTTTAGTGAAAATTGTCATTAACTATTCATAATACGGATTCTGCAATAAATCAACAGACTTCACAGTTTCCTCATATGGTATCGGATAAAAATACATAGCCTTACGGAACACGTGCTGACGAGCATCAATTTCCCGCCATGATTTAGTCCCATCAGGATTCCTTGTAATTTCAATCCCATGCATCATTTTATTATCTGTTTCTTCTGCAATCATCCAACGCCGTACGTCAAAAAAGCGATGTCCTTCGAAAGCCAGATCCAACCTACGCTCTAAACGAATAGCCTCCTCCATTTCTTGAGGCGTCATATTATCTTTTATTCCATAAGTATTGTTTTTTCCAGGTTCTATACCAGCACATTCACGAATCTTCCGCAAAACGATGTATGGGCTGATTTCCTGTCCACCAATCTCATCCTTATGATTGGGTCCGTAATACTCATTAACAGCCTCTGCATAATTCAACAAGATTTCAGTGTACCGAATCAACGGACGAGATTGCGGACCACCCGTACCGATTTGATTGGCAGCGCTTATTAGTGTCAAGAATTTACGCGTATATAATCCGGTAGGAGTTCCACGGTATATAGCATCTTGACTTGTACCTACAGATGTATTGATTTCAATGTCATCATAATGGTCTTTCATAATACATCCATCATATGTCACTGTAAATCTAAAACGTGGGTCACGATTAACAGCAGGATTTGCCGGATCATAATCATCACTCTCTGCTGTTGGTGTACCATCTGCCATCGGAAACAACTTGGCTAAATCATAATAAATATATCCCCCAATACCATTTCCTCCCGTACTAGGCGGAGCAAACCAAAAATTAGTATCCTGACCACTACCTCTTTTTCTCTCAAAAATAGTACTGTTATACACCTCAATCCCTACTTTAGTATAATAATCGGAAGGTAATAATTGCGCATAATATCCCCATCCAGGATAAGGATTATTATTCTCGTCCGTATTACGGACATAGACATTATATTGTTGCATTTTTATTACTTCAAGCGCTGCATCTATGGCCTCCTTCCAACGTTCCTTAGAATATTCCGGATAACCTACCAATTCTTTTGGATAATCAGCAGGAGCAAAATCACTTCCATTATACAATTTACTAGCCGCATAAAGTCGTACACGTGAAATCGTCGCATAACAGATACCTTTATTGATGCGACCGAAATTACGACCGCCCCTTGTAGAAGGTAATTCTTTTGCAGCCTCCTTACACTCATTTACAATATATTCCACGCAATCAGCATAAGAATTACGAGCTTTACGAGCCTCATCAACAGTTTCATACAAATCATCACCAATCAAAGGAACTCCTCCATAATGCCGGATCAACATTGCATAATACCACGCACGTAAGAAACGCGCTTCTGCTTTATATTCATTCTTGACTTTAGCATCCATCCGGCTATTGTCAGCATACTTCAAGAATAAATTCACACGACGAATGTTTCGATAAGCAATCCTCCAAACATCATTTTTCTCTACTGCAACCGGATTGACAGTTCCGGTAGCAAACAAAATATCGGTCGACAAGCCTGTATTTGCTTTATATGCAGCTTCATCACTGCTAGTTTGCAAACCTCCATGACCTCCATATCGATTATGATGAACATCATAACCAATATCAACATAAATCTGACTCAGAAAACCTGCTGTATAAGTACTATCAGCAAAAACAGCTTCTCGATCTAGACTTTTGGTTTCAGTCTCGTCCAAGAAATCTTCTGCACAAGATGAGAATATCCACATTCCCACAATAGACAAGAAAAAATAAAATAAGCCTTTCATATACAATAGAAATAGCGGTTAATAAAATGTTTATAAACTCTTAAATCGGTAAAATTCATCATTATTAGTTATTTTTATAACGAGCCTATAGTTTGCGTATTTGTCTTAAGAACGATTATAAAATATTATACCACTAAAAATATTTAATTATTTTTTTGAATATTGGAAAATATAAAGTCGTTTGACCCACTATTATACTCCTAATTGACCCATCAAAAAAATATTGGATTTATGGAGAGAAAAATGCATTTTAACCTGGGTCAGTTTCAATTAAAATTATCTATAGTAGATACTACTTCTTGTTAGCATTAATCTTTCTTACAGAATCTCCTGTAAGTTCAATCTTGTGTGCTGTATGTACCATTCTGTCTAGGATTGCATCAGCTACGGTAGGATCTCCAATTGCATCATACCAACTTTCGACAGGAAGTTGTGATGTTATTATGATGGATTTTAATCCGTGCCGGTCTTCTATTATTTCCATAAGGATTGACCTTTCCTTAGCATCCAGTCCTATAAGAAACAGATCGTCAAGAATCAGCAGCGAGCACTTTTCAATTTTTTTCATCTCAGATTCTATAGTACCCTTGGTTTTGGATATTTTAAGCTGTCACATAAGCTTTGACGCATTGGAATACAAAGCCTTGATGCCATTTTTACACGCTTCATATCCTATGGCTGAAGCTATATAGCTTTTACCTGTTCTGGAGCTTCCTGT
Organism: Bacteroides faecichinchillae JCM 17102; assembly: GCF_000614145.1. Classification (GTDB taxonomy): domain Bacteria; phylum Bacteroidota; class Bacteroidia; order Bacteroidales; family Bacteroidaceae; genus Bacteroides; species Bacteroides faecichinchillae. The sequence continues at coordinate 18,208 of NZ_BAKK01000015.1, read as the reverse complement.
AATGAAAATATTCTGTCCATCTCTTATAAAATCAAGAGAAGCAAGTCTCTCGAGCTGGTTTCTATCAAGGTTACGTTTTATTGTATAGTCTATTTTTTCCATATATGCCTTATATCTGAAGTTTGCAGACCTTATCAGTCGCTCAATGCTTACATTGTACCTGTAATCATATTCGCTTTCAAGAAGCCATTTTAGAAACTCATCGTTTGTCATGCCATCAGAAAAGGTAGTCCTACAGTCATTTCTGTATGTTTCAAGCATACCGTAAAAACGTAACTTGAAGAGTAACTCCATTATTCTGTCCATATTTTTTTCGGCAGTTCTATTTGTCTTATTATTACTTATCATTTTTATCAATGTTTTTAGAGTTAAAATAATCCTTACCTCTGAGATTCCTGTGTTTAGGGGTAAGTTCGGGAGCCTGTCCTTCCATTTGGACAAGATACTTTTCATCTTCTCTGTTTACAAGAATACTTTCAAGTTCGTTGTACCCGAACATGTTGGATTCCATTGCAATCTGGCATGCAAGAACAAATGGGGAGTAAAATCAGTGGCTCACTTATTGGAAGGATAACATTTAGCTTGCGAAAAATGTATCAACAAAAAAGGAAGGAAGTAAAGGAGCATAATGAGAGAATTGAAAACGAAAGTAAAATACAGAGAGTTTCACAGAATCAGATACTCCAATACATTCTAAAGGGAGAATTGGATAATTCTAAACTAGCGAAACTTTATAAGTTCTCACCACCGATTAAAGAACTCTTAAGCGTGTGTAAGAACTTCAGAGGTATGATCAATGGGAATACTTTTGATAAGGATATTAGAAAGTGGATTGAAAAAGCGAAGGCAACACGGAATATCGCACTGACAAACTTTGCATATGGTATTGAAAAAGACTGGAAGGCTGTACAGGTAGCCATTGATATCCCCTTCAGCAACGGATTACTGGAGGGGACAGTGAATAAAATTAAAACGATCAAAAGACAGATATTCAACAGAACGGGAATAAAACTACTAAGATTCTGGATTCACAATAGGAAGAATACCACCATATTTAAAGAAAAACCGTTTTTCTCATTTGATCTCTCATACTCTCATTTCCCCATAGATAAATATCAGTTATTCAACAATATAAACTAATGAGAGATTCCTATGAGATATCTATTTTCAAATGTAATCTCTCATTCTTTCTTCTTACGATAAAGAAAAGTAGCTAATAGGTTCCCAAATCAAAACAATATTGGTACATTCTCCCTAAAAAATCACATTTGTACAGATATTCCCAGGAAAGCACCTTTATTGTTTGCGGTCTGTATACATATTCCAGATTTAGTCCTCAAAGAACAGATTTTAAGAACCCAATTAAAGAACCGATTCAAAGAACAAGGTCATGATAACTCTTACCTTAATATTTATGAGAATTCGGTTTATCGTGTTCTAAAACCAATATTAGAGAAATTGTATTTCCACTAAAGAACTACAAGAAGAAAAAAACAAGAAAAAAGTTCAGCATTAGATTAGCTATATATTAAATTAAAAATTATTTTTGCAACGTTTTTTTAATTTTATTCTAATATTATGTACAAGATTTTTCATGGTTTCCATCTAGTAGAAGCTTATCAGGACTTAAAGAAAGCTAAACGATTAGCAAAAAATCAGACAGTGGCCCGATGTATAAAGTTAACCATAGCTATTACCCTTTCCCTAATTTTATGGTTCCTCCCTATTAATACATTGGGGATAGAAGGCTTAACTGTTATAGAACAAAGACTTATTTCAATTTTTATTTTTGCTACTCTAATGTGGGTATTCGAGGCTGTCCCAGCATGGACAACTTCCGTACTAATAGTCGTATTACTATTGCTTACCGTTTCCGATAGTAGTTTATGGTTCTTAACTCAGAACATTCCTGCAGAAGAATTGGGACAAACTGTCAAATATAAATCTATTATGCACTGTTTTGCCGATCCTATCATCATGCTGTTTATAGGTGGATTCATTCTTGCTATCGCAGCAACCAAAAGTGGATTGGACGTATTGTTGGCACGAGTTATGTTAAGACCCTTTGGAACACAATCACGATATGTACTATTGGGATTCATCCTCGTTACAGCTGTATTCTCGATGTTTCTTAGTAATACTGCTACAGCTGCCATGATGCTTACTTTTTTGACTCCCGTATTAAAAGCACTCCCGGCAGATGGAAAGGGAAAAATAGGATTGGCTATGGCCATTCCTGTGGCTGCGAATGTAGGCGGTATGGGAACTCCTATCGGCACACCACCTAATGCCATTGCTTTAAAATACTTGAATGATCCAGAAGGATTAAACTTAAATATCGGTTTTGGAGAATGGATGAGTTTTATGTTGCCTTATACTCTAATAGTATTATTTATCGCTTGGTTTATACTCTTACGACTGTTCCCATTTAAACAAAAGAGCATCGAACTGCAAATTGAAGGTGAAGCAAAGAAAGACTGGCGTTCCATTGTTGTTTATATCACCTTTGCTATAACGGTTCTATTGTGGATGTTCGACAAGTTTACAGGAGTAAACTCCAATGTAGTAGCGATGATTCCGGTAGCTGTATTTTGTATAACAGGTGTTATTACCAAACGTGATTTGGAAGAGATCAGCTGGAGTGTACTTTGGATGGTAGCTGGTGGTTTTGCATTGGGCGTAGCTTTGCAAGAGACTGGACTGGCTAAACATATGATTGAAGCTATTCCATTCAGTACATGGCCTCCTGTACTAATGATTGTCGGTTCTGGACTGATCTGCTACGCTATGGCAAACTTTATTTCCCATACTGCTACTGCAGCTTTACTTGTTCCTATTCTCGCTATTGCCGGAATCAGTATGCGTGAAAACCTGTCATCATTAGGAGGCGTAGAGACTTTATTAATTGGAGTGGCAATCGGATCATCACTAGCAATGATATTACCAATTAGTACACCACCTAATGCACTAGCACATGCCACAGGAATGATACAACAAAAAGATATGGAAAAAGTAGGTATAATCATGGGAATAATCGGACTAATATTAGGATATACCATGTTAATTATACTTGGTTCCAATAAATTACTATAAATAACTTCCTTTCATAAAACAGGCTCTGTGTGAATTAAACATTCTTACAGAGCCTGTTAAAGTAAAGGTATCAACCTTTTGTAATCAATTAACAACCAACAAGGGTGTTCCCGTTCAGATACTTCCCTTGAAAAGCTAGTTTTCCTCGTTTATCGTAATATCATATGTAAGAAATAGACATGTCATTAGCAACTGGGAAGCTATTACGCAATAACTGGCGATAAAGTTTAAAGAGAGATTTAATTGTAGTAATTTTATGCTCGTCGAAAGTGCGCCCTCTTTAATGCTAACCGTTCACTATTCGAAGAGTTCTGAAAGAAAAACATTGCCTGACATAGTTCATTTTTAGGACAATCAAAAATAAAACTTCTTCCTGAAATTAAGAAACAACATAAACTTTACATCCTCAAAAATCGAATGGAATAAATCTATTTATGCATGAATCATTTACAAATAACTAAATTATTGAATATTTTTGTTATAGGATATCTTAAATCATAATACTCTCATGGAAACCATTTTACTTATCGGCATTACCATTGTAGCTACCATATGGATTATACGAAAAGAAAACAAAAAACTCAAAAACACCTACAGACTACATAGAGCTAATAAAACATTTATTGAAGAATGTGTTCGCTTACTTAAATATGAAAAATACGGATATTACAAACTCACCGGAATGAAATACAAATGCCTGAAAGAGGCTGATTATGGAATACATCACGGATATGCAATAGCAGAAAGATATAATCAATATGACAAAGCCATTATAATAAAGAAAAAAGACAATGGGAAAATTATAGCTTGTGTGGAAAATGAGGGAAGCAGGCAACTATATGATTTTATCATCCAAAACGAAGGAAAGGTACATGCATTATATTACATATGGAAATATAGTAAAAATAGAATTTACGGATGTGCCTATATTAAGGATAGGGACGAACATTGATAATTAATTTGAGCATAAATTCGTGTTACCAAGCCATGAAAATCGTAAAGAGCAATACGGCTTTTATAAAAGCTCCAAAAAACTTTGATAAAGTCCGGTGGGGATTATATAGATTTCACAGCTCCTGACTTAGAAGGACTCCATCATACATTATCCAAAGAAATAAGAGGAAAAGTGGCTCTGATTGATTTATGGACTTCTTGGTGCGGTTCCCTGTCGTCATCGGTCATCTCCCAGCATGATATCTGTTTATGAGACTTATAAAGATAAAGGTTTTACTATTATCGGTATTGTCCATGAGCATCTTGTGGATGGACTATTGCTAAAGACAAGTGCCCTTGGCTAATCCTATAGAGTTGAATGATGCCGGGAGGATATGGGAAAATATAGAGTCGGTAATGCCGGAGGAGGAACTTTTCTGATTGACAAAGAAGGGAAAATTTTGCTTATCCAGCTGACAGCCGAGGAAGTAAAATCCTGTCTGGATAAGTTTATAGATTATGTACTTTACATTTTCACATTATAAAGCCTTTATTTACGTACTTACTACTAAAAGTCATATTCGTACCACTCAAGTAGATGGAATACATCACTCTAGTGCAAAGATCTATGCATTAGAGTAGAAAGGGCCAAATGCAGGTTTAATAATTCGTCAATACCTAATGTATATCAGCTGATTACAGAATACTTTTCATAAAAAGAAGCAATAGCCTGCACAAATACTACCATCTGGCAGAATACAAGAATCAGGTGATTAGGAGCATGAGAGATCAAATACAATATTAAATTTCCCACCTTCAACCATAAATGTTTTATTTTTCACATTCACTTTTCTCCCGTCTATCCTACAAGAAACGGCACTATCAGGCATACAAACCGTAGCTGTTGTCCCAGGAGGAATGGTAAGACGAAGATTTAATTGGTTACCTTGTAGTTTCCAATCGACAGCAATAGTACCATAAGGAGATTCTTTGATAACCTTTGCCCAAGTCAGCCCAGTTGGTATTTGAGGATCAATATAGAAGTGACGATAACCAGGCTTAGTCTCATCCGGGCGGATTCCTCCCACAGCTTGATAAAACCAAGTACCGATACCATTGTAACAGTTATGTATCCGGCTACGTTCACCACTCCAGTATTCCCAAGTAGTGGTAGCCCCCTTATCTATCATATAGAGATAGCCGGGATAATCCCGTTTTTTCATCATTTGATAAAAAAAGTCAGCTTCTTTATTCTGGATAGCCCATTCCGTCAAAATAGGGACTCCAACTAAACCGACAGCAATATGCCCATTATGTTTCTGTTCAGTAGCAGCTATCATATTCTTTTTTACCTGAGTGTATAAAGAATCGGGCACAACACCTACCAACATCGGATAACACATATCCAATTGTGAACCGGTAGAATAAATGCCTTCGTCCGCACGATAGAAGGTTTGGTGTATAAGCTGATTAAGTCTCTCCTTGCGATTGGCAAATTCTTGAGCTTCTTCCGCTTTTCCCAATGTTAAAGCTATCTTATTCATTGTGTCCAGGCATTCGCTAATAAAACAGTTACTCACCAAATCTACGGAAGATTGCGCACCAGCATCCACTCCTGCCGGAGCCAACCAGTCGCCAAGATACCAGTTTCGATATTGTGTATCCGGCCAACGTTTCAACAAACCATCTACAGTATATTTGTCCACATACTTAAACCATTCTTTCATTTGAGAATAATATTTCTCAATCAATCTCGGGTCATTATAATTGATATAAGTTCTCCATGGAGCCCGCACTATAAATCCACACCAATAAGGACCACCACCATCAGCACCGTGATTAGGCCCCACATGAGGCAAACTTCCCCCTTCTTGCATAGAATCTCCCCATCCCTGCAACCAGTTTACAAAAGTTGGCGCTACATCATACATTGTTTGCAGGCTCATCGTAGAAGAGTTTCCATCTCCGCCATATCCTGCACGTTCCAAATGTGGACAGTCCACCATATATCCGCTGAATGTTAAACATTTCATCGTATACTGAATCATATCGTGAATGGCATTCAAATCAGCGTCAGAACATTCAAAAGTAGCAGTTTGCGGATAATCCCCATAAATCTGCAAAGACTTCATCCACCCGATTTCAGGCTTCACTGGAAGGTTGGAAATACGTATATACCGAAATGCGTGATGATTGAAACGATTTCTGAAGCATTCTTCTTGACGACCGCCGGAAATATAGATATCGCTCTCGCCTTGTTTATCAGATTCTCCTTCTTTGTTCAGATTATCACTGTATTCCATGCAGACTTCATGTCCTGAAGGTAACACAGGCATCTTCATCTCAAACCATCCGGTCTGATTTTCTCCATATCCACCAACCAAGTACCCTCGCCCAACTGCTTTATAGAGACAGGTTGTAATACCCGGTGTATCCTGTTAGCCTCACACATCTGAGGAGAAACAAGATGGTCAGGAACATCCACGATTACCACAGGAGCCCATTTTCTTTGATCAAGAGACTGGGATGAAAGGTCCACTGGCAAGATTCTCCCATCTACTTTTTCACCACCAAACTGAAGCGCACACCAGTTACCCGTATCCGAATAGCCACTCTCACACCCGTTCCACGAACGATCCGTTTGAGTCAGCACTTCCCATCTACCATTTCTCAAGACATCCAGTTCCGCTTTTACCAGCGGTCCGTCATAAGCTGCGCCATAAGTAGTTTTCTTATACCATCCTTGGCCAAGCCAAATCAATAGATCATTTTCCCCTTCTTTCAGATAAGAAGTAATATCATAGGTAAGAATAAGTGAACGTTTCCCCAATTGCGATACAGCAGGAACAAGCACATTCTCACTTACTTTCCTCCCATTAACATAAATTTCATGATAACCCAATGAATTCACGTACAGGAATGCCGTTTCCGCTTGATCCATTCTCACTTTCTTACGAAGTAAAGGAGCGCAGACCTGTCCTCCCTCTGGAGACGATCCGATATAGTCACCATGAAATTGACTTTTATCCAAAAGACCGACAGAAAAACGCGCTACGGAGCTCCATGCAGAAACTTTCTTTTTCTGGTCCCAGACACGTACTCTCCAATAGCATAATGAACGAGAACTCAAAGGTGAGCCGCGGTAAGGTAGCATTACTGAAAGGTCAGACTTCAATTTCCCCGATTTCCATAAATCCGCTTCATCCCGAATGATTAAAAGACTATCCGTCGCTACCTGAATTTCATAATAGGCTTGCCCTCCTTTCCATCCGCCACCTTTCAGTTTCCAACTAAAATGAGGGGTAGTATTGTCAATTCCCAAAGGATTTATCAAGTTCTCACACTTTAATTCGTCCAAAGTAAAAGAAACACTTGTATCTTTACCTTTTCCATACATTACTGCCGAGATATTACAAAAGCAGTATATAAATCCGATGCCTAACAAAATTCTTGTGTCCTTCATAATAAAGATCTTTTCAAATGTTTCAGACGTCAATCTTTACGGCAATCTTGCATTTATAATCGTTTACATTTTATTCAATTTCTTCAGTTGCACTTTATGGGTAGCCGGTTTATTTATCTTATAAATTGTATCAACGATTGTGTCCATATACTTCGTCCACACTTCCCGTACTTCGGGATACATAGCTTTAGCAAACCATTCATAACCTGCCCTGAGAAAACCATCTTTCGGCAGATACTCTCTGAGTTTATCAATCGCTTCTTGATTATCAGAGAATAATAAGCCTTCTTTTTTCAGGAAAGAATATTCAGTCCATAAATATTCCCTAAACCGCTTTTCCACTTCAAAGCGTTCTTCATTCAGATACATGATTTTCATCGCTTGCTGATATTGCGGAGTAGTCGGATAATCAGCTAAATTAATCCCATTCTCCAATTGCCCAGATGAAATATCATCAATGAATTGTCCGTCTATAGTCAATCGATACAGTCCCTTCTCCAAATTGGTTACCTGAAAACGTTCCTGATTAAATTCTTTCATAAACGGAACTAACGCCATCGCATCACGCTGTGACTTTATATTTCCCCAACCTTGCCTTGGAATAGAATCCAGCGGATAAGGAAGTGCGTAAGCCAAATAATTAAAGCTCACATCATTTCCCTCTTTCTTCAATTTTGAAATCTTACAATTCTTTTGAGATATCACCTTCGAGTACTCCGCGTCAATAGAAACATCGGCAACTTCATCTCCCGCCAATCCTTGTGCTTTCAAAAATAAATAAGCCATTACCATTTGGCCGTCATTATCAGGATGAATCCTATCTACCTACAAAAAGTAAAGGTAGAATCTTTTCTCTGTTCTTCCAAATTTATTTTTCTCATCGGTTCGTTGAAATCGACAAAACCCCAGTTATTTTTTTTCGCAGAGGAGCGTTGAACGTCGATTATCTTCAAGATAGCCAGATTCTTGTTGGGCAGATTGAAAAAATTCAATTTAGTTGTTTCATCATAAGGCGAACCACCTATCAACACTTTAGTAACTTTCTTCTCCGCCAGCAAACGCTTCTCTATTTCCCGATAACTCTCCAATGACTTTTCTACCTGCTGTTCGGATAATTCTTTCGCATTGTCTTTCCAGTATATATCATAACCGGTATCGTTCATACCGAAAGTAAGGGTCACATAAGTGGGCTTCCTGTTAAAGACATCATAATCTAAACGGTCTTTAATGTCCCATGCACTTTCTCCACCGATCCCCGCATTTATAATAGTAATTGGTTTGCTCGGGAAACGTGTCATATAATACAGCCAGATGAAAGAATGGTAATGTCCGCCATGAGTAATGCTGTTTCCTACAAATACTACCCGTTCTCCTTTTTTAAATGGAGGAAGGGATGATTGTGCTTGTAAACTTCCATAGCTAATACAAACTAATAACAATAGAAGAAATACCTTAATATTTATTTTACAGTTCATTGCTATATAAACTTTATATGACACATCCGAAACATAATCCATGAATTAAAAAACTTTACTTAAAATAAGAATGCATCATCATTAATTGTTAATACGCAAAAAGTCCCTGTTTTCCGAAATGTCATTCTCCCCCGATATTAATTTTTAATATTGTATAAACGATCTCGATACAAATTCCATTACTTCCGGCAGTTCCATCCTCCAATAACTCCAAGAATGTCCACCGTCTTTCACCCGATATTCGTGACCGATCTGATTCTGTCTCAATTGAATGTGTAAAACACTATTATCTATTGTCAAAAAATCATCATCTCCACAGCTGATGTACCAACGCACCCATTTAATAGCGTTCACCTTATCTTCTGAAGATTTCAGGATATCTTCTATGCTAAACTGTTTAAAATAGGATTCCGCCTTTTCCGCTGGGACTTTTGACATATCCGACATACTCCTCATCTGCTCAATAATCCATTTACCGGAAACGGCACTAAGAGGAGCAGCCGCAGCAAACATTTCCGGATAGTGGAGCGCGTAAAACAATGTTCCTCCTCCTCCCATTGAAAGTCCAGCTACAGCACGATAACGCTTTTCAGCACGTACTCTGTATGTTTTCTCGATATGAGGAATCAATTCTTTAAAAAAGAAATCTTCATAATTATAACTTCCATCCGGGAGGTTAAAATATCCTTTATGTACCGAGTCAGCATCAGGCATCACAATGATCATTGGTGTTGCCTTTCCTTCGGCTATTGCTTTATCGGCAATGCGTTGCACTTGCCCAAATTGTACCCAACCGGTATGATTGTCCCCATGTCCATGTAAAAGATATAGCACCGGATAACTACAATCATTTTCATTATAACCGGCCGGCAAATAAATAGAATAATGGCGTTCCATCCCCAATATCTTACTTTTTACTGTATGAGTTTCATATACTCTGCTACCTTGAGCATATACTGTAGTAGCAATACTAATAAACGCTAGTGCAAATAGTAAAATCTTTTTCATTATCTTATTATATTTTTAGTTTACAGAATATCACAATACCACTTGATTAAAAAAACAACTCAATCCTATCAAACCACAAAATTAAATTATTATTTTATTTTCTAAATAACTCAATACCTTCATTTTAAATTTCCATGAGTAAGTATTATAAAAAATCCAGAGACATAATGACTAATTATCAGATTACTATCTCCAGATTTTCAAATATAAGAAAAAATATTTTTTCTCTTGTTGCTAGTATCTCATCATATATCTAATTTATTCTGCTCCGCTTTTCCATACTGCTTCACCAGTACGCTTACACCTCCTTTCAGCATTTCAGGTTTGGCTTCTACACTAATCATTTTTTCCTCGCCCGGCATCAAAGTTATATAGTTATCGGACATAATAACCGGTAGCACACGCTCCTGAGTTTCTTTATTGATCAGTCTCACACGATTGGCAAAAGCCACAGTTCCGGAGTTGTTCTTCAATGCAATCTTCATCTTTCCATCAGACACAGACTTATCTACCACCCTACATGACAGTTTTGCTTCCGGCAATGTATTCAATAAAGTGTAATCAAGATCATCCACTCCATTTCTCCAATAAAAGTTTTCTGAAAGTAAATTACCCTCTACATCAGTCAATTCTAATTTTATAAAATGAAGCGAGGTCAGCCCATCCATCTTTTTTGTCTTCTCATCATATATCTCAAATTCAAACAATGAATATCCGAACTGTGTAGCACGTTTAATGCCTGTCAGTTTCACATACCGTGCAGTAACAGGTTCCAATTCTATTTTCTCTGTACCTCCTTTTCCCTCTTTATTCGTATAAACCGTTTTCCATTCTTTTGTATCGTTTGATACTTGCAAATCATACTCTTTGGCAAAAGCAGCTTCCCATTTCAAGACAACATTATCGATCTTTTCCTCTTTACCAAGATCAATATAAATCCACTGATGATCACTATATTCACTTTCCCAACGACTTCCGGCTCCTCCATCGGTAACCATTGAAGCACTTTTGGAAGTAGCAGTTGTTGAAGAAGCTACTACATTCTTCCCAAAAGCCAAATTAAACGGATTAAAGTTTAAAGTAAAAACTTCTGCAATATTACTGGCAGCTACGTCAATCTGTTTAGTTTGTCCATATGCCGGAACTTCTTTTCCATTCAAATCATAAATTGTAGCCTTAGCAACTGCACCTTTAAGATCTTTACCAGTAGTATTTACTGCTTTTATACTATTGTTGGAAGCGTTCCACTGAATATGCAAATGTTCACAGGCTTTCTTCGCTCCCCAATAAGCACCTGTAGGATCATAATAATAGTCATAAGTCTGCCATACAAACGAAGGATAGGCCGGATGACTCATCCAGATCAAAATACCTGCGGCATCATTCCACATCTTATCGTTCCATGCTTCATACATACCTTTCATTACTTCAATATTCAACAACTGAGCCTTTTCGCAAAACTCTTCCAGACCGGACGACTCTCCGTATTGAGTATTCACAGAATTCTTATAATTGATCGGATTAGCATTTGAAGCCTCTTTCCCGAAAAAATGCTTGTTCCAGACATTATCATCATCGTTCTTCAATTGATCGTCAGTAGCAAAGGCCACCATGACTCTTGCGGAATAAACAACTTCACACTTTCGAAAGTCGGAAAAGTAGCTGTACCTATCTCCGTACGCATACCATATCCATGGTCAATACCATAAGGATATGCCGGTGTATTAAAGGCCAGATTACTGCCTGAAGTTTCAAAATGATGTCTTGGAGGTTGATTTCCCCACCAACCGCTTCCAGACAAACCATCCTGATTAGAGCAAGACTTATACATACGATCGTTATTATCTTCTTTGGCAACAACTTCACGAAGATAATTGTCGAGTTCCGGTTTAGGATGCGTTTCATTTGCCCCACACCAGATTGCAATGGAAGGATGGTTTCTAAGGCGTTTGACTTTATCAAGAGCATTCGCCTTAAAAGCTTCCGGCTCGGCTACATCATTGTAGCAACGTACAGCCAGAAATCATTCCATACCATAATACCATATTGATCACAATAATCATAAAATGCATCGTCCGTCACACATCCTGTCCACAGACGAATCATATTATAATTCATTTCTTTGTGAAGCCTGATTTTCGTCTCATACTCTTTATCCTGACAACGAAGCAAGTATTCACTCATTCCCCAGTTTCCTCCTTTTACAAATACTTTCTGTCCATTGACAAAAAATGTCAGAACAGGATAACCGACTAGATTATCGACCATCTTATACTCATATTTCTTGATACCAAATGAGACTTCTTTTTCATCCGATACTTCACCGTCTACGGAACAAGTCAGTTTGCAAGTATACAGATTTGGTTCACCGTAACCATTCGGCCACCATAGCTTCGGATTATCAATAACCAACTGTGTAAATTCGTCCTTATTGATAGAAACTTTAGAAGTAACTTCCCCCTCTATCTGAAAATCTTTAGAGAAAGATATATCTCCTGGCTGGATAACTCCGGAAACTACTACCCTCTTTGGAGAAGAAGAAGTGTTTCTGATATCTGTTGAAATAGAGATTTCCGCTTTTTGCAGGTTGGTAAATCCGAACGCACCCAAGGATCCTCCATTATTACATCTCCCGTAATGGTAAGATACGTATTACCTGTAATACCTGCCAAACGTCCCGGAATATAGGTATCCAATCCCAACCGGCACCCGCCAGATAACTGGGGCTACATGCCACTCCATACGGGTCTGTGGCTTTCCTTGTCTTTTTCTGGTCAGGATCAGTAATCAAAACGGCAACCGCATTCTTACCTGATTTCTTGATCAGATCGGTCACATCAAATTTTGAACGTATCATGTGACCACTTACATCCTTAGTAGAAGTCTTTGTACCGGATATTTTCTCCCCATTAAAATAGAAATCTGCATAACGGTTCGTATTGTCGAAATGAAGCCAGACACGTCTGCCTTCTGAATAAGAAACCGGGAGTTCAAATTCGGTCCGATACCAGAAAGGACGATTATAATAGGTCTCATCTACTCTATAGATATTATCGGAGTAATCCGGATCAGGAACAATTCCCGCTTCAACGTAAGCGGTAAATACAGCTCCCGGAACTATACCTTTAACAGATTCGGTCATTTCATAGCCAGGTGTAGATATCTGCTCTCCGGTAGCATTTCCCAAATCTGCCTGTGGTTTCACCTGCCAAACGATTTGAGGATTTGAACTATTTAATGACATTGACATCGTTGAGGTTTGTTTCACACATCCCGAATGGGTAAAAGCAACTACCCCCAACAAAAAAAGAAGCCTAAACTTATTTATCATGTTGGTAAAAATTTAAATTACTACTTGTTATGCTAATTATTGGGCAATCAAACTCCCCAATTCATATTAGGTTGGTCGCCCATATATAATTCCAGAGTTCCTCCGGATACAATATCTGTGAAATCCAGATAACATTTATTATATTCTTTACCGTTTAACAGAGCTTTTTGTATATAGATATTATTTGCACTATTATTATGAGCAATGACTGTAAATGTCTTTCCATAATAATAATTAGGATCAAGCCGAAACTCTATCTTACTGAACACCGGGCTCGTAATTTCCATCCGCGTATTACCCGGACAGGAAGGATGAATGCCGGAAGCCGCCAAAATATACCAAGCAGACATCTGACCAACATCTTCATTGCCTACAATACCTTCTACCTTATTGGCATAAGCCTTCTCACAAGTATAACGAGTCCACTTTTGTGTATACCAAGGTACATCAAGCTGATTGAAAAGGAAAGGAACAAAATGTACCGGTTCATTCGCATGGTTAAAATATTCGTTCCATAGCATATTGGAAGGAGTTTTATTGAAGAAATTGGTCAGATCGGCAATTACTTTATCTCTTCCTCCCATCAATCCTACCATTCCCGGAACATCATGCGGAACAAACCAACCTTGCTGATACGCATTCGCCTCGATACAACCGTACCATTCTTTAATACGTGCATCTTCTGACCATGCTACCCATGTACCGTCTGCATTACGTGGACGGAACCATTCTTTTTCTTTATCAAATACATTATGATAAGCTTGTCCTTTTTCATAGAAGCTTTTAGCATCATCTTCTTTGCCCAAAGCTTTTGCCAGTTGAGCAACACACCAATCTGTATAAGCATATTCCAAAGTATGTGAAATACTTAATGGTTCAGGAGAGTAACCTAACATGTCATTTCCAAATTTATGTGAGGTATTGACTGCATACTGATAAGCTTTTTCTACATCATAAGTTCGGATTCCTTTCAAATAAGCGTCAGCTAATACAGATAATGCAGGATTTCCCAACATACACCCAGAATAGGAATTTAAAAATTCCCAACGCTCATAGTATTCACGCCCACTCTGATCAGCCATTGTTATCAATGAATTCAATTCGTCACTCACTAAACGCGGATTGATAATGGTCTGTAGAGGGAACTGACTACGGAATACATCCCAACCGCTAAATATAGTACGCTTAATAAATTTACCGTCACTCTCATGCACTTTCTTATCTCCCCTACATATCGCCCATCTACATCTGTATAAATACGAGGATCAATCATTGTATGATACAGAGATGTATAAAAAACTATTTTTTCATCTTCTGTCCCTCCGGATATCCGTATCCGGCTAAGTTCCCTATTCCACAAAGCATTTGCCTCCTGCCGCACTTGCTCAAAACTTTTAGAAGCAATTTCTTGCTTAAAGTTATTGGCAGCACCTTCCATATCAACAAAGGAAATCCCTACTTTTAATTCTACATCATCCCCTTCTTTAGTAGGAAATTCTGTAAAAAAGCCAAGATGCTTACCCTCCAATTCCTTTTTATCACGAATCACAGGAGATTCGGATACACGAGTGAGATAAGGAACACTGACTACCTCATCGCGTTTACGTACCCAATCATCGGGAATATCAGCACTCCAAAATCCATAATTGTTTAAAGGTTTATTGAATTGGGCATAAAAGTAAACTGTATAATCTGCTTTTCCTTCCCCATTTCCCCAGCCACCACCGTCAGGCGTACACTTCATCCAGCCTTGAATGGTATAATCATCTATTACTTTAATATATTGAGAAGTAGATGTTCCTCCTACTCTGCGTGCCAAATCAACCTGAATACGTGATTGTTCATTGGATGGGAAAGTAAACCGCAGAATTCCGCAATGCGGAGTAGCACTACTTTCCACTTTTATATTATAGTCAGTCAGCTCAACAGAATAGTATCCTGCTTTGGCAAACTCTGTTGCTTTATCGTAAGCAGAACGATATCCTTGAATACTATTATCTTCTTTACCTGCTATTTTGTGTAATTCACCGGTTGTTGGCATCACAAGAAAATTACCTAAATCACCAAACCAACCGACTCCACTCATCTGGGTAAAAGCAAATCCTTCAATCGTTTTATGTTCATCACTATATCCAGATCCGTTATCACCACCAGTTATTGTGTTGGGACTAACCTGCACCATCCCATAAGGAGTGGTAGCTCCCGGAAAAGTCTTGCCTAATCCATGATAAACACCCGCAGCTCCAACACTAGTACTGGCACCAATAAATGGATTTACATAGTCAGTAGGAGTAAAATCAGCATTCACTTTATTAACAGACGAACATGACATCATCCCTAGAAAAGTGCAAGCGACTAGAAGTTTTGTAGTAATTTTACACATACACACAATTACGATTTTCTATATTTAAATACTTAATTTTTATTCAAAAAGAAAGTCTTAACACCAAAACGGGGCATTGAAACATTGATTGCGGATTTCCCATTGCGTGTACTTATCTTCTTTCTTTCAATACACTTCCCATTCAAATCTATTTCTTCTACATCAGTTAATGGCATAGTGAAAGTAACCTTCCGAAAAGTATTATCACCTTCCGCATTAAATAAACGTACCATAATCTTTCCATCCTGTAAGTTAGCAGCACTTAACTGATAACCGGTATTCTGTAAGTCAATGAAAGATTTTGATTCCAAATCTACGGAAGAATGAAAAGAAGATAGTAACGGCTCATTCCAACAATCGCTATTTGTAGAAATAGAAGCTTCATCCCATTTTCCACGATGAGGGATAATGGCATATTTCATCTTCATAGGACCGGTAATTTTATAGTCAGGCCCCCAAAGCCCTCCACCAGAATATTGTGCTGTTAATCCTAACGGATAATCTTCTCCATGAGAATATGAAGTAGTATGATCTGACAATAGTGCCAGCGCATAGCCACCTTTCCGCTCTGCCAAATCTACCCAATTAAGGATGACATTATGTTTGATCCGATCCCAAGTATTAAAGAAGGTATTATCCAGCTTACTCTCACAAACATCAAACGGAGCATTCTTATAAATACGGGGAGAATGAAGATCTACCGGAAATAAAACGCTCAGTTTAAACCGATCATCACAATAAGCTCTGCGGTTATCACGCCAATTCTTTTCTTCGTACTCTCCAATACCCACATTATTTTTCCAGTTAACAGTAAGATCAAAGTCGATCCGTTTTTGTCCACGAACAAAAGTTATGACTTGTGTAAAGGGATGCGTAGCTATTTCACCCTCCACCTGTATCCTGGTTTCGTATTCATTATTACTCAATATAGTCATCTGGGCAGGAGCTTCCGTAGAAGAATGGAATTTACCTTCTTCATAAAAATACCCTCTCATTTCTCCTAATGAATATTCGCTATTATTTTTAGCAAATTCTTTATTGCCTTCTTTTTTAGCAATCAGACTTTTTATAATTCCTCCCTTCGATAAATCAAAAACGATTTTATACATATCATTTTCGAATACATATTCCTGTCCGCTTACCTTTTTATGTTCTTTATCTCCTGAAAACGCCTTTTTACTTGATTTATTCTTCCGGACAAGGTATGTAGAATAACCGAAGGGAGGAACTTCTGCCATAAATAACAATCTCACTTTACCGTCTTCTCTTTCTAAAGAATAACCGATCGATTTCTTTTTCCAATTACAAATTTCCAAATCTGAACCTGTATAATCCTTAGGTAAAATGACACTTACCATTTCTCTTCTTTTCGTGCCAAGAGTGTTATAAACGCGTATATATCTTTCACTGAGAGTCATATTGGTGTTATAAGCATACTCCTCCTCATAACTCTGCATAGCGGCATCTGTTATTTCATCTGCAATCTTATTGGTACAGTCAGTCCAACGTTTAATTGCATCTGCATGTTCCGCTTTTGTCCAGTCGGTTATAGGGTACAATCCATGAATCATGATGTTGTGACAGCATCAAAGTACGCCATGCCTCATCCAACTCCGCTTGCTTATAGCTATATTTATTTTCCCAATGAGCCATTACGGACATTTTTTCAGCCATCATAATTTTGTTCTCTGACGTGCGAACTTCCTGAGCTATTCTTTGTAACACCTGACTTCCCCACATCAAATTTACATGCATATCTTCTTGTGTAAAAAACCAATTATCATCAGTTTTGCCAATGGAGATATTCTCCATATAATCTCTCCATCTTACATATATAGAATTGTTTTTTGTGTTGTCTCCACTCCCTAACCATGGACCATTTTTCCAACCGGCATCTTGATAACACATACCTACCGGATGCTTAATCCCTGCACCTCTACATTCTTTTAAATATGATATCTCATTACACCAGGCAGTTGTCTGCCAAGTAGAGTTCTCTTCCAGTTGTTCACAGGCATAACGAGGAACAGTCAGTATGGAAGTTCCATCCTGTCCCACCCAATTCACGAGTTCTCCTCCATAGGCACTGGTATACCCCCCCCAACAAGTATTCGGACACTTTAATACCGCATACTTAAAGCCAAACTGCGTAAGTATCTGAGGCAAACAGCTTGTGAAACAAGGCTCTTCAACCGAATAAGTGATAAAATCTACTTCTGGAAAATGTTTATTTATCTTATTAATACCATATTGAAACTGTCGTATAATACTTTCCCCTGATATATTGTAACAATAAGGCTGTGCATAAGTGGGATTAGTGAACTCTATTTGTTCACCTGTAATCATTCCTTTTAAACGAGCATATGCTTCAGGAGTCCTCACCTGCACAGTATCCCAGGTTTCAGGTTCTATTTCTAGACCAATTCTCCATTCCGGATGACGAGATAACTGATCTACTATGAACTGAGTCTTCCATTCTACCGGATAATGACCATAAATGCCGCCGTGATATCCATCCACAA
>NZ_BAKK01000016.1 GCF_000614145.1 Bacteroides faecichinchillae JCM 17102 | reverse complement strand
AGTTAAAGTGGTAATTTCGTAAAATGTCAGGGCATATCACGAATTATCGGAATATTGCGTCCATTTCTTTGGCAAACTTCTGGTTGCTGTCACTTGGGAAATCGGAAACAGGTTCCTTGTATTTTGACTTGTAATAGTTCTCTTCAATATCCAGCATTTTGAGGACATTCTTCTTCCAATTCTCCCTGTCAAGTTTGGGCAGTTGTTCGCCCATCAGGAATATCAGGTAACAGACACGTATTTTCTCTCTCGGTTTTATCTTCAACTTACATTTGCCGGGGTGCAGATTCATGCAAGCATAGAAATCATATTCGGAAATATTCTCGAATTGTTCTCCTACGCAGGTTGTGTGAATGAGCGAAAGAAACTCCATGTCGAAATATTCGTGTTGTTCCTCTTTTGGTGCTTCCTCTTGTATATCGGGTTCGCTTGGTTTGGTTAGTTCTTCCGGCTTATCTTTAGCTACGGGAATATATTTTGCTAATATTTCCATAAAATGGAAGCTCAATTTATAAATATCTCCACAGCAATTCTTTATATATTGGAAAGCCTCTTTTCTTGCTTGCTTTTGCAATTCATAAAGCCTGTTCAGTTCTTCTTTTTCTTTCTCATATTCAGACTTGCAGCGTTCATATTCTTTTTCGGCTTGCATTTCTTCTTCTGCCGAATGTTTCCTGTAACCAATGGAATCATACCTGTTGTATGCTTCATTCAAAGGCTTGCTTAATTTTTGTGTAACCTCCAATTGTACCTTAATATCAGTATCATATCTGCCAGCGAAGTTGTAGCACCCACGAGAAATTATCTCATCATCAAACAATGGGTGTTTTTCATAAATCAATATGTTTTTCTCTATCTCGGTTCTCAGGCTGTTGAGAATCAGAGTGTACTGTTCTTTCTGCTTGTCAAGTACCAATTCAAGGATAGCTGCTTCAAAAGCTTTTGTATCATTGTATTGCTTGTAGAAGTTCGTGATGAATTTCTGCTTGTCAAAAGAGAAAGTATGGTTGACAATAAAGTCACTGTATATTCTGTTGAGTTCACCGTATTGGGGAATCATAATCTGTATTTCTACTGCCATATACGCTTGGTTTATGGATTCTTATCTTTATCAAGAAAGGAAGTCAGTTCTTCCTCCACTTCTTCTATACTTGGCAAAGCCGATTTTAAGTTTTCAGGTATAGCCTTGCTCAGTTGGTAATCGCTGATGCCTATCGGCTGGTCGTAGCCTGTCAATGCGTATTGTGCCACAACTTCGTCCTTTCCCTTGCACAACAACAGACCGATAGTCTTGTTGTCATTCTCTCCCCTCAGTTTGTCATCCACCACATTGATATAGAAGTTCAGTTGCCCTGCATACTCCGGTTTGAATGGGGTAGCCTTTAATTCCACCACGATATATGCGTGCAGTGGAATGGAATACAGAATCAGGTCTGCATAGAAATCGCTGTTCCCGACTTGAAAATGCTTCTGTCGGGCAACGAAAGCAAAGCCATTGCCCATTTCCAGCAAGTAACGGGTAACGTGCTTAACCAACTGTTCTTCTATGTCCCTTTCGTCTGCTTTCTCTTTAGTTCCAGCTAAGTCAAAGATGTACGGGTCTTTCAACAGGTAGTTGGCAAGGTCGCTTTGCGGTGCAGGGAGCGTGGCAGTGAAATTATTAACCTTGTTGTTGCTGATTTGTCTACTATACAGATTGGTTTCAATTTGTATTTTAAGAACATTGCTGCTCCAGCCCATTTCTACGGACTGCTTCATGTACCAATAGCTTATGCCTAACGGTAGCGAACTGTCAAGTATAGCCATTTGGCTTGCCCAGTTTATTTTGGAAACGGGAGAGGTCAAGAAAACTTTTTCTATCTCTCTAATCCCCATCCTATAAATGGCAGAAACGGTTTTCTCTACATCTTGAAATTGCGCAGGAACTTCCTGCGTAATTTCTAAAGGCTGACAAACAGTGGATTGTATTTGCGCAGTAAGTTCCTGCGTAAATTGTTTGTCGTTCAGTTTCAACACTTCATTAGTAACATTCTGTATGGTTGGAACAGACAGCCTTGCATCCGTATCAATAAAACTTTGTAGTACATTCAGCGGATATGACCTTGCGAATTGACACATATAGGTAAGGTTGCGTTCTGAATATCCTTTCTTTTCAGGAAAATTCAGCCGGATAGCCTTTGCCAGTTGCTTTATGATTTTACTTCCCCATCCTTGCTGTTGCTGATGATAGAGAATATAGTTGCCCATTAGCCTATATATAGAAAATAAGGGAAAATAAAAGTATTGAAAATCTTATTAAGTATTGATTATTAATGTATTATGAAAATACAATGATTTCTGTTGTATTCCTTAAAAATCTCTATTATTCGCCATTTTTGTTACCGAAAACGATACTCATTTTCGGATTATTTCGTATCTTTGTATATGGATATAAATCACTAACAAACAATGGGAAGAAAAAAGAAATCATTGATAGAGAAATCCCCGTTCAAGTTGCGTCGTCGCAAACTGGCAGACGGACGTTTATCCCTGTTTCTTGACCGCAGTGTGGACGGCGGTCATGAGTACGAGTTCCTGCAACTCTACCTCATGCCGGAAACATCCGCCAAAGTAAAGCGGCAAAACGCACAGATACTCCGCAAGGCGGAAGATATTCAGCGTGAACGGACAGAAGCCCTGCTCAAAGCGAAGGTGGAAGCAGTGCCGGAAAACAAATCTTCCGACATGTTGTTGTCAGACTGGCTGGCCATTGTCCGCAAAAACCACGAGCACCGGGGAGCGCGTGACCTGAACGGTATAGACAACGCCCGCAAGAACCTGTTGAAGTTCCGTGCGGATGCCAGGCTCCGTGATTTGGACAAACAGTTCTACCTTGATTATATCGACTGGCTTCGTTCTTCCTGCAAGACCGCATGGGGCAAGCCGGTTTCTCCCAAGACGGCTCATTCCTATTATACCACCTTGCGTACCGCATTGAACGAGGCTGTACGTGAGAAATTGATTGAATCGAACCCTTGGTACAAACTGGAGATGACCGAAAAAATCAAGGTGCCCGAAAGCAAACGGGATTTTCTGACCATCGAGGAAATAAAGAAGATGATTGCCACGCCATTCTTCAACGAGCATGTACGGCAGGCATACCTGTTCTCCTGTTTTTGCGGCCTTCGCATCAGTGATATACGGAAATTACGCTGGCGTGACATCTCCATATCAGGCGGGCAATGGCTCGTGTCGGTGGTGATGACAAAAACCACCAACCCCGTTTATATCCCCCTTTCGTCCCAAGCCGTAAAGTGGCTGCCGGAACGCAAGGACTGTGCGCCCGAAGACCTTGTTTTCGGCGGCCTTCCCAATGCAGGCAATCTCTGTATCAGCCTCAAGAACTGGCTGATAAGGCCGGGGTAAAGAAGAACGTGACATTCCACACGGCCAGACATTCATGCGCGGTACTGTTGCTGACACTCGGGGCGGACATCTATACCGTTTCCAAGATTCTCGGGCACCGTTCCGTGCGTGCCACGCAGGTTTACGCGAAAATTGTGGACAAGAAAAAGGACGATGCGATCGCCTTGGTTGACAACGCATTCTAAATACATTATTATATATGGCAACAACAAGGAAACCAACCAGACTCAAGGAACCGGTAAAGGTGCGCACGAAGAAGCTCGCCGACGGCTCGGAATCCTATTATCTCGACATCTATGTTGACGGGAAGCGTAGTTACGAGTTTCTGAAGCTGTACCTGCTTCCCGAAATCAATCCCATGGTCAAGGAACAGAACCGTGCCACCAAAGCGGCGATAGAGGCCATCAAGTCAAAACGCATTATCGAACTGACCCACTCGAAGGCCGGGCTGAAAAAGACATCCGTCCGTTCCAAAATGCTGCTGGACGACTGGATGGAAACCTACCTTGCCGAACAGGAACGAAAAGGCGCAAGAGGGGGGAAACTGTTACGGACGGTCTGCCGGTTGCTTCCCCTTTACAGGAAAAAGGTGAAGATGGGGGAGATTGACAAGGAATGGTGTCTGGGCTTCATAGACTGGCTTCAGCATACCTACAAGACCCGGTGGGGCAACCCGCTTTCCCCAAAGAGTGCGGCGGATTACGTGGGTTACTTTTCCACCGCGCTTAATGCCGCCGTCCGTGCCGAAGTCATCCCGGAAAATCCGATAATGACACTCGCACCCACGGAACGTATCAAAGTACCGGAATCCAAACGTGAATACCTGACCATTGACGAGATAAAAGCCCTGATTGACACGGAATGCCCCCGTGAGGATGTGAAGCGTGCCTATCTTTTCTCCTGCTACTGCGGTTTGCGGTTGAGCGACATCTACGCTTTGCGTTGGAAGGACATCTTTCTGGACGGGGAACAATACCGGGTATCGACCGTGATGCAGAAGACCACTACGCCGATTTACCTGCCGCTTTCCCGCCATGCCGTCCGCTGGCTGCCCGAGAGGGACGGCGAAGGGGATGAATTGAAAATCTTTGCCGGACTGCCTGCCGAACCCAATATAAACAAGGTGCTGGCCAAATGGGCGGTGGCAGCGGGGATAACCAAAAAAATCACCTACCATACCAGCCGCCATTCGTTCGCAACGATGATGCTGACGCTTGGTGCAGACCTTTATACCACCAGCAAACTACTCGGCCATTCCAACGTGAAGACCACCCAAATCTATGCAAAGATAGTGGACAGCAAGAAAGTTGAAGCGGTCAATCTGGTGGATAGCGTTTTTGATTGACAACTTTTTATGCACGAAATATTATCTCAGAAGACTTTGTTTAAGCAATGGTGGTAATACTTCGTGTCAAACTTGTTGTCACCGCATCAGTCTACTTTTTTAAGCTGGTACAGTAGAAAATGAACAAATTGAGAATACCGCCTATTCTAATCGGTAAGATTTTGAGATTAGTGGAATTTTTCTATAAAAACAATTTGAGATTAGCGTAAAATACATTACCTTTGTTCTCTATTAAAGACAGTTATATGATATTCAAAAGAAAAATATACGAGGAGCTGCTGCAATGGAAGCGGACGGATGAAGGCAGGACAGCCGTATTGATACAGGGCGCAAGACGTGTTGGAAAGTCCACCATAGCCGAAAAGTTTGCGGCCAATGAATACGAGACCTACATACTGGTGGATTTTGCTGCCTGTTCTACAGAAATCCGGGACTTGTTCAATGACGTGTCCGACTTGAACCGTATTTTCATGCGCTTGCAACTTGAATACGGAACCGAATTGAAAGAGCGAAAGTCTGCCATCATTTTTGATGAGGTCCAGCTTGCGCCAAAGGCAAGGCAGGCTATCAAGTATCTCGTGAAAGACGGCAGGTACGATTATATAGAAACCGGATCGCTTATATCCATACGCAAGAATGTCAAGAATATCCTGATTCCGAGTGAGGAAGTGAAGCTCCATATGTACCCGATGGACTACGAGGAGTTCAAGTGGGCGTTAGGAGACACGGCCACGATAAAGTTGCTTCAAAACTGTTTTAACGGCAGGACATCATTGGGAGATGCCACAAACCGTAAACTGATGCGTGACTTCCGTTTGTATATGCTTGTCGGAGGTATGCCGCAAGCTGTTTCCGCCTATCTTGAAACCAATAATTTGGAAAAGGTTGACAGCGTGAAACGGTCTATCATCACTTTGTATGAAGATGATTTCAACAAGATAGACCAGAGCGGAAACATTTCCAAAATGTTCCGTCAAATCCCCGCACAGCTGACAAGCAATGCCAACAGATACCTGACCTGGAGAGCAACTGACGGCACACGCAATTCAAATCTGGCAGAACTTATATCCGAAATGAAGGAGTCAATGGTGGTCAATATGGCTTACCATGCCAATGACCCAAGCGCGGGAATGGCTTTGCACCAAGCCCCGGACAAATACAAGATGTTCGTAGGGGACACAGGCCTATTCGTTACCCTCGCATTTTGGGACAAGAAGTTTACCGACAACACGATTTACCACAAACTGCTCAGTGACAAGTTGAACGCGGATCTCGGATATGTCTATGAAAATGTCATCGCACAGATGTTGAAAGCCGCCGGGCATGAATTGTATTATTACACGTTTCCCACTGACAGCGGAAAGCACAACTACGAGGTGGATTTCCTTATCGCAGATGAAGACAAGGTAAGCCCTGTCGAGGTAAAATCTTCCGGTTACAAGGCACACGCTTCGTTGGATGCTTTCTGTGGAAAATTTTCGGCGCGGATAAAGAACAAATATCTGATTTACACAAAAGACATGCGCAAAGAAGC
This sequence comes from Bacteroides faecichinchillae JCM 17102, assembly GCF_000614145.1. Lineage (GTDB taxonomy): Bacteria > Bacteroidota > Bacteroidia > Bacteroidales > Bacteroidaceae > Bacteroides > Bacteroides faecichinchillae. The sequence continues at coordinate 73,118 of NZ_BAKK01000016.1, read as the reverse complement.
CGATATGCTGTACATGCCTGTATATATGACAATGTTTCTATGATTATGGACACCATGCTACAAAATATTCCACAACGGCTGCACGAAGTGAACACGCTTCTCGCCACTTGCCGGCAAGGTGTTTTTTCCTTTGGAGAAGCCCTGCCGTTATCCCTGTTCTACCGTGATTTCAGCGACACGAACCTTCTTGTCAAGGAGGCGGTCTGTCTGGTAAAGGAGAATCCCGGAAGGCTTCTGGATTTTTCCTCTTCCCTGCTTTTGGAAACCGAAACCTACCTGTCCCTTGACAGGACACCGTTGCAGGCGGTGGACTTTGAATCTCTTTTCGGGGAACATCTCAAACCTTTTGAACACCGCCACGAGGAAGCGAAAGCAACCGCCACCGGACTCTGGCGCGAGTATTCTTCAACGAGCAACCGGCTGGACTTCCTGCCTCTGGATGCGGAAGAATACAGCCTGCTCGATGCGGAATGCAGTGCGGCAAAGGCGAAGTATGACGAAGCCCATGCGCACGCGCACCATTTATACAAGGAGTGGATGCAGGAACGCGACCGGTATTTTTGCGTGCACTGTTTCAAGCCGATGTTCCTTGATGTGCTGGTGGAACGCCTGAAAGGAATCGCCGGAAGTATCATTTCCGATATCAACAAGATGCAGGAGGACAAGCCATGACCGGAACAGAGCTGCTGCAAGAGACATCCGGGTGTATCGACATCGTTGATCTCGCCCTGTGCCTGTTCATCCACGAGGTGTGCAACGATTGCCAGTTTGAACACGTGTCAGGCAGCGACTTCGCGTACTTCATGAACCTGAAGCTCACCGGACGCGCTGTCGCGGTACGCCCGAAAGAGAACCTGCGCGTCTGCTACATGGTGTTCTCCGTTTCGCAGACCATCAGGCCGCGCGAGCGTGGAAAACTTTGGGCGGAAGAGTTCCTCAAACGTTGTGGCATATCCAAGTCCTACTACGACAAGCACCGTGGCGACGTGTGCGGCAAAGGCACGACAAAGGAGAACCGGAATTTCCGGGAATCCATTGACAAGGCCGTCGAAAGCGCGAAGCGGCTGAAGCTGCGCCCCATGGCCGCCCGCCAATTCCCCATTTGAGATAAGGTCTTTCCATCATGGCAGTGCGCCATACTGTTGAATATCAGCAGTATGGCGCATTTCTTTTCCATGCACTTTCCCCATCTGTTCCCCATTGGCCCACCTTGGGGTAAACTTAACTTTGCATCGGAAACAGAAGAAAACAAAAGGCTGACAAACAGCATTTTCCGGTTTTTCCGAAAGGACAAGGAACAATTTTAAAACGAACGTATATGGAAAAAGAACGGAATCTGATGACCACCACGGAAGCGGCACGGTATCTCGGGCTGAAGCCCAGCTATCTCTATAAGATGATGATGCGCCGCGCAATCCCTTACTACAAGCCGGGCGGCAAGCTGTGTTACTTCGCCAAAGAAGACCTCGACGCGTGGCTGAAACGGGTACGGGTGAAATCACAGGGCGAAATTGACAGCGAGGCCTCCCGCTATCTGGTGGCACGTGAGAAAAACAAATGATTTATTGACCTATTAAACCAAAAATGTAAATGAACAATTTGACAAACATGGAACCGGGCAGCCAAGCCGCCACGGTTCAGGATCCAACGAACAAGGAACCGAGAAAAAAGGAATGCAGGTCCGCCATTGGCGCGAAAGCCCAGACCATTCTGGAATTTCTTCGTGCCTGTTCCCCCTACGAGGCCGATTCCATCCGGGTAATGGTCGGCTATGGAATGGGGAAAGGTGACATCGGCACGATTGAAGCGACCGACATGCTGGCCGTCAACCGCTTCCTTAACCACGGTCTTACCAAGGAAAACGGGACAAGTAACGAAACCGTGATGAGACGCCGTCAGGAGCGTGCGCAAAAACTCATGGAAGCGGTCAAGGGATTTGTGGATATAAGCCAGCTTTGCCGTATCAGTGTCGCGCTGATGAAAATCTCATCCGATTTCAAGGCGGTGGAGGATGCACGGCAGCACCTGCAATCCCAATCCACTGCTAACGGGAACAGAAACTGATGGCAAACCGGAACGGGGTACCGGACGGGCAAGGAAGCTCCCACACGTGACATTTTATTGAAACTGTTGCAGGATGTTCCGGTACTCCATTCCCTTATTTTTTACTGAATGATGCAAGAAAACAGGAGGAACAAGGAACCATTTGCTTTGCAAAAGCCACAGGGATTCCGGACAATCCGTTTCCATTTTACCGCAGAGGCCATTGAATGGCTTGCAAGGGCAATGAAAGACAACGGCGGCAACACCGTCAGCAACCATGCACTCTTTTATGACCTGCTCTCACGGATGCGACTGACATCCGGCAGGGATGATTCTTTCCGCAGGCCGCAGGAGTTGCAGGCCGGGCAGTTGCAACTCTCGGAAACCGGCCTCGCGGAGGAATGGAACATAGGAAGAAAAAAAGTCCGCAACCTGCTCGTCACAATGGAAAAGCTGGGCTTGATAGCGGTAAACGCTTCCAAAGTGGCCTCTGTCGCCTCCGTGACCTGCATCGAGGGCTGGACGGACACGCGGGGCAACTATGTCAGCCTCTCCTTCGCTACCGTCCCGAATGGCACTTGAATAGCTTTTGAACGGTATTCTATCCGGCAGTGGAGGCACGCCGCAGGAGAACTGAAAACGTCTTTCAGTTTCGAGATATGCCAAGGTATCACCTCCCTTTGGTCGGTATCACCTTGACGCTCTCGCGGCTCACTGGCGGTTCGCCGGTGGCGGCGCTCGCGGGCTCGCACCTTTTGAAAACCCTTTTAAGACAACGTTATATGACAGAAGACAAGCAGAATACACCCTTTTCGCCTGATGACAGGCGTACCGAGTATGTCGGGGCGAAAGTCACCCCGGAACAGAAACGGCATATCCGCCGCCTCGCCGAGGCGTGCGGCATGACCGTCAGCAGCTACATACTGGCAAGGGCCTCCGGCTACAGGCCGAAAGCGAGGCTGACGGCAAGGCAGGAAACCGTCATGGAGACCCTTATAGGCTGCCGCGGCGACCTCGTAAACTACACGTCCGCTCTCCGTGGCATGAACCTCGAAAAACGTAAGCAGATGTTTAACAGTTACCCTTTCATGCTCGAATGGCTCAAGGAACTCGGGAAACTGGCCGACCGCATCACCGGTGTTCTTGACAAGATCCGGGCGGACAACCACCTGCCTGACGGGACAAGGAACGATGAAGACCGGGAGGAGGAACCATGATAGGAAAAGCGAAATCCATTTCTCACGGGATAAATGACATCAGGTATATCACGGGGGAATCGAGGAACAAGAAACATCCCGAGCGCATCTTCCATGTCAAGGACAATTTGCTGCTTCCCGGTCTGGACGCGACGGGAATATGGGATTCCATGCAACTTACACTGGCCAAATCCAAACGGGTCAAAAATTCCGTCATCCGTATCGAGGTCAGCCCCGCGCCGGAACACACGAAAGACTTCGGTATCAACGACTGGCAAAAGCTGTGGGACGACTTCATCGACGAGTTCGACAACATCGAACTGCTTGACAAGAACGGAAGGACGTACTCCCCGAAGACCAACCTCAAAGGTAGTAAAGGCTCGGTATGGCTACACGAGGAATCCAAAAGCGGCATCCCCCACCTTCACGGCGCGTTCTGCCGTATTGACGAGCTGGGGCGCATCAACAACGATCACGACATCCATGCGCGGGCACAGCGGGCGGCCGAACGGGTTGCCTGAAACGGGGTTGGACGACCGCCGCCGAGGTACGTGGAACGAACATCGGGCAGGTGAACCGGGACTGCATGGAAACTCTGCGATCCATGGAACATTGGTCATGGGACGAATACGAGGCACTGCTCCGAAACAAAGGCTACGAGATATGGAAACTGCAGGACGGCAGGAATGTATTGCGCGGCTACGTGTTGAAGAAAGGCAACGCCAGATACAAGGCTTCCGAACTCGGCAAGGGGCGCAACCTCATGGCGACCAAACTCGAAAGCACGTGGAAGAAGCTGCACACGGTTCCTGTACCGGCCAAACAAATACCACCGGCTGCTGTTGTAACACGTCCCGTCCCGGTTACAGTGAAAGGGACGGCAGCGTCCACGCCCCGGCCTGCCCGCGCGCAAGGAAGCGAACCGACGGCAGACTACACCTTTTATCAATCCGGCAGCACCTCGTACACCATCGGCACGGACGGTGACAACCGCCGGTACTTCATTCCCGAAAAGGTCATGGAGGTATTCGATGACGAGTTCGACTACCGCGAGGTGGCGAACCATAAAGACCTTACGGACCTCGCCGTAGCCTTGTTTGTCGGGATAATGTCAGCACAGGCGGCACCGTCGGGCGGAGGCGGCGATTCCAACGGCCTTCCTTGGGGACGTGACAAGGACGAGGACGAGCTTGAACGGGCACGCCGCTGTGCCCGCGAGGCGGCAAGGAGGATTGGAAAGAAACCGAGAACAGGACGAAAAAGATAACGGATTATGAGCAACAGATTTGATTTTTCAAAAATTGACGAGGCACTTCCGGGTGCCGAAAAGATGCAGCGGGAAGAACGCCTGGCAAACACGTTAGAGGACAATTATAAGGCCGTCCACGCGCTTTGTGACATGGTGGAAAAACTTGAGAACAGACTTCTGGAAGCCCTGTCCGAAATGGACGGGGCTGTTTCTTCCCTGCGACAGGCAAGCAAAGTCACCGTCAGCGAGGAAACCGGACGGGTACTGGAACGGGAAGGGGATAAAATCTGTCGGAAGATAGCCGGCAGGCTGGAAGACGAGAGCGCGAGACTGTTCGACCGCCTGTCGGCCAAAGACCGGGTGGTCATTTCCTCCATGTCGTTCTGGTGCATGATAGAGGTGATAGTTTTTCTTTTGGCTGCTTTGTCCGGTACTTGTGCCGCCAATGTGCAGTTCATACATAGTGCCCTGTTATGGCAAATATTCGGTTATGCGACCGGTTTTCTTGCAGTCTGTATCGCGCTGACTGTTCTTGTATGCCACAAGTTAAAACGATGAGGATGAAATATTACCAATTTAAACAATTAAAGTATGACTACAGTAAAAGTGAAATTCCGCCCGTCAACAGTCGCAGACCGTCCGGGCAGCATAATCATCATTGTAACTAACCACCGTGTAGTAAGGCAAATCACGACCGGCTACAAAGTGTTTCCCTGTGAATGGGACGAAAAGCAATCCCGGCTTGTCTCCACTGTCGAGAATGGCCGTATGGCCGCCATCCAATCAATTACACAAAGGCTGTGTTGGGACGTGGAGAGATTGCATGGAATCATCGAGAGACTCGACAGCCGGCAACGCGGCTATTCTACCGATGATGTCGTCTCGGAGTTCCAACGTACCGGCAAGGAGAATACCTTCTTTATTTTTATGGAGAATGTCATTGTCAGGTTAAGTCAACTGGGACACACCGGCACCGCCAATAATTACCGCGCGGCATTGGGGAGTTTCAAGCGGTTCCGGGCTCACGAGGATATCCCGATCGGGGCAATAGACCATGTCATCATGGAGGACTATCAGGCGTACCTGAACGCTGCCGGGCTCGCGCCCAATTCCACATCCTTTTACATGCGCATCCTCCGGGCGGTCTATAACCGTGCGGTCGAACAGGAACCAGCCATCGACCGCAAACCTTTCCGGACCGTGTTTACCGGAACGGAGAAAACACGCAAACGGGCTATTTCAATCGGCGACATCAGGCGGATTAAAGACCTTGACCTCTCGCGCAGGCCGAACCTTGAATTTGCCCGTGACGTGTTCCTTTTTCTTTTCCTGTGCAGGGGGATGTCATTCATAGACGCCGCTTTCTTGAGAAAGTCGGATATTCAGAACGGGGTACTGACATACCGGCGTCACAAGACCGGCCAGCAACTTCAAGTCAAGATCATAAGGCAAATTGAAGAACTGACCGGGCGATACCCGACCGACGGGCTGCCGTATTTGCTCCCGATTATAACCGTTCCCGGCAAGGACGAGCGCAAGCAGTACGAATCAGCGTTACGCCGTGTAAACAAGTCCCTTAAAACCATAGCGGAAATGGCGGAACTGCCGGTTACACTTACAACCTATGTCACCCGCCATACTTGGGCGACCATCGCCAAATCGAAGAACGTCCCGGTCAACGTCATTTCTGACGCGCTCGGGCATGATTCCGTGACCACCACGCAAATATATCTCGCGTCAATAGACTCATCCATTATTGATAATGCCAATGAGCTGGTTGTCAGTGAATTATAGGATATAGGGGCGTAAAACAAAAACATCCGTCTCTTTCCAAGAAACGGATACTGAGTTCAAAAGTACATAAAAATCCTGAATCGCAAACTATTGGAACAAAAATATTTCAGGAATCACACATGAAAAATAATATCCCGTAATATAAGCCAAGAGAAAAATAGATACTTATAAGCCTGATTATTACAAAATTACATTTTACATCCGTTTCTTGGAAAGAAATGGATGTAAAATAAAGACAATATGCACATGAGAGGTTTAATAGTATCAGCGTTCATGTTGCTCGGATGCATCCAGGCGTTCGGGCAAGAGAGCCGGAAGGAGGTCTGTATCGGATTTCCGGTCGGCAACTCGACACTGGACACGGCTTACGGCAACAACGCCGCGCGCCTGTCCGAAGTGGTGTCGTTTCTGGAAAGTGTGAAAAAAGACAGCACGCTCGAATTGGTCGAGGTGTCTTTCTGCGGTTCCGCCTCACCCGAGGGCGGCTTTGCCATAAACAGGGAATTGGCGGAAAAACGCCGCAATTCCTTGGAGCGTTATGTACGTGAACGCGTATCGCTTCCGGACGGCATCATTTCACGTCCCGAGGGATTTATCGCGTGGGAACGCCTCGCGGAGCTGGTCGAGGTGTCCGACATGCCCCACAAGGAAGAGGCGGTGGACGTGTTGCGCAACGTGCCCGAATTTACCTATAATAATAAAGGTGTATTGGTTGACAGCCGCAAGAAACACCTGATGGAACTGCAATATGGCCGTACCTGGCATTACATGCACAAGCATTTCTTTGACCAAATCCGCAATGCCAGTGTCATTCTCGTGACAGTCCGTCAAAAACCGGTAATCGAGGAAAAAACGGTTGTCAAGGAAGAACCGGTGGTGCCGGCTCCTGCGGACACGACAGCCGTTGTGGAGAAAGCGGACACGATTGTAGCGGTTTCTCCTGAAACCTCAAAACCTTTCTACATGGCTCTCAAGACCAACATGCTCTATGACGTGCTGGCCGTTCCCAATATCGGGGTGGAATTTTACTTGGGCAAGAACTGGTCAATCAGTGGCAACTGGATGTACGGCTGGTGGAAAAAGAACAGCAGCCACCGTTACTGGCGCATCTATGGAGGTGACCTTGCCGTGCGCTACTGGCTCGGGAAGAAGGCCAATGAAAAGCCGCTCACCGGACATCATATAGGCATATACGGGCAGGCGTTCACTTACGACTTTGAGTGGGGAGGAAAAGGTTACATGGGCGGAGAACCCGGCGGAACACTTTGGGACAAGACGAATTACGCGGCAGGCGTGGAATACGGTTACTCGCTGCCCGTTGCAAACCGCCTGAACATCGACTTCACGCTTGGCGTGGGCTACTGGGGAGGAAAATACTACGAGTACATCCCCTTGGACGGCCACTATGTATGGCAGGCCACTAAAAAACGCCATTGGTTCGGTCCCACGAAGGCGGAAATCTCTCTGGTATGGCTTCTCGGAAAAGGCAACAGCAACAACAAGAAAGGAGGCATGAAATGAAAAGGATATATACTGTAATGGAATACGTTCCCTTGCTCGCGGGAATGCTCATGCTGCTTTCGTCATGCGAGCACAAGGACTTGTGCTTTGACCACGACGTGCATGCCCCGAAATCGGAGGTGCGCATAGAAGCGGAATATGAAAAGGAATGGCAATACACTTACGAGAATGGTACGGATTGGAAGAACTACCCTACGTGGCAGGAATCGTTCGGTATGGAATACGACGCGTTGCGCCCCGGAATACCGGATGGATTGCGCGTGCAGGTGTACAACGCGGACGGTTCGGACGAGATCATCAACATAGCTCCCGAGGGGGATGTCGTTTATATGCGTCCGGGTGAACACTCCCTGCTGTTCTACAACAACGACACGGAATACATCGTGTTCGACGAGATGCAGTCGTTCGCTTCGGCAAAGGCCACCACGCGAACCCGTACCCGTTCCTCTTATCTCGGTAATTCTTATATGGACACGAAAGACGAGAACACGGTGAACCAGCCCGATATGCTTTACGGCAGTTACATGGAGTCATACGTGGCGGAACGCTCGACCGAGACCGACGTGATACCGGTCACCATGCACCCGCTGGTGTTCACCTATCTGGTGCGTTACGAGTTCAGCCACGGGGTGGAATACGTGTCGCTGGCACGCGGAGCCTTGGCCGGTATGGCGCAGGCGGTATGGCTGAACAGCGGACACACGTCAGATGAAGCCGCTACCGTGCTGTACGATTGTACGGTGGAAGATTTCGGCACACAGGCTTTGGTGCGTTCTTTCGGAATACCTGATTTCCCTAACGAACACTACGGGACAAGGACCGAACGCAAGTACGGGCTGAATCTGGAAGTACGCTTGAAGAACGGAAAAATCAAGTCGTTCGATTTCGACGTGACCGACCAGGTGGCGGCGCAACCGCAGGGAGGTGTCATCGTGGTGAAGGGCATCGAGATATCCGATGAAGAGGGTACGGAAGGCGGCTCCGGCTTCGACGTGGACGTGGAAGACTGGGGAGATTACGAGGACATAGAACTCCCTCTTTGATTTGCATAGAGAGTTATCAAAACATTTTTATTCACAATTTAATTTTAATCAAAATGAAGAAGTTATTTATGATTGGTTTGGCGGCAACAGCCATGTTGGCAAGCTGCAGCAACGACGAGACAGTGGAAATGGCCCAGTCTAAGGCCATCGGTTTCAGCAATGCGTTCGTGAACAACGGAACACGCAGTATCGTGGACCCGAGTTTCACAACAGAAACTTTGGAAGATTTTGCCGTGTATGGTTTCACACAGGCAGGTCAGATCTTCAATGGTACCACGGTTTCCGCACCGGGGTGGACTTATACCCCCTGGCAGTATTGGGTAGCCGGTAACACTTACACTTTCGGTGCTATTGCTCCGGCTGCTCAGAAGGACAATGTATCAAACGTGACTTTGGCTGGTGGAAAGGTCTGCATGGAGGTCGCATTCACCAACGACGGTACAGTTGACCTTCTTCATGCGGCTCCTAACGCTGTTGTATGCGATGACGCATTCTTGGCACAAACTAATATTCCAAAAGTAGGCATGACGTTCTCCCACCAACTTTCAAAGGTGAAGTTCTCTTTTGCCAATGCAGTGGGTGAGGGTTACAATGTGAAAGTCACAAATGTAAAAATCGCTAACGCAAAGGAAACAGGTACATTGACTATTGGTGCTACAAATGCTTGGAGCGCACAGGACGGTTCTGTAGAATTGGCATTTGGAGATGCTAAAACTGATGAAGCTAACAGCGAAATCATTGCTAACGGTGCAGAAATGGAAAGCTACAACGAAATGCTGATGATTCCGACTGACAACACAGCAGAATACACTGTGACTTTCGATGCTTATCTGTATCAAGGTGACGTACTTTTGAATAAAGATGGGGTGGCATACAGTCACACCACGACTATCAAGGGTGTTGAACTCAAGCTCGGTTATTGCTATGATTTCAAGGCCACTCTGACACATGAAAACATCGTGGATCCGGAGAATCCGTTGAAGCCTATCGAGTTTACAGTTGACGGTGTTGAAGACTGGAATCAGGACGAAGTTGAGCAAACATTGGACGTTCCCACAACCCAAAGCGGCAACTAATCCAACATCTTTCATAAGACCGGTTTAGCATCGTGTATTCCGGAATTATCATCCATGGAATAGATGATCTACCTACAGGGTGTAAGGGGTTGAATGTCCTCTTACACTCACTAACAGCCGGGGCGTATTGCTTCAGGCAAACAAATATAAAACAGAAGAAATGAAGGTACATAAGAAAAATCCGAGTTGGATGGCGGGCGGCATGGCGACGATGTTGCTGTGCACGCTACTTTTCTCGTGCAATAACGAGGACTTTCTCGAAAGCGGGAATCCGGAGAAAGCCTGTGACAACATTTGTTTTGGCATATCGTCCGATAAGAACGTGCAGACAAGGGGATATGCCGGTAGTGATGACGAAGGATATACCGCAGACCGTTTCGTGTTGCGGTCGGACGACTCGGCAGACACGCTTTGTGTCCGTGCCATTGTTTCGGAAGGCATCAACGTGTCCGGCTTCGAGGGCGAACAGGCCTTGACACGCGCAACGCCTGTTGGCAAAGACAATTTCTACAACAAGTTCCATGTGCTGGCATACTGGAGTAAGAATGGGGCACCCGTTGACCAGTTCTACATGAACACGAATGCTTCCAACGTGGCTGCTTCCGTTGGAACAGGTGCTATATGGAGCACGGAGCAAATATACTATTGGCCGGGAGCAGACCATTCGTTCCAATTCTATGCCTGGGCGCCAACGGATGCCGGTGGCTTGACCACTCCGTCCTCTCCCCAAGAGAAGTCTCTTGCATATACCGTTCCTGAAGCCGCTGCCGACCAGAAAGACATCGTGGTGGCTACCACCGATGAAATACAAGGCGACAACAATGCGGCTGTGCCTCTCACCTTCAAACATATCTGCACCGCCGTCCGCTTTGCCGTGGGCAGCCAGATGCAGCCCGGCCAGATTAAGAGCGTGGCTTTGAAAGGTGTCAAGAATGCCGGAACTTACGATATGGCTGCCGATAATTGGTCTCTTGGTGATGCGACTGTGAATTTCTCGCAGACCTTGAACAAAGAGACTACCGGAACTGAAGCTAACGGAGACGCTATCACCACCTCGGAAGGCACCTTCATGATGCTGCCGCAGACATTGCCCGCAGGGGCAACGGTAGAAGTTGTATTTGTCAATGCCAATAATGAAGACCGCACACTCACCGCCTCCATCGGAAATACGGAATGGAAGATGGGAACAACCGTGACTTACAAGCTTTCCATTACGCCGGAATATGAGCTGGAGTTTGTTTCCCAGCCGGAAATGCAGGATGCTCACTATGTGATTTATCCCATTACAATTAAAAGTGGTGACAAGTTACCAGCAGGAGGTTGGACTTTAACGTCCAATGATGCTGCCAATGTCACTTTCGTTGAGAAAGACAAATTCGTAAACAATGATGTACAAGCACTTGTGGATGCAGGTTATTGGCTTGACGGTTATAACGGAACCAGTACGTTGACAAGCACTACAACAGGAGAAGTGCAAGTGTACGTATTCCTAAAAGAAAATGCAACGGAAGCCGACCGTAATATCACACTTTCACTAAAACCTGCTGCTCAAGGAAATTATGAAGCCAAAGAGTTTTCATTTACGCAATACTGTCCGGCATGGAACAACGGCATAGGCGTGGAACGAATACAAGACGGTGATTATCCGTGGGGATTTAGTTGGGATTCGAATATGAAAATCACGTACAATTTAGGAAGAGGATTAGGACCTATTTTAGCAAGCCTTTATATAAAGATTTTTGTTAATTATTCGTATGTGACTTCAAATTGGGGAGGTGTGTGGACTGATTTTAAAGTTACAATAGATTTTAGTAAAGTAGGTACACTTACCACGGCCACAGATTTAAATGATGGAAATAAAAATACTTGGGAACTCTATTCCTTCAACGGCTTGAATGACGCATCAGCATTGATGGCTCAAATAGAGTCATGGGGTGGAGTTCCAGATAAAACGCTACCAGCTAATCCAAGTGAATTTGCTGCTCGTGCTTGCGCAATGAAAAATAAGTATAGTGTACAAACAGAAACAGACATTACAGGTAACACTGTTTACCTTCCTGTACTTGACCAAGCTAACATGGTGTGGTATCTTCCCGCGCAAAACGAAGCAGCCAATATGAACGACAATCTGTCTGGTGATTATTGGACATCCACGGCTATCACAGATCCAGGAACTACCGCCTATAAATACACGGTCGGAGGTTCCACTTCGCCGGAAGACCGTGACAGTGCAATTCATGTTCGTGCCGTCCGTCAAAAGCCCTAAGATTCATCCTTAACCAAATAGTATCTACAACCACTAAGCAAGCCGACTATCTGTAAAAGGGAAAGTTGGCTTGCTTGTTTAGTAGCCTAGTACACAAAGCCAAAAAGTTGTGAACATTCCCGATAACAGAGATAGTCCATGCAACCGTTCCCGGGGGATTCGTCCGGAGACGGAAGAGAAATACCGTCAGGCAATCGAACTGTATCGTTCGACACGATTGTCTTGTGCGGAAATCTGCCGTATCAACAAAGTGACGGTTTCGGGATTTCAACGTTACCTTTCTCTGTATCACCGCCACCTGCTACTGGCACGTTATGACATTACTTGCGACAAGGAGGAAGCCTCTCACATCAAGTTGAGCCAGCTTCGTGGGCAGCTTCCCGCTACCCGGACCAAATACAAAGACGCCATCGAAGCATGTGGAAGTCTGGACTATATCGAATACAATGTCTCGCAAATCGCCCGCCGGTTCGGACTGAATGGTACAGACCTTGGTAGGCAGTTACGCACGCATTATCCCGGAATCATCGAGTGGCGCGAGGAGGTGCGCAAGCGTTTAGGCTTAAATGACAACCTGCCACGCGGTACGCGGAAGGTGTGTAAGGAACAATATGCCGAGGCTATGAAACTATTACGTGCTGACCGTTATATCACGGTTCAAGAGGCCGCCGAGCGTTGCAACGTCTCTTACTCGGGATTGGAACAACACTTGATATTCTACCACAAGGAGCTGGTCGAAAATCGCATCAAGATAAGAGAACGGGCTGTAAGACAGCAACGCAAAGGCAAGATAACGGGACGAGGGACACTTCATGCCCCTACCCCTGAAACAATTACGAAATACGCGGAAGCATTGCACTTATACCGCACCACACCCATGTCAGCCCGAAAAATAGCCAAACAGACCGGCGTATCGGTAAGAGGTTTCTACGACTACCTGCAAACTTGGCACAAAGACTTGATTTGTAAGCGGAAAGGCATCCCTTACGAGGAAGGCAAGCCCGTGGACTGGTCGTCCGTTCGGAAATATAACCCTGCCACCGCCGCCAAATACGCTGACGCCATAGCCAGACTGAAAGAGGGTGGACTTACTACAGCAAAGGTCGCGGCAGAGTTCGGTCTGCAACCTGAATGCTTCAGACAATACTTGAAAGCACATGAGCCGGAGCTGCATGCAAGTCTTGGTATGGTTAAAACGGACAAAGGAGGAGTGATGTCGCACCACAGCATGGGGAAATATGCTGAAGCCCTACAACTGTACTCTACGACGACTGAAAGCATAAAGTCACTGGCGCGGCGGTTCGGATTCAACGACTGCGCGTTTGGACAGTTCATTAGAAGACATTTCCCCGAACTGCACGAACAGCACCAAAAACTGGTGCAACAGATGAAAAAGACTGATTAAAGTTATATATCACAAAAAACAGGTTCACCGTATATCAATGAACCTGTTTCTTACCCCCCCCAGCGATTACCCAAATGTTGCGTAGCCTATATTTACATCTATCAACGAACACCAACTAAAAGATAACATGACCTCACCTTTTTTCTTTTCGCTATACAAGAATCACTTTTTTTATCGTACATTTGCTACGCTCAAAAGTTCATTTGTGGTAGCATACAAATAAAATCCGCTATCGTTGCTATATTGTTACTTGTAATCGTGAATACAAACATAAATTACTCATTTATAATATATTGATATTTAGTATTGGTTAGTTGCCCACTTTCCAGTAGTGGAACAGCATTTGCGCATTGGCTGCGACAATCAGCCTTACTTGCGCCTGTTCTATTTCCGAACCGATAGCGTGTATGAATGCATTTAGGTTCGTTTTTTCTATGTTTGATTCCTTGTTGTTCATATTGTGATAATGGTTTCTGCAAATATACTTATTGATAACTGTTTATGAAACTAATTGATACTTTTATAGTTGATTGAACTTGTTCATGGCATTGGCTCTAATGTCATCCGCTATGTCAATGTAGGGCTTCATGGCTTTGTAATCGCTGTGTCCCGTCCATTTCATAACCACTTGTGCAGGGATTCCGAGAGCCAGCGCATTGCAGATGAAAGTCCTTCTTCCGGCATGGGTGCTTAACAAAGCGTATTTGGGTGTGACTTCATCTATACGTTCATTCCCCTTGTAGTAGGTTTCACGTACAGGCTCGTTGATTTCCGCCAGTTCACCCAGCTCTTTCAGATAATCGTTCATCTTCTGATTGCTGATGACGGGCAATGCCATGTGATTCTCGAAATGAACATCCTTGTATTTTTCAAGAATGGCTTTGCTGTGGTCGTTCAGTTCGATTATCAGACTGTCCGCTGTCTTGACTGTGGTAACTTCAATATGGTCGGGTTTCACATCGCTTCTTTTCAAGTTGCGAACATCCGAGTACCGTAAGCTTGTGAAACAACAGAACAGAAAGACATCCCTGACACGTTCCAAATACTGCTTGTCATGCGGTATTTGGTAATCTTTCAGTTTGTTCAATTCTTCCCATGTCAGAAATATCACCTTTTTAGAGGTGGTTTTCAATTTGGGTTTGAATGTATCGTATGCAATGTTCTGATGATGTCCTTTCTTGAAACTCCAGCGCAGAAACCATTTGAGGAATCCCATCTGTTTGCCGATGGTACTATTTCTCATGTCTTTCTTGTCGCGCAAGAAATTGACATATTCGTTCAACCCGAACTCGTTGAAGTATTCAAAGGTTACATCTTCTTTGAACTCTTTTAAGTGGTTTTTCACCGCTGCAAATTTCTCGTATGTGGATGCCGTCCAATTATTCTGATTGCCACACTCCTTTACAAACTCATCGAACACTTCCCAAAAACTAATTTTCGCTTCTTTCTGCTGTTCTTCACTTGCATTTTTCATTCGTAAATTGAACGCATCCTTTAACTGTTGGGTGGTAGGCATGGCTTCCTGTACCTCAAACTCCTTGAACACGTTTTGCATTTCGGCATAGTATTTCAGCAAGTCCGCATTTATTTCGGATGCGCTTTGCTTTAGCTTGTTGGTGCATCCGTTCTTTACCCGTTGTTTGTCTGCATCCCATTTGGCTACGTCAATCCGGTAGCCTGTTGTAAACTCGATGCGTTGGCTTGCGTATATGACACGCATACGGATAGGAACGTTCTCTACGATTGGCACACCGTTTTTCTTCCGGCTCTCCAATGCAAAAATAATGTTACGTTTGATATTCATAATTGGGTGCGTTTGAAATTCTACACCCAAATATACACCCAATAATTGAGATAGCAAAAGACATTTAGAAAGATTTAGTTTTACTCTATACCTTGATTGATATTTGATTATCAGTAAATTGTGATTTTGTGATATTTTCTGAAAGTATGAGTTCGAGAGCCTGTCTCTCCGCTGGAAAGAATTATAAAATAAAGAAAATCCCTGTAATTAACACTTGACAGGGATTTTTTATTTTTTGTACATAGCAAAAGCGTATCAAAGAATTCTTCAATGTACCTGATTACCTCCAATGAAAAGTACACCTGTTTAGCTGTTAATTTATTGTTTATCAGTTTCTTTTTGTATATTGACATGTTACTCTAGGAAAATAAGTTTTGTGGTTAAATAACAAGTAAGAGGATAGAATACCATTTTATCTATTGTTCTATATTTGTAGGACGAAATTAAATCGGAACGGAGAAACTCCGATAATGATAAGAATTACAGTGGACGGGGTTCGTGTGGATACCTCAGTGAAAAAACAATTCTTCAGTAGTTTTGGAGTATAGTAAAGGGAAGAGCTTTAGAAAAAAACGTGAGTACAAGGGACATAATTTGTATCTTGACTCTATCCGCTTGAGGATAATGAAGATTCAGTGTGAGCTGGAAATAGAGTATATATCTATTTCTGCCAACAGTGACCTGAACTGTTTCCTGAGTAAGGATGTACCTGTACAGTGTACTCTGTTTGAGGTTTTCCGCGAGCATTATGATAAATGTACCCAATTGTTTGCTACAGATATGGCCCCCTGAAACCTTAGAGGACTCAAACGGTGTTCAGTGGATATGCAGGGGAGACAGAAGACTAAAATCATGTGTAATATTCCATTGATGGAAATATTGTTTATAAAACCATAACAAAAACATAGTTTATCAATTTGGGATTAATGGCTTTTATAAGGCTCTAATATATTGGCTGTTATATCGTTAGGTGGCGTAACGATGTATGTATTAGGAGGTTTCGGAGGTTAATGTTTCGATAGGTTTAGAGTGATTGGAGTTGCCTAATTCGATACTATATATAAAAGGAAACCGAAAAAGGGGGCATTTAGACCTATTCCAACCGATAAAGTGCATAACCTATTGAATATGTAGCCAATAGGCTAAATAATGACTGAAATAGGTATTTGGAGGTGTTCTATTCAGTATTACTTTATATATAAACCAAAATCCGTCCTCATTCCCAATCAATACCTACCACTCTTATTAATGGCTGTAATCCATTGGGAATGTAGTTAATAAGTAATTTATTGGAGAGGATAGGTATTATCGACAATGCTTTTAGGTCAATGCTTTTATATATAGATATTATCGGTTTCATCCACCATTCACTACCTACAATCCTTATTTGCCCCTATAACCGCCACTATACTATTGCCATAACCTATCTGATAACGATTTTAGGTTGAAAGGAAAGGGAGGACGGCTTTTTCTCTTTATATATAAATACTATCAACAATTACAGCCTCCAAAAGCCATATCCCTTATTAATGTGCATATATACCTATAAACCAACGACATATCTGCTATTGCCACAAAATTAGCACCTCAAATGTTAAATAAGTGTTAAAATCGGAATTGGCTATAAACATTGCTTTTCTACACCTATATTAGAGTGTTCATTAAAGGAGGAATGAACAACATTAGAGAAAGAGGACATTGAAATTTTAGATAAGAAAAAGGGAAACCTTTTCAATCTCTCTATCTTCATCAATGGAGGAACGATGATTTTAGAGGGTATTTGAAAGGAGGTCGAAAGTCGTTTGAAAACGGTAAAAATGGAGGTCGAAAAATTTTTTCAAAAAAAATGGCTATCTGACTAAATATTGGAGGCACTTTTGTTATATATGTCATTTTTTGCTGAAACAAAATAGGTTATAAATTTTGCCGTTTGAAAAAATTTTGTTAGATTTTGGCGTTTTCGTTTGGATGAGTGGAAAATTATGGCTAATTTTGCGATAGTGTTAAACCCTCAAACAAAAAGGAAGAAACAGACAGTAGAACAAAAGACATATTACAAACGACTTGAAGACAAGTTATTTGGCGTTGGTAAATCTGCAAAATTCATCAAACGTAGTCCAAATGATAAGTCGGACGGTAGGATTGTACCCGAACAGGGCGCAACCTACTTTTCCCTTATTGCGACTACGAGGCTTTGCAGAGCCTACCAACCCAATAGAGAAAAGTTCAAAGGGAGCGACCCTTTTTCTTTTCTGCCCTATTGGGGATTTGTCATAGGTCATAAACCAATCGAAAAACTCTAATAAACAAAAGACTATGGCAAAATTCAGAATGACAGTAATTGCAGACATGCCGGGCGAACAACTCAAACCCGGGGACTCTGTTATCGTTGAGGCACAGAACGAAACCCAAATCACTGGCCCGATGGTTAGAGAGGCAGTAGAAGACCAGCTCGGAAAGAGGATGTGTTCACTATATTCCTCACTCCACAAAGGCAAAAAGTGGTCAATCAAACAACTCTAATCCACTTCGGAACGACCCAATGGCAAAATTCGCAAAAGTGGAAAACGGCAATGTCGTTGTCATAAATGAGTATGGCGGTAGAATACGCACATTCTCTCCCAATAGCGGAGGCAAAGCGGTATTCGCCGACTACAATCCCTCAAACGGAAAGATATTGGTAACGACTGAAAGAGGCGTTGTAATCGTATGCGATGACAACGGCGGTCAGCTAAAATCTTTTTCGGGCAACGGCAACATCAGAACCGCACGTTGGAGCGGAAAAGATGTGTTCGTTGAAAACAACAACGGAAGCTGTGAACTCCGCTTTGAAAACGGAGGTTGGATAAGGTCAATGTAAATCAAGCTATTATGGCGAAGAAGTCAGAAATCATAGGCGAATATATAGTTACGATTGACGATAACGACTCTGTATCAGTCAGCCGTATATATAAAAGCACAATGGCGGCTCTCAAAGAGATAGCGGAAGCCAACGGCATAGAGGTACAGAAAACATGGACTACCCAACATTTGGGTCGGTTGCTCCTTTCCCAATTCTGCAACGGAGATAAGGAGGGAACAATCGGAGAATACACCATTGAGAGGGAGGCCAATAACCGTATCAATGTAATCCGTACATATTCCACAACAATGGACGGTCTGAGAGAGGCGGCTAAGGTTGCCAGATATGACGAAGACCCGAAAGAAAACGGTTGGAATACACAAAATTTCGGTCGCCATCTTGTTAATTATGTTCAAACCCTAAAAAACTGAACATTATGAGCGTACTTGATCTAAACGGCTTCTTCAACGGAGATATGGACAGAATGATAGAGAAATTCAACCTTTTTGACAAGACATTCAAAAAGGGAGTGCTTTCCGTTCTGTTGGTTGACCCCGACAATCAAATGCCGATAAATAACTATCCGTCAAAAAATCATGACCTTTTTCTGAAATATATCGACTTCTCCAAATGTGAGAAAGGCGATTACAGACTTATAGAAAAGCAGGTAATGCACGGTGGTTATGAGGGATTTGTGTTTGATAACATTGATGAAGTCGGTTGGATTGAGGATAAGGCGGAATTGGAGCATCTTATCAAAAATTCATTGAAAAGAGATACGCTTCCATTTACCGACAGTATAATTGACTTCAACGAGGTAAAGGTTGTTTGCCGATGTAAAGAAATACCCGAATATCTCAAAGGTCAATCACTTCAAATGGTTATTATCGAAGTATAAGAAATCATACTTATAACTTCGATGAGAACGGTATACGAAACAATATTATTAACGCTTAATATGGCAAAATTCAAAATCACCCCAAAGACAACCGTTGCCGACCTCAAAGAGCAGTTCGGCAATGAGGTCGGGTGTGTCCTCCGTGTCTATCAAGGGCGCAGTGAGGCTCCCGACGGAGCGAACTTGGTATCGCTCGGAGCGAAAGAGGGCGAATTGGAATGCAGGACAAGCCGAACAGTAGGCAAGTTTGAGGAAGCGTTCCAAGACGAACTCAACCTAAAAGTAAAAGTCTATACCAAAGACAATTGGGTCAAGGTGTTAGACGGTATCACACTCGCAACCGCAGGTCAGCTTCCCAACGGAATGACTAAGGCGAAAATGGAAGAACATCTTTCTTATCAGAGAGATGAGGAAGAAAACGCAGAAGTCGTGAATGAAAAAGCGACTGAAAATGTGGAAGTTCCAGAGGAATACAAAGGTATTTTGCTTATCGACATCAACTTTGCAAAAGTTGATTTGCCTGAAGATGAAAATTCCTATGAGGATTATGCCAAAGAGATATTCGGCAACAACAACGATGGAATTGCAGTTCTTTATCATGGCGTTCCCGATGATGACCAATACGCAGTTGTCTATTCTGAAGACGAACGTTCGTATGACTGGTTGATGTCTGAGGCAAAAAAACGTATTTCCAAACTTCCCGATGGAGAAGAAAGCACGTTATACTTGTCAGCTTCCATTGATTTTTACTCTGAAGATGGAGAAGAAGACCTTTATTCATGTGATAATATCGTCGGTGTAGCCTCAATGAGTTCTGCGATGGAGGCAATAAACATGAATATTCCTACGATTGGGAAGAAGAGTATAAGAATGGGAAAGCTATAGTGCGAGTGAATTTTGGCAATGGTTCCTGCATCTTTATCGCATATGCCAACGGAGGCATCGAAATGTTGGACTTGTCCGATGAACAGTTCGACTATCTCACTCGCAAAGCTGTACTTGATTCTGCTATCAAGTATCACAAAGAACGTGAACTTTTTACATATAAACAACATGGTAAAGTTGGTTATATCAATAGAGAAGCTCAACTTGCAATCCCGCCTAAATTTGATGATGCACGGGATTTTTATGACGGACTTGCCGTAGCAGAAATCAATGGGAAATACGGATATATCGACAGGGACGGTAACATCGTGGTTGAACCGAAGTTTGACTACGCTTCTAATTTCGGAGGAGGTCTTGCCCAAGTAAAAATCAATGGCAAAAATGGCTTCATAGATAAGAACGGTAATTTCGTTCTCGAACCGGAATTTGACACCATCTATTCTTGTAAGAATACTGATGATGAACAGTTGTATGTGGTGTCACTTGATGACAAATGGGGTATCATGAATGGTGACTTTGAATACATTGTCCGTCCTACGTTCCTCGACCTTAGCGGTTTTAAGGAAGGCTATGCGTCTGCCCAATCCGCAGATAACGAACTCTTCGGAATGGTAAACTGTAAAGGAGAGTTTGTATTAAAGCCACAATATCGCAAAATCACCAACTTCTATAAGCAAAATGGAAATCTGGTAATCTTCGCGGTGACGGTAGATAACGAAAAAATCAAAATTGACATCAACGGCAATATCATACCATGATGATAAAAGTGAGAAAACTCACACTTTCTCAACACTGTTGACAGTCAATGACTTTTATAACAAACGGATATGCAAAACATCTTGCATGTCCGTTTGTTTCTTAGAGTAGAATTTTGTAACTTTGTAGAAAAAGTTGGCACAATGGAATATTTCTATAAATACCGCAGTTTGGTAAATATGAAACGGTTTATCGACATACTGATGAACCGTAGATTGTATGCTTCCAAATATTTGGAGTTGAACGACCCAATGGAGGGCTACTTTCTATACGACCAAAATGTTCTTCGGAACGTTGTATCTAAACTACGCGATGAAAGAGCGACGACCCTAATATGTTCATTATCAAAAACTCCGTTCAATGGTCTTATGTGGTCAATGTACGGCGATGAACATAAGGGATGTTGTATAAAATTACGTGTGACCTCGCCTAATTGGAAAGAAGTCAACATTGACTATACTTCCGAAAGAACTCTTATTACTGACCGAAATGCCTCTATTGAAACCATATTGGGGAAAAAGTCCGTTCAGTGGCAACATGAGGAAGAAGTTAGGTACATAAACACCAACCCTAAATCTTCGTATCTGAAAATTGAAATAGACACGATATATTTAGGCGCAAAGATGACCCGAGCCGATGTTAGTTTTTACACCGAACTCATAAAAATGGCAAACAGAGCTTTCCCTCAGAAAAAGCCTATCGAGATTGTAAAACTCACAAAGGATGATATAGATTTCGGTTTTTAACCGAAATAATCAACGAATAGAGAACACCGCCTAAAAACGGTGTTCTTTTTTATCATTAAAAAAGGATGTCTTCATATTTAGGTAATAACTCCATTCCTTTTTTATAAGTCCATTCAACTATCTCATCATTCGTTGGATTTGTTTTCATAAATTCTTCCAATGCTTTTTTTGCCTCAATATAGTCCCATATATTTTTAAGATATTCTCTCATATTCATTTTATCAATATCTTCCTCCATTAATCTGCCATTTTTAGGATTGATGCGAATAAACAGAGTTTTAGGATCAAACATAGCCTCCAAGATATGAGTTTCATATCCTTCAAATTCGTAGTCATAATATCTATCCCCATTTTGAAAATGCTCCATGTAGGTTCTTTTTCCATATTTAGGAACACGAAATTCATTGATTTTCTGAATTACGCCCCATTTTGCTCCATCAATATAAGCTTGTAAGTCGTCGAATACTCCCTTTCGTATATTAGCCGCATTCTCCCTCTCTTTTGTATATCTATCTCGTAAAACTTGAATATTGTTTTCTTTTTCTGCCAACGTAGCTTTGAGTTCTTCCACCTGCTTTTTCTGTTCCTGTAATTCATCGGTGCAGGAGCATATGAGTTCGATGTCGTAGGGTGTACTTGTTATTAACGCTTTCTTCTTCTCTTTTTCCAAACGCTCAACGGCATATTTGAGGCGTTTTCTTTCTTTTTTGACTTCCGTCAGTTCCTTTTTCTGTTCGTTGATTACCTTTTCCAATCTGGCAATCGTTTGGTCTTTGGTTTCTCTCATATAGGTTTTTGGATTTTTGATTAACATATTGAAAGAGGGTGGATATTTTAGAGGCGGTTTCTAAACTCCACCCTCTTTAGGTGGTCTTTTATAGTTTGTATTTGGAAGCTGAATAATCCTTTTTCCATTCCGTTTTCCAATTGCAGACTATTTCACCGCTGAAATCATTGTGGAGGAAGATTTTTTCATATTTGGTTTCTCCCAAAATTGCCGTCAGTTCGGCTTTTAAGTTGGTGGACTCTCTGAGAGCCTTTATAAGACCTCTTACGAGGGTTGTCTGCTGTTTCATTCTGATTTTGAGGAAATCGGGTGCTTCGCTTCCGATTTTGAAATTGATGTTTTGGGTAAGCATTTTGTCGATGTCCTCAACTTCCTTATAGGAGGGTATAACCTCCATTAGATAGTGTTTCATCGAATAGCGCATATGTTCATCCATTCGGAACTTATAGCCGTTGATGTAGAAATGCTGTTTTGTATTGTAGTCGCCGTTTTTGTAGATGGTTACGGTTTTCATCATCTTTATATTGGGGGAGCCGTAATTCACTCCATTTTCAACAACCGTTTCGATTACTTCCTCTACATCGTTTTCGGTTTTGGTGGCAACGGTGCTAACGGTGGCACTTTTTACGTTGCTGACGGTGTTGTTGTTTTTGCTGTTGCGGATGACGGTTTTAGCTGACTTTTTCATATCTGTCTGATTTTTATAGTTAATATTCTGTTTTTTAGAGGTCGCTTTTCCTTTCGGTTGGCTTTCTTTCCCTCTCTGAACACATATACCAAATGAGGTGTCGAAATTTAGTTTGGAGGTCGATTTTAACATTTCGTTAACACTCATTTTTCAATGTTCTTTTGGGGTTGCTTTCCTTTGGGTCTGCCATTCTTTCCTCTGAATACATATAGCAAATAAGGGTCGGATATTTAGTCGAAGAATGAGTTTTAACACTGCTTAACATTTAGGCTGATATGTTTGGTTATCTGCTGAAAAATCAGTAATTTTACACTTCTAAACCTCAATACCACAATGGATAAAAAGGATTACGACATATTAGTGTTTTTGGACTATTGGGATAACCTCAATCCGACTTCTGACAGTCAGATAGGCTTTACATTCGCCCAATTGGATAATGAAGATGAAGCTTCAGAATTTGGAGAAGTCTATACCAATGATTTTTTATATAAAAATCCAAAGGAGGCAATAAGGGAGGAAATCAAAAAGCACCGTCCCAAATGGGTTATAGGATTGGAAAATTCCGCCACCCTCCTTTTGCCTTATCACAATCAGAAAAAAATATTGATAAATCCGACTGTAACGGTAGATGATTTGAATTGGGTTACAGCCGAAACCATAAGGGACACATACGCCTTTTTCAGTGCCGATTATGAAAAGGATTATGAGATGTATTCAAGGGTTTACCGCAATGTGGCTTTCTATCCAATACAGAGGCTATTGTTTATCAGCGATATAAGTTCGGCTATTAAAGAGATTTTATCCGAACATTGATATTATATTGATGAGGATGATTTAGCGTATTAAGCGCAATATACCGTTGAAATAACCCTCCAATCAGTTGCAGTGCATAAGATTGGAGGGTTTGATTTGTTTATTGCCTTACTATATCCCTTATTTTCCGTATGGTGTTGATTGAAGTTCCTGTAATGACTGAAATGTTTTTGAGCGACAGACCCTTACGGATGAGTGATATTTCTTTTGGGTACTGCTCTTTATAGGTTTCAACACTTTTCCTATATGTGGAGGGGCGACCCATTTTTATTCCCTCCTTTCGACAACGGTCAATATATTGTTTACGACCGCTTTCCATTCGCTCCTTTATAGTAAGTCGCTCCATTGACGCTATTTCCAAAAGGATAGTACATATAAGTGAAGTGATTGGATTGGGTTTACCGTTGGCATCCAAAGTTTCTATGTTGTAGTTCTTTACAAATAGGCTCACTCCGTTTTCGGTTAGGAACTGAATTATTTTAAGTGCCTCCAATGTGTTTCTTCCCACTCTGCTTATTTCCAAACATACAACCCTCTTTATCCGATGTTCCTTTACATATTCCACCAATGAAAGGATTTCTTCTCTTTCCTCTATCTTTTTGGCACCGCTGACCTTATTGGCGAATACTTCTGTCACTTCCCAACCGACCTTTCCGCAATAGTCAGTCAGTTCGTTTATCTGCCGTTGGTATTCCTGGCTGTCAGTGCTGACCCTCGCTAATATAACTACCTTGTCCATAATGTTTTGTCATTTCTTTTCATTATGGATATATATAACAATCAAACCCTATTAATTTAAGATAAAAATTTAAAATAATAGGGTTTACGATTGCTTTTTATGCCGATTTCAATGTTAAATTAATATGATTTCGGTTTTAATATGTTTTCTGAATTGATTTTCCCTTTAGGTGGTATTCATCAATAACTCTCACTCCCCTTTCCCTATATCTTCCACCGCTTTTCGCTTCATATACCGTAACCACATCATTAATCCGATTGAAAATACTTATATGGGCGGTAAATTTGGAAGGACGTTTTATTGTTACTTTCTTAATCACTTTTCTAACTATATTGATTTTGTCATCTAAAGTCATTGCACTTTCATCAAAAATCTCTTTAAGGTCAATGTCTATTAACTGTTGATGTTTAACTACTGACTCATTTGTGAGTTCCAACAATCTTTGTTCCTTTTCCTCCTTTTGTTCTTTTAATGAATAGATCAGTTCTTCTCCTCTTTTTGTTGAGAGGTTGCCAAAAATCATCCGTTCCTCTACCTTATCAATTTTTTCGATGATTGTTTTACCCTCCTTTTTTAGAGTTTCAATCTTAACCCTAATTGTGTCTAACTCCTTTTGGAGTTGAGACGATAGAGGCTTTTGTTCATAATGTATTTTTGATACATCATTTTAGCGAAATCCCAAACGATAGGGTCTAAATACAGTCGTTTGATACAGCAACCATATCCTTTTGTTTCGCTATATGACTCTACACCTCTTTCTCCAAACATTGGTAAACCGCTATTTTCATCGAATACCAACCCTTTAAGTAGGAAGATATTTTTATGACTTTTTTTGGGGCATCTCTTATGGGCGTTTCTTTCCTTTTGTGCTTTTTCAAACATTGTTTTAGAAATGATTTGAGGGTACATTTCATTCCCAATATAGATTTCTCTACTCAACCAATAGTCGATACAATGGAAAAGTGAATGTGGGGAGGTTTTAGGAAAAAGCCCTTCTTCTTTAAGTTCTTTTGTTATAACCCACATTGACTTCCTATCATTCACATATTCCGAAAAGATACGTTTTATGATTTCAGCATTTTGGGGGTGTAGAATGTAGAACTTATCTTTATCAGTAGTGTAACCGAATGGAGGACGCCCCCCACTATGTTTTCCCAATGCCCTATTATAACGACGTCCTCTTAACATTCTTTCCTTTTTAACCGTCATTTCGGTTTCTGAAAGGGTTGAGTATAAAGCAAATATAATGGCAGCAGTAGTTGACATTTTTCCGTCCTCATCCAAAAGCTTCATATAAGGTTGAAGACAGATTAACTGTATCTTCCTTTCAATTAGATAATCCCTTATATTGAAAAGCATTGTTTGGCGACGGCTTAATCGGCTTAATTCATAAAGATACACAACATTAATGGAGGGGTCGTTGTTGATGTATTCTTTCATTTTATTAAGACCGTTTCTTTCTTCTTCTGAAAGTTTGATTGCCGACTCCTTATCTTCAATTATGATAATGTTGTCATCAGTATAACCGTCTTTTTTTACTTCTTTAAGGACGGTTTCAGTTTGTTGCTCCAATGTCTGATGATTGGAACTTACTCTACTTAATATGATTGCTTTATTTTCCATAAATAGTCCTTTTGTCTTTGTACCCATATATCCCAAAAGCACCTCCAAAATTTAGTTATGGCTTCTGCTTTTTAATGGATTTTTTGAAAAAGACCATTAGCCATTAGTGGAGGTGGAAGAAAGGGAGGCTCTTATTGGTCGTTTTCAAAAATCGGATAGAAGATATAAAGGAGGATTGGAGGTAAAAAGGGATTTTATAGCCTTTATCAAAATTTCAATGTCCTCTTTTCCTTTTTCAATCGTCATTGAAAAGGAACACTCTAATATAGATGTAGAAAGGCGATGTTTATAGGCATTTCCGATTTTAACGTATTTTTAACAAATGGAGTGCTGATTTTGTGATAATGGTGTGTATTTAGTTGGTTTATAGGTGTATATACACATTAATATGGGAGGTAGCTATTGGAGTCGATAACCGTTGATAGTATTTATATATAAAGAGAAAGAGCCGTCCACCCTTTTCATTCAACCTATAATCGGTATTAGATAGGTTATGGCATTGGTATAGTGGTGATTATAGAGGGATAATCGAATTGTAGGTAGTGAATGGGGATTGAAGCCGATAATATCTATATATAAAAGGAAAGTCCAAAAGCATTGTATATAATACCTATCGGCATTATTAAACCTTATACCAACAACATTTACAATAAATTATAGCGGAATATGGAGAGGACAGCTATAACAGCCAATCCCATTCAATCAAATAAAGTATATATAATAGAAACCGTCCTCATTCTATATTAATACCTATTCCCATTATTAATTGCGATAATGCTATATATTTCAATACCTTACACCGTTCAATAATGCAATAGGCTGAATTATTAGATGTTGGGGTAGTCTGAAACAGTCGCCAATAACCATTGTTAATGGCTATAGGCTATTGAAACTCCAATAGGCTTTATAAGGAAGATACCAACGTTGAATAACCCCTTATAAGGATTAAGCACCAATCACTACTCAATGGCTATCAAATGCCTTTAACTTCCTCCACTTTTGAAAAATCTCTAAAATTGCCCCAAATCACTCATTTAACTATCACATAAACAATAACATACACCGCCAAAATCCATAAACTATGTTTTTGGCATATTTTTATTTATGATTTTGGAAAGAATTAGGTAGAATATCTCCTATAGTCTCATCTGAATTGACCCTATAATATGCCTTGGCTAAGCTACCTCTTAAAAAAATCCATTATGTCTTGCACATCATTCCAGTCAGGAAAAACGGGAGGATTAGGACTGAGGAGGAATGATGTGTTTAAGGTACTGGTTTTCAAATTGGTAATATTTTTATTAACCATCAATCTTCTGATTTTTTATTAAATTTGCTTGGACTTACATTGTAATATTTCTTAAATACTTCACGAAAGTATTTTGCATCCGAGTAGCCGATCATGTAAGCAATTTCCGTTATCGAATATTCGCCTTGTTCCAGCAATTGTGCGGCATGTTGCAAACGTATCATCCGGATATAATCAGCCGGAGCGTAACCGGTCAATGCCTTTAATTTGTTGAAGAAACTAGTACGACTCATGTGATGCTGATTACTGAGCATGTCTACGTTGAAGTCCGGATTTTCCATGTTGTTCTCAATACATTTTTTGACGGAGGCTATGAATTTCCAATCCAAGGTATTGGTGCAGTTGTTCGGAAGGTTCTGTTCTTTATCTTCAATGCTATTATAAACTTGACGGAGCAAAGTACGATTTGTAAGTATATTCTTGACCGTTGCCTTTAGCATTCCCACACTGAAAGGTTTCGAGATATAGGCATCCGCTCCGATTTCCAGTCCTTCAAGCATATTTTTCTCATCACTCAGTGCAGTCAACAAAATGACTGGAATATGAGACATCTCAAGATTACTTTTTATAACTGAGCAGAGTTCATTTCCGCCCATCTCGGGCATCATTATGTCGGATATGACGAGATCCGGGTTAAATTCCCGTATTATGATAAGTGCCTCCTTTCCGTTGGGGCAAGACTGGATATTATACCCCATTCTGAACATATCAACAAGATAATTACGTAAATCATCATTGTCTTCCACTATCAGGATACGTCGCAAAGAACTGTTTACCTGAGATATTTTCATGGATGGTAATTCTAAAGTATCACCACCAGGTATAATAGTCTCCGAACACTCATCCGGTGTCTTGGGAGAAATGAATTTTGCTTTATTGAGATGGCTGTTTCCTTTTGGAAAAGTAATTTGTACACAAGTTCCTTGATGCTCAGCACTATGAATCTGAATCCTGCCTTTGTGTAACTTGACCAGTTTGTATACCAGCATCAGACCGATTCCACTACCTGTCACTTTCAGGTTAATGACATTACTACTCCGAAAACAATTCCTGAACAATTTCTTTTGGTCACATGAGGGAATGCCGATTCCGGTATCTTCCACCTCGATGCTCCAAGAATTTCCTTCTTCACAGGCATAAATGCGTACACTACCACCTTCAGGTGTATACTTCAAAGCATTTGATAGGATATTCTTTAGAATAGATCCCATCTTGTCACTGTCAAACCACACATTCAGATAGTCAAAATTACTTTCATAAACAAACTTGACATGTTTCATCTCAGCAAATTTACGGAAAGTGGCGCAAATATCATTCATAAAGGTATTCAGTTCATACTCGGCAACATAGAGAGTGGAAGAGTAAACATCTATCCGTTCGAAGTTGATCAGGTTGGTCGTCAACTGAAGTAATGTATTCACATTCTTAAGAGCCATATTTACATGGGGTATCGCTTGTTCGGTCACCATATGATTTTCTACGACTTCCTCCAACGGAGCTTTTATCAATGTAAGCGGCGTACGTATGTCATGAGCTGTATTAATGAAGAACTGTGTTTTCTCGTCCGACACCTTCTTCTGTTTATGCAACATGATAATACGGAATATGATAACCATAACCAGAATCAACAGGATTGCATATCCTACTATGGCCCACATACTGGCCCATATCGGAGGTGTTATAACAATCTGAATGCTCCTTGTTTCATAGATTTTATACTTCTCTTCATTGGATACGGCACGAATTTGTAACGTATAACTGCCGGGAGGCAATTTCCTGATAAGAATTCGGTTGTCCGGGGTCGGATGGCTCCACTCTTTATGATAACCGTCTATTTTCCATGAAAAAAGAATGTTGGATGGATAATCATAATTAATGGAAACTACATCAATGGAAAACGTGTTTTGTCCGTAGGCTAGCTCCAACCGTTTAGTCTCGTCAATATCTTTTTCCAAAGGTGATCCTTCATCACCCGGATAAATAGGATGATAAGCTATCATAAAATCACGTAGTAACAGACGTGAATAATGCGGTTCTGGTATCTTTATGTCTGTGGGAAACTTCACTGCCCCATCATTTCCACCGAAAATAAGCGCGTTTTTGTTATAGGGTGTAGCAGCACCGGCATTAAAATTGACGCTCATCAATCCTTGTTCACGCGTCCAATTACGGAAGAAGTGTTCCTCAGGTGAATAAATCGTTATACCATTCTCCGTACCCATCAGGAGGCTTCCGTCATGACGCGGAAGAATTGTATAAATATTGTCGGAAATCAATGCACAGTTGTCACTTCGGTACTGATGAATAAATTTCTTCTTATGGATGTCATAAACAAGAAGTCCGGCTCCACGGGTACCAATGTACAGGATGCCATCCTCTCTTTGATATAATGCGCATATATAAGGAGACTCAATAGGTAGGTCAATATATTGGTAAATTCCAGATTGCCTTTCAAGTTGAT
The DNA here is from genome assembly GCF_000614145.1 of Bacteroides faecichinchillae JCM 17102. GTDB lineage: Bacteria > Bacteroidota > Bacteroidia > Bacteroidales > Bacteroidaceae > Bacteroides > Bacteroides faecichinchillae. The sequence goes on along the minus strand of NZ_BAKK01000016.1, from coordinate 43,174 downwards.
AGAGCCCCATCCGCGTACCAATCCACATATGCCGGGCATCTTTTTCCTGAATGGTAGTGATAGAACTTACTCCCGGATATAAACGTACACTTTTAGTCTCAAGGTTGATGCGTTTCAAATGATAATATCCGCCAGACCAGATATCGCCGCATGAGTCTTTTTTAATGTCATAAATATATTGATCGGGCCGTACTCCTGCCATAACAGCAGGAGAAAGATAATTAATTTTAAATCCTTCCTTCTTTTCAATCTTGTATATTCCAGACATAAAACCACCCGCCCATATTACACCGGGAGAAACTTCACATAGTGCTAAGAATATGTGATTTTCATCATCTGGTACCGAATCAAAGGAACTAAAGAAAGAACGCCATTTTTTTGTTTTAGTCTGATAGAAGCTGATACCGTTACTGGTTGCGAACCAGAGGTCACCGTCACTGTCCTCTATCACATCATGAACTTGGTCATTTACCAATGAACGGTTATTACCAAGAGAGTGCTTTATCAAATCATAACTTCCATAACGGTTGTTGCGGATAGTAATACCGGTAGGATAATTGGCAAGCCAGATGCGTTCTTCTTCATCCACATAAACATCATTGATGTTGTTTCCGTTCATCCCGTTATAACTGCTATAATCAGCTGTTATATAAGGCTCACCCACGCAGGTATTTACATTCAGTTTAAATACACCTTTTCCACCAGTGGCTACCAGAAGTTCATGAGCATTCAAAGCTACAATTTGGTTAACCTCTACATTATTGAGGGATTGACAGGTAGTGATTTTTCCTTTTCCAGCCATATCATATATAAGTATACCCTCTTTGTAGGTTCCCACAAACAGCTGTTGTGAAACTGCATGATAATAAAGTTCATGTACAGGTGCGGTGATACTTTCAACAGCTTCATCAGAAACGAGTTTTAGCTCTCCCTCTTCTATCTCGGCACGAAACAGACCGCTTCCGGTACCGATAAAAAAATGATTGCTATCTGTCTGCTCGATGGCAGTTATTTCACCGTCCATCGGCAGTGGCATATGTAATGCTGTTCCGGTATGGGTATTATACCAGGTAATGCTATCCTTATCACATAGCCAGATGTTGTCATTCTTATCCAAATAACCGTAATTCAGAAAGGCTTGCGACTTATTTTTGAGCAGTTCCGGATGTACATAATCCAGTTCGAACTTATCATGTCGGGAATCATACCTAAAAATACGGCCTTTCTGGCCAATTACCCATAATACATTCTTGTTGTCCATATAGAGCCAATTTAAGGCAATTCGTGAATCCAACATCATGTTGTCATCTGAAAAGGTGTAATGCTTTATATGTTTGCCGTCATAACGGTCTATTCCCTCCTGAGTCAGAAACCACATATATCCCCGTTGGTCTTTTTGGATATGGTATATTTTCTGATTATTCAGACCGTCTTCCAGTCCTATGTACTTATAAATTTGGCACCTACTTACAGAACTACTGATGAAAAGGACAGTAAAAAGAAAAATTCGTCTAATGTTTAAAGTTATTTCCATGTTTCTCGCAAAAGATTCAAAAAGATATTTGCAAAATTATAAAATATTGGTTAAATATCCATCAAAATGAATGAATTTTGTTTCGTTAAAATAATATTTGCGTTTCAGGTAGTTATGCAATAAAAAATGGTGAATGGAAAATTATATAAGTAGTCGGATGTTGAGAATGATACTTCAATTTACTGTTCATCAATATTTTATAAAAAGATAATTTGCTTTTGATTTATAGTTCTATCATAATGTTGTCATATGGTATACGTTTGTTTCGAAATGGGTAAATTTCAATAGCCCTCTTTCACAAACTATATTTTGTTTAATGCAGTTATATTATATTTCTGTAAGTTCATAAAGAATCTTATCCTCTGTATGAGATTTTGACATAAGATTGTTTTATAAGAAACATATAAATTAAAACCATTTAAAATTAAGATGATGAAAGTATATATTAAAAAGAATTGGCTCACTTTTGTAGGAATAATAATTGGGAGTAATAGGAGGATTCTTTATCAGTATATTCAAAACAGATAATACAGCAAAAAAAGACAGATTAACAGTGTTTTGATATACAGCTGGTGAACAACATCTCTTTATCTAGTGTTTATCGCACTAAGGATACTGCCGTATGTCTGCGGAAGGATTAACATTGCGGTATCATTAAGAAAGTAATAACCTAAAAAAAGAGAGCAATGAAAAAGTTTATTCTTGGTTCTTTCCTATTTATGGGAATGTTATTGTTTGCTTCCTGTTCGGGAGCATCTGGAAACAAACAGGTTGGTTCGGCAGATACAGATCAAGCTGGAAGAGCGCAATCAGGTCCTATTCACTTGACCCGCGCAGAATTTTTAAAGAAAGTAGTCGATTTTGAAACTAATTCTAATGAATGGAAATATCTGGGTGATAAACCTGCTATTATTGACTTTTATGCTGATTGGTGTGGTCCTTGTAAAAAGATGGCTCCGGACATTGAAGAACTATCCAAGGAATACGCAGGAAAGATATATATTTATAAAGTAGATGTTGATAAGGAGCAGGAGTTGGCCAGTGCTTTCGGTATTCAGAGTCTTCCAACTATTTGGTTTGTTCCTATGAAAGGAGATCCACAGGTGAGTGTGGGAGCTTTAACTAAAGAGCAGTTAAAGGATAGAATTGATAAAGTCCTTTTAAAATAGTATGAACAAATAATTAACTGTATCTTAGTAAGAAGCGGGGATTGTTTATTTATAAGACAGTGGATTTCTCGATATATAAGGAGGAAATACAAATCTTGGGCAAGAAGTCGGAAACTAAATAAGAAAAAAGGACCAAGCATAAAATGCTTTATCCTTTTTGTCTTTAAATATTCGAATATTTCTCGAGATCGGTTTTCATCATTCTTTGTTTAGCCATGTCACTATTTTTTCTTTGAAAAAGAAAGTATAGAGGAATGCGCCTATCCAGCTTGTAAGGACTACAGTTAGGATAGCTATAAGTTTCTTTCCTGATTGAATTTTGAGGAGGCTAATTTCCCAAGCACATTTTATTGTTAGTACTAGTCCGACGAACCAAATAGCAAGAATATTCATACCTATATAAATTTGATAAGAGTTTGATTGAATATTATGTTATAATAATTGACTTTTGGGGTTACCTTCCTTTTGGTTCCAACGAGATGATATGTATATTGCTAGTAAACATGCTGAGATGATAAAGATTTTCTTTTTCATATGACATTTAGTTAGATGGTTAAATAATGGCCCTGTAGAGTTCCCGATGGAGAAAAAGAGTTCTCCATCGGGATAAAGACATAAATTTCACTCTGTTAGAATATCAGACTATTTCTTATCTGATTTCTTTTTTGAAGCAGTAGCTTATTTTCCTTAGCCTTACTTTGTGCACTTTTCTTGTCACTTTTTGCTTCCATTGGTTTTTTCTCAGTTTTTGTTGTCATAAAGTTAAGTATTTAAGTTAAACAATGAAAGAATCCGGAAATATTATTCCCTTTTATTCTTTTTATTTTCATATTTGCACCAAGACATTTCCCCATTAGGAATACTGGAAAGTATTTCATTGCTGCGTTCTTTAGCTAATTTTTTATCAGTCTGGTGTACTTCCTCTTCTGTCCGTTCAGTACCTTTTGGTTCACGCTGAAGTAATCCATCAGTGTCTCTGACTTCATTTATCGGATCCTCGATATATTGCCATTCTTCCTTGAGTCTGGTACTTTCACCTTCATTCCATGGTCCACGAACTTCTTTTCCTTTAGAAAGATTGAAATAAAGATTACTATATCGAGGGGATGTTTGAAATACACCTGGTGGGAAGTTGGGCTGAATTGTTTCTAATGCAGCTTCGAATTGTTGAAAATGAGTCACTTCACGAGTCATAAGAAATACAAGTGTTTCCTTCACGAGTGGATCATCTGTAAGCGGGATGAGATTTTCGTAACCTATTTTAGCACGAGCTTCACCAGCCATATTGGACCGTAGGTCTACCGTTAGATCAGCATTGGCCGACACATAAGTAGCACACCATGGATTACCATTACTGTCTGTTAGTACAGGGCTTCCAGGAGCTGTTACCAAAAAGGCAGGGTTAGTGAAAGCTTGGTGAATGAGATCTTCTTTGCCTGCTTTTCCTCCCATCATGGTACGTAAGGGAGTATCTTCCATCACATCTTTCATTTCTCCATTTACAGGTCCAAGAAGCATTTGGATAGTTGCACCAACGATTTCAAGATGGCCGAATTCCTCAGTGGCAATATCCATAAGCATGTCATATTTGTCAGGGTGGGGATTATGGCAACTAAATGCCTGTACAAAATACTGTAGAGCAGATTTCAACTCACCGTTGGCTCCACCGAATGCTTCAAGCATCACACGTGCAAAACGAGGATCCGGCTGTGATACTCGAGCATTGAACTGTAGATCTTTTACATGGTAAAACATAATAGATTCTTTTTTAATTAATAATTTAGGTTAATTAGATGTACATCTGTATTTTTATGAATAAGGTTATCTCTGATGGGCCGTAAATACTGACCAATAAGAGTTTATCCAATCCATTTAATAGAATTGCTCCGATAGCGGAAATGATATAATATGCCCAATATAATACATAATACCAATTTTTAGTTAAGTATTAATGGTTTATGGAATTATAACAGGTAGAAAACCACCAATTCCGTTTGTGAAAAAAACGCAGTGCGTAAAAGAATAGTTTGTGCTAAAAGAAGGATTTAACAACAATTTTCATAATTATATAATAGACAGGAGATGGCATGTTAATGTGGTTCATTGTAACCATGTAACGTTCTGTTGTCAAATATATATATGTTTTTTTAAGCACTTTACGAAAAGCCGCTCGGAGATAGAAGATAATGACATGCTTGATGAGGAATGAGAACCGCTTGATGTCATGGTACTGAATGTCCTAGGTGTTGTATATGATTCTGGATGAACATTACTCTTCTTTCATCGTTATAGTCTATATATAAAAAGGATAGATAATTATGAAAGAATTATTGTTCATCGGAATTCTTATGTTTTGTCCTGTCTCTATAATATGGGGGCAGGCTGGAATACAACAATATGCAGGAACAGCTATGCCATATCCTGTTGTGAAAGACTCATCTGTCATTTCTCAGGATGGTATGGTTCCATTCTATATGAATCATTTGGGAAGACATGGAGCCCGTTTCCCAACTTCAGGAAAGGCTTTGAGTAAGGTGAAGGGGATATTAATTGCAGCTCAACAAGAAAATAGATTGACGACAGCAGGAGTATCATTACTTTCCACATTGCAACATTTATCTGAGGCTTTTGAAGGAAAGTGGGGAAATTTATCAGTAGTGGGAGAATTAGAGCAACAAGGAATTGCCGGGCGTATGATAGAACACTACCCTCAACTATTTAGCGATTCAGCTGAAATAGAGGCAATAGCGACTTATGTTCCCCGTTGTATACATAGTATGGATGCATTTCTTGCTTGTATGACACAATATAATTCTTCTTTACGCATACAACGTAGTGAAGGGAGACAATATAATGATATTCTTCGTTTTTTCGACTTAAACAAATCTTATGTGGAGTATAAGGAAAAAGGTGACTGGCTTCCTATATATGAGAATTTTGTGCGAAAAAAAATAGCTCCTGCTCCTATTATGAAAAACTTTTTTCTTGAATCGGGACAAGAGACAGATCAAGAAGCAGAGGAGTTTGTCATGGCTTTATTTTCCATTGCTGCCATACTTCCGGATACAGGTGATTTAACAAATCTGGATGGTCTTTTTACAATAAACGAATGGGCCGATTACTGGCAGACACAGAATTTGCGACAATATATGAGCAAGAGTTCTGCGCCTGTCGGAAAGATGTTACCTGTTGTGATTGCATGGCCTTTATTAGCAGAATTCATTCATTCTACCAATGAGGTAATAGATGGTAAGTCTGATATTCGTGCAAACTTTCGTTTTGCTCATGCGGAAACAGTTATTCCTTTTGTGGCATTGATGGGAATAGAAAAAACGGATGTTCAAGTTTCCATTGCTGATTCTGTCTTCCGATATTGGAAAGATTATGAGATTTCTCCAATGGCTGCTAATGTACAATGGGTTTTTATCATGATAAAGATCGTGAAATATGGGTGAAAATTCTTTTGAATGAAAGGGAGGCAACACTTCCTATCTCTACTTCTCGTTTTCCCTATTATCAGTGGAAAACAGTTTGTACATATCTTAATGAGAGAATTGAAATGGCGAAAGAGGTTCTTTTAAAAAGAGAAAAATTAAAAGTTGTTTCCTCTTATACACAACACTGACTGACACCTCACTAAAAATATAAGGATAGCTTCAATACAGTAGGCTGTCTTTATTTTTTTGATATGAAAATATACATATCTTTGTCACCATGATAGAAAGAAACGAACTACACGAAAGAAATAAGCATGGTGGACAATATGATTTTATCAGTTTAACAAAGGTCTATCCTCCACTTAAAAAGTTTGTAACTTTAAATCCACATGGGATACAGACAATAAACTTTTTCAATCCACATGCTGTAAAGGCTTTGAATAAGGCTTTATTGATAAACTATTATGGTATTCGGTATTGGGACATACCCAAAGGATACCTGTGCCCACCTATTCCTGGAAGAGCAGATTACATCCATTATATGGCAGATCTGATACAAGCACAACCTTTGAGTGGTAGTATTGACCAAGGGAATAAACAAAACTATAGGTGTTTGGATATTGGCGTCGGTGCTAACTGTATTTATCCGATTATAGGTCAAACTGAGTATGGATGGGGATTTGTAGGTTCTGATATTGATCCCTTGGCCATAGAAAATGCAAGAAAGATTATAACTTGTAATCCGATATTAGCACATAAAATTGAATTACGGCTTCAGAAAGATAAACGGAAAATATTTGATGGAATCATTGTTGCGGATGAATACTTTGACGTGACGATATGTAATCCACCCTTCATAGCTCCCGAAAAGAGGCTGAAGATGGCACAATACGTAAATTAAGTAGTCTGAAGGGAGAAAAAGTGAGAAAAGTAAAGCTGAATTTTGGAGGAAATGCAAATGAACTTTGGTGTGAAGGCGGGGAATTACACTTTTTATTGAACATGATTTTTGAGAGTCAGAAGTATCAGCAGAACTGTGGATGGTTCAGTAGTTTGGTTTCTAAAGGAAAGAATCTGGATGTACTATGTGCTAAATTGAAAACAATCAATGTTTCGGAATATAGGATAATTCAGATGAGCAAGGGACCAAAAATAGTAGAATATTGGCTTGGCGGTTTTGATAAATATGAATTTATCTGATTTTATAGGAAATAATTATTAATATTGCATTCCTATTTATTCTTGATTCCATGGAAAACATAAATAAAAATACGGTGAAAGTAAAAAAGAAGATATTGGTTATAATATCGATAGTCTTGTTATTAACACCGGGCATATCTTTTAGTAAAGGAATTAAGTTGGAGTTGGAAAGACCCGTCATTCCTGTTTTGGTTAAAAAGCAGATTAATCCTACAATAAAAGGAACTTTAATTAGAAAAGACAATCATCCATACATAATCAGACAGATTGATGTTGATTTGCGTGGTTGTACTGATTTGTCTGATATTGTTTCTGTGGCAGTATATGGTGTACGTAAAGATGGATGGATTGATACATCTCATTTGGTATGCCAACCGGTTCGTGCATCCCGAAAGATTTCTTTTACTGATGAAATATCTGTAGAACAAGATTCTCTGAGTTTTTGGATCGCAGTGACGTTAAAAGATACAGTTTCCCTTGATCACCGGATCCAGATAAATTGTAGCCGGATAAAGACAAGTAAAGGTGACATAAAAAATACAGATGAGGCTAAGCCTTTGAGAGTAGGAGTCGCCGTAAGGCAAAAAGGACAAGATGGTATTACATCTTCTCGTATTCCGGGATTAGCAACAAGTAATAAAGGCACATTACTAGCCGTTTTTGATGCCCGTTACGATTCTTCTCGTGATTTACAAGGCAATATAGACATTGCTCTTCATCGAAGCATAGATAAGGGAATGACCTGGCAGCCTATTTGTAAGGTGTTAGATATGGGAGAGTGGGGAGGATTGCCACAAAAATACAATGGAGTAAGTGATGCTTGCATTCTTGTAGATAAAAATACGGATGATATTTATGTAGCAGGGTTGTGGATGCATGGTGCATTGGATGATCATGGTAAATGGATAGAAGGACTGAATGAAAATAGTACTTATTGGATACATCAATGGATGAAGAAAGGCTCTCAGCGTGGACTAGGACTAAAAGAGACCTGCCAGTTCTTACTGACAAAGAGTACGGACGACGGACTTACTTGGGGTTTCCCGGATAATATAACGGAAAAAACAAAGCGTCCGGAATGGTGGTTGTTTGCTCCTGCACCCGGACAGGGGATTACGTTAGTCGATGGTACTCTTGTATTTCCAACTCAAGGACGGGATATAGAGGGGGTACCTTTCTCTAATATCACTTACAGCAAAGATCATGGAAAGATCTGGACCACCAGTAATCCTGCTTATGACAATGTAACGGAATGCAATGCTGTTCAATTGAGTGATGGTAGTATTATGCTGAATATGCGTGATAATAGAAACCGCGGGAGCAAAGAAATAAACGGAAGAAGAATCGGTACAACTGCGGATTGGGGAGAAACATGGACAGAGCATCCCACTTCACGAAAAGCATTGATAGAGCCTACCTGTATGGGTAGTTTGCACCGGCACGATTATACAGAAAAGGGGGAGAAAAAAAGTATACTTCTGTTTGCTAATCCCAATGATTACCGGACACGTGATAAGCTAACACTGAAAGTCAGCTTCGACGATGGTATGACATGGCCCGAAGAATATTGGATTTTATTCGATCAGTATCGTAGTGCGGGCTATTCTTGTATCACATCTATTGATGAAATTTCGATAGGAATTTTATATGAAAGCAGCCAAGCGGATATAGCTTTTATAAAAATAGGTTTGGGTGAGATTCTGAAAACCGGAAACCCTGAATAATTGAATATTTCACATACGCTACTCTTGTACTTCACCTGATCGTTTCTTGTGCTTCTCTTGGTGAATTGTTGTACTTCAGTCTGTCAGTTCTAGTACTTGATTCGGAATACTCTAGTACTCGATTTATTCACTCTTACTTTTATTAATCTTTTGGGCTCTTGATTTTTCTGTCTTATTCATTGGATACTGAGGACTTAATGAATGAATAGTTGTCGCTAATATATAATTATTGTACGATATTATGGATGCTTTTGCTCCGTTTCTTCAGCATAAATCGACCTTTCGGAAAGGCTGATTTATGCTACTTTCACTCTCACTTAACGCTCCTTTCCTGCTCTTTTTTTTATGTTGTAATGTGTATATTGTTGATTATTAGTATATTGTGTGATTGTCTTATTGGAGGCTATATGATCGAAGTGACTGTTTTTATTTTTTAGTGAGAGTACTTTGTTTATGATAGTATTGAGAAAAAATGATTTAAACTATTGTTTAAATCATTTTGCCTAATACTTCCGGGAACACAGAAGGAACGATTGCTCATTTTTCTATATGCACACGACATTGATATCCTGAACAAGAAAACGGTAGTTGGATCTTTATCACTTTAGAAAGTCTCGGTCAATTTATAAGGTAAGAACAGAAAGTCATGGTGTTCAATTGGCTCTTCCTACTTTCTAGTGTCAAAAGCAGTATGGCAATTTAGTTCAAACATTATTAGTCGGATGTACTGTAAGCAGTATTTGTAATTTATTGACAAATACTGTTCTTGACCTGAGAGTGTTTTGAGGAGAAGAAGCATAAAGGTGAGAGTGAAAGTGAGAGTAGCGAATTAATTTCTTTTTGGAGAATTGAAACTGATTTAATGTCTTGATAACCAGTGACTAATTCTTTTGTGCGTCTTGTAGAGCATTACTCTCACTTTTATTTTTTACTCTCATTGTTGAACTTCAGTTTGCTCCTATCTTATTTTGAAAAAAGTTTATATTATCTTGCGTTTCCCTGTATTGACACAGGTTTGTGACCGTTAGAATTGAGAATCATGTTACTATAAAACCGTATAAAGTATAGTTATTTTCCATTTGGTTATATGTCAGGTTTAGAAAGTACTAATTGAACAGCTTATTTAAACAATTTACTGTTTTCTTGGTTTATTCTATATAAACTTAGTATAAACGACAATGGTTCAAGTTAGGATAAAACGAGTATACGAAGAATATTCGGAGACAGATGGATATCGGGTTTTAGTGGATAAATTATGGCCACGCGGCATCAAAAAAGAGTGTTTAAGATATGATTATTGGGCGAAAGATATAACTCCTTCCGCAATGTTGCGGCAGTGGTTTCATGAGGATATTCCGGGGCATTGGAATGACTTTGTGGTATTGTATCAAAAAGAGCTGGAAACTTCTCCGGCCATGGCTGATTTTCTGTCTCTTATCAAACCATATCCTGTAGTAACATTGATTTACGCTTCTAAAGAACTAATCTATAATCATGCCCGAATCCTTCGGGATTATCTGGAAACACATCTGAAAGAATAAAATAATAGTAATTTTTATCAGTTTTCGCTTTCTGTCGTTCGCTCAATTTCCTACCTTTGTAATCTAAATCAAAATCGTGAAGCCATGAAATATAAATTATTGGTTCTTGATGTAGACGGAACTCTTCTCAATGAGACAAAAGAAGTTAGTAAGCGTACACTTGCCGCTTTACTGAAAGTGCAACAAATGGGAGTGCGCATTGTATTGGCATCCGGCAGACCTACATATGGGGTAATGCCATTAGCTAAGTCTCTTGAACTGGGAAATTACGGAGGTTATATCCTGTCATACAATGGTTGTCAGATAATCGATGCACAAAACGGGAAAATACTGTTTGAAAGACGGATCAATCCTGAGATGCTGCCATATCTGGAGAAGAAAGCACATAAAAATGGATTTGCTTTATTTACTTATCATGATGATACTCTTATCACGAATGCACCAGAGAATGAACATATTCAAAGTGAAGCTCGGCTCAATAATCTGCGGGTAATTAAGGAAGAAGAGTTTTCAACGGCTATTGATTTCGCTCCTTGCAAATGTATGTTGGTAAGTGATGACGAAGAATCATTGGTAAGCTTGGAAGATCATTGGAAAAGACGGTTGAATGGAGCATTGGATGTTTTCCGTTCTGAACCGTATTTTCTTGAGGTTGTTCCTTGTTCCATTGACAAAGCTAATACACTGGGCGCTTTATTGGAACAGTTGAAGATGAAACGTGAAGAAGTGATTGCAATAGGTGACGGAGTATGTGATGTGACTATGATTCAGTTAGCCGGATTGGGCATTGCCATGGGACATTCGCAAGATTCAGTAAAAGCTTGTGCAGATTATGTGACAGCTTCGAATGAAGAAGACGGAGTAGCTATTGCTGTGGAGAAAGTTATTCTGGAAGAAATTCGTGCGACGGAAATTCCTCTTGATGAATTGAATGCACAGGCCCGCCATGCGTTGATGGGAAACCTGGGTATTCAATATACTTATGCTGCCGAAGATCGGGTGGAAGCCACAATGCCGGTTGATCATCGTACCCGCCAACCTTTTGGTATCTTACATGGCGGAGCTACTCTTGCATTGGCAGAAACTGTTGCCGGGCTTGGATCGATGATTCTTTGCCAGCCGGATGAAATTGTTGTTGGTATGCAAGTCAGTGGAAATCATATATCTTCCGCACACGAAGGGGATACTGTTCGTGCAGTAGGGACTATTGTACATAAAGGCCGTTCTTCCCATGTATGGAATGTCGATGTATTTACTTCAACTAATAAATTAGTATCTTCCGTACGGGTAGTAAACAGTGTTATGAAAAAGAGATGACCGACGAAGAAATAAGGAACTTGACAACTATTGATGCATTTATTCAGCGGAAACAGCCGTTTGCTATTTACCGTATTCCGGGGGAGGAGTATCCTCGTTTTTTGACACAAACGACCGGCGAAGTTTGCTTGATTTATGATGTGAAGGATTTGGATAGACAAAGAGGATTTGTAATTGCACCTTTTCATGTAAGTGAGGCATGCCCTATTGTATTAATACAATCAGAGCAGCCGGGACAGCCTTTGCCTATTGAGGAAGGAATAATTCCGGATGATTTTTCAGTGTTTTCTTCAGAGGAGGAATCATTTATAGCTTCTTGTTCTGAAGAGTATGCAGCATGCTTTCATACTTTTATAGAAGCATTGAGCAATCATACTTTCGATAAGCTCGTGCTTTCACGTAGCTTGACCATTCAGAAAGTATCCGAATTTTCTCCATTAGCTGCTTTTCGGATTGCTTGCCGACGTTATGTGCATTCGTATATATATTTATGTTATACTCCTCAAACTGGTATTTGGCTGGGAAGTACCCCTGAGATTCTATTGTCCGGAGAAAAAAAAGAATGGAATACAGTGGCTTTAGCAGGAACTCAGCCATTGCAAGGCGGAAAACTTCCGCAAATATGGGATGATAAGAATCGGAAGGAACAGGAGTATGTGACATCGTATATTCGTCATCAACTGCTTTCGTTAGGAATTCGGGCCACTGAAAACGGACCTTATCCTGCTTATGCAGGTGCTTTGTCACATTTGAAGACGGATTTCCAGTTTTCTTTAAAGAATAGCGAGACTTTGGGAGAACTCTTGAATGTGTTACATCCGACTCCTGCTGTTTGTGGACTTCCCAAAGAAGAAGCGTACCGTTTTATATTAGATAATGAAGGGTATGACCGCAGTTATTATTCCGGATTTATAGGATGGCTTGATCCCGATGGACGAACAGATTTGTATGTGAATCTGCGTTGTATGCAGGTTGGTAAAGAGACTTTGACGTTTTATGCCGGGGGAGGACTTTTGGCTTCCTCTGAACTGAATGATGAATGGCAGGAAACGGAAAAAAAACTGCAAACCATGCGGAGACTTACTCCAGCTCTTTCATAAAAACAGGTGAGCTCTTTTCATGGGTGATGGTAAAATAAGTTAAGTAATAATTGATATTCCTATGTATACAGATAAGAAAAATATACTTCAATTGGTTGCGCTACTGGAAGCGTATGGGATTACAAAGGTCGTTTTATGTCCGGGTAGTCGTAACGCACCTATTGTGCATACTCTATCCACTCATCCGAATTTCAGTTGTTATTCAATGACAGATGAACGAAGTGCAGGTTACTTTGCCATTGGACTGAGTCTTAATGGTGGTCGTCCGGCCGCTATTTGTTGCACGTCGGGTACAGCATTGCTGAATCTACATCCGGCTGTGGCGGAAGCGTATTACCAGAATATTCCTTTAGTCGTTATTTCTGCCGATCGTCCTGCTTCCTGGATTGGGCAGATGGATGGTCAGACATTGCCACAACCTGGTGTTTTTCAGTCATTAGTAAAGAAGTCTGTGAATCTTCCGGAAATTAATTCGGAAGAAGATGAATGGTATTGTAATCGTCTTATCAATGAGGCTCTTTTGGAGACTAATCATCATGGAAAAGGTCCGGTACACATTAATATTCCTATTTCTGAACCTTTGTTTCAGTTTACTGAAGATTCACTTCCGCAAGTAAGGGTTATCACTCGTTATCAGGGATTAAATGTTTACGATAGAGACTATAATGATTTGATTGATCGTCTGAATAAATACAATAAGCGGATGGTAATTGTAGGTCAGATGAATCTGATTTATCTATTTGAGAAAAAACATACAAAGCTATTGTATAGACACTTCGCATGGTTAACAGAACATATCGGTAATCGGACGACTCCTGGCATTCCAGTGAAGAACTTTGATGCTGCTCTTTATGCCATACCTGAAGAGAAGATAGCTCAGATGACTCCTGAACTTCTGATTACTTATGGTGGACATGTTGTTTCGAAACGATTGAAGAAATTCTTGCGCCAGCATCCGCCTAAGGAACATTGGCATGTCTCTCCGGATGGGGAAGTCATAGATTTATATGGCTCACTGACTACTATCATTGAGATGGATCCTTTTGAGTTTTTGGAAAAAATAGCCGGATTTTTGGATAACCGTACCCCCGGATATCCACTTGTGTGGGAGAATTATTGTAAGATAATTCCCGAACCCAATTTTCCTTATTCGGAAATGTCTGCCATAGGAGCATTGATTAAATCCTTACCGGAATCGTGTGCTTTACATTTGGCAAATAGTTCTGTTGTACGTTATGCACAGTTATACTCTGTACCTTCAACCATTGAGGTCTGTTGTAATCGGGGAACAAGTGGCATTGAAGGCTCTCTTTCCACTGCTGTAGGCTATGCAGCCTGTTCGGATAAACTGAACTTTGTAGCCATTGGCGATTTAAGTTTCTTTTATGATATGAATGCTTTATGGACTAACAATATACGTCCCAATTTACGTATTCTTTTGCTGAACAACGGAGGAGGGGAAATATTTCATACCTTGCCTGGACTAGATATGTCAGGGACCTCTCATAAGTTTATCACTGCTACTCATAAAACATCTGCTAAAGGGTGGGCAGAGGAACGTGGCTTCTTATATCTGTGTGTGGAAAATGACGAACAATTAACGGAAGCAATGGAAGTGTTTACTTTACCGGAAGCAATGGAGCAGCCTGTCTTGATGGAAGTTTTTACGAACAAGAACAAAGATGCACGTATTTTGAAAGATTATTATTATCAATTAAAACAAAAATAGATTATGTCAGAACAAAGAGAATGGACTACTATCAGAGAATATGAAGATATTCTTTTTGATTATTATAATGGAATCGCTCGTATAACGATTAATCGGGAACGTTATCGGAACGCATTTACTCCCACTACTACAGCCGAGATGAGTGATGCGCTACGCATCTGCCGCGAAGAGGCGGATATTGATGTTGTTGTGATTACAGGTGCAGGTGATAAAGCTTTTTGTTCCGGTGGTGATCAGAATGTAAAAGGACGCGGTGGTTATATTGGGAAGGATGGAATACCTCGTTTAAGTGTATTGGATGTGCAGAAGCAAATCCGTAGTATTCCGAAACCGGTGATTGCTGCTGTAAATGGATTTGCTATTGGCGGCGGTCATGTACTTCATGTGGTGTGTGATTTGTCCATTGCTTCGGAGAATGCTATTTTCGGACAGACAGGTCCTCGCGTGGGTAGTTTTGATGCAGGATTCGGAGCTTCCTATCTAGCACGTGTGGTTGGCCAGAAAAAAGCGCGTGAGATTTGGTTCCTTTGCCGCAAATATAATGCACAGGAAGCTTTAGATATGGGATTGGTAAATAAGGTTGTTCCTTTAGAAAAGTTAGAAGATGAATATGTTCAATGGGCGGAGGAAATGATGATGCTTAGTCCATTAGCATTGCGAATGATTAAGGCTGGTTTAAATGCTGAATTGGATGGCCAGTCCGGTATTCAGGAATTAGCGGGTGATGCAACTTTACTTTACTATTTGACTGACGAGGCACAAGAAGGAAAAAATGCTTTTTTGGAGAAACGTAAACCTAACTTTAAACAATATCCCAAATTCCCATAAAATAACATTCAAATTTGCGCATTTAGTAGAATGGATTGCAAAATTGACATTATTCCCCGGTTGCTTCATTTTAAACAGCCGGCTGGTACCTCACGAGGAGTATATACTACTCGGAAGGTTTGGTATCTTCATTTCACTTCTTCTGAATTTCCCGATCGGATAGGGATAGGTGAATGTGCACCATTACCTAACTTAAGTTGTGATGATGTTCCGGGTTATGAACAGATATTGGCAGATATATGTCGAAAAGTGGAACAGCAAGGAGGGAGGTTGGATGTAGAGGCATTACGGGATTATCCTTCCATTCTTTTTGGTTTGGAAACAGCTACCAGACATTTCTTTATCGGTGATTGGGCTTTATGGGATACTGATTTCTCGCGTGGAAAAGTTGGGATTCCTATCAATGGACTTATCTGGATGGGGGATTCTAAAAGCATGCTTGAGCAGATAGAAAAAAAAATGGAAATAGGGTTCCGATGTATCAAGCTAAAAATAGGTGCTATCAATTTTGACGAAGAATTGGCATTACTTCGTCATATTCGTGCTCACTTCTCTTCCAAAGAAATCGAATTGCGTGTAGATGCAAATGGGGCATTTTCTCCGGCTGATGCTATGGAAAAACTAAAACGTCTGTCTGAACTTGATTTGCATTCTATCGAACAACCTATTCGTGCCGGACAGTGGGAAGAAATGGCTCGTCTAGCTTCTGAGTCTCCATTACCAATAGCCTTGGATGAGGAATTGATAGGTCTCAATACCATCGAGAAAAAGCAAAAACTTCTATCTGTTATTCATCCGCAATATATCATTCTCAAGCCTTCACTTCATGGAGGAATGATTGGAGGAGGAGAGTGGATTGCTGAAGCGGAAAAACAACAAATTGGTTGGTGGATTACTTCTGCTTTGGAATCGAATATAGGTTTAAATGCTATCGCACAATGGTGTTCAATTTTCCATAATCCATTGCCACAAGGGTTGGGGACCGGTTTGCTTTTTACGGATAATGTAGAGATGCCGCTTGAGATAAGAAAAGATTGTCTGTGGTATTGTAAATGATGATATTTGATCGACAGAAACAGAGCTTACTGCTGGACGGGAGAAAATATACTTCCAAAGATGTGAGCAGTCTGATAAAAAGAGGTGAAAAAGAATTTCCTCACGCCATTTGGGAATTACTATTATTCTTGAAGGAATGGTTTGATGATTCTCCTACTTTAGTGGTTCATACCTCTGGTTCTACGGGGGTACCCAAAGAATTATTAGTTAGTAAAGACCGAATGATGCAAAGTGCTCGGCTGACTTGTGAGCATTTGAACTTACAGTCAGGTGATACGGCATTGCTTTGTATGAATCTCCGCTATATTGGAGCAATGATGGTAGTTGTACGTTCTTTGGTTGCAGGTTTGAATTTAATAGTTCGTCCGGCTTCTGGTCATCCGTTGGCGGATGTGAAGGGGCCATTAAGGTTTGCGGCAATGGTTCCTTTGCAGGTATATAATACTCTTCAAAAAGAAGAAGAACGCAAACGATTAGAACAAATCGATATTTTAATAATAGGTGGAGGTGCAATAGATAACTCCTTGGCAGCCGAAATTAAAAATCTTTCGGGGGCAGTCTATTCTACCTATGGTATGACAGAGACTTTATCTCATATCGCTCTTCGACGGCTCAATGGAAAATTAGCTTCGGAACGTTATTATCCTTTTGATTCAGTAAAACTCTCTTTGTCTCAGGAAAATACATTAGTGATCGAAGCCCCTTTAGTGTGTAATGACACATTATATACGAATGATATAGCGTGTATTTATTCGGACGGGAGTTTTACAATTCTGGGCAGGAAAGATAATGTTATCAATAGTGGCGGGATTAAAATACAAGCGGAAGAAGTAGAAAAGAAACTTCATTCATTGATCTCCGAACCATTTGTTATAACTTCAGTACCTGATAGCCGTTTGGGGCAAGCTGTGACATTATTAACCATGCAGCCGTCAAATGTAGAGGAATTGGAAAATAGAATAAAGTCTGTGATACCTCTCTATTACTGTCCTAAATACATTTATATTGTAGAGCAAATCCCACAAACTGAAAATGGAAAAATAGATCGTAAGGCTTGTCGTGATTTAGCGAAAAAGATTCTATTATCACAGGATGTAGAAAAATGTTAGTAGGGCTGACTGATAACATGAAAGTTATCATGTTCTTTTCGCTTTTAATGATTTATACTCGTTTTTCTGTACGACAAAGATAGGGCGGAAAATGCTTCGTGTCAAACTGAAAATTTCTATCTTTGCATAGATGAACTCTATAAATCATAATAGATAATTCAATAAGATAGAAGATATGACGATACAACAATTGGAGTATATCTTAGCGGTGGACCAGTTTCGCCATTTTGCTCGGGCTGCAGAGTATTGTAGGGTGACACAACCGACTCTGAGTGCTATGATTCAGAAGTTGGAAGATGAATTGGGGGTGAAGTTATTTGATAGGACATTGCAACCGGTTTGCCCGACAGCTATCGGAGAGAAGATTATTAGCCAAGCGAGGATTATTCTGGCACAGGCAGCGCAAGTAAAGGAAATTATTAGTGAAGAGAAGCAGACACTAACTGGTGTGTTTCGTTTAGGGGTATTGCCTACTATTGCTCCTTATTTGTTGCCTCGTTTCTTTCCCCAACTGATGGAGAAGTATCCGGAATTGGATATTCGTGTTACTGAGATGAAGACACAGGATATTCAACAAGCGCTACATTCAGGAGATATTGATGCAGGAATCATTGCTAATAAGTTGGAAGATTCTTTTTTGATAGAAGAAACACTATTTTATGAGCAGTTCTATGGATATGTGTCAAAGAAAGAACCATTATTCAAGCATGAGGTTATTCGTACCTCTGATATCACAGGTGAGCGGCTTTGGCTGTTGGATGAAGGTCATTGTTTTCGTGATCAACTCATTCGCTTTTGTCAGATAGAAGCTGTAAAAGTCAGTCAAATGGCGTATCATCTGGGAAGTATGGAGACATTTATGCGAATGGTTGAAAGCGGGAAAGGAATTACTTTTATTCCGGAATTGGCTGTTGCACAACTATCTGAAGAGCAGCGTGAACTTGTACGTCCATTTGCCATTCCTCGTCCTACTCGACAGATAGTGTTGGTGACAAGCAAAGACTTTATACGGTATAGTTTGCTCAATGTGTTAAAAGAAGAGATACAGGCTGCAATCCCTAAAAACATGTTGTCTCTACAATCTGTTCAATATTTGCTTTAAAAAGCTTGAATGAAAGAGTGTCATTGATCTCACATTTTGAGAGATAGAATACAAATTGAGGGTGATTGTTATCACAACAACCGCCCTCTCACATATATATTGCAAATTATAAATAAGGGTGTTTATCGTGCACTTTAATTTATTTTTTCGAAGGAAATTTCACTTCATAGTACCTTATTCCGTTGTATATAGTATTGACACGAATTCTCAGTCCTTTCTTTCCTTCTATTTGATCTTTTATTTTGTCCAGTTTGAATGATACGTATCCTTCACCTAAATGTTCGGGATAATCATCTTCGTTGTTGTGACGGAACTCCAGATTAATATAATCGTTATCACTATCTGCTGTGGGATGTTCATCTGATGGGTTGATAACCAGATTCAGGAAATGTTTTTTGTCTTCGGTATGTGTTCCATAGTACTGGAACTCAATGGTCAGGTATTTGTTATCCTGCGTAATCCACATGTACGTAGCATTAATGTTATTATCTCCTATCTTCTCTTCTGTATTTCCATCTTCGTCTATTGTAATAATCTCTTTTGTCAGAATTTCCTGGATACGTTTTACCTGTATATTATAGTTATAGCCATTGACGGGCTCGTCCAGTTTATTGAAAATAATAAAAGCACGCTGTCCATCTTCGTATTCTTTAGCTCCCATTTCCTGAGGATTGCTTGGAAACATGGTCTTTCCATCATCTAGAGTAAAGTATAAATCTTTGGTGTCCTGAATGGTATTAATAGTACCGATGGCCAATAAATTGGTGGGAGTATCATCATCTTGACATGACTGCAAAAAGGGAATAGCGGTTATTACAGCAAAGATAAATACTATGAACTTTAAATTCTTCATATACTTTGTAAGTTTTAGATTTTGTATTACTGCTTTTTATTTAGTATCTAAGAAATGCAGGAGAATAGTAAATATTGCATTTGGATCTGTTAAAGAAACAAAAGTTGCGAAAAAGTTGTTCTCTCTATGCAGTATTTCTATCTTTACCGCATTTTTAGAATAAACACGTGTTTGAGATAATGGAAGAATTTGAGTTGTCGGAACAATGTAGGCAAGGCAATAACCGAGCCCGCAAGGAACTGTATGAGCAGTATGCGGGGCGTATGCTTGGTGTCTGTCTTCGTTATGCAGGCGATCGGGATACAGCTCAGGATTTGCTTCACGATGGCTTTTTGAAGATATTCGGTTCTTTCGATAAATTTACTTGGCGAGGTGAAGGTTCCTTAAGGGCGTGGATGGAGAGAGTGATGGTTAATACCGCTTTGCAATATCTTCGTAAGAATGATGTAATCAATCAATCGACAACTTTGGAAGAAGTTCCGGAAGTTTACGAAGAACCGGAAGCTTCTACTGTTGAATTGATTCCGCAAGGTGTATTAATGCAATTCGTAAAAGATTTGCCCGTTGGGTATCGTACCGTGTTTAACCTTTATACTTTTGAAGATAAATCTCATAAAGAAATTGCACAGTTATTGGGTATCAATGAGAAATCATCAGCTTCTCAGCTATTTAGGGCCAAAAACGTATTGGCTAAAAAGGTAAAAGAATGGTTAATGAATAACGGATAGATTAGAGATGGAAGAGAAAGAATTGTGGATGAGTAAGTTGAAGGAGAAGCTCGCAGATTATTCCGAGCCCACACCTGATTCTGGCTGGGAACAACTGGAGAAGGAACTTATACCTCCTGTGGAGAAGAAGATATATCCTTATCGTAGATGGACAATGGCTGCTGCGGCTGTTATATTATTGGCTATTGTATCATCACTGAGCCTATATTTCTTAGGGACTCCTGCAGCTGATGAAATACGACATATCAAAACTCCAGTGTTGGCTTCATCACCGGATGTGCTGCCTGGAATAGATCAACCAGATACGCGGGGAACGATCATTGCTCCTTTAGTAAGTCCGGTAGCTGAAGGCCGTTTAGCAAAAGCTGAAGTAAATAGAAGTGAAAGAAGGACCGAAATCACGCAACAAGGAATAAAAGATGAACGATTGACAAAAATAGATAATGACGGAGCATCCACTGTAGATGTGGAAAATAAGAAAGATGATGAATTGATAGAACAGCCGGAAGAAGTAAGCGTTGCTCAGGAAAAACAGACGCATTCTATTCAGGAAAAACAAATAAATAAGAATAGGCCTTATCGTCCTTCAGCAAAGGATAAATTACATATTCCTGTAGGGAATACGAATACTTCGGCAAAAAAAGGGAGATGGTCAATGGGACTATCGGTTGGTAATGCAGGAGGAGCTTCTGCCGAGATCGGTGCAGGGATGCCTTCTTATATCTCGCGTGTGAGTATGTTGGCTGTTTCGAATGGTCTAATGGCAATTCCTAATGATCAAACTCTTGTGTTTGAAGGTGGTGTTCCATATTTGCGTAAAGCGAATGATATTGTTGATATTAAACATCACCAACCTATTTCTTTTGGTTTATCTGTTCGTAAGAGTTTAGGCAGAGGTTTCTCTCTAGAAACTGGATTGACTTATACATTATTATCTTCTGATGTAAAATTGAGGGATAGTGAACGTAATGTAGAACAAAAGTTGCATTATCTTGGTATTCCTTTGCGTGCCAATTGGAATTTTCTTGAAGAGAAGTACTTTACGCTCTACGTTACAGGTGGAGGTATGGCCGAAAAGTGTATATATGGTAAATTGGGTTCTGAGAAAGAAACAGTAAAACCATTACAATTTTCTGTGTCTGGAGGAGTCGGAATTCAAGTGAATGCAACGAAGCGCGTAGGAGTATATTTTGAACCTGGGGTTTCATATTTCTTTGATGATGGTTCAAGTATACAAACTATACGCAAGGAGAATCCATTTAATTTTAATATGCAAGCAGGTATTCGTTTGACTTATTAAGTCGGCTGGAGACTAGAAATAACTTATTTGAAAATTGGATATTTGGGAAAATATTCATAATATTGCCATTCATTTGTGCAATAGTATCGTGTACCTTTGTTATAAAATCTAAGATAGAACTACAATTATGAAAAGAAACTTACTAGTAGGAATTGCATTGTTGCTTTCCGTTTATTTATTTGCAGATGAGCCTGTGAAAGCTATTCATAGGAAAATTGTGAATCCTGCCAATAAAGAAGTTACTGTAGTAGCCCATCGGCAGATTGGCGGTATGCTCCTGAAAATTCAATTGCTGCCATTGAAAGTTCCATTCGTTTAGGAGCGGATGTAGTGGAATTGGATATTCAGAAAACAAAAGATGGGAAGTTGATTCTAATGCATGATAATACATTAGATAGAACGACTACAGGAAAAGGGAAGGTTTCAGAATGGACATTGGATTCTATTCGTACTCTTTATTTAAAAAATGGGGCTTCATTGAGAACGAAACATCGTGTTCCCACCTTGGAGGAAGCATTACTGACAGCTAAAGGACATGTAATGGTAAATCTGGATAAAGCATATCCTATTTTTGATGAAATTTTTCCTATACTTGAAAAGACCGGAACTGTTGATCAGATAATAATGAAAGGTTCTAAGCCTGTTGCACAGGTGAAAAAGGATTTAGGTAAATACCTTGATCGTATTTTGTACATGCCAATCGTCAATTTAGACAGTCCGGGAGCACTACAACAAATAAAAGATTTTATGAAAGAAATCCGTCCGGTAGCTTTCGAACTATTATTTAAATCTGATACCAACCAAGTTCCTAAACAAGTGAAAAGTTTATTGGAAGGTAAAAGTAAAATCTGGTATAATACACTTTGGGATACTATGGCAGGAGGACATGATGATGATATGTCGCTTGAAGATCCGGATGAAGGTTATGGATATTTAATTGATGAATTAGGTGCAACTATTATTCAGACAGATCGGACTGCATATTTGCTGGAGTATTTGCAAGCTCGTAAGAAGCGTTCGGGTAATAAGTAAAAGAGAAACATAGGAAAGTTGATTAGAAGGAATTTAACTTGATACTATACTTATTAGTAGAGGATACATATGTATCCTCTTTTTTATTCCTGTCCTGTTGATCATAGGTCTTTGCTTGATTTCTTTATAAGTAATATTTAAAATTATCTGTTGTAATTTTACTTATTTTCGTTTATCAATCATCTTTAAATATCAGAAGTTGATGATTTTTGAAATAAATTTTGCAAATAATATTGTTTATGTCGAATTTAATTCTCATCTTTGCAAAGTATTAAAGAGATAAAGTTTTTCAGAACTACTATATTGAAACAACATAATAATGGACTCCCCCAACCAGTTAATTTGTGTGAGAGATCGTTTTGCTTAGTAATTAGGTAACGATCTCTCTTTTTTATTTGATTTATAATCATTAAATCTCATTTCTTATTGGTAAACAGTGATTTGGGGGGCATTTGGGGATTGATTTACAATAATATAAATATATGTATTAAGAAATTGCGATTATCTGTTAGATGCCTTTTTATAATGAATAGAAAAGGTTAAAGAGATAGTCACTAAACAGATACTTTTATCGAAAGAATAAAGAGAAATAAAGACAATAAATCTCTTGTTGAAAAAAGTAAAGTGATTTATATTAGGAACTTGATTATTACAAAGATTGGATTTTTCAAAACTTTCTATTAACTGATTAAATGATGATGAAAAAGAGGAAGAGTGATTGTCGTATATTATTTTGCACGAGATAAAAACTCTTCACTCTTTATTTCCTCTAGTTCACTACAACGTTGGAGAAATATTCTTTAAATATTTCTGTAGCTTTATCGAGTTGCTCAGGAGTATTTTCTTTTACGTCTTTCAGCAAATATTTCTGTCCCATAGCTTCGTATTTATGTATGCCCAATGTATGATAAGGGAGAATTTCAACCCTCTGAATCATTTTGTATTTTCCAAGGTTCTGTCCGAGTTGTCGGATATCTACTTCAAAATCACTGTACCCCGGTACTAATACATATCGTAGCCAGAAAGGTTTTTCATTAGCTTCTAACCAGTTAGCGGTGCGAAGTGTTTGCTCATTACTTCTTCCGGTAAGTGATTGATGGCGAGATGGATTAAATTCTTTTATATCTAATAATACCAGATCAACAAGCTTTAATAACATCTCGACATCCTCATTCCAGATACCTCCATTACTGTCAAGGCAGACATGGATACCTTTCTCTTTCAAGTCATGGACCAGAGGTACTAACGCTTTTGCTTGGAAGGTTGGTTCACCTCCTGAGAAAGTTATTCCACCGCGCTTTCCGAAAAAAGGTTTTTGGCTCATAGCCATGCGTATAATCTCTTCCGACGGAGTGGGAGTGCCTCCTTTTCCTGCTATTGTATCAGGGTTGGCACAATACAGACAGCGGAAGTTACATCCTTGAAGAAAAACGACGAGCCGTAAACCTGGCCCGTCGAATGTTCCCATACTTTCGTATGAATGTACGTTTATCATCATATAATACTGAATTACATACGTTCATGGAAGCTACGGCTAATAACTTCCAATTGGTGTTCGCGACTTAATTTTATGAAGTTTACGGCATAACCGGAAACACGAATTGTCAGTTGCGGATATTTTTCCGGATGTTCCATGGCATCATATAACATTTCACGATTCAGTACGTTCACGTTCAGGTGATGAGCACCTTTGGTGAAATAACCATCCATCATCGTTACCAAGTTTTCGATCTGATCATCTGAAGTTGCACCTAATGATTTCGGAATGATAGAGAAAGTGTTACTGATACCATCCTGAGAGTCACGATAACGAAGTTTTGCTACAGAGCTTAAGGAAGCAATTGCGCCATTCTTATCACGTCCGTGCATTGGATTGGCACCTGGAGCAAAGGCGACACCTTTAGCACGTCCGTCAGGAGTAGCACCGGTTTTCTTACCATACATCACATTAGAAGTAATGGTTAATAGTGAAAGGGTAGGACGGGCATTCTTATAGATCGGTAATTTTTTCAATTCTTCGCTGAAGAAGTATACCAAATCAACTCCCAAATGGTCTACCTTATCATTATCGTTACCAAAACAAGGGAACTCACCATTAATATCAAAACCTTCAGTCAGACCGATATCATTTCGGCGGGCAGTTACTTTTGCATACTTGATAGCCGATAAAGAATCGAGTGCTATGGAAAGTCCTGCTACACCATACGCCAAATTGATATGTGGGTTAGTATCGATAAGTGCCATCTGAGCTTTTTCATAATAGTACTTATCATGCATATAATGTATGATGTTCATTGCTTCGTTGTAAACGCGTGCGATTTCTTTTAGTACTTTTTTGTAGTTGCTCATTACTTCTTCGAAGTTCAATACATCATTAGTCAGTACTGGAATATCCTTTACCATCACTGTACCTGTATTTTCGCAACGGCCACCGTTGATAGCAAGTAATAATGCTTTTGCTAAATTACAACGTGCTCCAAAGAATTGAATTTGTTTACCGATTTCCTGAAAAGAAACGCAACAAGCGATTCCGTAATCGTCAGATTGACGTACTTCGCGCATTAAGTCATCGTTTTCATATTGGATAGAGGAGGTGTCAATAGAAACTTTGGCGCAGAAATTTTTGAAACCTTCAGGAAGTTCCGGGCTCCAGAGAACTGTCAGGTTCGGTTCTGGTGAAGGACCGAGGTTGTACAGTGTTTGTAAGAAACGGAAAGAAGTTTTAGTTACCTTAGTACGTCCATCATTGAAACGTCCACCTAAAGATTCGGTTACCCAAGTCGGGTCACCGGCAAAGATATCGTTGTATGATTGCATACGTAGGTGACGTACCATACGTAGTTTGATCACAAACTGGTCAATCAGTTCTTGTGCAAAAGATTCTGTAATGGTTCCTTTATTCAATTCATATTCAATATAAATATCCAAGAAAGAAGAAACGTTACCAAGTGACATCGCAGCACCATCTTGCTCTTTTACAGCAGCCAAGTATGCCATATATACCCATTGAACAGCTTCTTGCGCTGTGTATGCCGGTCGACTTAGGTCAAGTCCGTAATATTCTCCCATCACCTTCATGTCCTTCAATGCCTTGATTTGTTCGGCCACTTCTTCACGCAGACGAATACGCGCCTCGGTCATTGGACCAGTCAGATGGCGTAAATCATCTTGTTTAGCTTTGATAAGTCGGTCAATACCATAAAGAGCCAATCGGCGATAATCACCAATTATACGTCCGCGAGCATAGTTATCGGGGAGTCCAGTAAGAAAACCCAGAGAACGGAAAGAACGGATTTCTTCAGTATATACATCGAATACTCCGTCATTATGTGTTTTGCGGTAATGAGTGAAGATTTCTTTAACGCGATCATCTACTTCTACACCATTCTCGTGACAAGCTTTACTGACAACATTGATTCCTCCGAACGGCTTGATGGCACGTTTTAGAAGTTCATCTGTTTGCAAACCGACAATAAGCTCATTTTCTTTATCAATATATCCGGCTTTATGAGAAGTGATCGTGGATACGGTAACATTGTCCAGAGAACGGATTCCATTATTAGCAATTTCTTCTGCCAATGCTTTTACGCAATGGTTCCATACAGCTTTAGTACGTTCGGTGGGACCTACCAAGAAGGAGGAGTCTCCATGGTACGGAGTAATGTTATGACTTACGAAATCTCTTACGTTGATTTCGCTGCTCCAAAGACCGTCTTTAAAGATCTTGTTTAATTCCATAAAATGATAAAAATTAGAGGTTTTAGTTATCCTTTCTTTAGAGCGCACAAAGTTACAATGATTTTTCATATATTCGGCATAATTATACCTCATTTTATGCTTTTCAACACAAAATACCTATAAATAGGGATTATTTGGAAAATAGTTTTTCAAAAAATATTCGGAAATTCTTGTAAATTGGAAAATGATTTGTATCTTTGCACCGCTTTTAACAAAAAGCACTTCTGATAAAGAAGTTTTGGAGAGGTGGCAGAGTGGTCGATTGCGGCGGTCTTGAAAACCGTTGTACTGCGAGGTACCCGGGGTTCGAATCCCTGTCTCTCCGCTAAATTTATTAGATAAAGAGGAAAGAAAGCGTATAAAAACCTACAAATCATTGATTTGTAGGTTTTTTATTACTTTTAGGTCTTGTTCCCAAGACAGTAACAGAATTTGAATAGGATCAAGTCTAAATCTTTGTTGGAATTAAAATAAACGTATTTTAAAATTTTATTTAGTATTATGTAAAAACAGTGACGCTATGTGCTTATGATAGTGACGGTATAATAACCATATACCGTCACTATACTTACGGTTTACCGTTACTGTTTTAATAGAAGAAAAATCACCAATCAGGATTTACGCTTGATCCCTTGAAAAGACAACGTTTCGTTACTAAATCATTATCTATTCCGCAAAAATCAAATATCGCTGAAATACGTAATTAAATGCTGATATTCCAACAACAAGAGACATGGGAAAAGTCCATATTAAGATTATATGAAGGTCTGAAATAACATTTGATAATTGTATTTATCATTTGAGAAACGCTGAATTGTCTTTATATTGTTTTTTAGAATCTGTATCCATATCCCAGCATGATTGACACATTGTCATCTTTAGCAAACATGAATTTTGCTTCAGCGTTCAAATAACTGCGTTCCGTAATAGGTAATGTGATACCTCCTCCTACGTTGAAGGCAAATTTGGTGGAGTTACTTCGGTCTATTTCCACTTCTTTCCCGTCTATTTCAACACTTTCTTTCCCATAGAAATTGTTTTGCATACCGATACCTGCAAGAGGATAAACAGAAAATCCTTGACCATCTTTTTTAAAGTTAAATACATAATGGAAATTCACGTTTACATCCAGTCCAGTAACTTTGTCTTTAGGAAAGTAGAAAGTCACATCGGGAGCAATCCGAAGATTATTAGCTATAGCATAGCGTCCCTGAACTCCCAGGCCAAACCTTTCATAATTGGTCTGATAACCGATATTTCCCATCAAGGAACCTTCACCTTTAACTGTTTGGGCATTCATGCCCACTGATGCGATTGCAACCATGGCTAGTAAAATTAATTTTTCATAATTAAGGCATTTAGTTAATAAAATGTTTCTTTAAAAGAAGAACGATCCTCTTTTCATGTAAACAACAAATGTTTGATTAAGTTTGTTTGCCATATATTGTTACACATATAAAGAGTGTTGACGTTAATATGCGAGATTTTTTTAATTTTGTATAAAGCAAAAAATGATGTTAATTCCGTTTTTGTTGCTTGAACTATTTTTTTTTATACTGTGTTTTTCAGTATATGTCAGGGATTAAAGTTAGTTACATCCTGAATAGCCAGTTTGTAGAAATGGGACTGTGGAATGTGTATGGGAGTGTGCTAACTGATAGAAACTGCATAATTTTAAAACGGTAAGTTATCTGGATTGTTTTATTGTTAAAATCTATAGCCATGAAAAGTCTAAGTTTTGATTTGCGGACCAGGTTAATAGTTAGTTCTGTTATTAGGGCAATAGTTTGTTTATGTTCTAGTACCCTCAGACAGATAAAGTGATGACAATATAAAAGATTGAAAAGTATGTATTAATATTTAAAATAAGTAGATGATATATCGATCTATATATTTACATGTAAATTTAAAACGGAGTGTATAACTTAAAAAAATCAGTCTATGTATTTTTTATGGTACATTATTATCGGAATTATTGCCGGATTTATTGCTGGTAAACTCATGCGGGGTGGAGGCTTTGGTCTCTTTATCAACCTGCTAGTGGGTATTGTTGGTGGTGTCTTAGGCGGGTGGATGTTCGGTCTACTAGGAATTGCAACGACGGGGCTGTTGGGTAGTCTGTTTACTTCGATTGTAGGAGCTGTCGTATTGTTGTGGATTGTTTCGTTGTTTAATAATAAAAAGAAAATTGAACAATAATTATTTTAACCTTTTAAAAACAACTTAATTATGGAGAATAGAAATTCTAGTTTATGGATTGGTCTAGGAATAGGTTCGGTCATCGGTGCTTTGGCTTATCGTTTTTCACGTACATCAAAAGCCAAGAAATTGAAAGAAAAAGTATGTGATACTTTTCATAAAATAGCTGGACAAGCGGAAGACATGTTGGATGAAACCAAGGAGAAAGCGGTAGATGCTGGAAAGATTGTAGCGGACAAGGTGGCTGATAAAACCTTGGACCTTGCTGAGAAAGCGGACGATTTTAAAAGTAAAATGCATACGATGGCTTCCGACATGAAAAAATAAGCTTGAACAGGGAATTTGTTGACAACCCATATGCTAATTACTGTAGGCTGCTTTTAATAAAAAGAGATGTCTTGATGCAAGTATTTGCAATAAAATAGTCGTTAGCTGTTGTTAGTATTAACTATAATACATTTAAATTATGAAAAAGAAAACTGAAAAGAAACAGGAAGAGGTAAAAGATACGAAAAAGGGTGTTCAGACCAAAGAATGCAAATCTTCAACCTCATGCAAGAAGACAGAGAAGAAGTAAGAGTTTAAAACTTTAGAGTTTATATAGGCAACCCGAGAAAAAAACGGGTTGTCTAATAGTAATTAAATTTGAATGAATATGAAAAAAATATCATTAGTAGTTTTTGTATTGACCTTGGTACTGTCTTTCACGTCTTGCCGTGATAAAAAAGAGCAGAACAGAACGCAACATCAGGTTGAAAAAGTAAAAGAGGGCATCAATGATGCAGCAGACAAGGTATCTGATAAAATTCAAGATGGTGCCGATGCTGTAAAGGATACATGGAATGATGCGAAGAAGGATGTCAAACAAGGCACTGAAAAAGCTAAGAAAGAAATCAAGGAAGGATATAATGAAGTAAAAAAAGAAGCAAGCAAAAAACTTGACTGATTTTTGAGTATATCATTCCGTTAGTAGTTATATCTTAACATATAAGTAAATTATGGTTGGATTCGTAATATGGATTATTGGACTGGTTCTGACTATTAAAGCTGCTTTGGAGATATGGCGCATTCATGCACCGGTAGAAAGAAGGCTGATAGCTATTGTACTAGTCGTTTTAACCAGTTGGATAGGTTTGCTGTTCTATTATTTTTATGGCAAGCCTCGTATGACACAGTGGTTGGGAACCGGTCTTGAAAGGTACTGATGGTTGTATAACTATTTAAGTTGGCTGGATGAGAATATCTTAAAACAAGAAATGCGTTGGTTGATAATAGTGACCAATGCATTTTGTTTTGGGATATTTGTGTATAGGATATGTGTTGGCAATTCGTGAGTATTTGTATAAAATAAGCATGGATTGTGTGTTTTATAAATAAAAACAGCAAAACCCATGCCTAGAAAAGTATTCTGAAGTTTTTTGTTTTTCTCGTGAGAAGCATTTGCCCTTACCAATATTTCTCAATTCTTTTGTAGCCGAATACAGAGCTGCGTTCATCTTTAATGCCTTGTAGCATATGGCAGATTATTTGTGCTCCAATCATGCTGAAAGTGATTCCGTTTCCACCATATCCTAAGTCGAAAAAGATACGTTTCTTGTCGGGCCAGTTGCCGATGAAAGGCAATCCATCTTTGGTAGTACTGAATGTGCCACACCATGCCATCTCTGTTTTGAAAGGGATATTGGGCAATAGTTTTCTGAATTTTTTCTCCAAGATGTGGGTTTTATTTCTGAGTAGTGAATCACGACGCTGTGGGTCGCTGAATTTTTCATCCTCACCGCCTATAATAATCCGGTTTCCGTCAGTGGTTCGGATATATAAATATGGATCAGCTGTTTCCCAAATCAGGCAATGTGTTGGCCATAAGTATTCAGGAGCTACTGGGTGGGATATGAGTGCGTAGGTGGAAGTCAAATCCATGATTACTTTGGGAAGGAATTGGCCGGCTTCGAATCCTGTTGCAATGATTGCATATCCACATTTAATTTTATATCCTTTATCTGTTGTCATGATACAGCCATCAGACGTTTCGGTGCACTCCTTTATGTCGGTATGGGTAAAAACTTTCAGTCCATTTTCCTTTATATGATAGGTCAGTAGTCCGGTTGCAGCTCTATATGCATCAATTTGTGCAGATGTTTCATTTACTAAAGCATTGCCGGGCGTTTCTACATTGAATCGTTCTTTGGCTTCCTTCTTCTTGAGCAGACTGACTGGTAGCTTATGCTTTCTCCGCATTTCATATTCTTGTTCCAGAAGCTTGTTATCTGCCGGACTACTGGCATAAAAGAGGCTGGGCAGTTGTTCGTATCCTGCATCGACTCCTGTTTCCTCCAATACTTTTTTGATATCAGTAATGGATTGCAGACATGCATGGTAAGCTGTCTCAGCATTTTTTTCGCCGATGATTCCTGCCATCCGGTAAAGGGGAACATCTATTTCATATTGTAGTAAGGCAGTACTTGCCGCGGAACTTCCGGTTGCGATGCTGCGTTTGTCAATGATGCAACATTCTATTCCGGCACGACACAATTCGTGGGCCATCAAGGCACCCGTTATGCCTGAGCCTATGATGGCGATATCTGTTGTCAGATCATTCTCTAAAGGGTGATAATAGTCCAATAAAGAATTTCTGACGATCCAATAGGGTAATCCTGAATGTAAGTCCATAATATATTTTGTTGATACCCCCTTCACTTTTTACTGAAAAACAGGAAAGAAGTGAAGGGGGGAAATGAAATTAGAAAAGTTATTTTATCCGAATTTATCTTCCGCTTACAGCTGGAATTTATTTACCTTCTTCAATAGTACAAATGCTGACGCGGTTCCAGTCTGGTTCGGAGAACATGTCACCGATTCCCTGTCCTTCGGCAGTAATGCGAGTATTATTGATTTTATATTTTTTTACAAGGATAGCCTTCACAGATTCGGCACGTGCTTTTGCCAATTTCTCATTGAAAGCGAGGTTGCTTCAGGAGAAGCATATCCCTTGATGATAACTTTAGCTTCAGGATGCTTTTTCATGTAATTGGCTACACGTTCTACGTTAGGTAGTTGGGATGCGTCAACTACTGACTTTCCTTGCCGGAAGGTAATGATGGATTCAGGAATGCGATTGGTCTTTACTATGGTTTCTGTGTTGGTAGTCTGGGTTCTGCAGTCAGCCAGTTCTTTTTGCAGATTGTTTGTCTGTTGCAAAGCATTGTTTAGCTGCAAATCTTTATCGTTCAATTGTGACCGCAGGTTGTTGACCGCATCATTCAGTTCTTTTATTTCTATTGGGTCGTATGGTTTAACGGTCGTGAAATGATGTGTACCGTTGCTACACATGAAATGGTAGGTTATTCCGGCAGTCAGTTCAAAAGCTGCATTATTGACATTGAAACGACTTTTGTTTTTGTTGAAGTCTCCTTGCATATCATATACAACGGCTGGTTTGATACCGAGTGTCCATGCCTTTTCCTCACCTAGATTGAAGTTCAAGTTTAGACCAAAGCGTGTGGACCATGAGTTGGTATCTCCGGGACCATTCTGATAGTAATGTAGCCAACCTATACCTGTTAGGGCTTCGATTTCAAAAACGCGTGGTTCACCTGTATAGCTTCCAAAGAGATTCATCAGGTTGACTTTGCCGAGTAAGCTCACTTCGGAAGCATCAAATGCGGTCTTGCTACTCGAGGTATTTACATATCCCATACCTTGGATACCCAGACCGAATGTTGGAGTGAGTTGTTTTCCGATTCCGAATCCGAAAGCCGGCCGGGCATTTTTGAAGAAAGCGCTGTGGGTAAGAGGTGTCACAGCACCAGCTTTTAGTTCAATAGACCAGTTATCGCCAAGACGTGTGCCTTCAAGGGCCGTTCGCTCATTTTGCGCATGCATGGTAAAGATACCCATGCTTAGTGCTAATACAAAGATAGATCTTTTCATAATTAAAAATAAATTAATGGTAATACAATAAAATTTCACACACGTTATATTGTCATTTGTATAGTTATGATTGTATACAAGATAATGAATTACTTTGTCACTGAACTTTATCTAAGAAACAGACCATAAAAAAGGATAGTTCGGAAAGAAGGACGGAATTAACAACTATTTAAGAAGTAAAAAGCCTATGGATCCTATATTATCTATAAATACACATTACAGATATTAAGGTATATATCTTCAGAATTTGTATATAATGCTCTCCAATATAACTTTATATATTTATGTGTTTTTTAACACAAAAATTTATTATGATGACAAATATTAGTCAAACAAATATTCTTTAGTGCTGTTTTTTTTTATGAAGTATCATTTTTAGTATTAATTAAAAACCTAACAATTATGAAAAATTTAAGTTTTGCAGAACTGAAGGGCAGAGTGTCCTGGGGGAGTGTTTTAGGTGGTGTCATGACAGTATTAGCAATATCTGTGCTACTGTCTATTCTGAATTCGAGTATCGGATTATTTATGTTTGATCCCTTGGATGGACATCCAGCTTCTGGCATAGGTACAGCTGTAGGGATTGGTTCCGCTATTATTTTGGTTGTTGGCATGGCTGCAGGTGGTTTTGTAGCCGGAAAGCTGGCCGGGGTAGATGGTATAATACATGGATTTTTGGTTTGGGCTACCACACTGATTGTAGCCGTAGTACTTGGAATCTTTTTAGCTGTAGGTACAGCAAAAATGACAGCGAATGCACTTGGAGCTATTTCATCTGTGACAGGTGGCGTTCTGTCTGGAGCAAGTAATGTTGTTGGAAGCGGAGTTTCTGCATTGTCTGAAGAAGCGGAGAAACTATTTGCTGGGATCGATTTCAATGCAACTTTGAAAGAAGGAAATATACCACAGAATATCCGTACAGCACTTATCAAAAGTAATGTGAAAGAATTGCATCCAGACTATTTAAATAAGCAACTGGAGGAAGTAAAAGGTGACTTAAGTAAATCTGTCAAGAAAATTGTTGCGTCTCCTCAGGAAATGGAGGAAACTATCAACAGCTTCTTGGAGCGCTTGAAACAACGTGCGGAAAAACTTAGTCGGAATATAAACCGAAATGATTTGGCTAAAGCTATAGCTAACAATACAAATATGTCTAAGTCAGAAGCGGATAAGACGGTTGAACAGTATATGAATCTGATAGATAATGCACGTATGGAAGCCGGACAACAGATAGACAATTTGGAAGTCAATTTGCAACAAGCAGCACAAGAATTGAAAGAATTCAAACATAAGGCACTGGTAGCTGCCGATAAGGCAACAGATGCGGCTGCACGTTCTGCTCTGATTTCATTTTTTGCTATTCTGTTAGGGGCTGTATTGTGTTGTGTCGCTGGTGCTTATGGTAGTAGAAAAACACAGGAAAGAGTGGATATCTGATAATTAGAAAGAACTAGGAATAAAATTCCTGTAATCTCATTTGCATTGCCCCTATGTGTCTCAACCGAATCATTCCTTAAAAATACCAGATGTCTTTCATTTCGTTTCAGTTAGGGCAAACGGGATGATTATAACTGAGGAGGAACGATATGTTTAAGACACTGGGGGCTCAGGTAAGTGAGATTTGTTATTGATCATCAATCTTCTGATTTATATTAAATTTACTAGGATTTATATTGTAATTTTAATACCTAACGGGTATATTTTGCATCTGAGAATCTGACCATGTCTACATTAAAATCCGAGTTTCCTATGTTCCTCTCTATTCATTCCTTAACAGAGGCTATGAATTTACAGTCCAAAGTATTAGTACAATTGACTGGTTTGTTTTTTATCTTCAAATGCTGTTTAAACTTGACTGAGCAAAGTACGATTTGTATGTATGTTTTTGACCGGGGAGAGATAAATTTTGTTTTATGGAGATGGTTGTTTCTTCCGGGAAAGTAATCGTTACTGGTTGCAAACCAAAGTTCACCTTCACTGTCCTCTATTACGTCATGAACCTGATCGTTCACCAATGAGCGGTTGTTGCCGAGAGAATGCTTTATCAGGTCGTAACTTCCATAACGGTTGTTACGGATGGTAATGCTGGTAGGATAATTAGCATGTCAGATTTGATCTTTTTTACTTTGGGGATATGATATATATATTCTGATTATTAGACCCTCTTCTAATCCTATCTACTTATAAATTTGAAACTTTCTTATAATACTATTAATGAAAAAAATAGTAAAAAGAAAACTCTCTTGATATTCAAAATGCTTTCATATTTGTTGCAAAAGATTCAAAAATACATTTGGGAAATATATAATATATTAATTAAATCTCCACCAAATAAATGAATTTTGTTTCACTATTAGCCTAATTCATTTCATCAGAGGAACTTATATGGGTGATGGAATTAAATTTATAATTATCACTAAACAATGGTTGGCATAGATTGGGTATTCGCATAACTTTTCCTAATATTAGAATATGATAAGAATGAATGCGCATTGCAAATTATGCCAGATAAAACACCTTTTTATTTGCTAACAACTTTTAGATTAGTTATTTTACTCTTGAAATTACCTGCCTGTTCCAGCGGAAATACTAATGTACGGACATAACTCATAGAATCTTTCCCTCCATTAAAAAATCTTTTCTGAATATTCATTTCTTCCACTAACTTTCCTTTGATGTATAATCGTGTAGAATGATTATCACCTTCAATACTGATAGTGGTATGTTCTCCTGGTAAAATGCGATAATTGAAAGTGTTTAAATAGCCGTCTCGTGCAAACCCTAACATACCTTTAATTGGATCAGATAGGTAGAAGACAGCATTTGGTGAACGAAATAATTCTGTACCTTGTGTTTCATTTGCTCCGGTAATGTCAAAAGATACCAGATAATTGTAACCGATTTCTCGATAAGGTGTTCGACTACCCGGTGTAACAGAAGCCTGTTCATAAACTATTCCCGCTTGTCGGAGGATACGTCCCAGTTGGTTAACTCCCGGTGCTTCACTAATAAGATTACGTTGGTTATCAAAATCTTCATATGGTAAGGTTGGATTTTTGCCTGTCCACATTTTAACGGCCAGTGTTTGCAGTGCCGGATAAACGCGA
The DNA here is from genome assembly GCF_000614145.1 of Bacteroides faecichinchillae JCM 17102. Classification (GTDB taxonomy): domain Bacteria; phylum Bacteroidota; class Bacteroidia; order Bacteroidales; family Bacteroidaceae; genus Bacteroides; species Bacteroides faecichinchillae. The sequence continues at coordinate 7,441 of NZ_BAKK01000016.1, read as the reverse complement.
TGATGAATATCTTTGGTTGATATGCCATTGCCGACATGGTCATTCCATATAGCAAACATTCCTCCAATATAGCGGGATCTTTTTCATTAAATTCAACGTTACCAATATGGGCAGGAGTCCAACTTTGATATAGAGATTTTGTATTTAAATAATCATGATAATAACCGGCCGCCGGTACCATGTAAACCAGTCCATCTGGAATACTAATTAATTTGTATCCTTGCTTAATCATTTCTACGGGATCAGCATAACCATTATACCAAGCACTCATAATTACATTTTCAGATTTTACCGGGGTATCTCCTTGGGCATGTGTCAATGCACCCCATACGCAGGCTTGTTTTCCATAACTTTCTACGTAACGAATATAATGATCAGTAAATTCGCGAAATTTTTCTACTACATCCTTGTTTTTGTTAGAGTATTCGTCTGTCCCGATATGTACTCGTTTGCCTCGGAACACAGGATCTTTTCCTTCCAGATATTCTTTGAATAACCCATCCATGAATTCATAAGTTTCAGGTTTGAACAAGTCCAGATGATCCATGCCGTATTCCTTACTTCCTATTTCCGGTTTGTAGTGAGTGAAAGCCAAGGTATGTGCCGGAGCATCTATTTCTGGTATGATTTCTACAAAACAGTTTTCTGCCTGTTTCTGCAAATCAATAAATTCACGTTTGGTATAAAAGCCATCTCTTGCGGTTAAACCCGGATAAGTATCTGATTCCAATCGGAATGCCGCATATGTCTTGTTCCAATCATGTTCAAAATATTGTTTAAAACCATTGTCGTTGAGATGTATCTGTAGCGTATTCATTTTATAATAAGCCATGATCTTTACATAATCTTGTAGAAAAGTAAGAGGAATGAACTTACGTCCACAATCGATCATGAAGCCGCGAATGGCATAGTCGGGGAAATCACGAATTTTGCCTTTAGGAAAACTATGATTATCCGTTTGTTCGGCTATTTGCAATAAAGTACGTGTGCCCCAATAAACGCCCATGTTTTCGGGAGCTGAGAGCTGTATCCGATCAGTAATCTTGATGGCATATCCTTCTTTACCCAGTTTTTTATCTGCATGGATAGAAAGAATAAAGTCTCCACTTGCTCCCTTCCCTTGTATTATTTCCGGTTTGATACCGAACATGATTTTATAGTCTTCAGCAAACATGTTTGCTATGCGCATTAATTCAGGATTCTTATCAGCGCATACAATTCTACTTTTTTCAGTAGGTGTAAAGTTACCGGTAGCTCCTTTCCATTCTTTAATTTCAGGGATAATAAAAGGTTGGGGATTTATTTCAGCCTTAATACCTGAACTGATACATAAGATAGTGATAAGAGTAAAAAGAACTCGACGGATGGTTTGCATATTCTAGATTAAAAAGTGAGTAATAGAGTTATTAAATAATTGATTTGCAAAGATAAACAAAATTAAGCTTTCATGCAATTTCCTTTAATAATATTGGCTTATTCATTTGCTTTTTGAGTTCTTTAATGAAATTCAATGCGTCAATATAAAATCGTTGAATTTATTGATGTGTAATAATTTGCATCAGATGTTTGCTAATTTCAAAAACTTCTTCTACTTTTGCGCCCCGAAACGAGGAGAGATGCTCGAGTGGTTGAAGAGGCACGCCTGGAAAGCGTGTATACGCCAAAAGTGTATCGGGGGTTCGAATCCCCCTCTCTCCGCAATAAACGCTGAAAATCAGCAGATTGTAAAACAAGCACCCAATTTTACACCCAAGAATGTAAAATTGGGTGCTTTTGTATTATTTAAGATTTATACTTGAAAATAGGGACACAACCAATGTTATTGGGTAAAAATAGAGCATTATTATTGATTAAGTTTATTCAATCGCATAACAATTGACGTTTGACTTCTGCCCATTTTGTTTGCAATATATTTGACGCTCTTACCCTCATTATGCAGTTTCAATAGAAATTGGTCTGCACTTCTTGTCCATCTTTTATTGGCATTGGGGTGCTTCACATAACTCTCTTCTGAAACCTTTTCAGGATGCAAAAATTCATCCACAAATACAGAGGGGAAACGCTTGTCATATAGCACAAGAGTTTTCATCTTTGCCCTTGTTATTGCTACATAAAACAATCTACGTTCTTCTCCATATGGGAATTGGTCGCTTTTAGTTAGTACATAGTTAAGCACAGGGTCGTCACTCACAAGAGATGGGAAGCCATAAGTGTCTTTATTGCATTGCAAGAGTATTACGTAATCTGCTTCAAGACCTTTCGATTTATGTACAGTCAAAAACTCGATTTTTCGTCCTCCTATCACATAAAAGAACCTATTGCCCTCTTTGATGGATTGGTACATAAAAGAGAGATAATAATCATCAAAGGAATAACGTCCCAACAAAAATATTGATTTGTCTGATGGAATAGAAGCTACAAGTTGCCCTATCGTATTGCAATAATCACGTCTGTCATAAGAATAAAACTCCAATTCTGTTTTCATTTCAGAACTGAACGAGTGTATATCTTTCTGAATTTGTGATTTATTGCGTTGTATGAAATGAGAGGACAACGAAACCAAAGGTTCTCCAAATCTGTATGTGGTTTCAATCTTATTTATTTCTGTTGCTCCAAAGTATTCGGAGAATTGATTGAAAAGAGCCATATCACTTCCCGAAAAACGATATATGGACTGCCAGTCATCGCCTACGCAATACAACTTTGCTGGTGGATTTCCCTCACGCAACACTTTCAAAAAGTTATAACGGTCAACAGATATGTCTTGAAACTCGTCCACGATGATATAATCATACTCAACAGGACGTGAAACACGACATATTTCTGTGGCTTGAAGAATCGCATCAGTAAAATCAATTTGGTTATTATCTCTTAATGCGCTTATATAGCGTTCATATACAGGCTGGAATATATTCTTGATAATAAAAACACTCCGTTCATCCTCTGCATACTTCGCTCGTTTAAGAACGTCCTTAACTGATTTACAGCTTGATTTCACTAATGTCACAAAAGTAACAACAAGTCGTATAAATGCCTTTTCCTGCTTACTTCCTTTGGGTAAAACTAAATCATATAACTCTTCATCCGTTTTCTCTTGAATTGGTACACCTGCATCATCTAATAGTTTACGGAGTTTATCCCTAATATCAGAATAATGGAAATCAGCACTTGATGTTACTAAAAGTTGAGTGCCAAATTTCTCATGAGCTGCTTTCTTCCAAGTTATACCATCATTATATTTTTGATTGGCTTCTTCGTATGTTATATTTTTATCCTTTGCAAACCAAGCTGGAACAAGACCATGTTCATCAACCCCGAAATGCTCCAGATAGATTCGTTTGGTTACTCCATTTTGCTCGAAATATATGGAAAAATCGGGGCGATATTGAGAGTGCATTTCATCTGCCAATTGATGTTCGTATGCCTCTTCATATCTGAATCTTACTCCAAGTGAAGACAAGACAAAGCATATCTTTTGCTCTTGCTCACTTCTCACATATATGGCTCGACCATCCATATCGGGACACATTGCTTTTAACTGAACATTTTTTTGTTCCGATAACTTTTTTCGCCTTTCATTCTTGCGTTGCTCCCAATCCGCTTCATTGGATTGATAATCAATAAAATATTCTACTATACTATTCTTAAAATCCTTATTCCCTAATAAAGTGTGATAAATATCTACGAATAAAGAATCAGTATTATCGCAAATAGATGGTTTTGTGCCTGTTGCTCTTCCAATAATATCAATGGCTAATTTATGAAAAGTATAACCTTTCAAGCCGTTAGTAGCCATTCTTTCCGTAAGTTCGGCTGCTGCTTTGTTCGTGTAACTAATGAGTAAGATTCTATGAGGTACAATGCCTTTTATTTCTGTTAGATACTTGACTTTTCCAACAATAGAAGAGGTCTTTCCACTACCTGCGCTACTAACAACCAAGCAATTATCTTCTTCTGAAACGATTGAGCGTCTTTGCTGCTTGTCCAATGGATATTTCAAACAATGGTCGAAAAATTCTTTATGTGTATCAAGTAAAGAATTTATAACCGCATCATTATGTTGCTCGACAATCTTATTGATATTCCCAAAGTCACGAATTAGGTTTGAGATTGCTACAGATGGAGTGATATTGAAGGCTTCAAGTCTCTTGACTAATGAATGCGCCTCTTGAAAATATGGTATATAATGATTTGTGAAATCCTTTTCTTGCGTTGCAGAGATTATCTTACATGAAAAAACATTATTAAGGTCGGTCGGAATATCAATAAATGCTTCGTTGTTTAATGCCGACAATCTCTCTTTTGCTTGCTCATAATTGGATTTATTGCTATAAGAAGATATGTGGTTTAACTTTTCTGAAAGTTCCTTGGACTTGTTTTTTAGGCGTATTCGTATTGTGGCTACTGCAATAACAGAAATAGCAACAAGAGAAACCACAACTATAAGTAAAACCAACTGCATATCAGAGGATGATGACTATTTAAATTTTTCAATCCACCTATAATCATCCCCCTTGGTACTCCATTGGAATTTCCACATGTCACCTGTTCTATCATTTATGAGATAGTATTGATACATGCTTGTCAATGGTTGAATAGAGAATATACATTTTTCGTTATCAGATCCTAATTCGTCTTTGTTTATAGGTATGCAAAATAGATTATCTAAATCTTGTGTGCTATATTGGACTTGCCATAGTCGTCCATTATACGAATCTAATAATATGAAAGTCCACATGTTTTGGGTGGCAAACATCTGAAACCTATTAGTCCAATTTGAAGTTGCTTCGGGATATGCAAGAGAGAAGATGTTGATTGGGGCAGCAAACATATAATCTTCACCTTTTACACTAAATTGAACTTGCCAATTTTTCCCTGTATATGTATCAAGCATTATGAAAGTCCACATGTTTTGTGTTTCATAAAGGCAAAACCTACTTTCCTTATCTCCAGATATTTCTCTTGCACTACAAATAATCCAAGACTGACCATCATCTTGTATTTGCTGCACTTCACCTGTCATCGTATTTAAACGAAGCTGGTTATGATAGTTTCGCGTACTATACATTTTATAAACTTGGGCATACGATGCCAACGTAATAACCATCAATGCAAATGATACAATAAGCTTCTTCATAATTTATTATATTATTGGCTATTAATTGATTTTATTTTTCAGGGAATAAACTTGACAATGCTCGTCTAATGGCTTGGCGAATATCATCTGCTTCTGTTTCTCCTTGCCCCTCTGCCGTACAAGAGCATATCATTTCATTGGTTTTTGCAGAACTAAATTGTATGGTTACTTCTATTGTATAGCCTAAACCTCTGTTACGCCTACCACTCTCGCCATAATTGACGATTAAGGTTTCATTCGCTAATTCGGATTTGAGTTCAGGCAATATAATATACCCCTGTTTTATCAATATTCCTGCTATCACATCACTCGGATTAACACTTTTGGTAGTTGAAGAGCCATAGATACCATATTGACCTCCATATGTACCTCCTGTGCTTGATGTCAATTCCTTTGTCGGAGAAATGTATGCGTATTTATACATTTCAATAGGAGCATTCCTTACTATTACAGGTGTTCGAAGTGGCGCACACCCATTTGCTAATAGAATGGTGCAAAAAACTAATAGCCAATTTTTAATTGCGTTCATACACTACACATTTATCCTCCAGCTTCCACAAAGGATGGGTTAAATCACGAAGCGTGGAACTGTATGCCACACTCTTACTTGAAGGTCGTAGGAAACCTTGGATACGGATGTAACAATAGCAGCCCACGCTATAGCGTGAGAACCACTATGCTATCCTTGTATCCAATTTGAAAATTTCCTACGTTTTCAAGTACAAGATAAGCATAACGCTTCTTCTTTTTTCTTATGTCTTGGAAAGAGTTGCCTCAATCCGCTTACAAAGATATTTAATTTTATTGAGATACAATCAAATACTATCAAAATTACATTCTGAACCCTCTACTTTTTCTTGGCTCTTCCGCAGACTGTCGCAAACCTTGCCTTAATTTCTTCCATTGTTCCTTGAACCATTCACCTATCGGTTGTCGGTTTATGGTCAGCACCAATTTGTTATCATCGACCGGACTTTTCTCCACTTTGAAAACATCATTCTTGATTTCAAATCTTCGTCTATGCTCTTCGGAATAAATTTTACCATTACACCTGATAGATTCTTTTTTGGTCAAAAGACTGTTTACCATGTCTTTGGTAAATCCGATAGCATAACATAGTTTTTCCATTCTCAACATCTCTTTGAGCAATGGGAACCAGTTGAATGCTTTTTCAAGAATGGTGTTCAATCGTGATATTTCCTTGTCTTTGGTTTCAAGCTCTTGATTATGTATTCCTTGCAGGTTACGAATCTGCTTGCCGTGCTGTTCCTGCATTTGTTGCATCTTGGCTTTTAATTCATCAATACCCTTGTCACGTTTGGCTATTTCATGACGTAAATTCTCGTTAGATTGTTCCAAATCTTTCAATTTACCGCTGCCGAAAAGAGAACCGACACCACTTGCTATGGCGGTGGCTGCATCAGTGGCTACACTTTTGAGCTTGTCGGTGCGTATCTCCGATTTTACCTGTTTCAGCTCCTGTTCGGCAAAGCTTATTTGTTGCTCCTTGTGTCGTTTGGTTTCCTCTATACGTTGCAGTTCAGCTTTCTGTTTTTCAATGATAAAGTCGTTTCGCTCTAAATGCTCTTTGCCAGTGACGGCCTTTGACTGCCCACGTTCCATTATTAGAATGTCGGATGCCAAGCTCTGCATTTCGGTCATATCTTCATCATTAAGTTTTCGGCTTTTTCCGGTTTCGTGGTTCATCCAGTCGAAAACGATATGGGCATGATAATTCGGTTTGAACCATCTTTCGCCTATTTGGAAACTCTCCCTATCTTCGGCTTCGGGGTGTCCGCTCAGCCAATGCCCCTCGTCCTTGTGCAGGAAGATTTGAAGCGGTGTGATGCCCCAACGCCTTTGGCACTCCTCGCCGAATTTACGCACGTCAGCCAGTGTGGTGTCTGGTCTGACGAGTAACACTCCCTCACGGATGGGGGAACATCCCGCCACCTTGATAGTCTTTCCATTCTTTCCCTTGCGTTCCCTTTCTTTTTCCTGCATGGCACGTCCGGTCTTTTCCTTGACCATTCGTTTGACGTTGTCATAGTGCGTCCGCAGTTCGGGAGTGCCGAAGTCGGGATTTATCCACTGTTCGTTATCGGTGGAAAGTTCGGGAACGACATAGATTCTGGACTCCCCGATATTACGCATATACTCGGCAGTCCTTCGGTTGTGCGCCTCGCTCGATGCGATGTTGCAAGGCTTGATATGTATGCTTGATTTTGTTGCCATAACTATTCTGTTTTTATTGTTTACAATTGATTGCTTTGCTCGCTTCCGCAGAGGGGTTCTTAGGGGGTG